>NZ_CP104307.1:0-637913 GCF_025252405.1 Flavobacterium sp. TR2 | reverse complement strand
CGTTATTTTGTAAAATCTGCTGGAAAGCTTCTTTCGTGATTTTTTTATCTAAATCTTTTCGGTCGGCATTATATTGTTCGATTTCTGATGCAAATTGCTGCGCTTGTTCCAAATCAAATTCGGTTAACAGTTCGACTGCATGATTTCCGTGTTTGATTCTGCCTGCGGCATTAATTCTTGGCGAAATGATAAAGACAACATCTGTAATATCCAGAACTTTCTTTTTTACCTGGTGCACCAAAGCCTTAATTCCAGGTCTTGGCTCGCTATTGATTACCTTCAAGCCGAAGTAAGCCAAAACACGATTTTCTCCAGTAATTGGAACAATATCGGCTGCAATTGCGGTAGCAACCAAATCCAGATACGGAACCAAATCTTCTATAGTTTCATTTCGGTTTTGGCCCAAAGCCTGAATCAATTTAAAACCGACTCCGCAACCGCACAATTCATCGTAAGGGTAGGAGCAGTCTTCTCTTTTCGGATCCAAAACGGCAACAGCATCTGGAAGAAATTCGCCGGGGCGGTGGTGATCGCAGACAATGAAGTCTATATTTTTTGCTTTCGCATAAGCGATATGATCAATCGATTTAATCCCGCAGTCGAGAGCGATAATTAAAGAAATTCCGTTATCGTCTGCGTAATCAATTCCTTTATATGAAATTCCGTAACCTTCATCATAACGATCCGGAATATAAGTGGCAATATGAGGATAATGTGATTTTAAGTATGATGAAACCAAAGAAACAGCAGTTGTTCCGTCGACATCATAATCGCCAAAAACCAGAATGTTTTCTTCATTTTGAATAGCTTTTTCGATTCGGGCAACAGCTTTGTCCATATCTTTCATCAAGTACGGATCATGAAGATGTTCTAAAGACGGACGAAAGAAGTTTTTCGCCTCATCAAAAGTTTCAATGCCACGCTGAATCAAAAGTGTCGCTACAAAATCTTCTACATTTAAAGCTTGCGCTAAATGTTTGATTTTTTCTTCAGAAGGTTTTGGTTTTAAAGTCCAACGCATTTTTAATTGTAGATATTTGATTTTAGATTTCAGATTTGTGAAATCGTTTAATCCGATAGGTGATTTCTTTTAAACACATAGAATCATAGCTCATTGATACTTAATAAAAAGGCGTTTCACTTGCATAAATTCACATAGTTTTCTATGTGTTAGAAACGAGTTTCTTTCTATTTTCTTTTATTCACAAACAAAAACTATGTTTCTATGTGTTTAATTTTTTTACACATTTCCGAAGGTCGGGTATGGTCAGGATATTTTATGTTAGAAAGGGCTTTGATTTCGCTCAGCCTGACAAATGTTATTTTAATTCTAATGCGTTTCCTTCAAACTCAATTCCGTCCCAGCCTAAATTGATGAAATTTCTAATATTTTGATGGTTTGTTCCGTTTGGATCTCCCAAAACTTCTTCAAAATAAAAAGCTCCGAAACACGTCAAAGTTTCTTCTTTGCTTAAGTTTTGCAGTTTTGCGAAAGAAAATAATTTGCAAGAACCTGAATTTTCTCCGGCAGCGTTATGTTGAGTTCCATTTTGGAAAGCAGTTGGAGTAAAGTTGTAATTTTCCTCAATTACTGCAATAGTTTCAGGAAATGTGATTTGAGTTGGAGTTTGTTTTACTTTTTCTAAAAAGGCTTGTATGCTCATGTTATTTTGGATTAGTTTTTTTGCCACGAATTGCACCAATTTCCGCTAATTAAATTCGTGCTAATTCGTGAAATTCGTGGCGAATATTATTCTTCGTCTTTCGAAAATTTACTTTTCTTAGGTTCTTTTGTTATTGTTTTTCCGGCAACTACAACGACGATTTCGCCACGTGGTGCGGTTTTTTCAAAATGGGCGAGAACTTCTTTTGCGGTTCCGCGTACATTTTCTTCATGCAATTTTGACAATTCTCTCGAAACGCAAACTTGTCGGTCTTCTCCAAAATACTGGATAAATTCGCTAAGAGTTTTAACGAGTTTGTGTGGAGAAACGTATAAAATCATCGTTCGGGTTTCTTCGGCTAAAGCCAAAAATCGCGTCTGGCGCCCTTTTTTATCAGGCAAAAAACCTTCAAAAACAAATTTGTCGTTTGGAAGTCCGCTGTTTACCAATGCGGGAACAAAAGCCGTTGCGCCTGGAAGGCACTCTACTTCGATTTTATTTTCAACGCAAGCACGAGTCAATAGAAATCCCGGATCTGAAATGGCTGGAGTTCCTGCATCTGAAATTAAAGCGATGGTTTCGCCGGCTTTCAAACGTGCAATTAAGTTTTCGGTAGTTTTATGCTCGTTGTGCATATGATGGCTGTGCATATGCGTGCCAATTTCAAAATGCTTCAACAGTTTTCCGCTTGTGCGGGTATCTTCCGCCAAAATCAAATCGACTTCTTTCAAAACCCGAATGGCTCTGAAAGTCATGTCTTCAAGATTGCCAATTGGCGTTGGAACGATATATAATTTTGACATAGTTGTTTATTCGTGAAATGTAAAATGTGAGATGTGAAAATTTTCTTTACGAGAATTTCTTTTCAATAATTCCTAGAAAACGCTCTGCGTAATCGTCTTTTCCTTCCCAGTTGTTATAATCTGGTTTTACCATATCTTCGATAAAATCTTTGGCTTCGCTATAAGAATCGAAAGTCATCAATTGGTTTAAAACACGGCTGTAATCTTCCGTACTGTTTCCAAACAGATTTTTGGTAAAAGCAATTCTGTCATTCAAATCGATATGAAAACCTCTTGCCAGTTTTTCGTTTAAACTAACTGCTTTTGGCTGTACAGGAGTTTCTAGAATAGCTGTTTCTGCTTTTATCTCTTGCTTTTTTTCTTCTTTAAAATCATTTATTGATGGAGTCTGAACAGGTGGAACAGCTTCAAAACTATCTACTTTTACAAATTCTGCTTCTGCATAGTTGATTCCGAAATCTTCAAATTGAATAGTTGGCTGTGCAGGAGTTTCTTTCTTCGGCTCTTCTTTAACTTCTTCAATAATGGGTTCAGTTTCCAATTCAAAAGCTGGTACGAAATCTGGAATAGGTTTCAGTTCATTTATAGTTGTGAATGAAAGATCATCAATAGCTTTTTCTGTTTCTTCCGCTTTTTCAGCAATTGGCTCGACAATTTCTTCAATGGCTGGCTCTTCAATTTCTGCAGCGATTGGTTCAGTGATTTCTTCGATTCCAGGTTCAACTTCCACAATTGGTTCAGCAGTTTCAACAATTTCTGCTGGTTTTTCTTCTGAAATTTCAGGTTCATAAGATTCTTCAAGCGCAATAACTTTTTCTTCGGCTGGCGCTTCAAGTTCAATTACGGCAGGAATCGGATTTTCTTCTTTTTCAAAAATGGTTTCCAATTCAGCCACAATATTATTTTGCCCAATGGTTGGTTTTGCAGCGTCGAAATTCTCTTCTACAAATTTTAATACCGCTAATTTCTCGTATAATTTCTGAGTTTCAAGGTACAATTGATTGATATCGGATTTATTTTTAAGTTTTAAAATTCGATGTGCAATGCTAATTAAATCAGCTTCCAATTTTTTTTTCATAACTGTTGAAAATTATAGTGAATAAGGTATTTTATTGTATTTAATGTCTGAATGTCTCTATTCTCAAGGAAATTCAAAAGATAATTTTTTATTTCTGTTAATACGCTGTTGCGAATTTAAGGTTTGGTAAAAATTTTCTACTTTTGAAAAAATGTAAAACAGTACATTTTTACATCAATTTATTGCCAGTACAAAGTAATAAAAACTATTCATTTTTAAAGGTAGAAAAATACAAAATGTTTCTCGAAAATACAGTAAATCACAAAGAACAATTTGGTTGGATTGAAGTTATTTGTGGATCAATGTTTTCGGGTAAAACCGAAGAGCTGATCCGAAGATTAAAGCGCGCCCAATTTGCCAAACAAAGAGTCGAAATCTTTAAACCTGCTATTGATACCCGTTATCATGACGAAATGGTGGTGTCTCACGATGCCAACGAAATTCGTTCTACACCTGTTCCTGCAGCAGCTAACATATTGATTTTAGCTCAAGGATGCGATGTGATCGGCATTGATGAAGCTCAGTTTTTTGATGATGAAATTATTACGGTTTGCAATGATTTGGCAAATCAGGGAATTCGAGTAATTGTGGCAGGATTGGATATGGATTTTAAAGGAAATCCGTTTGGGCCAATGCCAGGACTTATGGCAACCGCTGAATATGTAACGAAGGTTCATGCCGTTTGCACCAGAACAGGAAATTTAGCCAATTATAGTTTTAGAAAAACGGATAATGATAAATTGGTTATGCTTGGAGAAACAGAAGAATATGAACCGCTCAGCCGTGCGGCGTATTTTAAAGCGATGAAAAAGAACCAGGAAAAATAGATTGTTTTATTAAATATTTGCCTTAACAAAAACATTAAAAAATATGAGAAAATCGACTGCTTTATTGTTGTTATTAATTGGAATTGCTGTTGCTTTTGTAGTTTATTTTCAATTTTACCTAGACAAAAAAGAAGATCAGGTAAATACTGAAGTAGTAGAATTAATCGCAAAATATAATAAGAGTTGTCCTTTAAATATTCAAGAAGGCATTCGTTTAGACAGTGTAAGTCTGCATGAAGAAAGGATGGTTCAGTATAATTTGACTTTATTGAATGTTGCAAAAGAAACTGCTGAGGTAAATGTAATTCAGGAAGAAATTAAGAAAAGTCTTTTAAGCACAGCAAAAGCAAATCCAGGACTTCAAGTTTTTAGAGATAACGATTATACGTTGAATTATAGTTATAGCGATAAAAAGAAAGTTTTCTTGTTCGATGTAAAAATACAGCCAGATCAGTATAAATAAAGGTTTGCTGAAAACAATTGTCAGAGGTGGCTTCGACTTCGCTCAGCCTGACAAAATATAAACTCTCGTAGAATTAAAATAATCATAAACAAAACCCGACAGTGCCGAATTTTCAGTACTGGCGGGTTTGTCTTTTTTGGAAACGATTGTTAGGCTGAGTCGGCTTCGACTTCGCTCAGCTGACAAAATATAAATATCTAGTACGATTAAATAATCATAAACAAAACCCGACAGTGCCGAATTTTCAGTACTGGCGGGTTTGTCTTTTTTGGAAACGACTGTCACGTTGAGTCGGTTTCGACTTCGCTCAGCCTGACAAAATATAAAGATCTGGTACGATTAAATAATCCTAAACAAAACCCGACAATACCGAATTTTCAGTACTGGCGGGGTTGTCTTTTTGGAAACGATTGTCAGGCTGAGTCGGCTTCGACTTCGCTCAGCCTGACAAAATATAAATATCTAGTACGATTAAATAATCCTAAACAAAACCCGACAGTGCCGAATTTTCAGTACTGGCGGGGTTGTCTTTTTGGAAACGATTGTCGCGTTGAGTCGGTTTCGACTTCGCTCAGCCTGACAAAATATAAAGATCTAGTACGATTAAATAATCATAAACAAAACCCGACAGTACCGAATTCTCGGTATAAAACCTGTCGGGTTTTCTTTTGAAAACGATTGTCAGGCTGAGCGGAGTCGAAGCCCATTCACAAAACAAAACCCGATAGTTTTTAGCACTATCGGGTCTATTGTTTTAAATGAACTTATATTTCTTATAGGTTTTTAAAAACCTTAGATTTTCTTTCTCATTCTTGCGACTGGAATATCCAATTGTTCGCGGTATTTGGCAATTGTTCTTCTGGCAATCGGGTAGCCTTTTTCTTTTAAGATTTCTGCCAGCTGATCGTCTGGAAGGGGTTTTCTCTTATCTTCTTCTTCAATTGTGTTTTGAAGGATTTTTTTGATTTCAAGAGTAGAAACATCTTCTCCTTGATCATTTTTCATAGCTTCAGAGAAAAATTCTTTGATCAGTTTTGTGCCGTATGGAGTTTCAACATATTTGCTGTTTGCAACACGCGAAATCGTCGAAATATCTAAACCAACCATGTCTGCAATGTCTTTCAAGATCATTGGTTTTAGTTTGGTTTCATCTCCGTCTAAGAAATATTCTTCCTGATAATGCATAATCGCATTCATAGTCACAAAAAGAGTTTCCTGACGCTGTCTGATCGCATCGATAAACCATTTGGCAGAATCCAGTTTTTGTTTGATAAACTGAACCGCATCTTTCTGCGCAGTCGATTTATCGCGAGATTCCTTGTACGTCTGCATCATTTCCTGATAATCTTTAGAAACGTGCAGAGAAGGGGCATTTCTTCCGTTTAAAGTCAGTTCCAGTTCGCCGTCTACAATTCTGATCGCAAAATCGGGAACAATATTCTCGGTGACTTTATTATTTCCAGCAAAAGAACCGCCCGGTTTTGGATTTAGCCTTTCGATTTCGTGAATTGCTTTTTTCAGCTGTTCATTTGATATGCTATATTTCTGTAAAAGTTTATCGTAATGTTTCTTTGTAAATGCATCAAACTGATTTTCGATAATATCGATTGCTAAATCAACATATTCAGTTGGTGTTTTGTGTTTTAGCTGCAATAATAAGCATTCCTGCAAATCACGTGCGCCAACTCCCGAGGGTTCAAGTTCATGGATTACCGTCAGCATTTTTTCAACCATTGCTTCATCAGTGTAAATTCCCTGAGTAAAAGCCATATCGTCTACAATGTCTGGAATGCTTCTGCGGATGTAACCCATATCATCGATGCTTCCTACTAAGAACTCAGCAATTTCACGTTCTTCATCATTCAGAATAAAAGTATTCAGCTGATTGATTAAATCCTGATGAAAACTGATTGGAGCTGCAAAAGGCGTTTCGCGTTCTTCGTCGTCGCTGTAATTGTTTACCTGAGTTTTGTAATCAGGCGTATCGTCATCGCTTAGATATTCGTCAATGTTAATGTCGTCTGCTTCGATTCTGTCAGATTCTGCATCATCATAATCGTCGTAGTCGTCATTAGCATATTCATCAGCTTCGTATTCGTCTTCTTTCCCAGCTTCAAGAGCCGGATTTTCGTTCATTTCTTCCAATAAACGTTGTTCAAAAGCTTGCGTAGGCAATTGAATTAACTTCATCAGCTGAATTTGCTGTGGAGATAATTTTTGGGATAATTTTAAATTTAAAAATTGCTTTAGCATTTGTTTTTGTTAAAAGTTACAAGTTTCAAGTTTCAGGTTGCAGAACTTGCCGCAACTTGAAACTTGAAACCTGAAACAAATATTATTATTTTAGTTCAAGCTCCAATAACTTGAAACTTGAAACCTGAAACTTTTTAAACTAAATAGATTAAAACTCAGCACTACCCGGAGTTCTTGGGAAAGGAATTACGTCTCTAATGTTTGTCATTCCTGTTACAAACAATACCAAACGTTCAAATCCTAAACCAAAACCTGCGTGTGTTGCAGAACCAAATCTTCTGGTGTCTAAGTACCAGTATAATTCTTCTTTGTCAATTCCAAGTTTTTCCATTTTTTCAACCAAAACATCGTAACGCTCTTCTCTTTCAGAACCGCCAACGATTTCTCCGATTCCTGGGAAAAGAATGTCCATCGCACGAACTGTTTCTCTTCCTGGTTCTGTGTTGTCGTTCAAACGCATATAAAACGCTTTGATGTTTGCTGGGTAATCGTATAAAATTACCGGACATTTGAAATGTTTTTCTACTAAATAACGCTCGTGTTCTGACTGTAAATCAGCTCCCCACTCGTTGATTAAGTATTGGAATTTCTTCTTTTTATTTGGAGTTGAATCTCTTAAAATGTCAATGGCCTCAGTATACGAAACACGTTTGAAGTTGTTGTCTAAAACGAAGTTCAATTTTTCTAATAAAGCCATTTCGCTTCTTTCTGCCTGTGGTTTCGATTTCTCTTCTTCCAAAAGTCTTCCTTCTAAGAATTTCAAATCGTCTTTACAGTTGTCTAAAGCATATTTAATTACATACTGAATAAAATCTTCAGCCAAATCCATGTTGTCGTCCAAGTCGTTGAAAGCAACTTCTGGTTCGATCATCCAGAATTCTGCCAAGTGGCGAGAAGTGTTAGAATTTTCTGCTCTAAATGTTGGTCCAAAAGTATAAATCTGACCCAAAGCCATTGCAAAAGTTTCACCTTCTAACTGTCCAGAAACGGTTAAGTTGGTATGTTTTCCAAAGAAATCTTTTTTGAAATCGATGTTTCCTTCTTCATTTTTAGGAAGATTGTCTAATGGCAATGAAGTAACTTGAAACATTTCTCCCGCACCTTCAGCATCTGCTCCAGTAATAATTGGCGTGTTTACATAAACAAAACCTTTGTCCTGAAAATATTTGTGAACCGCATAAGACAATACCGAACGCACACGCATAATCGCACCAAAAGCATTTGTACGTACGCGCAAGTGAGCGTTTTCACGCAAAAACTCTAAAGAGTGTTTTTTAGGCTGCATTGGGAATTTCTCAGCATCAGAGTCTCCAAGAATTTCAAGTTTGTTTACCTGAATTTCATATTTCTGACCTGCACCTTTACTTTCAACCAAAGTTCCAATTACAGAAACCGCAGCTCCCGTCGTGATTCTTTTTAAAGTCTCTTCTGGTGTATTTTCAAAATCAACAACACATTGAATATTATTAATTGTAGAACCGTCATTTAAAGCGATGAACTGATTATTTCTAAAAGTTCTCACCCAACCTTTTGCATTCACTTCCTGTAACGTCGTCGTACTGTTTAATAAGTCTCTAACTTTTGTGTGTTTCATTTTTATATATAATTGATATTAAATAATATTCGTTTTGAACAACTGCAAATATAATCGATAATAATTAATTTTTGAAGCTGTTTCCTGCTCCTTTTGTTATTCTGGTAATTGTTCGTGTAAATTTATAAGCCACGAATTCACGAATTATTTGTTTTTTATTCGTGAATTCGTGGCGAATACATTTAAGGATATGAAAAAAATTACTTATCCAAATTCTCCAATTCCTCTTTCCTTGTTTTCTTTTTCTCGAAAGTTAAAACCAATGACGGTAAAACTACCAAGTTAGCAAACATTGCAAAAACCAAAGTACAAGAAATTAATCCTCCTAAAGCAATTGTACCGCTGAAGCTTGATAAAGTGAAAGTCGCAAAACCTAAAATCAAAACTACCGAAGTATAGAATGTGCTTACTCCAGTTTCTCTCAAGGCACTGAAAACAGATTTCTTCACTTTTCCTTTGTTTTGCATCAGATCGTGTTTGTATTTTGCCATAAACTGAATCGCATTATCAACCGAGATTCCGAAAGCGATACTAAATACTAGAATCGTTGATGGTTTTAACGGAATGCCGAAATAACCCATTAATCCCGAAGTGATGCAAAGCGGTAAAATATTCGTAATCAAAGAAGCCGCTACCATTTTGAACGAACGGAATAAATATAGCATCAAAATTGCAATAGTCAGAATCGCAAATAATAATGACTCGATTAAGTTGTGCGCCAAATACGTTGTTCCTTTTTGGAAAACCAATGCTTTTCCAGTAATCGTAACTTCGTAACGGTCTTTCGGGAAAATTTCATCAATTTTTTTGCGCAATTTTCCTTCTACTTTCGCCATTTCATCTGTCCCAATATCTTTCATGAAAGTCGTAATTCTGGCATATTGTCCAGTCGAATCAACGTAAGCTTTCATTAAATTTTCTTTGCTGTTTTTGGTTGCATTTTTAGCATAGCCCAAAATAAATGTCTGTTCCTGAGAAGTCGGCAATTGATAATATTCAGGGTTTCCGTTGTAGAAAGCCTGTTTGGCATATTTAACCAAATTTACAACCGAAACAGGTTTTGCCAATTCTGGAATTTCAGAAATGGTGTTCTGCAATTCGTCCATTTTACGGATTGTAGAAGGCTTCATAACACCTTTTTTCTTTTTGGTGTCAATCATGATTTCAAGAGGCATTACACCGTTGAATTCTTTTTCGTAAAATAAAATATCTTTAAAGAAAGAAGCGCTTTTCGGCATTTCGCCAATCAAACTTCCAGACACTTTCATCTGTCTTACTCCGTTTAAACTCACAAGAAATAGAACAGCATAAATGCAATAAACAATTGTCTTTTTGCCTTTAACGATAGTGGTAACTGTATTTAAAAGTGTCGAAATGTACGTTTTGTCTAAGTGGTATAAGTGTTTTGCTTTTGGCAACGGCATGAAACTGTAAATAATCGGCACGATAAAAAGTGTCAAAGTATAAACAGAAAGCACATTGATTGAAGTTACTAATCCGAACTCAAAAAGCAATTCGTTTCCTGTAATCATCAAAGTTGCAAAACCAATCGCAGCTGTTAAATTGGTCATCAAAGTCGAAGAACCGATTTTTGAAATCACACGCTGTAAAGCTTTTGCCTGATTGTTGTGCAGTTTAATTTCCTGCTGGTATTTATTAATCAGGAAAATACAGTTTGTAATTCCGATTACGATAATCAGCGGTGGAATAATTGCTGTTAAAATCGTGATTTTATAGCCAAATAATCCAAGCGTTCCAAATGACCAAGTTACGCCGACAATTAAGATGCAGATCGAAATAAAAGTGGCTCTGAATGAACGGAAGAAGAAAAAGAAAATCAAAGAAACGGTCAATAGAGACGCTCCAATGAAAAGTCCAATCTCACCTTTCATATTATCCGCATTAATCGTACGGATGTATGGCATTCCAGAAACTTTAAGATCGATTCCAGTTGTTTTTTCGAATTTATCGATTTTCGGAACTAAATCATTTAAGATAAAAGTCTTTCTTTCTGCCGTATTTACAAGTGCTTTGTTCATGTAGATGGCAGAACGAACGCTTCCACTTTCTTTGTTAAACAGCAGGCCTTCGTAAAAAGGAAGATTGTGAAATAAATCGTACTGAACGCTTTTTAAATAATTGGCATCGAGTGCTTTACTTTCTTCAATAAATGGCGCTAAAACAAATTTTTGATTTACGGTATCTTTTTCAAGCTTCTTTAAGTCATTCAAAGAAATCACCAAATCAACTTCTTTCGCTTTTTTCAGACCGTTCATTAATTCGGTCCAAGCTGCATAATTTTTTGGCGTAAAAAATTTAGGGTCTTTAAAACCAATGACAATAAGGTTTCCTTCCTCTCCAAATTTGTCTAAGAATTTTTGATAATCTTTATTTGCAATATGATCTTTCGGAAGCAAGTTGGCCTCGGTATAAGTCATAGAAAGATTCTTCCACTGATAACCAAAGAAAATAGTTAAAGCAGAAAGTATAACCAGAATCGTAATTCTGTTTTTAAGTATGATTCGGGCCAATTTTTCCCAAAATCCAACTTGGACAGTGTTTTTCATAAAATCTTTAAAAATGGATGCAAATGTAGTGAAAAGTGCTCGAAATCATAAATATTCCGTTCTATTTTACTTAACGTTAACACAAATTTGAAAGTGCCATTATGCCGATAATTTGCCTGTTTTTACATCTAAACCACAAGGTTTTCTCATATTTGCAAATAATTTTGATTTTAAGAAAATTAAAATGAGGCTGCTCTCTTTATAAAAAAGTCTCACCTCGATTCGATAGATTAGAGCAGATTCAGTAATTTTATTCAGGAGTTTGTCCATTAAATGTAAACAGCCAATGCAGGAAAACAATACAACAACTTTTATCTTTTTGGCAATTCTATTGCTCTTAATCGTGATCATTTGTTTTATGGTGTATCAATTAATGCAAACCAAAAAAGCAAAAGAAGATGCAGAGAAAAGTTTTTATGCCTTAGAATCAAAAGTCAATGATTTGCAATTGGAGAATTTGGAGTCAAAACTGAATCCGCATTTGTTTAAGAACATTCTCAACTCGATTCAGTCGCACGCGTATCAGACGTATTTTGCTCTGGATAAATTAGCAAATGTTTTGGATTACATTCTGTACGAAAGCAAAAAGAAGTTTGTAACGGCCAAAGAAGAAATTGATTTTGCGATGAATCTAATCGAAATCAATAAAATTAAAATCAGTCCGTTATTCGAACTCAAAGTCAAAACCAATATCAATCAGGAAGATAAATTGTATGATCAGCCTTTGCTGGCGCCTTTAATTTCGATTGATTTAATTGAAAATGCTTTTAAACATGCCGATCTGCAAAGTGCCGATGCTTTTATTTCGGTAGTTTTTGAGTTTAAAAACAATGCTTTTTTTATGACAGTTTCCAATAAAATCTCAGATAAAAAAGTATTGAAAAAAGAACGAAGCGGTTTTGGCCATGCTACGCTCGAACATCGTCTTCGCATTATTTATAAGAATAATTTTAAACTCGATAAGTTTATAGAAAATGATGTCTATATTGCGCATCTAAAAATTGATTTACTTGAATACAAAACTGAAATGCTTGCTTCTGGACGATGAAATTCCGGGATTAACCTACCTTAAAATGCTTTGCGAACAAATTCCAGAATTGGAAATCGTAAAAACATTTAATAATCCTGAAAAGCTGCTGTCTGATATTCCTGATTTGGATTTTGATCTACTGATTTCGGATATTGAAATGCCTGGAATTGATGGATTGCATCTGGCAGAAAAACTGCAGGACAAATTGGTTATTTTTTGTACGGCATACAAAGAATATGCTGCCGAAGCGTTTAATATTGATGCGGTAGATTACATTACGAAACCTGTAAAATTGGAACGTCTGCAAAAAGCGATCGCAAAAGCTTTTGAACGTTTTGAAAAATCGAATTCAGATAAAAAATTCATTCAGCTTAATACAGACAAAGGAAAAACGCTGCTGTATTTTAATAAAATCCAATATATAAAAACTGCAGCGAGCGATAGCCGCGACAAAACGGTTCTGCTTGCCGATGGAAGTTTTTTGAATTTGAAAAATGTAAAATTCGATACGCTTTTAAAAGAACTGCCCGATGCCGATTTCTGCCGAATAAACAAAAAAGAAATTGTAGCCGTAAAAGCAATAAAATTCTTTAATCATAATGAAATTGTGCTTCATCATTTGGAAGAAACTAATAAAAATACCGCTTTAATTTTAAGCGAAACCTATCGTTCCGATTTTTTGAAAAAAGTAAAATTATAGTCATTGATTTTCTGTGATCCTGAGCGAAATCGAAGCTCGATGAAGAATGTCTAGCCTTCGATTTCGCTCAGGATGACAATCATTTTTATAACTTATTACAAAGTTTTTCCGACTTGTTACATACATTGAAAATTAGCTGGAAATTTCCTTTTTCACTTAAAACTCAGTTCTGATATTTGCTGCAATAAATCAAAAGCACGAGTTATGAATAACATTAAGAACTCTATATTCTATGTGACAATTATTGGCGGTTTTACGGCGCTGATATATTGGGTAATCTCAAAAGGTGTTGCACTAGAAGCAGGACGAAATATTGTCAAGAAACAAATTGAAAGCAATCACTGGAAAGATTTTCTTCATTCTATGGTCGAAAATCTGCAGCATCCGTTAGCTATTTTATTGGCGCAGATCGTTACCATTATTTTAGTAGCCCGTTTGTTTGGATGGTTTTTTAGAAAAATAGGGCAGCCGTCTGTAATTGGTGAAATGATTGCCGGAATTGTATTGGGGCCTTCTTTGGTCGGAATGTATTTTCCAGAGTTTTCAGCAGCTTTGTTTCCAAAAGAATCTTTGGGCAATTTACAGTTCTTAAGCCAGATTGGTTTAATCCTTTTCATGTTTGTAATCGGGATGGAGCTGGATTTGAAAGTGCTGAAAAATAAAGCGCACGATGCCGTTGTAATTAGCCACGCGAGTATTGTGATTCCGTTTGCTTTAGGTTTGTCGCTAGCTTATTTTATTTACGAAACATACGCTCCAATGGGAGTGGAGTTTTCTTCTTTTGGCTTGTTTATGGGTATTGCCATGAGTATCACAGCTTTTCCTGTTTTGGCCAGAATTGTTCAAGAGCGCGGTATGCAGAAAACTAAGCTTGGAACTATTGCTATTACTTGTGCCGCTGCAGACGATATTACCGCTTGGTGTATTTTGGCAGTTGTTATCGCCATTGTAAAGGCGGGCTCGCTTTCGAGTTCATTGTATGTAATTGGAATGGCAATTTTGTATGTAATTATCATGCTGAAAATTGTTCGTCCGTTCTTAAAAAGAGTAGGAGACTTAAATGCCACACGCGAAAGTTTGAACAAGCCTGTTGTGGCCATTTTCTTCATTACGCTTTTAATATCTTCTTATGCATCAGAATTAATTGGAATTCATGCTTTGTTTGGAGCTTTCTTGGCTGGAGCAATTATGCCAGAAAACAACAAATTCAGAAACATATTTATTGAAAAGGTTGAAGACGTTTCGATTATTGTTTTATTGCCGCTGTTTTTCGTGTTTACAGGTTTGCGCACGCAGATCGGATTATTGAATGATCCAGAATTATGGAAAATTACCGGTTTGATTATTTTGGTTGCCGTAGTTGGTAAATTCTTCGGAAGCGCTTTGGCTGCAAAATTTATGGGCCAAAATTGGAAAGACAGTTTATCCATCGGTGCTTTAATGAACACAAGAGGTTTAATGGAATTGGTGGTTCTGAATATTGGTTACGATCTTGGAGTATTATCAGCAGAGATTTTTACCATGATGGTAATTATGGCTTTGATCACGACTTTTATGACTGGGCCTGCATTAGATTTTATTGGGTTTGTTTTTAAAGATAAAGCTACAGCTGTTCCAGAAGAAATTGGAACCAAAAGCAAGTATAAAATTCTGCTTTCGTTCTCTACTCCAGAAAAAGGTAAAAAGCTACTGCAAATGGCGAACAGTTTAGTTAAAAAACAAGGAGATAATTCTATTGTAACAGCAATGCATTTGTCTTTAAGCACAGAAGTGCATTCTTTTGACATTAAAGAACACGAACGCAAAATGCTAGTTCCTGTAATTGAGGAATCACAGCGTTTGAATCAGAATGTGGTGAGTTTGTTTAAAGTTTCGAATGATATTGATTCGGATATTATTGATACTGCCAACCAAGGAGAATATGATCTGCTGCTGATTGGTTTAGGGCAATCTATTTTTGACGGAACGCTGCTTGGAAAAATTCTTGGTTTTACGACCAGAATTGTAAATCCAGATCGTTTGATCGATAAGTTTACAGGAAAAGAAGGCCTATTTGAAAATTCTCCATTTGATGAAAGAACTCGACATATTATTGCTAAAGCAAAAATGCCAGTTGGAATTTTCATCGAAAAAAATCTAGAAGAAGTCAATCAAGTTTTTATACCTGTTTTTAGCAAAGAAGATGCTTTTTTAATTGATTATGCTAAAAAGCTAATTAATAACAACGGTTCTCAAATTACAGTTTTAGATGCTGGTGGAGAAGTGAAAAATACGAGAGAAATTCAAGAAACCATTCGTTCTATTGAGCAGATTGCCCCAAATCACATCATGATTATGAACGACAGAATATTGAAGAAAGAGTTTTTAGAAAGCCAAGATTTGATGATTATCAGTCTGGATAGCTGGAAAAAACTTATAGAATCTCAAAGTATTTGGTTAAATAATTCTCCATCAGTTTTGATTCTTAAACCATAAAAATTTGAAATTTTAAGATTTTAATCCCAAATTCCAATAATCAATTGGAGTTTGGGATTTTTTATTTCGTTCCAATATTCTGTAGAGACGCACCGCAGTGCGTCTAACCCATGATGATATTCGTTGCGTAGACGCACTGCGGTGCGTCTCTACAGATATACGTTGTGTTAATTTTGCGTTCAAATTGGAATTTGGTCCTGAAGCTTTGGGATTAAATTCCAATTTTACTTATTGGGGTTTGTTTTTTTTAGCCACGAATTCACGAATTTTAATGATTTTTTTACGCAGTACTTGTCCAACAAATTGCACAAATTTACCAAGATTAACCTAGCGACAATTCGTGAAATTCATCGATAAAGTTTTCGCAAGTGTAAGTAGATAAATTTGTGAATTCGTGGCGAAAAAATGAATTTTAAAGTTATAGCCCCAAATCAAGAACATAAGAAATCTTAACCGCGATATTGTCTTCAAATCTCAATAATTGGTTTGGACCATATCTATAAAATCCGCCTAAACCAAAACCTTTAAAGATTTTGTTCAATTCTATTCCCGATTCAAAATACCCTTTATCAAGCGTTTTGTATGCTGGGCCAACGTGCTGTTCGGGATTTTCCATGCTTCCCCATGCCATTCTGGTAACTAAAACCAATGATGGACGAACTTTTTTCATGATTGTAATTCGGTCAAAACCATGTTTAATTTGAAACATCAGATATTGGCTAGAGAAGAACTCGTTAAAATACATCGTTTCAAAAGCATTTCTTCCCGCAAAAGTGATACGCTGTACAACAGTTTCTTTAGTTAAGTTATTCGGAGCTGTATTGTACAAATGCGTAATAGGAACATCTCCCATTGCCAAGCCTCCCTGCAACAGTAAACTTGTTTTCTGGCGGTTTAGGTACTGTTTTTCGTATTCGGCTTTAAAATCTATTTTGCTAAAGGTAAAATCATTTTCAAGAACACTTGGCAGAGATTGTGTGTACTGGAAAGTAAATCTCGGAAATTTTTTATCGCTTTCGGTTCTTCCCGTCGGAGTCTGCATATAATTGCTGAAAGGCGCCCAAACAATAGAAAGCATTGCTGTTGTCATGATATAATTGGAGTACAATTTTCCGTTGAGATTAAAAAGATAATCAAATTTTGGCTCGATGTAATTTCTCGAAAATTCTAAAACAGCTT
Source organism: Flavobacterium sp. TR2 (assembly GCF_025252405.1). Classification (NCBI taxonomy): domain Bacteria; kingdom Pseudomonadati; phylum Bacteroidota; class Flavobacteriia; order Flavobacteriales; family Flavobacteriaceae; genus Flavobacterium; species Flavobacterium sp. TR2. The sequence continues at coordinate 621,280 of NZ_CP104307.1, read as the reverse complement.
CGGTTTTCGGAATAAATTTGGTTTGGACATTGGCGCGCCATCCAATATATTCATAAAAAGTGCTGATGTTTATCGGGCGCGGATCGTAAATTTTAAAAACGCGTTTGTCAACAGAAAAAACAGTACTCGCAATTTCTCGCACATCGTCGGTGTAATAGCCATTAAACCAAGTGTTGGTGTGTTTGTCTAATAAAACGCCGCCACCGATGCTGTATTTAAAAACACCGTCTTTTGTTCCATAAGCGCCATAGCCTTCCACACGGAAAAATTTGGACAAACGGTCATTTGTAATGCCGCCTATGCCAAGACGAAAACCTTCATAGTTGTTGTAGCTTATAATCTTTTTTAAATCCAAATCGACTGGGCCAATAGGATAAAAGCCATTAATGATCTTTCGGCCAATTCCTAAGCGTTTTTCAATCCTGTTTCGAACAGATAGGCTGTCGAGCAGCAAATATGTTTTTTGGCTTTTTAGATCAAGATTTTCTTTTCGGTAAGCTTCCCAGAAACTTTCTGGTTTTTTGGCCGCATCGTCTTTAATTTCGATATAAAGCGAAGGGTTTTTTATTGGCGCGTCGGTGTTCACGCGAACATCAAAACTATTGCTTTCTGAAAGCAGATATGTAAAATCTGAAGCCGCTTTTTTTCTGCGTTCTGAATTCTCTTCAACATCTCCGTCAAATTGAATTGTACCGCCTAAAATGCGAATATCGTCGTCATTTTTTCCTTTTACGATTTTAAAAGTGGTATTGCTCTGAAACCAGATTTTCTCTTTCGGAATATATTCAAACTCATGAATGCCGCTGATGTCCAGTACGCCTTTAATTCGCATTACCGCTTTCGCGACAGCATAATTTTCTTTATCGATGTATAAAACCCCTTCGAGTCCAGAAGCTCTGTGTTTTGATTTGTTTTTAAAATAAATCATATACGTATCGCGGCCTCTTATGCTGACTGTGTCTAACAGTTTATAGTTATAGCTTGAAGGAGCGTTTTTAGAAATCGGATTTTCGTACTTGGTTTCGAATAATTCGTAATTAGAATCGTAAATAGAAATAGATTGAAGATTAAAAGCCAGAACTTCATAAATAGGCTGTTTAAAACCAGCGATTTTGGTGCCCAGAACAGTTTCTTTTAATTTATTATTCCCAAACTGATATTGAGAAACTTTTTCAGTCTGAAATAAGTGCTGTTTGCTTACAATTTCTTTAAACTTATAATCGGAAGAATCGATGTTAATGGTCTTTTTGTTTAAATCTTTGTATGCAGCAGAAGTGTCAATGCGGCCGTCGATCGAATCTGGATTGGCGGTTACGATAAGCTTGTTGTAGGTTTTGTATTCAAAATTATTGAGTTTCTTTTGAGGATCGTTTATCGATTTATTGGCAATAACCTTTTTTATTATAGTTAAGGCAGGGTTTTCATTAGAAACAACAACTTCTTTTAAGTCATCGGCTTGTTGTTGCAGTGCTACCGAATAAAACGTTTTGTTATTAATTAAAGCAATCGTTTTGGTTTGAAAACCAATATAAGAAACTTTAAGCGATGCGGCGGTGGCGCTAATTTTAAAAATAAATTTACCGTCAACATCTGTAATAGTGTTATTGTTTTCTGAGGTCGTGATGGTGGCAAACGGAAGAGGTTTGTTGTTTGAATCGGTCACGATTCCGTTTATTTGAATTTGCGCCTGAAGAGTAAGCGTAAAAAACAAAGTCAAAAAACAAAATAGCTTCATACAGAATGATATAGTTTCAAAAACGAAAGGAAATTAATTTTCGTATGCAAAAATAGCAATAAAAAAATCCGTCTGATGCAATAAACCAGACGGATTTTTATTTTTATAATCAAATCTTACTTATACTTTCATGATTTCAGCTTCTTTCGCAGCCAATAATTCATCGATTTTTTTGATGTAAGCGTTTGTTAAGTTCTGAACTTCTTCTTCTGCAGATTTACAGATGTCTTCTGAAGTTCCCTCTTTTTCTAATTTTTTAATGTCAGTATTCGCATCTTTACGAGAATTACGAATACCAATTTTAGCATCTTCAGCTTCAGATTTTGCTTGTTTTGCCAAATCGCGACGGCGCTCTTCTGTCAACGGTGGTACGCTGATGATCACCATATCACCATTATTCATCGGGTTAAAGCCAATGTTGGCAATTAAGATTGCTTTTTCAATTGCTTGCAGCATATTTTTTTCAAATGGCTGTAATGTAATTGTTCTAGCATCTGGAACGCTGATTTTAGATACTTGAGAAAGCGGTGTAGCAGAACCGTAATAATCTACAAAAACACCTCCAAGCATTGCTGGAGAAGCTTTTCCTGCACGAATATTAAGAAATTCTTTTTCTAAGTGCGCAATAGTACCATTCATTGATTCCTCAGTACTTTCTAAAATAAAGTCTATTTCTTCAGTCATTTTGTTTAGATTTTTTGTCCCGAAATTTCAGGATAGAAGATTACATTTTTAAATGCTAAAAATAATTTCTTCTAATTTACTAACTAATATTATTTTGTTTTTTGATTGCCTTAATGATTGCCAAGAATTTAGAAAATCTATTTAATCCATCCCCAAAATTTGGGATTAACAATCTAAGCACTCTATATATTTACAACAGTTCCGATGTTTTCGCCTTCGCAGATTTTCAAAAGGTTTCCGATTTTATTCATATCAAAAACAACGATTGGCAATTTGTTTTCTTGGCTTAATGTAAATGCAGTAGTATCCATTACATTTAATCCTTTCTTGATTACATCGTCAAACGAAATAAAATCAAATTTTACCGCAGAAGCATTTTTTTCTGGATCAGAATCATAAACGCCATCAACACGAGTTCCTTTTAGGATAACATCAGCATTGATTTCGATACCTCTTAAAACTGCAGCGGTATCAGTTGTAAAATATGGATTTCCAGTTCCAGCACCAAAGATTACGATTCGTCCTTTTTCAAGGTGACGGTCAGCTCTTCTTTTAATGTATGGTTCTGCAATAGATTCCATTTTTAAAGCCGTTTGCAGACGTGTTTTCATTCCTTTATCTTCAAGAGCGCCTTGCAAAGCCATTCCGTTAATAACAGTTGCAAGCATTCCCATATAATCTCCTTGCACTCTGTCCATTCCTGAGCTTGCCCCGGCAACGCCTCTAAAAATATTTCCTCCTCCAATAACAATAGCAATTTCTACTCCTTTGTCGTGAATCTGCTTGATTTCATCTGCATATTCGCCTAATCTTTTCGGGTCAATACCGTATTGTAAATCACCCATTAGGGCTTCGCCGCTAAGTTTAAGAAGAATTCTTTTATATTTCATGTGTGTGTTGCGTTAATTTGTGCAAATATAGACATATTCTGATTTTTAAAAATAATGTTTGCAAAAAATTAATTCTTGCTGCAATTTTAGATTTAAAATCTACTTAGGTATCAATTAATTTGAAATGTGACAAATGTCATTTTCTCAGTGTTTCGAAAATTTGTATTTTTATTGTAACCTAAAAACTAGACAAATATGAAAAGCATTGTAGCCAAAGCATTGTTCAATAGCCATTCTTATGCTGAATACAGAAAAATAGTAACCGATTTATTGACTGAAGGAAAATCAACAGGGAATGAACAGTCTGAAAGTCTTACCAATTATTCTAAATTGAATGAGGCTAGAATGAATAGACTGGAAAAAACGATCACCATTTCAGAATCGATTTCAGAAAAACTTCAAAACTTAGATAATCATTATATCTGGCTGGTGCTTTCAGAGGGCTGGTGCGGAGATGCGGCGCAGATATTGCCAATTTTAAACAAAATGGCTTTGGCTTCTCATAAAAAGATCGATTTAAGAATTGCATTTCGCGATGAAAATGACGATTTGATGAGCCACTATTTGACCAACGGCGGAAGAGCAATTCCAAAAGTAATCGTGATTTGTAAAGAAGCTGGAATTGTACGAGCCGATTGGGGACCAAGACCAAAAGGAGCAACCGAATTAATGGAAAAACATAAAAGGGAAGTTGGCGCTATCGATGAAAAAATAAAAACAGATCTCCAGTTATGGTATTTGGCAGATAAAGGAATTTCTGTTCAGGAAGAATTAGTCGAAATTATGGAAAATATCAAGTATAATCGCCTTTAATCGGATTAATGTGTTGATAAACAGGTGATTTGTTAATAAAATTATCTTAAAGTCTTTTTGACTTCAATAGTATTTTGTAACTTAGTAAAACTAATCCCACTTCTATTATAGCTTTCAGATTTACTCTTTTTATTGGTGTTTATTTAATATTTAACAATTAAAAAGTACACTATTATGAAAAAGTTATTCGAAAGATTTTATGATTTCTTTTCTACATTTTTATTTGGAGGGAAGAATGTGCCTCACTATTAATTTGAGATGAGTATGAAACAGCATTACTTGTTTTAGGAGCTTGGCACATTACTTTCAAATTTTGTAATGTGCTTTTTTTGTGCTAAATACTCAGTTTGTTTCTGATGATGAATAATAAAAGAAATCCTGAAGAGTTATTCCAAAAGAAATCATGCCAATGCTTTTTTGATTGTGAAGCGGAAAATCATAATCACAGACTTCTGCAAAAATTATAAAATCATCTGAGCCAATTCCGAGCTTTATTTTTTTGTATTCTCCATTCAAATTGCCGCGTCCTATGGCAAAACCTTTTCCATAACCAGCCTGTAGCATAACTCGGGTTTCTGGGCCTACTTTTGGACTGAAACCAAGATTTAAAAATACTGGAACAGCAACAAGTTTGTCATCCCATTTATAGTCAATACCACTGTGAATGCCTAATGTCAGCCATTTTTTATAATGAACTCCGTAGCCAATTTTTGAACCCAAACCATTTGGGACAAGAAAAGCATTTGAGGATGTTGAGTCTGGGCCAGAATAGGAATCGTCTGTGTTTTGGTTTCCGGTTATAGAAACAGCAAAGTCAAATTGTGCGTATGTGAATTTAGTTGCCTGACTATGTATAAATGAATTAAAAAAGGTAATAAATGCAATAGTCAGTAAAATTCTCTTCATACAAGGTTTTATTTTTTCAGGAGTTCTTCTTCAAATAAAGTAATATCAATTGCATTTTTTACATCGTAATCGCCAATTTTTGTTCGGCGTAAAACGGTTAGATGCGAACCAGAATTCATAGCTTTTCCATAATCGTAAGCAAGAGAACGAATGTAAGTTCCTTTGGAACAAACTACTCTAAAATCTACTTCTGGAAGAGCAATTCTAGTAATTTCAAATTCGTGTATAGTAGTTTTTCTGCTCTCAATTTCTATAGATTCTCCTGCGCGCGCGTGTTCGTACAAACGAACGCCATCTTTTTTTATGGCAGAGAAAATTGGCGGTTTTTGGTCGATTTCTCCTAAGAACTGTTTTACCGTTTCGTAAATCAGAGCTTCATCAATATGTTCTGTTGGAAAAGTCTGGTCGATTTCGGTTTCCAGATCGTACGATGGAGTAGTGGCTCCGATATAAAATGTTCCCGTATATTCTTTTGCCTGACCTTGAAGTTCAGAAATTTTTTTGGTGAACTTTCCTGTGCAGATTAATAAAAGGCCTGTTGCCAGAGGATCTAAAGTTCCTGCATGGCCAATTTTGAACTTTTTAGGAAGTCCGACTTTATTAATTAAAAGGTATTTTAGTTTGTTGACAGCTTGAAATGAGCTCCATTTTAAAGGTTTGTCAATCAATAAAACCTGCCCTTCTAAATATTCTTCGGGTGTCATTATATTATAGTAAGCGGATGAATGAAAAAGTGAATCAATAATAAAATGATTCCAGCGATGATTCGGTAATAACCAAAAACCTTAAATCCGTTTTTAGTCAAAAATCCGATGAAAGTTTTTATAGCTAATAATGCTACAATAAAAGCAACAATATTACCGATAACAAGCATATTGATTTGATCATGAGACAACTCAAAACCTGCTTTGTAGTAGTCATAACATTTTTTTGCAGTTGCGCCCAACATTGTAGGAACCGCTAAGAAAAATGAAAATTCTGCAGCAGAAGTTCTAGTCAGTTTTTGAGCCATACCCCCAACAATACTTGCGCCGCTTCGAGAGACTCCAGGAATCATGGCAAGACATTGAAACAAACCAATTTTGAAAGCTTTGGCATATGTAATTTCAGTCGAAACTTCCGGATCATTTGGTTTGTTAAACCATTCATCTACTTTTAATAAAATTAGACCTCCAATTAAAAGCGAAATTGCAACTGTAACCGGGTTTTCTAATAAACTGTCAATAAAATCACTTAAAAGCAAGCCTAAAATAGCGGCAGGAATAAAAGCAACTAAAAGTTTAAAATAGAAATCTAAAGTTTGGAAGAAACGTTTGAAGTACAATATTACAACTGAAAGGATCGCGCCAAGCTGAATTACAATGGTAAAAAGTTTAGTGAAATCGTCGTGAGCGATTCCGAAAAAAGAAGAAGCAATAATCATATGTCCTGTTGAAGAAACAGGTAAAAATTCTGTTATTCCTTCAATAATGGCAAGAACGATAGCTTGTAATGTATTCATTTAGTATTTTAGATTTCAGATTTTAGACTTCAGATTGTCACCCTGAGCGAAGTCGAAGGGCATTCCAATTGGAAATCTATAAATCTAATTATTTAGATTTTTTGAAGATAGAATAAATCGTGATTCCAAAACCGATTAAAACAGTTGTTGGCGCTAAACGAATACGTCTAAAGTTAAAAATGTCTTCATTAAAAACATTTGGGTCTTTACTTCCTCCGCCCGACATTAATATAAATCCAAGTGCTATAACCGCAATTCCGATTAATAAGATTTTGTAATTAATGGCGTCAAAAAGGAATTCCTGTTTTTGAACTTGCTGTTCTTCTTTATTGTTGTTGTTTTTCATTTTTATGTGTTTGTCAGCCTGAGCGAAGTCGAAGGCTTTTTTTTAAAATCTAAAATCTGCAATCTAAAATCTGCAATCTAAAATTAATAAAGATCGTCAGTTCTTAAATTCAAGAAACGCTGTGTTGCAAAATGCGTGCTTACCCAAGTAATTAAAACTCCTAATCCGAAAACGGCAACTAAAACCAAACCAGTTAAAAGTTTGTCTTCTAGAATTCCTAAACCAGGGAAATTAGTGTCTACATATAATAAAAGTGCAATCAAAGCAATAATGGCAAGACCCGCACCCAGCATTCCAAGTTTTACGCTTCTCATTACAAAAGGTTTACGGATAAAGGCTTTTGTAGCTCCAACCATCTGCATGGTTTTAATAATAAAACGATTGGAATGTATAGACAAACGAAGCGAACTATTGATTAATAAAACTGCAATTACGGTCAAGAAACCGCTGATGATCAAAATCCACATACTAACTTTTCTGATGTTGTCATTTACAAGATTTACCAATTGTTTGTCGTAAACAATATCTGAAATCATAGCATTTTTACGAAGGTTGCTTTCGATCTTAACGATGCTGTCCCTTTCTACATAGTCAGCTTTTAAGTGAATGTCGTATGAATTCAATAACGGATTTTCTCCCAAAAAGGTTAAGAAATCTTCTCCGATAATATCAGTGTGTTCCTTTGCTGCTCTTTCTTTGGTTACATAAACAAAAGATTTAGCAAAAGGAGCTCTTTTAAGTTCTGTGTTAAATGCTTTGATAATACTATCGTTAGCTTCATTTTTGAAGAAAACTGTCATGGCGATTTTTTCTTTAAAATCGTCTGCCAATTGTTTAGAATTTATAATGAATAATCCCAGTACTCCCAAAAGGAATAAAACCAAGAATACACTTAATACTACCGAAAAATAAGAGGAAATTAACCTGCGTTTTTGAAATTTATCAAAGTTAGAACTCATAGTTTGCTTAAATTATGTGGTAAAAATAATAAACAATTTCTTTATTTAAAGTTAATAACAAACTTTTATACTTAAAAGTACGATTTAAATCTTGAATAAAAGTTTTTATTTTACCGCAAAGCTCTAAATGAAAAATTAACGGCAAAGAACGCAAAGTAAAAATATAGCCACAGATTAAAAGATTAAAAATGATTTTTAAATCTGTAGCAAGAAAAAGCAAAGCTTTGTATTTTAAACATATTGTATTTTAAATATAGCCCGTGGTTTCAACCACGGGTACACAATCAGGATCGCAATGATTATTTTGTGATTTTCAATTGCAACGTAAAAAATAAATAAGTCTCCCGTGGTTGAAACCACGGGCTATGTTTGACAAAAAGATGAAAAAACTATATTGAAAGTTTACTAAATGCAAAGTTTGCAAAGCTTTGCAAAAAAAAACTTAGAATCTTAGCATCTCAATAACTCAGAACCTTAATCAACTTTATAAACTTCGATGCTTTTCAGCCAATATATGTGACGCGGACCAGTTCTAATATCATTTTTGCAAATGGCAATCATTTCTCCATTTTTGATTGGTTTTCCGTTTTCTTCAAAAAGAATAAATGCATTATTACCCGTTGGATTATTGAAAACTTCTGCCCACGAGAAAGTTGCTCTGTAATCATCTGAAGCTCTTTCGACAATATAAAAATTTCGGTCTTTATGATCAGCTTGCTTGATTTTGGCTTTTTCTAAAATATCTTTCAGAAGGACTCCTTTACAGGCTTTAACTTCTCGTTTGACTTCTCCATTTTTTCCAGTTATTTTAAGATTATCAATTGCAATAACTTTCATTTTTTTAAGAGAATCTACAGTTAGTCTTAACGGAAATTCAACATCGCCTTTTACTTCAATGTAATGGTTGACTAATTTTAAACTGTCTTCAGCAGTTAATGTTGCGTGTTCATGCTTTTTAGTTTCCGAAGTTTTTTCAATTGAAACTGTTTCCTCTTTGTCTTTTTTAGAAGAATTGCACATTGAACAAGAAAATGCGATGAAGAAAATAAGAAGGTAATTTTTTGTTTTCATAGGATTTAGAATTTGTTAGTTTCCCAAACCAAAGACAGATAATACAATCCGCCAATTGATGGTCCGCCAAGAATAGAAGTGTAGGGTTTATTCAATATATTGGTTCCGCCCAATTTTGCCGAAATGCCTTTTTTGAAAGCATAATTTACTTGAGCGTCCATTGACCAATATGCGGGAACAGTCCCGCTCACGAGGAAAGAAACATAATCAAAATTGTTTTGGTAGCGTGCTGTTACGCTTGCGCCAAGATTTTTCCAAATGTTTTGAGCAATCAGCGTTCCGTTTACATTGAATTCTGGGGTGTTGAAACCGTCTTCCAAGCCGTCTTTATCGTCTGTTCGGTCTAGTTTGGTATAAGTAAGATTGGTTAAAGCGCTGAAAGTATTGTCAAAACGATATTTTAAGCCTAAACTCCCTCCGTAATTGTAAATTTTACTTTTTGAATTGGTCCAAAGTCTATAGCGGTTTTGAGTGTTTTTTGAATATAAAGCAGTCGGAATCAAGTTTGGATCTGAAGTATTTGGAATGCTCGCTTCAACTTGGGCAATGAAATTTTTATAAGAGTTGTAATAGAAATCGGCATCTATAAAAAGGTTTCTATTTAACGCCATTCCTCTAAAACCAACTTCAAACGATTTTACAAATTCAGGTTCCAGATACGTGTACGGGTTTTTCTGAATCGTATTTTTATTTTTTTCGATGGCTTGCGCCTGGGTCAAACCATTTGTATTGACGTCTGTGTTTACCTGCGATTGAAATCTATCAATAGAAGCTTTTGTGTAAGAGTTCTCAAAAATGCCGTCTGACATGATTCTCAAACCGCCAACACGTTTTACCCCGCCAGAATTTACATTAGAAAATCCTTCGAAAATGCTCGGAAAGCGATAGCCGTTTTGGTAAGACGCCCTAAAATTCAGACTTTCTTTTGGCGAATAAACTGCTGTAAACTGAGGGGTGAACTTGGCATCAAAATAATCGGCTTTGTCCGTTCTGATGGTGGCGCCTAACCTTAATTTGTCTGCGAAAAAATCTTTTGCCAATTGCGTAAAAGCACCCGTTTTTTGGTACGTCAGATTTTCATCGGCATGAACCGGATTGATAAAATAGTTTCCGTCTGGAACAATAATGTAATTTCTGTAATCGACACCGCTTAACAGTTTAGCATCAATTTTTTCGAAGAAAGAAACAAAAGCTTTGTCCCAATTGATTAACCCTTCGCCATGAACTAAAGTCGATTTTACGCGCAAAGCCGCCCCGATATCCCAATTATTAATGTCGATTAGCTCTTTTTTCTTTTCTTCGTAAGCGTCTGTTCCGGGTAAAAATCTTCCTTGATCGGTTTTGGTTCGAGCCATTCTGTGCGCATCGGCAACGCTTGCTCCGCCTGCCACGGCATTTTTATAGGCTGCACTGTAATCTGCAAACCATTTGTCATCAGATTTATAAGCGCGATCCATGTTTTCTGCCAAAGAACGCATATTGTACGAGTCGCCAGTATTTTCAGTTGTAGCATAAGCTTTCACCTGAAAAATAGGCGTATGATAATCGGCAGAAAATTGATTTAAAGTATAATTGTCTAATCTAAATCTATTCGAACGCTGGTAAATAGTATTGATCAGAGCAGTTTTGTAAGTCAAAGCCAGTTCATGATCTTTTTTCGGGCGAAAATACAGACCGAAATCTGCTTTGTAATTTTTGATTTCATAATCTGAAATATCAGTTTCTCGATAACCCGTTCTGGCTACAACATAATTTTTACCATTTAAGTTTAAGGTTTTTCGGTTTGCCGATTCATTTCCGTAACCGTTTACTTCGTCGTAGGCCGGATTATCAGCTCCAAATAAATTGGTCGAAGCGTTGGCGTTTGGGGCAAGATCTGTTCGGTCATCGGCAACCCAATCTGTTCCTCCAGTTGCAGACGCATTTATTTTAAAAGCCAATTTGTCATTGAAAGCTTTGGCAAGCCTTAAATTAAACTGCGAATATACTTTCGGTGAAAACCGATCAATATTTCCAACATGATTTACGCCTGTAAGCTGCTGTACAGCGATTCCTTGATACTCGAACGGATTTTTGGTCTGAATATTGGCTAACCCATTAATGGCGTTCATTCCGTAAAGAGCGGCAGCAGTTCCAGGAATAATTTCGATTTTATCAATATCAAGATCATTTGCGCCCAAAGCATTTGCAATTGGAGCGCCCAAATGCGGTGCCTGATTATCGATTCCGTCCACCAATTGTGCAAATCTAACGTTGGTCGAGTTGGCAAAACCTCTCGTATTTATGACTTTAAACCCCAAACTTGGCGTAATAATCTGAACGCCTTTTACATTTTCTAGCGCCTCATAAATGCTTGGCGACCCCATTATTTTGGCTTCCGCCGATTTTAACTGCTCAATGCTTATTGGCGAATGCATTAATTTTTCAGAACGTCTTGAGGCAGTAATGACAATTTCATTTAGTTCTTCTTTTTTTATGCTGTCCTGTGTTTTTGAATTTTGAACTTGAGAAAAACTTTTTAGGCTTATAAAAACATAAAGTAAATACAGTTTTTGGTTCATGGTTTTTAGTTCTTGTTTTCAGTATGTTTTAAAATGAATACTGAATATTAAAAAAATAGTTTTTGGGTTAAACGTTTTTTTAAACGCATAGAAACATAGATTTTTTCTTCGGAAAGATTTGAAAAAGAAACTAGTTTCTAAAACATAGATTTAGCTATGTGCATTGAAATAAGTGAAACGCCTTTTTTCGTCACGAAAGCTATGTTTCTATGTGTTTAATATTTGTTTTTAAAATTTTAAATTTTGAGTTTCTTTTTGAGCAAAATCTTTGATTCGTTTTTCGACTTCATAAAAAACAGCAATGGCTCTTTCTCCTGCATCAGTCAATCGAGCCCCGCCGCCGCCTTTTCCTCCAAGAAGCTTTTCAACCAACGGAGATTTGGCACGCTGGTTCATTTCTTCTACCAATTGCCACGCTTGGCGGTAAGCCATTTTCATTTCTTTTGCCGCATTAGTAATCGAACCCGTTTTCCTGATATTTTCAAGAAGCCAGATCTTTCCAATTCCTAAAAAAGCGCCTTCAGCTTCTTCAATCCAAACACGGACTTCTATCGAATATTTTTTGTCCTTACTCATTTTGTTTTTCTAATGACTTTGTAAAAATAATGATTAATTAGTAAAAATATTCTTCCTTTCTGTTTAAGAAATTAATTTATAAAAAAATAAATTAACTACGTATTTCAAACACAAACATAAGTATTTTTACGTAATTAAAAATAAGTAATTTGTTATTTTATTTGTTTGTCAATGAAATAGCTTTGGTACAATGCGCAATAAATGTAAATTTGCGGCTAAATTAATTTAGTGAAAAGCTTAGAACCTTAGTAACTTAGAATCTTAGTCACTTAGAAATGAAGTACAATCCAAACGAAATTGAAGCCAAATGGCAAAAATATTGGGCAGAAAATCAAACTTTTGCAGCAAAAAACAACTCTGAAAAACCTAAACATTATGTACTCGATATGTTTCCTTATCCATCTGGAGCAGGACTGCACGTTGGGCATCCGCTGGGTTACATAGCTTCAGACGTGTATTCTCGTTTTAAGAGACATCAAGGTTTCAATGTTTTGCATCCGATGGGATACGATAGTTTCGGATTGCCAGCTGAGCAGTATGCAATTCAAACAGGGCAGCGTCCAGAAGATACAACACGCGTGAACATTGACGGTGGGGTTGATAAAGAAGGAAAACAAATCGCTGGTTACAGAAAACAGTTAGATAAAATCGGATTTTCATTTGATTGGTCACGTGAAGTTCGTACCTCAAATCCAGATTACTACAAACATACGCAGTGGATTTTTATCCAATTGTTTAATTCTTGGTATTGCAGAAAACAAGGAAAAGCATTTGATATTTCGGAATTGGTAACCGTTTTTGAAGAAAGCGGAAATGCTTTAGTTGAGGCAGTTTGCGATGATAACGTGGCAATTTTTACTGCTGATGAATGGAACTCTTATTCTGAGGAACGAAAAGAAAAAATCTTGTTGCAATACAGAATGACTTATTTGGCAGAAACCGAAGTAAACTGGTGCCCAGGCTTAGGAACGGTTTTGGCAAATGATGAAATTGTAAACGGAGTTTCAGAACGCGGAGGCTTTCCTGTTATAAGAAAAAAAATGACACAATGGAGTATGCGAATTTCTGCTTATGCCGAACGCTTGCTTGAAGGTCTAAATGATATTGATTGGAGCGAATCTATCAAAGAATCTCAAAGAAACTGGATTGGGAAATCTGTTGGTGCTTTAGTTAAGTTTCAAGTTTCAAGTTTCAAGTCTGAGGTTGATGCGCAAAGTGATGCAACTTTAAACGTGAAACCTGAAACAAATTTTATTGAAGTTTTCACAACGAGACCTGATACTATTTTTGGAGTAACTTTTATGACTTTGGCACCAGAACACGATTTGGTTGCTAAAATTACAACTGCGGAACAAAAAGCTGCGGTTGAAGCCTATATCGAAAAAACAGCAAAACGTTCTGAGCGTGAGCGTATGGCCGATGTAAAAACCATTTCTGGTGTATTTACAGGGGCTTATGCTGAGCATCCATTTACAAAAGAACCAATTCCGGTTTGGATTGGTGATTATGTTTTGGCAGGTTACGGAACTGGTGCTGTAATGGCAGTTCCTTGCGGAGACGAAAGAGATTATGCCTTTGCTAATTTCTTTAAAGGTCAAAACGGGATGCAGGAAATCAAAAATATTTTCGCAAATGTTGACATTTCTGAAGCTGCTTACGGATCAAAAGACAACGTTGAAATCGCAAATTCTGATTTCTTAAACGGATTAAATTATAAAGAAGGAACTAAAAAGGCGATTGCCAAATTAGAAGAAATCGGGCAAGGAAAAGGTAAAACAAATTACCGTTTGCGTGATGCGGTTTTCTCTCGTCAGCGTTATTGGGGTGAGCCATTCCCAGTTTATTATGTGAATGGATTGCCTAAAATGATCGACACGCAGCATTTGCCAATTATTCTTCCAGAAGTGGAGAAATATTTGCCAACCGAAGACGGATTGCCGCCATTAGGAAACGCTGCAGTTTGGGCTTGGGACACCAACCAAAATAAAGTTGTTAATACTGATTTAGTGGATAATGTTTCAATTTTTCCTTTAGAATTAAACACAATGCCAGGTTGGGCAGGAAGTTCATGGTACTGGATGCGTTATATGGATGCGCACAACGAAAATGAATTTGCTAGCAAAGAAGCCTTAGCATATTGGGAAAATGTAGATTTATATATTGGAGGAAGCGAACACGCAACAGGCCACTTATTGTATTCTCGTTTCTGGAACAAATTCTTAAAAGACAAAGGTTTTGCTCCAACCGAAGAGCCATTCAAAAAACTGATTAATCAGGGGATGATTTTGGGTACGACGGCTTATGTTTACAGATTGGAAGGCACAAATACTTTTGTTTCTAAAAATAAAATCGAAGGCCAGAATGTACAGCCAATTCGCGTTGATGTTCATTTCGTTAATTCTTCAGACGAATTAAATATCGAAAAGTTCAAAGCTTGGAGAGAAGATTTCAATACCGCAGAATTTATTTTAGATGAAAACGGAAAATACATTGTAGGTCGTGAAGTAGAAAAAATGTCTAAATCATACTACAATGTGGTAACTCCAGATGATATTTGCGCTGAATACGGTGCTGATACATTGCGTTTATACGAAATGTTCTTAGGGCCATTAGAGCAGGCAAAACCTTGGAATACAGCCGGAATCTCGGGAGTTTTTGGTTTTCTTAAAAAATTATGGAGATTGTATTTTGATGAAAATGGTTTAATCGTAAACAACGACGAACCAACAAAAGACAACTTGAAATCATTGCATAAAACAATCAAAAAAGTAGCAGAAGATATCGAGAATTTCTCATTCAATACTTCGGTTTCTCAGTTCATGATTTGTGTAAACGAATTGTCTTCTCAAAACTGTCATTCAAGAGCGATTTTAGAGCCGTTAGCCATTTTGGTTTCGCCGTATGCGCCTCATATTGCTGAAGAATTATGGTCGAAATTAGGGCATACAACTTCAATTTCAGAAGTAGCGTTCCCAGTTTTTGAAGAAAAACATTTGGTTGAAACTAATAAAGAATATCCAGTTTCTTTCAACGGAAAAATGCGTTTCACGATTGAGTTGCCTTTGGATTTAACCAAAGAACAAATCGAAGAAATTGTAATGAAAGACGAAAGAACACAAAAACACTTAGACGGAAAAACTCCAAATAAAGTGATTATTGTTCCTGGAAAAATCATCAACCTAGTCGGTTAATTATTTTAAAATTTCAATATTAAAAATTCCAAATTCCAATTTTACGATTGGGGTTTGGGATTTTTTTTTGTGCTTTTTTTTCACCACGAATTGCACTAATTTACGCTAATTTTTTATTGTCGAAAACCCATAGTTTGTCACCCTGAGCGAAGTCGAAGGGCTTTTTGTCGTGTAAAGCGTTGACTTCTCTCAGAGGGACAATATTGAGTATTTTTCGCCACGAATTGCACTAATTTGCACTAATTTTTTATTGTTGAAAACCCATAGTTTGTCACCCTGAGCGAAGTCGAAGGGCTTTTTGTTGTGTAAAGTCTTGAACTTCGCTCAGACGGACAATACTGAGTTTTTCTCGCCACGAATTGCACGAATTTGCACTAATTTTTTATTATTGAAAACCCATAGTTTGTCACCCTGAGCGAAGTCGAAGGGCTTTTTGTTGTGTAAAGTCTTGAACTTCGCTCAGACGGAGAATACTGAGTTTTTCTCGCCACGAATTCACGAATTATTTTGAAAATCTTTGAGGATAAAAATTTGTGAATTCGTGGCAGAAAATTACCCGAATCAGTTTGGAATTTGAAATTTTAGTATTGGAATTTTCCCCGTAAACATTGAGATTTTTAAATTTCTCATTAAAAATTTAAAAACTTTTGTAACATTTTAATAGTTGCTGTATCAAAAGCATGGATCCGATTTAATTAACAATTTATTGCTATTAGAATTTTAACAACTTAAAACTATTAAAAATGAAAAAGTATATCATCTTAATTATCGCATTCTTATTCTCAGCATTATGTCTAAATGTTTTCGGACAGACAAAACAATTTCCATTTGAAGTTTTAAAAACTGGAAACGGAGATCAATCTATTATATTTATTCCTGGCTTTGCTTCATCTGGAGATGTTTGGAATGAGACTAAAGCGGCATTTGAAAAAGATTTTACGTGTTACACGCTTACAATGGCTGGTTTTGCTGGAAGAAAGGCCCAGCCAAATGCTTCATTTGAAAACTGGAAAAACGGAATTGCCAATTATATCAAAGAAAATAATATTGAAAAACCAATCTTAATTGGCCATAGTATGGGAGGCGGACTTGCGCTTGCCATTGCAGCTGACTATCCGGATTTGATCAGTAAAATTGTGGTCGTGGATGCGTTGCCTTGTTTAGCAGCTTTGAGCGATCCTGCTTTTAAATCAAAAGAAAATAATGACTGTTCTGCAACTGTAAATCAAATGACGGGAATGACCAATGATCAGTTTTATGATATGCAGAAAAAAACGATGCCAAGACTTTTGGCTGATGCGTCTAAGCTAGATATGGTGGTAGATTGGAGTGTAAAATCGGACCGAACCACTTTTGGGCAAATGTATTGTGATTTTTTCAATGTCGATTTAAGAGAAAAAATCGCACAGATTAAATGTCCGTCATTAATTTTATTAGAATCTTATTTTATAAATTTAAAACCAGCAATTGAAGGTCAGTATAAAAATTTAAAAACAGCTAATTTTCAGTACGCCACAAATGGTCTGCACTTTATTATGTACGATGACACAGCTTGGTACATGGGGCAGTTGAACAATTTTATAAAAGCTTAAAATGAAATTCGAAGAAATATATAAAACTTATTGGGACAGAATTTTTAGACTTTGCATGGGTTTCGTAAACGATTATGATGCCGCACAAGATTTGGCTCAGGAAACTTTTATAATTGTCTGGCAGAAACTGGAATCTTTTAGAAACGAATCGTCTATTGGAACCTGGATTTTTAGAATCGCTTCTAATAATTGTCTAAGGCAGATTGAAAAACAGAAACGTTTTCCAAAATCGGAACTTCCCGCTCATCTTTCAGAAGAAAAACAACAATCAATAGAACCTCAAATACAGTTTTTGTACAAATGTATTGCGGAGCTTCCAGAAACCGATCGTATCATAATTTCGTTAGAGTTAGAAGATATCAAACAAAACGAAATTGCAAAAATCGTCGGACTTTCTGAAGCCAATGTTAGGGTGAAAATTCATAGAATTAAAGAAAAACTGACTCAAAAATTTAAAGAAAATGGACAACGATAATAATATAGATTTTAGAGATTTATGGAAAAAACAGCCCGTAAGTCAGCCCGACATTCAAGATTTACTGGCAAGGGTAAGTAAATTCAAAAAAACAGCTCTGCGCAGTTTATGGATCAGCAATATTTTGCTTTGCGCAACAACCGCATTTATAATTTTTGTTTGGATCTACTATCAGCCGCAGTTTATTTCAACAAAAATCGGTATTGTTCTAGTGATTTTTGCTATGGCAATGTATCTTCTGGTGTATAACAGATTATTGGGGAGCTACAAGAATATAGATGATACAGCAACAAATCAGGAGTATCTTCAAAAATTGATTTTGATAAAAAAGAAGCAGCAGTTTTTACAGACTAAAATGATGAGTCTTTACTTTTTGCTTCTAACAGCCGGAATTTGTTTGTATATGTACGAGTACGCAAGCAGAATGAGTGCCTTTGGAGCAGGTTTAACCTACGGAATCACTTTGCTGTGGATGCTGTTTAACTGGTTTTACATTCGCCCAAAACAAATTAAAAAACAGCAGGAAAAAATTAATAGTCTGATTGGAAAATTTGAAGAAGTCAATAATCAATTAGAGTTATAAAAAAGAAAAGCTTTGCATTGACGCAAAGCTTTTTCTTTTACCAAAAACAAAAATCCAAAATTTTAAAGTAAGATTTATCTGGGAAAAATATATGTTTTAGGATGTACAACAATGATCCCATCACTGTCTGCTTTTCCTGTTAACTCAGAAACTACTTTTCCTCCCACATAAATTTTAGCTGTAACAGTCTGTCCAGCAACTCCTCCATAACCTCCAGTGTGTACTAACGCGCCATCAGAATCTGCATTAGCAGTAAATTCTTTTGTCCAAGGTAATGAAGCTACATCTTCAATAAGTGGTGCACCACTTTTTTCCATATAGGTTACATCAAGTTTGCCAGTATAATTTCCAGTAATTTCATATTTTACATCTCTTGATGCTGGAGCAGAGTTATTATCGTCATTATCACTGCTGCAAGAAACTGCTGTAAAAGCAAGAGTCATTACGATTGCTAAGGTTTTCAAAATTGATTTCATAATATATTTTTTAATTAATAATCTGATTCATAACAAAATTAGACCCTTACTTACGGGACAGCAATACCTGATAAAATGTATTTTTTACTACCTGATATCAGGTAAAAACGGGCATTTTTTTTTCGAAAGTCATTCAGCTTTAATAACTTTGAGTAAATGCCACATTTATGAAGAAACTCTACGCCTTTTTATTTTTTTTATTTTTCACTGCAATTTCCAATTCACAAGTAATTCTTTCGCTAGATGATGATACTGTTTATATTGACAGTATTGTTAAAATCACCAAAAACACAAAATCAGACAGTGTCAAAAGTTTGAATAGTTTTAGACTTTCAAAACTGTTTTTAATGGCTCAGGATGCAAAAAAATCTAAAGAGTATCTTGAACAAGCCAATAAGCTAAAAGTGAAATTTCCTTTTCTAAGAGATGCTTCCATTTATTATAACGCCTACAGTTTTATAGAAAAAGGCGATTTGGACGGTTTTGAAAAAACTTTGCTCGATGCCAATGCCAAACTCAAAAAATATCGAAATAAAGAAGCTTATAAACTTCGCGCGGTGATACTTCAGAATTATGGCATTATGCAGCAACGCAAGAATAATGAAAATGCTTATATGAAATTGCTGGTAAATGAAGCGATTCCGATTGCTAAAAAAAGCGGTGATTACGAATTAATAAGCGCATTAAATAAAGCAGTCGCGATTATTTTTATGAATAATGATGAACGTGAGAAGGCGGCCGAATATCTCGATCAAGCACAGAAATACATCGAAAGTGCCACAAAAAAATCGGCAACCTTAGCAGAGTCTAAAATGGAAACCTATATTATAAATGCAGAAAATCTGGTGGAACTTAAACATTTCTATGACGCCAAAGAAATTCTGGATAAGGCATATGCGACTTTAGAAAAATATCCGACATCAAACTTAAATGATTCTTATTTTTATTCGGAAGGAATTTATTATGCCAAACAAAATAAGCACAAAGAGGCATTGGTGAGTTTTGAAAAAGGAATCAAATCGGCAGAAAGCCATCACAATACTATTGCAGTAAACAGATTGAAATTTGCAGAATATGAAGTGCTTTTTAAACTCAAAAATTATGAGAAAGCCAAAAGCAATCTGGAATATCTTATAGAAAAAACACCTTTTATTGTCGATAAAAAGAATTATTACAAAGAGCTGTCAAAAGTGTATAATGCGACAAAAGAATATCCGAAAGCTTATTATTATTCGAATAAATATAATGTGATAAACGATAGCCTTAACGATGCTAAGCTGAGAAGTGAAATTGTTGAGCTTGAAGCAAAATATAAAAAAGCAGAAAGCGAAAAGAAAATCGGTCTGTTGCAGTCTGAAAATGAAAAAGCAGTTTTGCAGGTTAATAATAATCGTTTGAATATGATGCTTTTTGCCGTGCTTTCATTTGTTTTGTTTCTGACGGTTTTGTTTTTGTGGAGCTGGAACAATTATCAGAAAAAAATAAGTTTTCAGAAAGAAGTTAACCACAAACAAGAGCTCGAAGCATTAGAAAATCAGCAGAAATTATCCATTTCAAATGCTTTGATTGAAGGCGAGGAAATAGAAAGAAAAAGAATCGCAAGAGATCTTCATGACGGACTAGGGAGTATGCTTTCTGGGCTTAAAATGCATTTGAATCTCGCCGATCGTGAGAATCAAGAAAACACGGCTAACATTAATGGCTTATTAAACGATTCAATTAAAGAGCTCCGCAATATTTCGCAGAACTTGATGCCAGAAAGTTTAGTGAAACTCGGGCTAGAACACGCGCTTAGAGATTTATGCGTTTCGCATTCAACAGCCGAAACCACAATTGAATTTCAGTATTTGAATAAAAAAACAGCTTTGCCGCAGCATTTTAAGATTATGATTTTCAGGATTATTCAAGAGCTTCTCAATAACGCTTTAAAATATGCCAAAGCTTCGCAGATTCTAGTTTCCTGTTCGCAGAACAAAGACGTGTTTTTTATCACTGTAGAAGATAACGGAATTGGTTTCAATGTAGAATACGCAGAAAAAAGAGATGGAATGGGCTTGAGAAACATTAAAAACCGTGTAGCCTTCTTGAATGGAAAACTAGAAATTGATTCTGTTATTGGAAAAGGAACTTCGACTTATATCGAAATAAAATGCAACCCAAATCATAATTATGAAGTATAAAACAATAATAGTAGACGACCATCCGATTGTGATTTCAGGAATTTCAGGCTTGCTTTCGGATTTGGAGAATATAGAAATTGTAGAAAAATTCGAATCTGGAATTGCACTTCTAGATTATATCGAAGACCATAAAGTCGATTTGATTTTAATGGATATTTTCCTGCCGGTAATAAATGGAGTTGATTTATGTAAAACAATCAAGCAAAAGCATCCCAAAATTGTAATTATTGGTATGAGCAGCCAGTCAGAGAGAAGTTTGGTCATGCAGTTTATTCAGAATGGTGGAAACGGCTATATTCTTAAAAATGCTTCCTTTGATGAGTTTAAAGAATGTATTTACAAAGCAATTGACGGTGAAATTGTTTTTAGTGAAGAGGTAAAAACCATAATTAGCCAGCCATTATCTGAAGATTTAGAAAGAATTCCAGGCTTGAGCCGAAGAGAACGTGATATTGCATTATTGCTTTCGCAAGGAAAATCTACCCAAGAAATTGCCGATGATTTATTTTTGAGTTTTCTAACCGTTCAAACGCATCGACGCAATATTCTTCAAAAATATAAAATGAAAAATGTGGCAGAATTAATTGCTTTTCTGCTCAAAAACAATATGCTGAATTAAGTCAAAAGTGGTAAAAATAATGTCAAAATGGCATTTTGTTAAAATGGTTCGCAATTTGAGGTTTGTTTTGTAAATTTAAAAATCAATCTAAAAACAGAAAAAATGGGATCAGGATATTTAATTATTGCTGGAGCTATAATGTTGTTCAGCTGGCTGGTAAGCTCGCAGCTGAAGAGTAAATTTGAATTGTATTCGAAGCTGCAATTAAGAAACGGAATGAGCGGCCGTGAAATCGCAGAAAAAATGCTTGCCGATAACGGAATTACAGATGTTCGCGTTATCTCAACGCCAGGTCAGTTAACAGATCATTATAATCCATCAGATAAAACAGTAAATTTAAGCGAAGCAGTTTACAACCATCGCAACGCAGCCGCAGCCGCAGTTGCAGCGCACGAATGCGGTCACGCAGTGCAGCACGCAATTGGTTACGAATGGCTGACAATGCGTTCTAAGCTCGTTCCAATTGTAAGCGTTGCTTCCAATTACGTGCAATGGATTTTGATAGCAGGAATTCTAATGATTAAAGTTTTTCCTGGATTACTATTGATTGGAATTATCATTTTTGCCGCAACAACTTTGTTTTCCATCATTACACTCCCGGTAGAGTACGATGCTAGTAACCGTGCTTTGGCTTGGTTAGAGAACAAACATATGCTAACGCAAGAAGAACAGGCAGGAGCAAAAGACGCTTTAAAATGGGCAGCAAGAACTTATGTAGTAGCGGCAATTGGTTCGATTGCAACGTTGCTGTACTATATATCAATCTATTCTGGAAGTAGAAGGAACTAATTTTATAATTGAGATAATTAGTCAATTAGATAATTTATAACAAACCCGACAGGTTTTTAAAGCCTGCCGGGTTTCGTTTTTTTACTAAGTTTGTCTGGCTGAGCGAAGTCGAAGCTCTTATAGGTAATTAAGTCCTTCAACTCCGATCAGGGTGACAGCTAGCGAAAAATTATCAAATTATCAAAATTGACACATTATCTAATTTCTAAAGCTGTATCTGCCTGTCAATCTGCTGATCTAGCGAGATGAAAGTTTCAGTTCTGGAAACGCCTTCTATGGCTTGAATTTTTGTATTGAGAAGCTGCATTAAATGTTCGTTGTCCCGACAGATGATTTTAATCAAAACGGACCAGTTTCCTGTTGTGTAATGGCATTCTAAAACCTCTGGAATTTTTCTGAGTTCTTTTACGGCTTCAGAGTTTCTGGAAGCTTTGTCCAAATAAACGCCAACAAACGCCATTGTGTTGTAGCCCAAAACTTTTGGGTTGACAGTAAATTTAGATCCAGAAATAACGCCAGATTGCTCCAGTTTTTTTAATCTCTGGTGAATTGCGGCTCCTGAGATTCCTATTTTGTTAGCTATCTGTAAAATTGGTTTTCGGGCATCGTCCATGAGATAGCGAAGAATTTCCTTGTCGATTCCGTCAATTTCAATTAATAGAGAGTTGATTTTCATAACTTATAATTTGAAACTATTTTTGTGATTTGGGTTATCAATAGAAATCAAATGTAGTCAAAATGATGTAGAAATGGAAAATCTAATTTTTGAAATCTCAAATTACAAATCTCAAATTCCAGTCCAAATCAAAATATAGCCCGTGGTTTCAACCACGGGAAACGCGTTTAAGAAATTCATTCTAAAAAGAAAATTTCAATTTTTGCAATTCTAAATTCCAATCTAAATCAAAACATAGCCCGTGGTTTCAACCACGGGAAATGCGTTTAAGAAATTCATTCTAAAAAGAAAATTTCAGTTTTTGAAATTCCAAATTCCAATCTAAATCAAAACATAGCCCGTGGTTTCAACCACGGGAAACGTATCGAAGGAGCTCTAAAAACAAAAATTCCAAATCTCAAGCGGTTAACTTGAAATTTGGAATTTGGAATTTTATCCCGAGACTTCGGAATTGTATGTTTTAAAAAAGGTTATTTTCCTTTGTTGGCTTCTGCTACGTATTTTTCTAAAGCCATTGTCATAGAAGGCGTTTCAGGAGTAGGAGCAAGAATATCAACTCTTAAACCATGATCTAAAGCTTCTTTTTGCGTTGTGCTTCCGAATACTGCAATTCTGGTGTTGTTTTGTTTAAAATCTGGGAAATTTTTAAACAATGATTTAATTCCTGTTGGGCTGAAAAAAGCTAAAACGTCATAATAAACATCAGCTAAATCAGATAAATCACTCATTACAGTTCTATAGAAAATAGCTTGTGCCCAATCTACTTTTAGACTGTTTAATGTAACAGGAGCATCTGCATTTAATTGGTCAGATGCAGGAAGTAAGAACTTCTCGTCTTTGTACTTCTTAATCAGCGGAGATAAATCTGCAAAATCTTTTGCTCCAACGTAAATCTTACGTTTTCTGTACACAACATACTTTTGAAGGTAAAACGCAACGGCCTCAGATTGACAAAAATACTTCAATCCTTCAGGAACTTTGTAACGCATTTCATCAGCCACTCTAAAAAAATGATCTACAGCATTTCGACTTGTTAAAATGATCGCAGTGTAATGATTAAGATCGATTTTTTGTAATCGAATCTCTTTTGCGCTAACCCCTTCTACATGAATAAATGGTCTGAAATCAATTTTTATTTTGTGTTTTTGTTGGAGCTCAAAGTAAGGAGAATTCTCCACTTTAGGTTCAGGCTGTGACACCAAAATTGTTTTCACTTTCATATTATAAATATTTTCTAAGCACTCCCTTTTGTTATCCAATAATAGAGAAAATAATAAGGGGCTATTTCAAGAGCGCAAAGATACAAAATAAAATAAAATAACTTACCGATTATTACGTTTTGATATGTTTTAATTGAAATAAAGTACGAGTATACGCTAATACACAGCGAAATGCCTATGATTGCTAGCGGAATAATCTGCGGAATATTGTCATAATAAAATAAAACCGCATTAATTGGAAGGATTAAAACCCCAATATAAGTCCTGTACGTTACTTTCTGTAAATTAAAAAGCTCTACAAATTCATCAATATTGAAAGAAGTCGCAACAATTTTCTCAATCAAATATTTTCCTAAAATGAAATAAAGCAGAAAAGTGGCAATCTGGATAAAGAGAACCCAATCTGTTTTTGAAGCGTGGCCAAAAACATTCATCGTAAGCAGAATAAAAAAAGCAAACGATACAATCTGCACAAAAAATAAACCGACCGTAAAGCTGTTTTTCATGTGACTGTTGTCCCGATAAATTTTGGCATATTTATCAGAAAAAATAAGTTTACTAAATTCACTAAATCTAGTTTCGTAAGCAGATTTTGTCATGGCAACAACGGCAAAGGTCAGCACAAATAAAAGCGTCGCCCAGTCTTTGTTTTCAATAATCCGAGGATGAAGTTGTTCAATCATAGCGATACAAAATTAGTAATTTTTTGATGCAATACTTTTATTATATATTTATTATGAATCAAATGCTATAAAAAGTTTACTTTTGCGGTGAAATTACCGAGAAAAAATGAATGATAGCATTGTCATAATTCCCACATATAACGAAATTGAAAACGTAGAAAGTATAGTTAGAGCTGTACTTTCGCAGCATAAATCTTTTCATCTGCTGATTATCGATGATAATTCTCCAGATCACACGGCAAAAAAAGTCATTGCATTGCAGGAAGAATATCCAGGAAAACTTTTTTTGGAGCAGAGAACTAAAAAATCAGGTTTGGGAACTGCATATGTTCATGGCTTTAAATGGGCTTTGGAACGCGATTATCAGTTTATTTTTGAAATGGATGCCGATTTTTCGCATAATCCAAACGATTTAGAAAAATTGTATGATGCCTGCCATTTTGGTGGGGCAGATCTTGCTATTGGTTCTCGTTATGTAAAAGGTGTAAATGTAGTCAACTGGCCTCTAAGCCGAGTTTTGATGTCTTACTTTGCATCTGTTTATGTAAAATTTATCACCGGAATGAAAATTCACGATGCCACTGCGGGTTTTGTATGCTACAAAAGAGAAGTTTTGGAGAAAATCAATTTAAATAAAATAAAGTTTGTCGGATACGCGTTTCAAATTGAGATGAAGTACAGAACTTACTGCGCCAAATTTCAAATTACCGAAGTCCCAATTATTTTTACCGATAGAACAAAAGGAGTTTCTAAAATGAGCAATGCTATTATTAAAGAAGCTATTCTTGGAGTGATTTCGCTTAGATTAAGAAAATTAGTCAATTCATTATAAACCAACCGAAATGAACAGGATTTTAATAAAAAATGCCAAAATTGTAAACGAAGGGACAATTTTTGAAGGTGATGTTTTAATTGAAAACGATTTGATTGTTGAAATTGCAGACAGCATTTCATTAAAGACATCAGATTGTATCGTAATCGACGCTGAAGGAAACTATTTGATGCCAGGCGCGATAGACGATCAAGTGCATTTTAGAGAGCCGGGATTAACGCATAAAGGAGATATAGAATCAGAATCGCGTGCGGCTGTTGCCGGCGGAATTACTTCTTTTATCGAACAGCCCAATACGGTTCCGAATGCGGTTACTCAAGAAATATTAGAAGATAAATATCAAATTGCTTCTCAAAAATCATTTGCGAATTATTCGTTTATGATGGGAGCAACAAACGATAATTTGGAAGAAGTTTTAAAAACAAATCCAAAGAATGTTGCGGGAATTAAAATTTTCTTAGGCTCGTCTACAGGAAATATGCTGGTGGATAATGAAGCGGTTTTAGAAAAAATATTCTCAAGCACGCCAATGCTGATAGCAGTTCACTGCGAAGACGAAACTACGATTAAAAATAATCTGGCCGCTTTTAAGGAACAGTACGGAGACGACGTGCCAGTAACGGCGCATAACCTGATAAGAAGTGCCGAAGCTTGTTACATTTCTTCTTCAAAAGCAGTGGCTTTGGCAAAAAGAACTGGAGCAAGGCTGCATATTTTCCATCTTTCAACTGCAAAGGAAATGGAATTGTTTACCAATAAAATTCCGTTAGAAGAGAAAAAAATCACTGCTGAGGTTTGTGTACATCATCTTTGGTTTACAGATGAAGATTATAAAACTAAAGGAAATTTCATTAAATGGAATCCGGCTGTTAAAACTGCTGATGACCGTGCAGAACTTTGGAAAGCTTTGAACGACGGAAGAATTGATGTAATCGCGACAGATCACGCGCCTCATACGAAAGAAGAAAAGCAACAGTCGTATCTGAATGCGCCTTCTGGAGGCCCGTTGGTGCAGCACGCCGTTGTAGCAATGTTTGAAGCGCATCACCAAGGAAAAATTAGTGTGGAGAAAATCGTGGAGAAAATGTGCCACAATCCAGCTAAACTTTTCAAAATAGAAAAAAGAGGATTCATCAGAGAGGGTTACCATGCCGATTTGGTAATCGTTAATCCAAGTTTGCCTTGGAGCGTGAAGCCAGAAAATATTTTATACAAATGCGGATGGTCTCCGTTTGAAGGTTATACATTCAAATCTAGAATCACGCATACTTTTGTAAACGGAGAATTGGTTTACAATAATTTTAAAGTAAAAGATACCAGAGCAGGTAAAAGATTATTGTTTGATAGATAAAAAACAGCTATGAAGAATTTTATAGTCATACTATTGGTTTTGTTTCTTTCTGTAAGCTGCAAAAAAGAGGTTGTAAAACAGCCTGCAAAGCTTATTGAGAAAGAGAAAATGATTGATATTATGTATGATTTATCTCTTTTGGAAGCAATGAGATATCAGAAGCCATTGTCTTTGGATTCAATAGACAACAATCCGACAAGGTTTGTTTTGAAAAAATATAAAGTAGACAGTCTTCAGTTTGCGCAGAGCAATATCTATTATGCTTCGGATTACGAAAGTTATAAAGATATGTTTGATGCAGTAAATAAAAGGATTTCTGTAAATCAGCGAGCAGCAGATTCTTTAGCTAAAATTGATGAAAAGAAAGCGGCTAAGGAAGCAAAAAATAAGGCTAAAACGGCTTCAAAAGATTCTGTTCAAAAACCAGCTCCAAAAATTAATATCGATTCTATAAGAGAGGCTCACAGAAATAGGAAATAACTATAGTTTTGAGCTGTCGTTAATATATTGATGAATATCTGTAAAAACCGTTCCTAGAGCGGTTTTTATTTTTTCGTTGCTATATAGGTTTTTTGAATACGAAGCTTTTGCTGTTGCTTTTGTAATGCTTCTTTTTCTAAAAAATAAAGTCGAAAATATTCCGTCGGCAATCCACAATGCATTCATAAAAAAAGGAGAGGCATGAATGTGCGGTCTTTTTACTTTTAAAACATCAGAAACAGTGTTTAAAAGGTCTTTAAAAATGATATTGTCAGAAATGAGCGTAAAACGTTCGTTTTTTATTTCGCTTTTCATCAGTTCATAAGTAGTTTTTGCAACATCATCAACAGAGATGAAACCAGTGCTCCCAAGTGTATAGAACGGAAGCCCCTTGGCTACTTTTCGATAAATTTCACTGCTGCCTTCGTCGAAAATATCCATCATTTTCGGCGGACCCAAAATTACTCCCGGATTTACGATAATGACATTTAAGCCTTCCTGCTGTGCGCGCCATACTTCCATTTCGGCACCGTATTTAGAAATGGCATAATCGCTGTGCGGTTTCTCAGGATTCCAGTCTGTTTCTTCGGTAATGTGTGTTTCATGAGGTGCAATATCTCCCAAAGCGGCTATAGAACTGATGTAGCAAAATTTTTCTACCTCTTTGGCAATGGAAAAATTGACCATATTGGCAGTTCCTTCGATATTGGTTTTTCTAAGGTTTTCTTCGTCTTTTGGATCAAACGAAATAACTGCTGCGCAGTGATACACTTGTTTGATGTCGATAAAAGCGGTTTCAAGTGAAGGAACGTCCAGAATATCGGCTTCGAGCCAATTGATTTTTTCAAACAGATCTGTTTTTTTATACAAGTCAAAAACCGATTTTGTCTTCTGAATATTTTTTTCGGTTCTGTAAATTGCCCGAACATTTTCTCCACTCTCAATTAAATGAAGCAATAAATGTGCACCTACTAAACCAGTTCCTCCAGTTACTAATATCATGTTGTAAAGATAAGTTTTTGCTTTTAAGGTGCAAAGTTGCAAAGGGACAAAGTTGCAAAGGTTTTTTTTCTTTTGCCACGAAGGCGCTAAGGCGCGAAATTTTTGCTTTTTGTTGTGAAGGCTTAGTGTAAACTTTATAGAAGTAAAAAACTTTGCGCCTTAGTGTCTTAGTGGCAGACTTTTTTGTCATTGCCATTGACATTGATTACATTTGCGCAAATTATTTAAAAAAATGAAGAATCTAGTTGAAGAATTAAAATGGCGCGGGTTATACCATGATAGTATGCCTGGAACGGAAGAACAATTGCTAAAAGAAGCTACCACTGCCTATATCGGTTTTGATCCAACGGCAGATTCACTGCACATCGGAAGTATGGTTCAGATTATTTTATTGGTTCACCTAAAGAATTTCGGGCATAGACCGATTGCTTTAGTAGGTGGAGCAACAGGAATGATCGGTGATCCTTCTGGTAAATCTGATGAAAGAAACTTGCTTGACGAAGAGGCTTTGGCTAAAA
This sequence comes from Flavobacterium sp. TR2, assembly GCF_025252405.1. Lineage (NCBI taxonomy): Bacteria > Pseudomonadati > Bacteroidota > Flavobacteriia > Flavobacteriales > Flavobacteriaceae > Flavobacterium > Flavobacterium sp. TR2. Next base: position 592,571 of record NZ_CP104307.1, on the reverse strand, counting down.
ACGTAGCTGGAATCAAAAGCGTTTTGTCTCGTTTCTTAGATTTTAATTCAACCGAAGCCAATGCGCCACTAATGGTGAATAACTACGATTGGATGAAAGAATTCTCTTTTATCGATTTTGCACGTGAAGTTGGAAAAAGAATCACCGTAAATTATATGATGGCTAAAGATTCTGTAAAAAAGAGATTTAGCGGAGAAGGTGAAGGAATGTCTTTTACAGAATTTACATATCAATTAATTCAAGGTTACGATTTCTATCATTTATATAAAAACAACAACTGTATTCTGCAAATGGGAGGTTCTGACCAATGGGGTAATATTACTACTGGTACAGAATTAGTGCGCAGAATGGGAGGTGAGAATGCTAAAGCTTATGCCTTAACAACGCCTCTTATTACAAAAGCGGACGGATCTAAATTTGGAAAGTCTGAAGGTGGAAACGTTTGGCTAGATGCGGACAAGACTTCTGTATACAAATTCTACCAATTTTGGGTAAACACGACCGATGTTGATGCTGAGAAATACATTAAAATCTTTACTTTCTTAGATAAAGATACTATTGAAGCTTTAATTGAAGAGCACAAAACGGCTCCGCATTTAAGAGTTTTACAAAAGAAATTAGCAGAAGAAATTACTGTTTTTGTTCATAATAGAGAAGAATTGGAAAAAGCAATTCAGGCTTCAAATATTTTGTTTGGAAATTCAACTGCAGAAGATTTGAAAAAATTGGATGAAGCTACTTTTTTAGAAGTTTTTGACGGAGTTCCGCAAGCTGAAATCGCAAAAGCTGATTTAGAAAACGGATTGGATATTATTACAGTTTTAAACGAAAAAACGGGTTTCTTTAAATCAAACGGAGAGGCGAGAAGAGCTCTAACGGCTAACTCAATTTCTGTAAATAGAGAAAAAATAAAAGAAGATTTTGTTTTAACGGCAAATGATTTAATCAATAATCAATTCGTTTTATTGCAAAGCGGAAAGAAGAATTATTTTGTGATTCGTGTTGTTTAAAAGTTTAACTTTTTAATCGGTTTATTGTTTAATCGATCATTAAAACTTTTACCTAAATATATAAATCCCAATGTTCAAAATAGACTGCACCCAAAAGTTTAGACGAATTTATAATTAAATTTGATAATAATGAGCTCGATATTGTATCGGGCTCATTCCTTTTAGATTAAGTTTGATTCTTTCGTTATTATAATATTTTATATATTCTTCGATCTCTTTTTTTAATTGATTTACAGAGATGTATTTCTTAAGATAAAAGAGCTCTGATTTTAAAATTCCAAAGAAATTTTCGATCACTGCATTATCTAGGCAATTTCCTTTTCTGGACATACTTTGTTTGATTCCTTTCTCTTTAAGCAGCGATTGATACTTTTTCATTTGGTACTGCCAACCCTGATCTGAGTGCAATATCAGATTTGTATTTTTGGGTATCCTTCTAAAAGACTTTTTAAGCATGGCTGTTATTTGTTCAAAATGCGGCCTTTCAGATAATTCATAACTTATAATTTCTCCATTAAATAAATCAATAATCGGAGAAAGGTATAATTTGCTACCCGATACATTAAATTCCGTTATGTCAGTTGCCCATTTCTCATTAGGCCTGCAGGCCTTAAAGTTGCGCTGAAGCAAATTAGGAGCTATTTTTCCCTGGTCTCCTTTGTATGATTTGTATTTTTTGACGCGGATTAAACTTTTCAGTCCTAAAGCCTTCATCAATCTCAGTATTGTTTTATGATTAATTAAGATTCCTTTTTGTTTGATTAACAAAGTAATGCGCCTGTAGCCTAACCGCCCTTTGTGATGATTATAAATATCTTTGATTAACTGCTTTATTTCTTGATATTTATCTATTGCCTGCTTCTTTTTTTCATAGTAATAATAAGTGCTTCTAACCATGTCCATACAATTTAGCAAAACATCTAAATCGTATTTATGCCTTAATTCCATTATGGTTTGAGCCTTTTGTTTTGTTTGGCTTGTTCGGCTTGAACTAAGGCATTGAACTTTTTTAAAATTTCGTTCTCTGCTCGTAAATATTCCAGTTCCTTTAAAAGTTCTTCTTCTCGAGTTAAGGGCTGGTTTGTTTTGCGTGGTTTTCTTTTAAAATTCATAGCTGGAGTTCTGCCTTTGGGTTTAAGCTTCAAACCTTTTAAACCATCTCTTTTATATTCTTGCTGCCAACTAAGTATTGTGGATTTTGCAGGAATATTGAATGCTAAACAGGCTTTGCCCAAAGATAAGGCCTTATTGTCAATAGAATGCAATACTTTTAACTTAAAATTTAAGCTGTATTTTGTATTTCTTGATTTTGGAAGCAGTCCTTCACTGCCAAATTTCATATAGAAACTAATCCATCTTTTTAGGCTGGTGTTGGATATGTCATACTTTGAAGCAGTGGGCTCTAATCCTTTGTGATTTTTTAAAACTTCTTCTACACAGTGAAGTTTAAATTCATAATTGTACTTGACTTTTCTTTCCATAAAAATGCCCCCATATAGTGTCTAACTTTTTGGGGGCAGTTCAAAAAGAATATTGGGATTTTTTTTATAGAAGAAAATCATTCCGTAGGAATGTCTCGTTGGTAGAATTGAAAATGGGTTGGTAATTATATGTTCCGCAGGAACGTTTGATTAGAGCAGTGAATTATCGATTAAATGATTAACCAAATTAACAATTTTAAAGAACCATCAAATTACACCCACGAATATCAGAATTATCAAAACGTCCCAATACTTCAAAAGAGTTGTTGGGATTTTTTTTGCCTAAATCTTGCGTCGCGATAAAAGAGCATGAATTGATATTGGCCAAATCGATCACATTAATTCCGCCTGTTTTTCCATCTTTTACATACGTTAAAGCATCTTCTGGATCGCGAACTAAAATATGCATCCAAGAAGGGCATTCAAAAACACCTTCGCCAAGAGAATAAGCTTGCGCTAAAAGTTCAGTCATTCCGTATTCTGAATGAATGGATGAAACGCCAAAGCCTTTGCATAAAATGTCGTGCAATTCCTCGCGAATCATTTCTTTGCGTTTCCCTTTCATTCCTCCAGTTTCCATAATAATGGTATTTTGAAGATTGAATTGGTGCTTTTCGATCAAATCTAACAAAGCATACGTAACCCCAATTAAAATTACATTTTGGCCTGCTTCGTCTAGTTCAAGAAGTTTTTTGATTAGGTCGTCGTGGTTGTGCAAATAAAACCCGCTTTCAGGCTGATTAGAGAGTTTTATTAGGTCTTCGACCATATAAATTAATGAAGAGCCTTCACGCTCTAAATAAGACGGTAAAAGGGCTAAAACAACATAATCTTCGATGTTGCCGTAAAATTGTGAAAACCCTTTGCGGTAACTTTCTTCGTATAGAGAAACATCGGTTACTAGATGTCTGCTGGTAATCATTCCGGTTGTGCCGCTGCTGGTAAAAGTTACCTGTGCAGGATCGGTGTTGGAAACAACATCATGGCTTTTGAAAAACTGAATGGGTAAAAAAGGAATCTGCTGCAGTGATTTTACCTGCTGCGGATTTACTTTTAAAAAATCACAGAAATCGCGATAGACTTTGTTGTTTTCGTGCTGAAAACGAAACACTTTTAGTGCTATTTTTTCAAATTGTTTCTGACTCGAAATGGTAAATATATCGCTGGCTGTAATCAAAACTTTTTTTTGCAAAGATATTGATTTTTGGTGTTCAGTGCTCAGTTTTTTGTCTCGCGATTCAGTGTTCAGTTTAAAAAGTCTGAACACTACAAGCTGGATACTGAATACAAAAAAAAGCTCCCAATTTAGGAGCTTTCTATATTTTATCTTATAATGAGTTTTCGTGTTGCCGATGCGTTCTGTTCGCTTATTTTGATGATGTAAACACCTGGCGGTAAGTCTGAAACACTTAGTTCTCTTGAAACCAAATGTGCCTGTAATACTTTTTTGCCTAAGATGTCAAACACAATAATTTCTTTCTCCAAATCGTTTTTAGATGAGATATAGACTTTTCCGTTTGTCACTGGATTAGGATACAAGCTAAGACCCTCAATAGAAGTAGATTCCTGAGGTTTTGGTAATTGCTTGCTGTCCTGCGCCGAAACGCTTACAGTAAAGAAAAATGCCAATAAGAAAGTAATATAAAAGTAGTTTTTTGCCATCGCGTGTATTTGATTAGTGTAAATATACAAAAAAAATTACAAAAATGACGCCAAAAAAAAACATCCTAAATATTTAGGATGTTTTTAACATTATGTTTTCGAAGAGATTAGAAACCTACTGTCCATCCAGCAGCCCATGTTGGTTGAGCAACACCAGCTCCTGCTCCAGTTGCAGTAGCAGATTCTACAGACACTGCAGATACGTCAGCAGCTGTACCGTCTGTTTTCTTTCCTTTAGTTTTTGTAGGTACATCAGCAACATAAAGTATGTTTGTAACTTTTAAAGCTGATGGTACGAAAGCGATAGTTTCATCGTTTTCAACATCGATACCAGTTTTCCATCCGCTTAAAACTACGTTAGAAACTTGACCTTTAGTACCTCTTCTGAATTTGATACCTTGGTTTTCAGTGTATACAGTTGCATCTGCAGCACTTCCAGGTCCAATAAGAGTCATGTTAGTGATAGTTGGGTTAGCGATTGGAGTATTAGCGTATCCTAATTCGAAGTTATCAGCTTCAATTCCTCTGTTTCCTTTTCCGAAAGCTAATTTACCGTACCAGTTAGTGTTTGTTCCAGACCATCCTTCAGTCCAGTCAAATTGATCATCTTCGTTACCGATAGCAACTAAGTTAGAAGTATTTACAGTTCCACCGAAGAATTCGAATCCGTCATCAGAACCGTGGAAAGCTTGTACGTTTTCAACAACTGTACCTGAACCAACTCCGAAGAAAGAAAGTGCGTTGAATTCTTTTTCAGTGTTGAAAGCAGCTCCAGCATACTCGATTCTTAAGAATCTAATTACTCCAGAGTTATCGTTAGCAACAGTTCCACCGTAAGTTAAGTCAGCAACCTCAGATTGAGCTGTTCCTGTTCCGCCAGATGTACGGTTGATAGGAGCTTTTCCGCAAATTACTAATCCACCCCAGTCTCCAGCAGCTTTAGTAGCTAAACCAGATGTCATGATAACAGGTTTTGCAGCTGTACCATTTACGTTAATTTTAGCTCCTTGTGCGATTGCGATATAAGCAGATGTTCCTCCAACTCCTTGAATTACTGTTCCAGCAGGAATAGTAAGTGTAGCGCCAGAGTTAACTTGAAGTTTTCCTGTTAGTTTGTAAGTTGTTCCTGCATCAAGAACTACTTCTCCGTCAGTGATAGTACCTTTGAAATCATTTGCATTTACTACAAATGAAGATGCTGGTTTTTTGTTGTCGTCACTACTAGAGCAGCTTGTAAATAAACTTGCAGATAAAGTAACAATTCCAATTAATTTTACAATTGAGTTTTTCATAATTGTGTTGATAATTTTTGTGTTTAATTTCTTGAGGCAAAGATGGTTTAGAAATCTTTTTTAGATGTTAAGAAACTATGATTGTTAGTTTAATAAAAACTGTATTTAATATTAAGAGAATGTTAGGTTTGTAAAGCGAAATTAAACTTGTTTTTGGATGTCAAGAACCTTAAGGGTTTGCGTTATAAACAGAAAAAGGTCAGCTGTTAAACTGACCTCTTCTTTATATTGGATTTTTATTTTTTTAGAATGTGTAATTAAGTTTGAAGCTTAATCCTAATCCTTTTTTGTATGATAAAACATTTACGTCTCCAGAAGCATTTTCTTGTACTCTGTTGATTCTTGGATCAAGAATGTTTTTTACAACCAAATCTAATCCTAAGTTTTTGTTTAATTTAGATTTAGCGATAAAATCTAATGAACCAAAAGCTTTGTCAACCAAGTCACCTCTTCCGTTTGTTCCAATAGCATTAATACGGTCTGAGAAGTAGCTATATGCAATAGTTGTGTTTAAGCTTTTATCATTTTCCCATTCTGCTAAGTAAGAAAGGTCTGCATTTAGCAATAAATCTGAAGCTCCTGTAAACTGGCTTTTTGTGTTTGTAAATACAACTTGGTAATCTGTCTCTCTGTCAACTTTGTCAGCATTTAACTCTTGGCTTGTATGTAAGTAAGAAGCGTTAATACCAGCAGATAATTTTTTTGTATTTACTTCGTCAAAATTGAAAAGCATTTTACGGTATTCTACTTCAGCTCCTGCTACATAACCATAATCTCCAGTGTTGATGTATGAGATATCATTTGAAGAAGAAGCAATCGTAACTTCGTTCATTGGGTTAACAATGTATTTTCCAAAAGCAGTAAATGAAATTAATTCGTCGCTTGTAGGGAACATTTCCCATTTAATATCTAAGTTGTAATCGTCAGACTCGTATAAGTAAGGGTTACCTACTTTTACTTGTAAAACTTCTTCGTAAACAAATAATGCTCTTTCTTTAAATTGAGGCAAAGTATATGTTTTGCTAAAACCGAAACGCAAATTTTGTTTTTCGTTCAATTCATATTTCATTGTTAAACTTGGCAAGAAAGCTACTTTGCTTAATTCGTCACTTCCGACATCACCTAACTGTGTATTCCAGTCTACATTTTGCACAATAGATTCTGCACGTAAACCTAAAACAGCTGTAAATTTCGGGTTGAATTTGTATTCTGTATTTAAGTAACCTCCAAAGATAGTTTGTTTACCATCGTATGTTTGAGGATCTAAAGCGTTTGATACTTGAGAGTTTCCTCTAAAAGTAGAAATATTGAAATATCCGTTGTTTAAGTTAGTTTCGTTATAAAACAAATCTAGATTATTTGGATCAACAATTGTGTTTGTATAACCTGGCTGCGATAAGAAGTTGAATTGAGAAGCTTCAAAATTTCTGTTTTTAATTCTTCCGCTTGCTCCTAATGTGAATTTTCCTTTGTATTCATCATCAGAATTTTTGTTGAATTTGTAATCTACAGAAAGATTACCTGCTAACTCATCTTCTTTTAGTTTTTGGAAGTACCTGTGGTTATCCGGTCTAGAGATAGAAGATAATACATAACCATTTGGCTCATTTCTAAAAGTGTTTTGAGCTCTATCTGGCATAGAACCATCAATAATGTTGTAAGATGCTCCCCAATTTAATTTAGATCTATCGCTTAATTTATGATCTCCAAGTAATTGGTTAATCCAAAGGCTGTTTTTCTCGTAGTTAAAACGACGAATTAAACCATTTCCGTTGTTTGCAAGATCGACAATGTATCCAGCATATTCTTCTTTAGATTGAGATGATGTATTGATGTAAACTGTATTGAAGCTTACTCTATTGTCTGAGTTAATTTTATAACCAACATTCAATAATCCTGTTGAGTTTGTTTGGTATCCCATGTCAGTGTACGAATAGAAATCTTTGTTTGCCACTCCAGCACCGTTTACTCCTCCTTTTGCAGTTGCGTTACGGATTGAGTTGTACTCATTACTGAAATTTGCAGTAGCAAAGAAGCTTAACTTTCCTCCATCACCAACATTAAAAGATTTTCCTCCTGATATGCCTAACGAACCTGCAATTGGATTTTTGCCATCCATTTGTAAAGTGTTGTAGTTATATTGAGTTAGAGGATTGCTTGGAATTGAAGGATTGTCAAAACCAAAGCTGTTGATGCCTCTTTGTAATTTAAAATCTTTTTCGGCTAATGCGTTTGTGTTTACATTAGAACCCATTTCGATTTTAAAATATCCGTTCCCTTTATAGTCTTTAGAAATAATGTCTACGTTACCTCCAGCAAAATCTCCATATAATTTACTGCTGTAAACTTTGTCTATAGAAACATATTCTAAGATATCTGTAGAGAAAATTTCAAGATTGATGTTTTTCTTTTCCGCATCATTAGACGGAATTGGCAATCCGTTCATTGTTGTAGAATTGTAACGGTCGCCTAAACCTCTTACGAAAATGTTTCCAGAACCTTCTTGTTTTGTAATACCAGTAGTTTTAGAAACAGCTGCGGCTACATCACTAACTCCTTTTCTAGAAAGTTCTTGTGCGCCAATTGATTGTTTAATATCTACAGCATTTTTTTGTTCTAAAAGCAAAGCAGACTCTTTTTGTTTGCTTCCTGCAGATGATTTTACCACTACATCCTTAAGAGTATAGCTTCCAGATGAAAGTCCTTGATTAACTGTTACAGTTTCGTTTGCTTTTACAGCAACTGGAGCTTCTACAGATTCATATCCTAAAAAACTAAAAATTAAAGTGTAATTTCCAGGATTAACGCTTAACGAATATTTTCCGTCCACGTCGGTATTTACGCTAATATTTGTACCTTTAACTAAAACATTAGCAAATGGCAGAGCTGCGTTGTTCATATCTTTGTCAGTCAGAACTCCAGAAATCGTACCTTTGTTTTGCGCGATCGAAATCGTACAGATAAATAATGCAATAAAGAGAAATCTTAAATTGAATTTCATTTTTTTTCAGTGTTGTGTTTGTGTCTTATTATTTTGGTGCAAAGAAAGAACCGCTCTGTGAAGTCCATGTTACCGACTTGTTATGTTTTTGTGTTGTTAAGATTATCAAATTGTTACGAGATTAAATTACGGTTAACACCATTTTTTAAAGGTTCTTTTGTTAGTATATTTACCCTGTGAAATAAGAAATATCGAATGTTTAATGAAGAAGTTTCGATATAAAAATCTCAATTTTTGCTATTTATGAAAAAAACACAAACTAAGATTTTATTAGTTGACGACGAACCAGATATCTTAGAAATCGTTGGCTATAACCTTGCTCAGGAAGGCTATCAGATTGTTACAGCTTCTAATGGAAAAGATGCTATAGCAAAAGCACAGAAAGAGCTGCCAGAATTAATCATTATGGACGTGATGATGGCAGAAATGGACGGAATGGAAGCTTGCGAGCATATTAGAAAAATTCCAGAATTAAATAATGTTATCATAACATTCCTTACAGCAAGAAGCGAAGATTATTCTCAAGTAGCTGGTTTCGACGCAGGTGCCGACGACTATATAACAAAACCTATTAAGCCAAAATTATTGGTGTCTAAAGTAAAGGCGCTGTTAAGAAGATTAAAAGAGCAAGAAGTTGTTACAGATACTTTAAATGTAGGCGGAATCGAAATTAACCGTGAGGAATACAAAATCATAAAAGGCAATGTAGAAATTGCTTTGCCAAGAAAAGAATTCGAATTATTCTATCTATTGGCTTCAAAACCAGGTAAAGTTTTTAAAAGAGACGAAATTCTGGATAAAGTTTGGGGTAACGAAGTTGTGGTTGGAGGAAGAACAATCGATGTTCATATCAGAAAACTGCGCGAAAAAATAGGAGAAGATCTTTTTAAAACCATAAAAGGCGTAGGCTATAAATTTGAAGTTTAGTATTCTGTAAAAATTTGAACCATATAAGTGATATAAGTTCATTTAAATTATAGCCTGCATATTTTCTGTAATCAAAGTGTATCTTTGTCAAAGTTCTAAACTTTGACAAAGATTTACTTTTTTAAGTTCTCACGTAAATTCAATTGATTAGGTTCTGTTTTTAAATGAACTTATATCACTTATATGGTGAAATAAAATAATCTCTAAATGGTTCAATATTTTCAATGAAAATTAATTTTAAGAAAACATACAAGTTTGCTATAAAATCGGCATTGTATATCAGTCTTTTCACAACAGGATTTGTGCTGATATTAATGTCATTATTTTATAAAAATCAATTAAAACATCAAGTTGCGTTTGGAATAATTTTCATTATCGCAGTCTATATTTTCTCTTTTCTGGTTTTGCAATATCGCGTAGAACGATTTATTTACCGAAGAGTAAAAAAAATCTACGATGAGGTATCATTATTAGAATCGACAACATTAATCAATCAGCCGATTAATACCGATATGGAAACGCTTTCGCGTGAGGTGAAAAAGTTTGCTACAGATAAAAAACTCGAAATCGAAATGCTCGAAATTCGTGAGCAATATAGAAGAGAGTTTTTAGGAAACGTTTCGCACGAGCTGAAAACGCCTCTGTTTACTGTTCAAGGCTACGTTTCTACTTTGCTTGATGGCGCCATGGATGATAAAAATATTAGAAAGAAATATTTAAAGCGTGCCGAAAAAGGAGTAGAGCGCCTTATTTATATCGTAGAAGATCTAGACATGATTACCAAATTAGAATCGGGAGATTTGGATTTGAACATGACTGATTTTGATATTGTCGAACTGATCGAGAATGTTTTTGAACTGCTGGAAATGAAAGCAGACAAAAAGAAAATCAAACTGGCCTTTGAAAGTAAAAATGTAAAGTCGGTTATCATTAGGGGAGATCAGGACAGGATTCAGCAGGTGCTCGAAAACTTGATTGTAAACTCTATTAAGTACGGAAAAGAGGGAGGTCTGACAGAAGTTGGAGTTGTCAACCTAACCAAGAAAAAAGTCTTAATTCGCATTAGCGATAATGGAGAAGGGGTTGAAAAACAAAATATTCCGAGACTTTTTGAACGCTTTTACAGAGTGGATAAAAGCGGAACAAGATCTGAAGGAGGTTCTGGATTAGGTTTGGCAATTGTAAAGCATATTATTGAAGCTCATAAAGAGAAAGTTTATGTAGAAAGTGAGTTCGGAATTGGTTCTGAGTTCTCTTTTACGCTTGAAAAAGCAAATAAATCGTCAAAAGCTGAGGTTAAATAAATGTAAGTTCATATGAGCTAAAAGCCCTGAAACAGGGGTGTTTAACAATAAATAAACATACGGATTCTGGCCGTAACATTAAATTTTTATTATAGTAACATCTGGTTAATGATTTCTTAACATAGGTGCTCCATCTTTGCATCCTGAAATTAAGGGAATTACAGAACTAATGATAAAAAGAAAATTATTGGCAGTTTTATTACTGCTGACCTGTGCTGCAAATGCGCAAGAAACGAACAAGCAAGAGCTGAACAAACAGGATGTAAAAAACGAAGTAATGCGTATTTTAGATTCTATAAACAAAGCAAAACTTCCTGATACTAAATCTGGAGGTGGAGTTGAAGAACATTGGTATGATAGAATCTCTCTTCGAGGTTATGCGCAAATTAGATACAATGGTCTGTTTTCTACAAACGATAAAGTTTCTTGCGAGCAATGTGATAGATCTTGGGGAACAACTTCGACAGCTCCAGACGCAAAAGCAAATAACGGACTTTTTATTCGCCGTGCCCGTTTAGTGTTTTCTGGGCAAGTGCACCCAAATGTATTTTTCTATTTTCAGCCCGATTTTGCAAGTTCGCCGTCAAGCGGAATTAATAACTTCGTTCAGATTCGCGACTTGTATTTTGATCTTTCTTTTGATAAGAAAAAAGAATATCGAGTGCGTGTCGGGCAAAGTAAAATTCCGTACGGATTTGAAAATATGCAGTCAAGCTCACAACGTTTGACTTTAGACCGTGCCGATGCCATCAACTCTTCAATTTTGAATGAGCGTGATTTAGGAATATTCTTTTATTGGGCGCCAGCCGAAATCAGAAAACGTTTTGAAATGCTGGTTAAAGACGGTTACAAAGGTTCTGGAGATTTTGGGGTTTTTGCTTTTGGGGTTTACAATGGTCAGATTGCAAACAAATTGGACGGAAACCGAGACTTGAATGTTGTAACCAGAGTAACGTATCCTTTTGTTATTGGAAGCCAGATTATAGAACCAGGAATTCAGGCTTATACTGGTAAATGGGCTTTTACAGGAGAAGTTTCGCCGGGAGTTATTGTTAATGACCCTCAATATGTAAAAGATCAGCGAGTGGGAGCGACTTTTGTTTTGTATCCAAGACCATTCGGAATCCAGACCGAATACAACATCGGGACAGGACCTCGATACAATACGCTGACCAAAACAATTGACCAAACCGATTTGAATGGAGGTTACGTTTTGTTAAACTACAAATGGGATATCAAAAAACAGCATATTTATCCTTTCGCTAAATTCCAATATTATGACGGAGGAAAAAAATACGAAAAAGATGCTAGAAGCTACGTAGTTAGAGATTACCAATTTGGTGTCGAATGGCAGCCAATTAAAGCATTTGAACTTACAGCAGAATATGTAGTGGCAGACCGAACTTTTGAAGATAGCGCACTGCCAATAAACAGACAGCAAGGAAATGTCTTAAGATTGCAGGTACAGTTTAACTTCTAATTAGGACGCAGATAAAACTGATTCTTTTGGAAAATTTCAATTGCCTCTAGCTTTAGCTGGAGGTTTTTTTATAGGAGGAAACACTAAATAAAATCCGTTTCATCAGCGTGCAATTATGCAGTTTTGTCTTCAAAAACAGCAAATAGGGAATCCCAGTCAATATTATTTTCAAATTGGGATAATCCTTTAAACGAGTCCACTTTTGATAAATCCTGAATCGTAAAGTCGTCTTGGATTGCATAGGGCACAAGATTTTCTTCTTGAAGTTTTACTGCTAGATATTCCTGCTCGTATTGTCCCGGCGTCGGAATAAAAAAGGCTTTTTTGCCCAACTTTGCCAAATCCATTACCGTGGTGTAGCCAGAACGGCACAAAACAAACTCACTTTCGTTAAAAGTCTGTTCGAGCTGTTTGGAGTTCATAAAATTATAGTAGGTAACATTTCCAGCCTGCCATTTTTCTTGAGATTTTTCTACTTTTCCTTGTACAAAAACTACTTTTCCAGGATATTTTGCCGCTTCTTTCTGCAGTTTTTCATCCAAGAAAGTGCGCTGCGGTTCGGGACCAGACAATATAATCATCAGATCGTATATCTTTGGAGTATCCTTCTTTTTCATGCGGCTCAACGGACCGATATATTTTAGATTCAGATCATTATTTTTTAAATGGCCTAAATCTCCTGTCAGGTTTATTTTTTCATTCGTGTCTGGAACCCAGCACTGATTGTATTTTTTAATAAAATGCTGATGGCATTTACTGGTAAACCAAGTCGTGTTTCCAGTCATTACATTCAATTGGTGCGTAATAAAAACAGAAGGCACTTTTTTGCTGATCACTCCCAATCTGTTATCCGAGATAATGCCATCAATGCCGTGCTTTTTTACCCAATGATTTACCATCTTTTTTTCATCCAAAATGGCGGTAATCATTTTCGGAAGATTTTTAATCAGCTTCCATTTAAAGTTTTTGCCATTCTTTGCATATTCAATATGATAAGAAGGCAGTTCTAAAGTTTGTATATAAGGAAATTCTTTTCGCAATAAAGCCAGCGCAACTCCGTCAGAAGCAATTATAGGGATGTAATTATTCTCTTGAAGCGCCTTGATAATAGGAATGCAGCGAGTAGCGTGCCCAAGTCCCCAGTTTAATGGAGCCACTAAAATAGTTTTATTCGCAGAATAATCTATACTCATTTTTAACAGTTTTAAAAACGAAGATAGAAAAATATGTTTTTTATGTTATTTCGAAGGTATTACTAAATTATTAACTGTAATTTAAGCTTCTAAGTTTCTGAGATGCTAAGGCTCTAAGATGACAAGGTTTACTACAAACTATGAAGAAGCTTTCTCAAAAGAATAATCACTTTGGGCAAACAGAACATTTATAAAATATTCTATCAGCAAAACCCCAGCGGGGTAAAATATTTATAGAATTTTAATAGGACAAGTCAAAAAGCTCCGGAGGAGCGGCATATATTCGATTATGAAATAAATTTGTCGCTCCTCTGGAGCTTTATATTGTAAAAGATATTTTAGCTATAAATATTCCGCTTCTCCGAAGCTTGCAAAAAACAAGCTGTCCTTTTGAGACAGCTTGTTTTTTTTATTCAAAACTAGTAAATCTTAGAGACTCAGCATCTCAGAAGCTTAGTAGCTTAATCCTGAATATACGTTTTATTGCCATTTTTGTTAATGTAGTATTTACCGCCTCTTGGTCCTGTATATACTTTTTTACCATTGTATTCGCCCGTTACTTTGTCTGGAACTGAAGGAGCTTTTTCGTTAGTTTCCTTTAAAGTTTTTGTAGCCGATTTTTTAGCAGCTGTGGCATCTTTTTTAGCAGCGTCAGCTTTTGCGGTTGTTTTTTTAGCGTCGGCTTTGGTTTTGTCGGCAGAGCTTTTTGCTTTGTCAGCTGTACTTTTTGCTTTATCAGATTCTACAGTAGCTTTTTTTGCATCAGCTTTAGCTTTAGCCGCTTCTTTGTCGGCAGTCTTTTTTGCTGCGTCAGCAGATTCTTTTTTGGCTTTTGTTGAAGCAGATTTTGCGTCATCTGCAGCTTTTTTAGATTTTGTGGCTTCTTTTTTCGCATCAGCCGAAGCTTTGTCTGCACTTGCTTTAGCTTTTTTTGCCGAAGCTTCTGTTTTACTTTTCGTAGTTTTTGCAGTTGTTTCCTGTGCGTAAAAATTAGAAGAAAAAACAACCATTAAACATAATAATACTAATTTTTTCATAAGGCTAAAAGTTTAAATTTCAATTAAAATTAAACAATTTATTGTCATCTTTTTCGCAACACCTTAAAAATATGCGCGAAGTTGGACATTTCCTGTATGAATCGTATTTCCAGTTTCACTTTTTCTGCCCTGATAATTTAAATTAACGTCTAGAAAAGATGTAATGTTCTTTTGCAGAAGTAGTTTCCAAACCAAATTTGATCCCGCTTGGAGTCCTTCGAGCATCTGAAAACCTACTGATGAAAATTCATTTCCATCAAATTTATTTTCATAAAAAGAAAATTCTCCATTAACCGTAACTTTCTTTTCGCCTGCATAAGAAAAAGAAGTTCCGATTCTGTTTTGGTCTAAAGTTTCGAAATTTCCAATCTGGTTTTTCTTGTTTTGAAGTTCGTAAAAGAAATCCAATTTGGTGTTTTTTGAAAACAGATAACTGACTTTTGGCGCCAGCTGAGAACCTTTGATGTCATAATTTTTCTCTGTAAAATCTTTAGAAACCAAATCGGTTTGAATGGTTTTGGCAAAGAAATTAAACAGCCAGCTTTTTTGATATAAATGTGTGTATTGAATTTGATGCGAATAATTCTGTACTTGCTGAGAACCAACAGAAAGAAGGCTTTTGCCTTTGTTGACCAAATAGGAATAGGTAACAGAATGTTTTTGCTTGCCTCGATTGTAAAACAAGCTGTTTCTAAAACTCGAATTCAATCCCAGTATATTTTCTTCTGATGAATCAAACGGATTGAGTTCTAATTTTTCTCCGTCGCTCTTAACCTTTCGATCCATTATAAAAGAGGTCTGGTTGTAAAAATAAGACAGCAGCTTTTTAAATCCTTTTTCATTCTGCCACTGTAACGGATTTAAAGTTAGAGACTGCGAAAATTTATTTTGATTGGTTTTAATATAAATTTGGTTTGGCAAAAAGATCCTCACATAGCGCGCCTGATCCTGATAAACTGCAACTTCAAATTCTTCCAATTCCTGAATTCCGTTGCCGTTATAATCATTCCAAGTATAAACTCCTTGTCCTGTAGGCACTTCTACATAGGTAAACTCTTGCTGTGCGATTGTTCCAGAACTGGTTTCGTAAGCCGTTCCAATCTGTATGAATTGGTTAAAAAAACGATCGTTGTACAACACTCTCGAATTTAATGAAGGTTCGTTCTGTCTCGATTTATTTGTGAAATCCAAATTTCTGTAACTCGCGTAAACTGCTAAATCGGTTGTTTTGTTCTGAATCAATTTGGATTTTAAGTAATATGTCTGCGAATTGTTGACGTGCTGTAGTAATCCGTTTTGCAAACTATCGTTTCGCCTTTGCAGAAAACCGACTTCAACAAAAACTTTGGTGCTGTCGCCGCGTCCTGTAAACACACCATATTCTGAAAATCTTTGGCTTAAAGCCGAAAACTGGCTGGTTGATTTATCTTTTTGCTGATTGTCTTCCAATTGCATAGTTCCTCCAATCCAATTTTTTCCAAAATGATATTTGGTTCGGGTCTGATTTCTGATGAATTTAGAAGTTGAAGCCGTAGCGTCAGAATTTAGGAAGCTTCCGTTGTTTTCGATGGTCCAATTTTTCAATTTGAATAAAGCGTTTGTTGTATGTCTCGCACCCGAATAGCTTTCGCTGAAATCTAGTTTTTCAAACTGATAAGTCAGCAAACCAATATTTGAAGTTTCTTTTTTCGAAAACAGATCAAAATTCAAACCCGTAATCAAAAGGCTCTGATTGCCATAAAGTGTTCCTGTTAAATTCCAATCACGATTAAATTCAATATTATACAAACGTTCGACCGATTTAAAATTCTGCTGCACATATTGATAATTTGCAAAAGCATCCAGATTCCAGCTTCTAGAGAAAAGACGTTTTTTAAGATTGGTTTTAAAAGCAATTCCTTCATTATTGCCATCATCAATTCCAGAAAATAAATTCTGGTCATTATTGCTGACAGCCAATTCAAAATCGACTAAAGTTTTCTCATCTGGATTATATTTCCCTAAAAAAGTTGCCACCTGAAGTTTCATTGGCGCGACAAGCTGTACAATTGGTTCGTAATTTCCTTGAAGAATTCCGTTAACAGGTTCAACATATTGGTAGATTCTTTCGACAGAATTATTGTTTTGAATGATATAATTTCCAGCATTTGCCCCAACTTGGCTAAATCTTACATTGTACAAAACATCGGAAGGATTATTCGAATATTCGTAAACTTCAACCGAATTGACCAGCGTTTTTTTGTACAGAATTTTATTTTCGGCATAAGTATCTTCATAAGCAGAAGGCGCTTTCATGAGATTGACATCATCGCCCGCCTGACTTAAAATCTGAACTTGTTCGGGAGAAAGATTTTGCTGTAGAGGCTGATTTTTCATATCATTCTCAGAATATAAATAACCGCCAAAACTCCAGTTTTTGTTTTCGTGCGTTGCTCCCGCATACGTTACAAGACGATTGTAATTTCGTTCTGAATATTGGTATTCTACATTAATACGCATTTCTGAAGTGATGGTGAAAAGCGAAGTAAAAACAATTTCTCCTGCATTATAGTCAATCACATAATCATTGTTTTCGCCTCTTTTTAGCAAAACGCCGTTTACATAAACTCGTTCTGAACCCGAAATCACGAGAACATACAACTCGCCATTTTGACCTTTCAATTTGTACGGACCTTGATTGCCTTCTTGACCTGTAAAGGTACTTTTGGCATATTGGCCTTTTACAAAAGCGACTGAAGCAAAAACATTTGTTTTGCTTTTTCCGGTGTCAAAATCAAAGTTGGCAGAAAGTCCTTGAACCTTTTTGTTGAAGCCCAAAAATTGGGTTTTTCTATTTTCTAAAAAAACATCGCCTGCACGAATGTTCCAATCATCACTAAAAAGTTCTATGAAAATATTATCAAACTGATCGAGTTTTTGCGAATAGCCACCATCTTGCAGCGGAATATTATTGTCTTGAAGAGAAGCTCTTAAGCTTACTTTGTCTGAAAGTTTTCCTGTAATCTGTAAATCTAAATTGGAGTTTAAAACCGTGCTCTGGTTATTGCCGACCGTAACGCCTCGGGTAATGCTTCCAGAAGTTTCAAGACCATCAAAAGGCGTTGCTTTTTTGGCGTTTGAAGCGTTATCTATTCGGTACAATTTGTCTGTTCCAACATCACCGCTCACAATCTGATCCGATTTGTAAAGACTATATTCTCTCGTTAAGAGATCTGGATAATTGAGATAATTGACAATTAAAGTATCTGAAACCGATTGGAAATTTTCATTTAGAAGAAGAAAACCTTTTTGAAAATCAACCTTGTAAGAAGTCGAATCGATTGGTTCATTTCTAGTATTCAGAATTTGGAAAAAACCAGAGTTGATGGCCACTTTTTCGAGATGGATAGTGTCTTTTGAAACGATTACTTTTTTGGTTTTGTACAGCGATTCGGTCTCCTGAGCCTGAAGCGCAGAAAACCAGAAGAAAACCGTCAAAAACAGTAATTTTTTCAACATAAATACTTTAACTCTAAAAAGTCAAAAGTAGTATTTATAATCAAGAAATCGTGAGGCTTTTGTTTATAGGAAAACAGATAGATTATTTTCCATTTCAAAAGGTTTGTATTGTAGGATTTAGATTGAAATTACACATTAAAATCGTATTCTCCTTCATTGCAAGCGTCAATTATTTTTTTGCTTTTTGCCAAATTTTCTTCAAGTACTTTTAAAATTGCAGCGCCATTGCCTCCAGCAGAAACAGACCACGGCTGGATATTTGACATATATTCATTGGCGGTAAAAACTGAAATGCCGTTATTCTCTAATAAATTTTTAATATTCATCGCTTCCATATAAGAGCCTTTAAAAATTTCAATCATGACTTTGTGTGTTTTGATGGGATGTATTAGAACTTCACATTGTCTTTTTGCCTATATGAAGCCTTGGTTTTGGCTAAACTGATTAATTGTATAAATAAGGATTCGACCATTCAGACATTACAGTCCATTTACTTTTTACTTTTTCCATTATTACAATAGTTATTCTTGCTCCTGACATAAATAATGCTTCTGCTGTAAAAACAAGATATTTTTTGTTTTGATAATAAATAGGCTCAGAAAATGCATATACTCTGCCGTGGTATTTATACGTAAGATATTCTTGATTCTTAACCGTATTCATACTTTCTAAAAGAACCTTTTTATATTTAAAATCATTAGTCTCCCAAAAAGCGTTACTGCACCACCAGACTCTTTCACTTGGTGTGCAAGTATTTTTGTATTTCTTCTTCATTTTTTCAAAATCTCTCCAATTAAATAATTTAGTGTATGCTTTGCAATTATTCACTGGATCATTAATCATTTTGACATTTGACTCGAAGATGGTTAAAGTTTCATTAGAATTTATTTTTTCCTTTGCAACATATATTGTTTGTGCGGTGTCTTTTACAATTGTTTCAAAATAAGTGTTGAGGGCTTCGTATTTATCCTTTTTTTTCTGTGCAGACAAAGAGGCTGAAAAATTTACTGTTAGCAGTAATATGAGTGAGCAAAAAAAGTAGTTTTTCATCTTTTCTAAAGCTTAGTTGTATTTTTTTCTGCTATTTTCTAAAACTTATAAAATCTTGATACATTTTAAATGTAAAAAAGCTATTCCCAATTTGTTGCACTTGCAATTTTAAATAAATTAGAATAGATCAAACGTAAACCAAAGGTGCCTTGCATTCCATAATCTCTAATTTCTTTAACACTCCCATCGGAAAAAGTTATTTTTAGAATAGTAGTTTGGCTATCTGTCCAATCGACATCATAATTATTATTAAGTTCTTTTACTTTAATGTATTCTAATATTTTGACAAGTTCTGTAAAATAAGATAAGGCAATTTTTTTTGTTGAACTTCCTTCAAAATTCATAAAACTTTTCCCTTTAAAATCTGCTTGCCCATCTTGGTTAATTTTTAAGTCATAGGAAGGACAATCTCCAAAACAACCATTTGTATTTATTTCTATGGATATAACATCATATCGAAGTTTATTGCCAGTATTTATCTCAATAAAGTCATTAAATTTATAAGTTAGAGTGTCAATTTGCATGACTCTTGGTAAATCGGTGAACCCATTATTCGGAATTGATTTTGAATGTAAGAAATGCAGTTCGTTACTATTTCCAATTTTAAACGGTTTAATGAATTCACAGTCATCTATTGATCCTGTTGAGAATCCAAATAATTTAAAGACATTACTGCCCATATCCATAATTGCATAAGGATAGTAATTATTATACCAATATGCGTGAAAGATTAAATCTGTTTTGCCATCATTATTCAAGTCTTTTTTTTCCCAATTTAAAACATTCCATTTTTTGAATATACCATTGCAATTTAAATCGTTAGCTATTGAATCTGTGGATTTAATTCTCATATTTCCAGCCCTATAGCTTTTAAATTTTGGATTGACTGTTTTGGCAAATTCAATTACATCAGCAGTTGTCTCTAAACTGTCTATTTTATTACTTAGAATGTTTAAATCTTCTTTTTTTGCAACTTCGTTATGATCATTTTTTTTAAATAATGAGCAACTCATGAAACCGAAAAGTAACGCAATACAAATATTTTTCATTTTCTTGTGATTTAATTACATGATTTCCCTACTGGCTTTTGTTCATATGGAGTTCCTTGCGCTATTGCATGACCAGTAGCTTCGGCATTGGTTCTATTGATAATCCTAATGTTATCAGCACTTCCCGAAGGAAATGTAGCATCAAATATTGGGGCATCTTTTAAAGTTCCCCATGCCAAATCTTTATAAACCTGATAGGGCACGGTAGAATTGTCATCATATTCCTGTAATGCACCTGCCATAGCATTAACATATTTGTCAGCCATTTCTTTATGCTGTGCATCTTGTTTGTCTTTACTAGCTGAATGCTCCTTTTTTACATATACTTCAAATAATTCTGGGAAAGAAGCTAGTGTTGTTGATTGAGTACTGTTGTAATCGTCAACAATGCTCAAAAAAAAGGCATGAATTACTTCATGAATTAAAACTGTAGCCTTGTAAAGCTTTGTTCCATCGGTAGATTTGTCTCTGTCAATCCTAATTTCATAATTATATGTAGAAAGTTTTTGTGTTTCAGCGTAACCTTTCCCAACTGTAGATTTCATCACCATATTTACATTATAAATACTACTTGCGCCTAAGATTCGCAGTATTTCTGCGATGTCATAATTTGTTCCGCTTTTTAATTGTTCCATAACAGCTTTTGGGCAAGGATCAAGTTTTGAATCGTCTATTTTTTTCTCAATATTATTTTCGACTGTATTTGGGGTTCTGGTACTGCCGTCACCACCGCTGCCACCATGTGGGCCTCCATAATCATCTGAATCTCCTGATCCGTAACATCCAATCATCGTTATAGGAGTAAAGCGTTTGTTTCCTTCACTGCCCGTATACCAGCCTAGAAAAAGGCACGTGCTATATGGCGCTTTTGCTGTTACATTATTCTTAGTTGGTTTTAGTAATTCTTTTCCTTTTTCATATTCTCTTGGTAGTGCCACTTCATTTTTAGAATTGACCACCATAATAGTACCGTTAAATTTTTTATCTACCGTATAAAAGTTGATTTCTTTATTGGTGTTGTCAAAATTTTGGTCTTTTGTAAAGAAAATTACATCCGAAACTTTGAAGCTGCCGTTGGCTTCGGGTCTAAAAACCAGCCTGTGGAAGGACTTCGCTTCTAGGTCGTCATTCATTTTTAACGTTAAATTGTCTTCTAAAATAAGCGGTACCTCCACCACTTTACCTTTTGCCCCATCAGTCACGATTGCATTGTTCCAGTCGATTTGTTTGGAATGCTCTAATATTGATGATTGGGTTTCAGTATTTTCTAGCCATTTTTTTGCTTCAAAAACTGTCTTTTCTTGGCTAATTGTTTGGTCTTCGGCAACATTTTCTTTCTCACAGCCTGTAAAGGCAATAATAATGAAAAACAACAAGGTTTTTGCACTTCGGGTAAGTTTAAGGTTCATTTTTTGGTAAGGTTTATTGGTGAAATTTGTTTGCAAGAGTTTTTATAGACAGTATAAATATTTGAATGCCAGGTCTAAAAATCATAATCTTGCTGTTTATATAAAATTAGGAACAATGCTAAATGATGCTTAGTCGAAAATCGGTTATTAAAAACCTAAATTCGAATAATTGTAAATAAATTCTTATATTTGAATTTATTTTAAGACATTGATTATGAATAAAATTGTGGGAGAAAATCTAAAGACCTTAAGAAAATCAAAGAGTATGTCACAAGAAAAGGCTGCAGATTGTTTAAATATTTCACAATCGGCTTATGCAAGAATGGAGCGTGGAGAAAGCACTTCTTGGGCTATTCATTTTAATAAAATCTGCCAAATGTTTGAAGTTAGTCCACAAGAGTTAGTGAAAAAAGGATTGGGTGATTTTGCTTATGATAGCTTAATAAATACAGAAAGACTATCAGAAATTTCGATGCTGAGCGCTTATAGAAAAATCATAAAGCAATATGAGGTGCAGATTAAAGATTTGAAAACTATTATTAAACACTTGAAGAAGGGGAGAAATTTGTAATTAATTTTTTCCTTTTTTCAGTTGCGTATACGTTATAAGGACACCGATTGTAGAGAGAAAAGGACCGATTACTAATCTAAAATCTGAAAAAGAAATATCTTTTATATCTTTTCTGAGTAATGGACTTAAAGTTATACAGAGGTATAATACACCTAGGATTATTAAAACAATTAAAAAGCTCTTTTTGCTCATTTTAAGTTCTTTATAAAGAAGAGTAAATGTAATCAAAAAACAGATAAAATAGAGAAAATTCTTTTGCAATAAAAAGGCTTCACAATTAAGTGAAGCCCTTTCAATAATTTTTGAATTAATGATTACCTTTTATAAAGCAATATTAGTTTAATTCTTTAGTGACAATCTGCATGGTTTCGCGGCTAACTTGTTTCAATAAAACTTCTTTATTAGCCTCAACAGTCTGCGCTGCTTCTTCGGTAAAGTGACGGATTGTATATAAGGTTACATTTTCGCTGTATTCTACTTTGAATTTTTTAGAGAGAATAGCGTTCAGTTCTGGGAAATTCCCAAATTTATCTTCCACGCATACAGAGAAACTAATTGCTGAGTTCTGAATCAAGTTTACTTTGATTTTGAATTCGTGGAATAAACCGAAAATCTCACTGATGTTTTCCTCCATGATGAAAGAGAAATCAATGGATGAAAGTGAAATTAAAAGCTGTTCTCTTTTTACGATAAAACATGGATATTGCGGTTCCAGATCTACTCCTTTAGAAACGCAAGTCCCTTTTAATAACGGATTGATAAAAGATTTTACATACAAGGGAATTTCTTTTTTCTGCAGTGGCTGCAGTGTTTTTGGGTGAATAACCGTTGCTCCGTAAAATGCCAATTCGATAGCCTCGCGGTACGAAATTTGGTTTAACAGACTCGCATTTTCAAAATAACGAGGATCGGCATTCATAACTCCAGGAACATCTTTCCAAATGGTTACGCTTTCGGCATTTAAGCAGTAGGCAAAAATTCCAGCAGTATAATCAGAACCTTCACGGCCTAAAGTCGTAGTGAAATTATTTTCGTCTGCGCCTAAGAAACCTTGTGTGATGTTTAATTGTTTTCTAGGTACATTTTTGCTGATGTTTTGCTGTGTAGTTTCCCAATCAACTTCTGCATCTCTATAGTTTGCATTGGTTTTGATGAAATTGCGAACGTCAAGCCATTGTGTCTGAATTCCTCTGAAATTCATGTAGTGGCTTAAGATATTTGTAGAAATCAATTCTCCAAAGCTTACCACTTGGTCGTAAACAAAGTTGTAATTTGGAGATTTATTATGGGCCAAGAAATATTCTAACTCAGCAAACTGAGCATTTACAGCTGCAAAAACGTCATGATTCTCATCTTCAAATAAATCCAATAAGATTTGATTGTGGTATTTTTTAATTTCCTGAACAGAAGAATTTAGTTCTGCCGATTTCTCGAAGTAATTCTTAATTACAACCTCAAGAGCATTTGTTGTTTTTCCCATAGCCGACACCACAAGAATTACATCTTCATAACCCACTTTTTGTAAAACGTCGTATACGTTTTTAATTCCATCTGCATCTTTTACCGATGCACCACCAAATTTAAATACTCTCATTTTTAATTTTAGATTTTTAGATTTTAGATTCCAGATTCAAACCGAAACCTAGTATTTTATTTGTTGCCACGAATTTCACAAATTAGCACGGATTAATTAGTGGAAATTAGTGCAATTTGTGGCAAGACTTTTTATAATTTCTCTAAGAACGAATTAACTCCAGCTTCATCCATTTGCACAACTTGCCAGTCTTCTAGAATTTTTGCGCCAGAATTTTTGTAAAAATTCACCGCTGGGGTATTCCAAGCCAAAACATTCCATTCTACTCTGCGCACGCCGTCTCTTTTTCCTTGTTTCATGATTTCAGCATAAAGAGCAGAACCTAAACCAGTGCCGCGCATTTTTTCTTTTACAATCAAATCTTCAAGGTGAATTGTTTTTCCTTTCCAGGTAGAATAGCGATAATAGTATAATGCAATTCCAACAATTTCCTTCTGTTTTTCTTCGTTTTCAATCTCTGCTACAAAAACGTTAAATAATGGTTTTTCACCAAAACCGTCACGCACCAAATCTTCCTCTGTAATGACAACCGCATCGGGCTCTTTTTCGAATATAGCCAGCTCCTGAATAAGCCCCAGCACCGATTTCATGTCTTCAGGATTTCCTTTTCTAATATTCATGTATTCTTATTTTTAAGTATTTATTATCTAAAAAAGCTTCATTTTAGCTAGTGCTTTTTGCAGATTATTAGCAAATATACAATAGTAGCAAACTAACAACATAATTTTTAAATCATTCTCACAAAATAAGCGATATTTGTGACTTAAAAATAAAACTATAACGATTTAGAAATGGAAGAACGCAATAAAACACTGGGAGAGTTTATTATTGAGAACCAAAAAGCATTTCAGTATTCGTCGGGAGAACTCTCGCGAATTATCAACTCTATTCGATTGGCGGCAAAAGTGGTCAATCATAAAGTTAACCAAGCAGGTTTGGTAGATATTGTGGGCGCGGCAGGCGAACAGAATATCCAAGGAGAAGACCAGCAAAAATTAGATGTCTATGCCAACGAAGTATTTATCCAGACGTTAATAAACCGTGAGATTGTCTGTGGTATTGCTTCTGAAGAAAACGACGATTTTATTACTGTTCAGGGGAGCGACAACAGTCATAATAATAAGTACGTGATCTTAATGGATCCGCTAGACGGATCTTCAAACATTGATGTAAATGTTTCTGTCGGAACTATTTTTTCTGTTTTCAGAAGAGTAACTCCAATAGGAACTCCGGTAACTAGCGAGGATTTTTTACAGCCGGGAATCAATCAAGTTGCAGCAGGATATGTAATTTATGGAACTTCAACGATGCTGGTTTACACAACAGGACATGGCGTAAATGGTTTTACATTGAACCCGGCGATAGGTACATTTTATCTTTCGCATCCAAACATGAAATTTCCAGAAAACGGAAATATTTATTCAGTAAACGAAGGAAACTATGTGCATTTTCCGCAGGGAGTAAAAAACTACATTAAATATTGTCAGCGCGAAGAAGGAGACAGACCGTATACTTCAAGATATATTGGAAGTTTGGTAGCCGATTTTCATCGAAATATGATAAAAGGAGGAATTTATATTTATCCGACAAGTTCAAAAGCGCCAAAAGGAAAATTGCGTTTGCTGTACGAATGCAATCCGATGGCGTTTTTGGCAGAGCAGGCAGGAGGAAAAGCAACAGACGGTTTTGGCAGAATTCTAGAAATTAAGCCAACCGAACTGCACCAAAGAGTGCCTTTCTTTTGCGGAAGCTATAATATGGTAGAAAAAGCAGAGGAATTTATGGCTGAAGCGAATTAAGTTTTTTGTTTCAAGTTTCAAATTTATTTTTGACTATAAAGCAGGCCCGATAGGTTTTTAAAACTTGTCGGGCTTTTGTTTTAAGAAAATTTTTAAAATAAGACGCAACCATCTTTGAATCTATCAATCTTTAAAATAAACGTTTATGAGAAATTATGGATTAATTTTTTTGTAAATGATTTAAAACTAATCAAACCCCAAAACACATTATGATGAAAAAAAAAATATTGATGATCTTGTTCGGAATGTTTTCCGTTTTGTTTGTTTCCTGCAGTAGCGATGACATTAAAGACTATCCACTTGGACCATCTGGAGACGAGATTAAACTTTCTAAAAAGGAAGCTTCTTTCACCTCAGAAGCCAACACGATAACAATTACGGCAGAGTATAAAACATGGTGGGTAAATGGTTTTGCAATAGACAAAGTGAGAATTGATAAAGGAAATGTAGATTTGCTAGCCGAAAATTTTATTTTTAAGAATGACGATTTTGAGGTCGAAAAGAAAAATGGAAACACGCTCATCATCAAAATGAACAAAAATACAACCAATAAAGACAGGCTTCTTACGATTGGACTTCAAGCTGGAAATTATTTTGAGAGCATCAATATCACACAGTCAAAATAGGATAAAAAATAAAACCCGATAAATTCAATTATCGGGTTTATTCTTAATTTTCATTTGCAGTCAAGTCTCAGTATGAAAACACTGGATACTAAAAACTGAACACTGAATACTATTTATGCATATGCTGCATTTCGTAGATAAATGTATCTGCATCTACTTTTTTGTCCACTAGTGACAATGCTTTTGCAATAATGTAGTCTACGTTGCTTGGCGTAAATCCAAGAGCCACACTTATCTTTTTTAGAAGTACTTCTTGTTTGTCTTCAAGATGATGATCAACATGAACCATTCGTGTTAGATCATACAGACGTTCTAAACGCTGAACATATGAATACGGCGGATTAATAGGATACTTTAATGGATCGCTAAGAATTTCTTCGTATTCTGATTCTGTAATTTCTAAACGAGAAGCAAGTTTGTCTAAAAAGGCTTTTTCTTCTGGATACACAACCCCGTCAGCTAGCGCGACACGAACAATAGCAGAAAAGTGCCCTTTGTTTCTTTGCTTGAATTCGCTATCAAATAATTCTGAAAATGACATAATGATAAAGTTTTATTATAACAAATATAATCCTATTTTTAAATTATTGATTTTAAATTTCTCCTAAAATTTAACTTTTTTGCCACAGGATTTAACCGCTTGAATCTTTAAGTTTGAAAATTAATCGTAAGTTTACAACCCCTAATTATTTAATTGCAATACACCTATGTCACAATTTTGGATTTATTTTCAAATAGGATTAAAACACGTTTTAGATATCAATGCTTACGATCACGTTCTTTTTTTAATCGCCTTAACCGTTCCGTATCTTTTTAAAGACTGGAAAAGAATTTTCTTATTGGTTTCTCTTTTTACAATTGGCCATACTTTGGCTTTAATTCTTTCAGTTTATGGAATTATAGCCATAAAAGTAGATGTTGTAGAATTCCTGATTCCGATTACGATTTTGATTACAGCTCTTTATCATTTGTTTACGGCTGGAAAGACCTCAAAAAATGATGGCGTAAATCTAGTATTTTTCATAACTTTATTCTTTGGAATTATTCATGGACTAGGTTTTTCTAATTATTTCAAAACAATTTTAGGAGGTTCTGCAACCTCAAAATTGTTGCCTTTAGGAGAGTTTGCCTTAGGAATAGAAGCTGCTCAGCTGGTGGTGGTTTTTGTTGTTCTGGTAATTTCATATATAGTGCAGACTGTTTTCCGTTTTTCAAAACGAGACTGGGCGCTTGTAATGTCGGCTTTCATCATTGGAGTTGTAATTCCGATGATTATTGAAAGTCCAATTTGGAACAGATAAATTAAATGGAAGTAAAAAAACTGAATAAATACGATAAAGCATATCTGCGAATTGCAAAAGAGTGGAGCCTGCTTTCTTATTGTAAACGAAAACAAGTTGGTGCCATTATTGTAAAAGACAGAATGATCATTTCTGATGGCTACAACGGAACGCCTTCGGGATTTGAAAACTGCTGCGAAGATGAAGACGGGTTAACGCGCTGGGATGTTTTGCACGCCGAAGCAAACGCTATCCTAAAAGTAGCCCGATCAACACAATCGTGCGAAGGAGCAACGTTGTATATCACGCTTTCGCCTTGCAAAGAATGCAGCAAATTAATACATCAGTCTGGAATAAAAAGAGTGGTGTATAAAGATGGGTATCGTGATGATTCGGGAATTCAATTTTTAATAAAAGCAGGCGTAGAAGTACAACATATTCCTGTTTTGGAAGAGTAATGAAATTTAATTCAAAATATTTGCCAATTGTAATAGGCGCAACTTTTGCCCTTGGAATAATTGCCGGAAGCCTCATGAATGCTCCCGCAAGTGACCAGCTTTTGGCCAAAAATTACTCGAAAACCAAACTCAATAAACTGATTGATTTTATCAATACAGAATATGTTGACAGCGTCAATACCGATTCGATTGTAAATCTTACGGTCGATAATATACTTTCCAAATTAGATCCGCATTCGGTTTATATTCCGCCAAGCGAACAAGCTGAGGTGGCCGAAAGCATGAAAGGTGATTTCGTAGGAATCGGAATCAATTTTTATATGTATAAAGATTCAGTGGCGATTATAAAACCAGTTGAAAATGGACCTTCGGCAAAAGCTGGATTAAAATCTGGAGACCGCATTTTATTTGCTGGAAAAACGAAGCTGTACGGAAGAAAACTGCCTTCAGACAGTTTGTTTTCTAAACTGAAAGGACTTCAAGGTTCAGAAATCGAACTGACTGTCTTTAGAAAATCAGAACAGAAAAAACTAAAATTTAAAGTAAAACGAGACATCATTCCAATCAAAAGCGTTGATGCTTCTTTGTTAATTGGAAATAAAGTGGGTTACATCAAAATAAATCGTTTTGCGGAAACTACATTTAATGAATTCAAAACAGGTTTAACAAGATTAAAACAAAAAGGAATTCAGTCGCTTGTAATTGATCTTCGTGATAATGGCGGCGGATATATGGAAGAGGCGATCGCCATTGCCGATGAGTTTTTAAAAGACAAGCAGTTAATCGTTTTCACTAAAAGCAAAAACGGTTCTACCGAAAAAACATACGCTACAAAAGCTGGAAGTTTTGAAACTGGAAAAGTATATGTTTTAATTAATGAAAATAGTGCTTCTGCGAGCGAAATTTTAGCTGGAGCCATTCAGGATAATGATCGCGGGACGATTGTTGGGCGCCGTTCTTTTGGAAAAGGTCTGGTTCAAAGAGAGATGGATTTTAACGACGGATCTGCCGTGAGATTGACCGTAGCGCGCTATTATACGCCTACAGGAAGATCGATCCAAAAACCGTATAAAAAAGGAAACGAAGAGTATTTTAAAGAATCTGAATCTAGAATTGCTACTGGAGAGCTTTATGCGAAAGACAGCATAAAAGTGGCCGATTCTTTAAAATTCAAAACTCCGAAAGGAAAAATCGTGTATGGCGGCGGTGGAATTGTTCCAGATGTTTTTGTTCCGATGGAAGCAGAGCACGGGAATGAAAATGTTGCTTATCTGCTGCAGACAGGAATTGTTGGCCATTTTGTCTTTGAAGAATTGGACAAAGACAGAAATGCTTTTGCAGGTTCTAATTTTGCCGATTTCTTGGCTAAAATGAAAAATTCAGATGTGTATTTCAAAAAATTTAAGAATTACATTCTGATGACAGGTTTAGATTTGAAATTAGACAAAACAAAAGCGCTTGTAAACCGCCATATTACGGCTGAATTTGCCCGACAGCTGTATGGAGAATTGTATTATTATGATGTGATCTTGAAGGATGACGCCATGATTAAAAGTATTCTCAATCCGAAGAAATAACTTCAATCTTTATATCATGAAAATAGAAACCGTTGTTGATGCAGAAATTGAACTTCTAACTGCAATTAAAAAATCGGATGTTATGGCTTTGGAAACAATCCTTCATGATGATTTATTGTTTAATATGCCTGACGGACAAACTATAACAAAAGATTTTGATCTAGAAACGTACCGTTCGGGAAAAATTAAAATAGATTCGCTGGAAGCGTCAGATCAAATTGTTAATGTAATTGATGATTCTGCTGTGGTTACGGTTACAGTTGCCTTAAAAGGGGCTTACGACAATCATCCGATCAACGGGGTTTTCAAATATATAAGAGTCTGGAAAAAGTCGGGCAAGAATCTAAAAGTTATAGCAGGAAGCTGTGTTCAGTTAGCATAAAGTTTGATGCAATAAAAATAATACTAACTTAAAACCTAGTACGGCAATCAGAATAAAAATCTGGCTTACTTTGCGGTTTAAACTAAATTATATGAAGAATCTAAAAAGAATAAGTTTTTTAGTACTCCTAATGACTTTTGTAATTTCTTGCACAACGATGAAAAATGATGCTAACGCAGTAGTTTCAGGTAAAGTTGACAGTATAGAAGGAGGTAAAGATGGTTACACAGCCAAAATTACAACAGATGCCAAAGAAGTATACTTTGCAACAATTAGTATTGTAAACGTAGGAGGGCCCCAAAACTACAAACAATTAAAAATTGGTGATGTAGTATCGGTAAAAGGGGAAAAATGGAAAACAGAGGACGAAAACCATATCAAAGTCACAGAAATTGTTTCGGTTAAGTAAAGAACCAAACATTTAAAAAATAAACCATATAAGTGATATAAGTTCATTAAATCTATGCGTAAAGCATATATGTACTTATATCACTTATATGGTTTAATGATTTTATAAGGTTTTTTATCAAATGCTATCGTGAGCGTGAGTCTGCACGCCGTTATTCCATAAAGTAAGAATGTCTGTTGCTACAGCAGCGCCGCTTCCGGCAGCAATTGCCAATTGGCTTCTCCAGCCTGCTAAAGTTCCGATTGCATATATGCCATCAGCGACTTTATGATCTTCGTTTTTCAGCTGAATGCGCTGTTTTTCTGGAAGCGCTTTTTTGTGCGGTTCAACAAATTGCATTAAACCTTCAATGTCAAAAGTATTGGCAGAACCAATTCCGACTACGATATTTTTTGTTTGGTATGAATTCTTATTGGTTATTACAGTAAAATTAGGATAATCGCCCTCGATTTTCATTACTTTTTCATTTGGAATCTGAGTAATGTGCGGGTAAGTCGCCGCTAAATCCTGTGTGCTTTCAGTTAAAAGTTCAGAACCTAATTTTCCTGGCGTAATTCCGTAAGCGTTATAAAATATGGCCTCTTGTAAAGAAGAATTTTTCTGATGAGTAAAAATTCCGATTTTTTTGTCAGTAACAAAAGTTTTGTTTTTTGCGGATCCTAAAACTAGAGCACAAGATATGCCCGATACTCCTCCGCCGATAATTAAAACATCAAACATATTATCTGTTGTCATTCATTTTTTCTTCAATTCTCTTTGAAATTCTAAAAATCAAAAGAATCAAAACAGCGCAAAATGAAGCGGCGATTCCAATAAAAGCTACCATACTATCTCCTTGAAAAGGGTTTTTAAAGTCTAATAGCGTAATATTAAAAACGATTAAAGCTAATGCCAAAAGCACTAAGATTGAAGTGAAAATTTTCATAAGGTTGTCTTTGTTTTTGTCTAAAATAATAAAGTAGAACTTTATGGGGAAATTGCCTTAAAGTTGTATTTTAGAAATTTTACGGGGTAAATTTATAAAAATAAATTTTAGACAAACAAACCTTTAACATTAGCAGCGAATAATTTAACAGCAATTGCTAAAAGTATTACTCCAAATGTCTTGCGAACCACTCCGAGACCGTTTTCTCCCAGTAGGTTTTCTATTTTCTTAGAAGACTTTAAAACGATGTAAACCAGTACGATATTAAGTATTATAGCAATGATGATATTGATAGTGTGAAACTGAGATCGAAGCGATAATAAAGTGGTCATAGTTCCTGCTCCAGCGATTAAAGGGAAAGCCAGCGGTACAATAGAAGCAGATCCGGGTTCTTCATCGCGATAAATTCTGATGCCTAAAATCATTTCTAAAGCCAAGAAGAACAAAACAAATGATCCTGCAACGGCAAACGAATGAACATCAATACCGATAAGATTCAATAAACCTTCTCCAACAAAAAGAAAAACAATCATAATGGCACCTGCAACAATAGAAGCTTTTTCAGATTCGATGTGGCCCACTTTGGCTCTTAAATTCACAATAATTGGAATCGAACCAACAATATCAATTACGGCAAAAAGCACCATACTAACGGTAATGATTTCTTTAAAATCGATTTCTAGCATATCGTTTTTGGTTTTAGGGGTTAAAAAACTGCTGCAAAAGTAGTTAATAAAGTTAGGTGTTTTTTCGTTACAATGCATTTTTGTTATAAAAACACGTATTGTATGCATGAAATGTGATATTTGTAACATTAAAGCATTAAGATTATTGATTTAAGAGAAAAAGCACCGTTTATTTTTAAACTTAATTTATTTGTATTCTTCATTTTACGAAGTTCGTGAAATCAAACGTTAAAAAATATAACTTACTGAAAATCAATTATTAAATTTGTTGTAGTCTAAAAAGGAATGATTATGAAAAGGAAGATGTTTGTTATCGTTTTCTTGTGTCTGTTGTTTTCTTTCAATAGTTCACAAGCCCAAATCTGGCAGCAAATTAAAAAAGCAGCGCAACAAAAAGGCCAAAATAGTAGCGGAACTGCTGATCAAAATGTAAGTATGGAAAATGCCGTTTTAAGTTATGGAAAAAACAAGGTTGATCCTTCGGCAGTTCCAGATTCTTATTCTTTTAGTTGGAAATATATTATGGAGATTAAAACGGATGACGGTAAGACGATGAATGCAAATTATTTTCTGGAGCCCAATGCGCCTTATTTTGCAATGAACATCGATCAGGGAAAAGGACAAAACATGATGATGATTATGGATTCTAAAAACAATATAACGGTGACAGGCTTTGGCGATGGCAAAAATAAAATGGCTTCAGCTTCAAAAATGCCAGATTACCAAGGAATCGCAAAAACAGAAGGACAAAAGTCAAAATACACCATTAAGACATTGCCGAATAAAACCTTTTTGGGATACAATTGCAAAGGAATTCAAATGACAAATGAGCAGCATGACATTATTTGCTATTATACAAGCGAAGCAAAAGTGAGTTTTGGGGATATGTTTAAAAACCAAAAAGGCTGGAAAATGCCAGACGAACTCATGAATTACTTTAAACCAGAAGAACGCACTTTGCTGATGGATATGACCATGAAGGATCTAAAAAGCAGCAAAGTGACAACAATGAAATGTGTCAGTTTAGAAAAGAGCGCTTTTACTTTCAATAAATCAGATTATAAGTTCATGTGATAGGCGTTTGCAAGTCAGGTTATTTAGACTAAGAACATATATTAAGGGCTGTTTTTATTTCCTGAATCTTTAACTACCTTTGCAAAATGTTTCAATTAGGAAAAACCATAGTATCAGAGGATATTCTCGAAAAAGAATTTGTTTGTAATTTGTCTGCCTGCAAGGGAGCTTGCTGTGTTGACGGAGATGCCGGCGCGCCTTTAAACGAAGCCGAAACTAAAATCTTAGAAGAAATTTATCCGAAAGTAAAACCTTTTTTAAGAAAAGAAGGAATTGCTGCAATCGAAGCGCAAGGAACCTGGGTAAAAGGAACCGATGGCGATCTCGAAACGCCGCTTATTGACAATAAAGATTGTGCTTACGTAATTTTTGACGGAAAAACAGCGCTTTGCGGAATTGAGCAGGCTTACAATGAAGGAATTGTCGATTGGAAAAAACCGGTTTCGTGCCATTTGTATCCAATTCGAGTAAAAGACTTTACAGAATTTGCTGCTGTCAATTACGATAAATGGGACATTTGCGATGATGCCTGTTCGTTAGGGAAAGAGCTAGAAGTTCCGGTATACAAATTTGTAAAAGAAGCGTTGATAAGACGTTTTGGCGAAGATTGGTATTTGGAGCTCGAAAAGGTAGCAGAAGAACTTAAAAATTCATAAATAACAAGCCTATTTTTATAGGCTTTTTTTGTGTTCTTTTTCGACTCAAAAAAATAAAGTTTTGTCTCGAAAAAAACTTTCTAAAAGAATTTAAAATTTCTTGCTTTTTATATTTAAAAGTCTATATTTTACAGGGCTTTTGGGAGTAATTATGAGTTTTAAATGTTTCATTTACAGTAAATTAATTATTGTATGAAAAATTTCTCAAAAAACGATCGTTGTTAAAAACTACGTCAGATTGTGAATAAGTTTGGCTTTTATTTTTGGGCTTAAATGACAATCTTTGTAGTCTATTGAATTAGCAAAAATTCGGTATAAAAATTAAATAAAAATTGTCATGTCTCAAGTAGAACCAATCTTACAAGAAAATAAAAATCGTTTCGTTATTTTTCCTATCAAACATCATGATATTTGGGAATGGTATAAAAAAATGGAGGCTAGTTTCTGGACTGCCGAAGAAATCGATTTGCACCAAGACTTGACAGATTGGAATAACAAACTTAATGACGACGAAAGATATTTCATTAAACATATTTTAGCATTTTTTGCTGCTTCTGACGGAATCGTAAATGAAAATCTGGCTGAGAACTTTGTAAACGAAGTTCAATATGCCGAAGCGAAGTTTTTCTATGGTTTCCAGATTATGATGGAAAACATTCACAGCGAAACGTATTCTTTATTAATTGACACTTACGTTAAAGATGAAGCTGAAAAAACAGAATTGTTTAATGCGTTAGAAGTTTTTCCTGCTATTGCAAAAAAAGGAGAATGGGCTTTAAAATGGATCGAGTCAGATTCATTTGCTGAAAGGCTAATTGCTTTTGCTGCAGTTGAAGGGATTTTCTTCTCTGGTGCCTTCTGTTCAATTTATTGGTTGAAAAAACGTGGTTTAATGCCTGGTTTAACTTTCTCTAATGAATTAATTTCTCGTGATGAAGGCGTACATTGTGATTTTGCGGTTCACTTGCATAATCACCATTTGGTAAACAAAGTGCCAAAAGAAAGAATCAAAGAAATTATTGTCGATGCCTTAGATATCGAAAGACAGTTTGTAACAGAATCGCTTCCGGTAAGTTTAATTGGTATGAACGCTACTCTAATGACACAGTACTTAGAGTTCGTTGCCGATAGATTATTGGTAGAATTAGGTTGCGAGCGTGTTTACGGATCAGCAAACCCATTCGATTTCATGGACATGATTTCTCTTCAAGGAAAAACTAATTTCTTTGAAAAACGTGTTGCAGAGTATCAAAAGTCAGGTGTGATGAACAATGACAGCGATGCCCAGAAAATTTCATTTGATGCAGATTTTTAGACAACAAAAATACTTTTAGGGTCTATCTCCAAGAGACGCTAAAAAAAAGATTACAGATTATTTTTAAGGTTGAGCCTCTTTCCCCAAGTCGCAGGTTCAATAGCAATTTTTGACGCATTTAAATTCGGTTTTCGAATTTGAAACGAGTAACTATTGAGAATTTGGTAATTCTCTAAAATTAATTTTAAAACACGCAATGTTTAAGTGCTGGAGTCCGTTCTCTAGTTACTTTCATTTTTTCAATAACCATAAAAGGTAAGCTTATGTATGTAGTAAAAAGAGATGGCCACAGAGAGCCCGTAATGTTTGATAAGATTACAGAAAGAATCAAAAAATTGTGTTACGGCTTAAACGAGCTTGTAGATCCAGTTAAGGTAGCTATGAGAGTTATCGAAGGATTGTATGATGGAGTTTCGACTTCTGAATTGGATAATCTTGCGGCAGAAACTGCTGCTTCTATGACTATTGCGCATCCTGATTATGCTCAATTGGCGGCTCGTGTAGCAATTTCTAACCTGCATTCAAATACCAAAAAATCTTTCTCAGAAACGATGAAAGATATGTATCACTACGTAAACCCAAGAAATGGTCAAGATGCGCCATTAATTGCTGACGATGTTTACAAAGTGATTCAGGAAAATGCTGCCTTTTTAGATTCTCACATCATTTATACTAGAGATTTTAATTACGACTATTTTGGTTTTAAAACTTTAGAGCGTTCTTATCTTCTTAAAATCAACGGAAAAATTGTTGAGCGTCCGCAGCATATGTTAATGCGTGTTTCTGTGGGTATTCACTTAGACGATTTGAAATCGGTTATTGAAACTTACGATTTAATGTCTAAAAAGTTCTTTACGCACGCAACGCCAACATTGTTCAATGCAGGAACTCCAAAGCCGCAAATGTCGTCTTGTTTCCTTTTGGCAATGCAGGAAGACAGCATCGATGGTATTTATGATACATTAAAACAAACAGCAAAAATTTCTCAATCAGCTGGAGGAATCGGACTTTCTATTCATAACGTTCGTGCAACAGGATCTTATATTCGCGGCACAAACGGAACTTCAAACGGAATTGTTCCGATGTTGAGAGTTTTCAACGATACGGCTCGTTATGTAGATCAAGGCGGTGGAAAACGTAAAGGAAGTTTTGCGATCTACATCGAAACTTGGCACGCTGACATCTTCGATTTCTTAGATTTAAAGAAAAATACAGGAAAAGAAGAAATGCGTGCAAGAGATTTGTTCTTCGCAATGTGGACTTCAGATTTATTCATGAAACGTGTGCAGGAAGATGCATCATGGACTTTAATGTGTCCAAACGAATGTCCTGGTTTGTATGATGTTTATGGAGAAGAATTCGAAGCATTGTACACTGATTATGAATTTCAAGGAAAAGGTAGAAAAACAATCCGTGCTCGTGAATTATGGGAGAAAATCCTGGAATCTCAAATAGAGACTGGAACGCCATATATGCTGTACAAAGATGCGGCAAACCGTAAATCGAATCATAAGAATTTAGGAACTATCCGTTCTTCTAACTTGTGTACAGAGATTATGGAGTTTACTTCTAAAGATGAAATTGCAGTTTGTAACTTGGCTTCTATTTCGTTGCCAATGTTTATTGATAACGGGCAATTTGATCACCAAGCGCTTTACAATGTTACCAAACGTGTAACTCGTAACTTGAACAAAGTAATTGACAGAAATTACTATCCAGTACAAGAAGCTGAAAATTCAAATATGCGTCACCGTCCAGTTGGTTTAGGTGTGCAAGGTTTGGCAGATGCTTTCATCATGTTACGTATGCCGTTTACAAGCGATGAAGCTAAAAAATTGAACCAAGAAATTTTTGAAACATTATACTTCGCTGCTGTAACCGCTTCTATGGAAATGGCAAAAGAAGAAGGACCATATTCAACTTTTGAAGGTTCTCCAATGTCACAAGGAGAATTCCAATACAATATGTGGGGATTAAAAGATGAAGAATTGTCTGGCCGTTGGGATTGGGCTTCATTAAGAAAAGAAGTGGTAGAGCATGGAGTTCGTAACTCATTATTAGTTGCGCCAATGCCAACAGCTTCTACTTCTCAAATCTTAGGAAACAACGAAGCTTTTGAGCCATATACTTCAAACATCTACACACGTCGCGTATTGTCGGGAGAGTTTATCGTGGTAAACAAACACTTGCTAGAAGACTTAGTAAAACTTGGTTTATGGAACGAAGATTTGAAACAGGAAATTATGCGTCATAACGGTTCTGTTCAAAACATCGATAAGATTCCGCAAGAGTTAAAAGACCTTTACAAAACGGTTTGGGAAATGTCGATGAAAGATATTATCGATATGTCTCGCCAAAGAGGATATTTTATTGACCAGTCTCAATCGCTAAACTTGTTCATGCAAGATGCCAACTATTCTAAACTAACGTCAATGCACTTCTACGCTTGGCAGTCTGGTTTAAAAACAGGAATGTACTACTTAAGAACAAAAGCGGCTGTAGATGCAATTAAATTCACATTAAACAACGATAAAAAAGAACAAACAGCTCCGTCATTAGTTCAGGAAACCGAATCAATCAGTGTTGAGGATTACAAAGCAATGCTTTTAAAAGCACAAGCCGCAGATCCTGAAGATTGTGAAATGTGTGGGTCTTAATAATTTTAGATTGTAGATCTAAGATTTTAGATTTTTAAAATATTTATATAGAAAGCAGTTATTGTCATGATAGCTGCTTTTTTTTGTTTATTTGTTATTCAATATGTGATAAGTTATTATGAATAAAACTCTAATCTTAGTTCTCTTTTTAGTTAATTCTGTCTTTGCTCAGAAGAGAGATGTTGTTTATAGGATTGCCTATGATTCTTATCCTACAGTTGGGTATTTTTATGGAGTAAGTGTCTTGTATTTGCGAGATGATTATAGCTATAGACTTTCAGATCAAAAGTATAATTCTAGAAAGATGGCTAGAAAAAATGTATTAAGGAGCTCTATTGATGAATACGGTAAATGGAAAATGTCTGGAGATACTTTATTGCTTTATGATAATAATAGGCAACAAATGAAGTTTGTCAAAGTCAATAATAAAAAAATAGCTTTTTTAATTGATGATATTGAAAGATCTGGTCATTGCTGGAAAAAAGTAAAATATTGATATTTGGAATGGATTTAAATATTATTGAGTACAAAAAAGAATATTATGAATTAGATCATGATTTTATTGTAATTCCATGTATTGAAATTAGGTCTTTATAAACAAAAAGACCAGGAATTAAGAGATTGTAAATACATTTTATATGTTAATCAAAAAAGGAGTTTGTAGATTGATTTTTAATATTTAATTAAAGATATGACAAAAGTAATTTTAGAAAGTTGGAGAGAAGGACTTCAAAAAATATCTCTTAGTAAATTGCAGAATGAAAAGTTAGGAATGTCATTGATGGATTCGAAAAAAAATGTAGATATGCTTTTAGATAATCATAGTATTGTTTTTGAAATTGAAGACGAAATTATTGCTCAAGAATTTTTAGTTGAAGCAAATAGACTCGGTGTAAATTGTAAAATTCTCGAATAGACAGAATGGATTAAATAAAATCATAATTTTAAAAACGACACTATCCCCAAAAAATCCTCGTTCTAAATATTACCAAAGACTTTTAAAACTTAGCGCCTCAGAATCTTAGCGACTTAGCATCTTTTAAATTAAACCTTTAGAAGAAACAAAAGTCTTATTCATAAATAATTCCTGTAATTATGAAAAAAAGCAGTCTTTGGTCCTTACGATTAGGTTTCTCAGGAAAAGAAGCCGATGAAATCGAGAAATTAGGAATTGAAAAATTTCTTAAAAAATCTTATGCTTCAAAGGTTGATAAACAACTCCCCGCTTTTTTAGAAGACGATCCTAAAACTTTAATCGAACTTAAAGAGCTAAAAGAATCCATAAAAAATGCTGATTCAGAAGCCAAGAAAAAAGTTCTCAAAAGAGAAGTGTATTCGGCTATTGAATTCAGGAAATGGTGGATTGATAAAATGCGGACAGATGAATTTCCGCTGCGAGAAAACATGGTCTGTTTTTGGCACAATCACTTCGTATCGACTACGCAAAAAGTAAAAGTCAATTACTGGATTTATCAGCACAATATGATTTTGCGCGAAAATGCTTTTGGCAATTTTAAGGATTTGACCAAGCAAATTCTAAAATCGAATGCAATGATTAAATACTTGGATAATGTCGATAATAAAAAAGGCAAATTCAACGAAAATCTAAGTCGAGAATTACTGGAATTATTTACAATCGGGATCGGAAATTATTCTGAAAGCGATATTAAGAACGGTGCTAGGGCTTTGGCCGGATTAAATTATGGCGATGATGGCGCAGTTTACAGGAAATTTGCCGAAGACAATACCGATAAAACGTACTTCGGGAAAACCGGAAACTGGAAAGCAGATGATTTGGTAGATATTATTTTTGAACAGAAAAACATCCCGTACCTCATTACCCGTAAAATTCTGAAATGGTTTGTGTATGATAATCCGCCTGAAGATTTGGTGGTTCGCTATGGAGATTACTTTCGAAAGAAAAACTTCGAAATTGAACCTCTGCTGACCAAAATTTTCACAGAAGAATATGCTAAAGAAAATGCTGGAAACAAAATCAAAGATCCGTTGGTTTACCTTATTCAGCTAATTGATGAATTGGAAATCAAAGATTTTGACAATGCTATGATAGCACTTTTTCTAAGACAGCAGGGAATGGATTTGTACAATCAGGTGAATGTAAAGGGCTGGGATGGAGGGAATTCTTGGCTGACATCGCAGATTTATCTCCAGAGAAACAATACAGCCGATTTATTATGCAGTGGAAAAAGCCTGAATCGAAAGGTTTTGAAAACGATGATGGATGGAGTTGAAAAAGAAAAATCGGAATACGAAAAAGTTGCCGTAAAAGTAGCTTTTGATTCAGATGGAAATAATAAAACCATTATTTCAGAATTGTCAGATCGATTGTTGTTTAACGTCAGTGATTCTGCTCAAAAAGATATGGAAAACCTTTTGAAGTACGATTTTGATCCCAAAGATCCGCATGCCGATTTTGCTGTAGCCAGACTTTTTAATTACATCACAAAACTTCCAGAGTATCAATTAATTTAAAAACAGTAATCATGAACAGAAGAAATTTTCTAACACTGACAGGAACTTTTACAGGCGGATTACTGGTGCTTCCTGATTTTTTGCACGCTTTTGGTTCTCAAAACAATTTGGTCGTGGGAGAGCAATGCATTGTTTTTGTACAGCTGAATGGTGGAAACGACGGGCTGAATACTTTTATTCCCTATGATGATCCTTTATATTATGATTTGCGAACGAAGATTGCTTTAAATAAAGATTTGGTTGTCGGAAAAAATAAAGGAATGGCATTTCATCCTTCGTTAAAAGATTTTGCTCAAATGCAGCAAAACGGAGATTTAACTGTAATTCAGAATGTCGGTTATCCAGAACCCATCCGTTCGCATTTTAGAAGTCAAGAAATTTGGCAGACGGCAACCGATTCTAATAAATATGTAAATGAAGGCTGGATCGGAAGATTTCTCGATTTGCAATGCAACGGACATCAGGCAACAGCAGGAATAAATTTAGATTCGATCGATAATCTAGCTTTAAAAGGCGTTGAACCAAATTTTATAACCGTAAAAGACCCAGATCGATTTAAAGTAAAATCTAAGGAAGAAGATGTGACTTTGTCTAAAAATCCGCATTTAGATTTTGTTCGAAAAATTGCCAATTCAGTTACTGAAGGTTCAGATGAAATCCAGAAAGCTTTGGCAAAATCCAAAACAGAAATCAGTTATCCTAAAACTGAATTGTCTAAAAATTTAGAATGGATTGCGAGATTAATAAAAGGAAACCTAAATTCAAAAGTCTATTACACATCCTTAAACGGATTTGATACGCACGACAATCAGCTTTCAATTCACGAGCGAAAACTAACCGATTTAAACGACGCACTTTATAGTTTTTATTCCGATTTAAAACAATCGCAATTATTGCAGAATGTCACAATCGTAGTTTTCTCAGAATTTGGACGAAGAGTAAAAGACAACGGCAACGGAACCGATCACGGAACCGCAGCCCCAATGTTTATAATCGGAGGGAATAATAAAGGAAACATTTTAGGTAAAAATCCAAATCTAGCAGACTTAGATAACGGCGATTTAAAATATGAAATTGATTTTAGAAGCGTCTACGCCTCTTTGCTAAAAGAAAAAATGAATTTCGATTATGCTAAAATTGGGATTACGAATAGACCGGTTTCTGGTTTGTTCTGAATTAAATAATTACTGGCTAAATTTGCTTAAATTTGTATTCAACTTAATAATAAAAAAATGCAAATCAAAAATTTATCTAAATATAGCAATGCTGAAAAAATTGTTTTGGCAGAGCAGTTATGGGACAGTGTTTCTAAAAATGATTTAGAAATTTCTGATGAAGTAAAAAAAGAATTAGATATTCGCATACAAAATTTAGAAGAAGGAAAAACTGAACTATATTCTTGGGAAGAAGTTAAAGCTCATTTAAAATCTTTAAGATAAAGTGTATAAACTTCGTTTTGTAAAAGAAGCATTATTTGATATTGAAGATATTGTTTTATGGTATGAAGAACAACGAATTGGTCTTTCATATGATTTTGAACTTTGTTTAGAAGCAGGAATAGATGCAATCTCACGAAATCCAAATGCTTTCCAAAAGAAATATAAAAATGTAAAAATTCTATTTATTTCAAGATTTCCTTATGGAATTCATTATAGATTCGAAAAAGAGGAAATAATTGTTCTCGGGATTTTTCATTCTTCTCGTTCTCCGAAAAATTGGTCTAAAAGATTAGGTTTGTGAATTAAATTTGAATTATTAACTACAATGATTAACGCTAATTTGTGAATTCGTGGCGAAAAAACCTTAAAATCTTAGCAGCTTAGAACCTTAAAATCTAAAAATTGCCATTGTATATATCTCATTTTAAGCTGATTTTTTTATATTATCTTACAAAACCTGCTAAATTTGTTAAGAAATCCTTTTTTGTTTCATAAAATGCAATCTTTTTTTTGGTGCACTAAAAATAATTTATACATTCGCAAAGAATTTAAAACAAAACACAAACAAAATGGCAAGTAACCGTTTTTATTTTAGCAACAATTTTTATTTCTTCTTTAGTAGAAGTCAGGATTGTGCTATGGTTATTTGAGAAAAATTTTAAGACAAATAAAACTAATATACAATCCTGATGCAAATCAGGATTTTTTTTTGACTATATGACAACGAAAATTGCAATACAAGGTATTAAAGGATCATTTCATCATCAGGTCGTAAAGGAGTATTTCTCTGAAAATGTGGATATTGATGAATGTTTATCTTTTGAAGAATTGATCGACAGCCTTATTGCCGGAAAATCTGATCAGGCTGTTATGGCGATTGAGAACTCGATTGCAGGGCCGATTATTCCGAATTATGCATTGATTGACAAGAATAATCTACACATAATTGGAGAACATTATTTAAATATTCAGCAGAATTTAATGGCTTTAAAAGGTCAGAAAATTGAAGATATCAGAGAAGTTCACTCGCACCCGATGGCACTTTTGCAATGCATGGATTTCTTGAAACAATATCCAAACATCAAATTGGTTGAGGATAAAGATACGGCCGAAACAGCAAGAAGAATTCAAGAAAAACAATTGACTGGAATTGCAGCAATTGCGAGTGAAACGGCAGCTGAAATGTATGATCTTGATATTATTGCATCATCGATTCAAACGATTAAAAATAATATGACGCGTTTTGTGATTATTAAAAAACAGAATTCATTTCTGCCAGAAAGCGAAATCAACAGAGCCTCTGTGAAATTTGAATTAGATCATAAAAGAGGAAGCTTAGCGGCGGTTTTGAATGTAATGAGCGACTGCAAACTGAATTTGACAAAAATCCAGTCGCTTCCAAAAATTGAAACGCCTTGGAAATATTCATTCTTCGTAGATGTAACATTCGAGAAGTACGAAGATTTTGCAAAAGCGAAAGTGTTGTTAAACATTATGGCAGAATATTTTAAAGTGTTGGGAGAATATAAAAATACGAAGCCTTAAAAAGGGAAAATCCAATTGTCAGGCTGAGCGGAGTCGAAGCCCCACTCCAATTGGAAAGCCCTTCTCCCGAAAACTCGGGACCAAATTCCAATTGTCAGGCTGAGCGGAGTCGAAGCCCACAAAGTTAGAAAGATTAAAAAAGCGTAAAGCTTATAGCCTAAAGCAAAAAATAAAAAAAATGATTACAACAGCAAAACGATTAGACACAGTTGAAGAATACTACTTCTCATCAAAACTAAGAGAAGTTCGTCAGTTGATGTCTGAAGGAAAACCGATCATCAATATGGGAATTGGAAGCCCTGATTTGAGTCCGTCTAAAGCAGTAATTGAAGCAGTCGCTGCAGCAATTCAAGACGAAAATGGGCATGGCTATCAAAGCTATCAGGGATTGCCAGAAATGAGACAGGCGATGGCCGATTTTTATCGTGATCAATTTGGTGTTGAAGTGAATCCAAATAATGAGATTTTGCCTCTTATGGGTTCAAAAGAAGGAATTATGCACATTTCGTTAGCATTTTTAAATGAAGGCGATCACGTTTTGATTCCGAATCCAGGTTATCCAACTTATACTTCGGTAACCAATTTGGTTCAGGCAGTTCCGATTTATTATGATTTGAAAGAAGAAAATGGGTGGGAACCAGATTTTGAAGCTCTTGAAAAATTAGACCTTTCGAAAGTAAAAATTATGTGGCTTGGCTATCCGCATATGCCGACAGGAGCGAGAGGAAGTTTAGCGTTATTTGAAAAATTGGTGGCTTTTGCTAAAAAACACAACATATTATTAATCAACGACAATCCATATAGTTTTGTTTTGAATGATAATCCGATGAGTTTATTGCAGGTTGAAGGAGCAAAAGAGGTGGCTTTAGAATTGAATTCATTAAGTAAAACATTCAATATGGCAGGCTGGAGAGTCGGAATGGTTTTAGGAAATCCTGAAATTATCGATGCGGTTCTAAAAGTAAAAAGCAACATGGACAGCGGTATGTATTACGGAATTCAGAAAGGTGCAATCGCCGCTTTAAAATGTGATAAATCCTGGTTCGAAGACCAAAACAAAATTTACAGACGCCGTAGAGAATTAACGGAGAAATTAGCTGAAAAGCTTAATTGTAAAGTGTATAAAGAAGGAGTTGGGCTTTTTGTCTGGGCAAAACTTCCAGAAGGAATCGAATCAGCAGAGAAGTTCATTGACGAAATATTATATGAGAAACATATCTTCATCACTCCGGGAACAATCTTCGGAAGCAACGGTGAAGGTTATATCAGATTCTCATTGTGTGTAAAAGAAGAAAAAGTACAGGAAGCTATTGACCGATTTTAGAAGTCATTGCGAGGGACGAAGCAATCTCAGTTGCTGAGTCAATTGTTAGTGTGATTGCTTCGTTCCTCGCAATGACAAAACAGAAAAAAATTATGAAAGTATACGTAATAGGAATAGGATTAATAGGGGGTTCGATGGTATTAGACATCAAAGGACGTTATCCTGATGCGACTATTTTGGGAATCGACAATAGCGAAAAGCATTTGCAGGAAGCAATTGATCTCGGAGTTATTGACGAAGCGGGAAGCTTTGAAGATTTACAAAAGGCCGATTTTGTAATCGTTTCGGTTCCAGTCGATGTAGCGTTGACGGTTTTGCCTAAAGTTTTGGATGCGGTAGGAGATAAAACAATTGTTTTTGAAGTAGGATCTACTAAAAAACCGATTTGCGAAGCAGTAGCCAACCATCCAAAAAGAAGAAATTTTATTGCCACGCACCCAATTGCAGGAACAGAATTTTCTGGACCATCGGCTGCAATAAGAGGTTTGTTTCAGGGAAAAACAAACATTATATGCGAGGTCGAAAAGACTGCTTTTAAATTACAGGAAAAAGCATTGAATCTTTTTACTTCAATCGGGATGAGGATTCGATATATGGATCCGACTTCTCACGATAAACACATTGCTTACGTTTCGCATTTATCGCACATTAGTTCGTTTATGCTAGGAAAAACAGTAATGAACAAGGAAAAGGACGAGCAGGATATTTTTGATATGGCGGGAAGCGGATTTGAAAGTACCGTTCGTTTAGCAAA
The DNA here is from genome assembly GCF_025252405.1 of Flavobacterium sp. TR2. NCBI lineage: Bacteria > Pseudomonadati > Bacteroidota > Flavobacteriia > Flavobacteriales > Flavobacteriaceae > Flavobacterium > Flavobacterium sp. TR2. Next base: position 547,614 of record NZ_CP104307.1, on the reverse strand, counting down.
AAGTTCGCCAGCAATGTGGACACCGATTTTTAAGCAAAACAAAGAATACGTTCTGGAAACATTAGAAGAATATATTTCAAATCTCAGTCGGTTTAGGGATTTGTTGAAAGAAGAAGATTATAATGCCATTTTTCATGAAATGGAAAGCACAAATAAAATTAAGGAAATACTAAACGGATTAACAACAACTAAAAAGTAAATTAGAATAAAATGGAAAATAAAAAAGAAATGAGAAAGTGGTTAGAAGATTTCAATTTAAATCATCCACTTGTGATAGCTGGACCTTGTAGTGCAGAAACGGAAGATCAGGTTTTGAAAATTGCTCACGAATTAAAAGATTCAAAAGTAAGCGTATTCAGAGCTGGAATCTGGAAACCAAGAACGCGTCCGGGAGGATTTGAAGGTGTTGGTGAAATTGGTTTGAAATGGTTGCAAAAAGCAAAAGCTGAAACTGGTTTGTTAATGGGAACTGAAGTTGCAACTGCAGCTCACTGTAAACTGGCTTTAGAACACGATATCGACGTATTATGGGTTGGTGCACGTACAACGGCAAACCCTTTCGCAGTTCAGGAAATTGCTGATACTTTAAAAGGAACTGATAAAATCGTTTTGGTTAAAAACCCTGTAAACCCAGATTTAGCTTTATGGTTAGGTGGTGTTGAGCGTTTACACATGGCAGGAATCGAGAAGTTAGGAGTTATCCACAGAGGTTTCTCTACTTACGAAAAAACAAAATACAGAAACATTCCAGAATGGCAGATTGCTATCGAATTGCAAAACAAATTCCCTGATTTACCATTAATCATCGATCCATCTCATATTACAGGAGATCGTAAAATGATTTTCGAAGTGACTCAAGAGGCGTTAGATTTGAACTACGATGGTATGATTATCGAAACGCACATCGATCCGGACAACGCTTGGTCTGATGCTGCTCAACAAGTTACTCCTGATGCTTTGAAACAAATCATTAAAGATTTGACTATCAGAAAAACAGATGATACTACAGATGAGTACAGCCAAAAAATGAAAAAACTAAGAGCTAACATCGACGTTTTGGATGGTAACTTATTAGAATTGTTAGGAAAACGTATGAAAGTGGCTGACGAAATTGGTCAGGTGAAAAAAGATGCAAACGTGGCGATTCTTCAAAACAACCGTTGGAACGAAATTTTAGGGAAAATGATTTTGGAAGGTGAGAAAAAAGGTCTTACTGAAGAGTTTGTTTTGAGAATGTTCAAAGCAATTCACCAAGAAAGTATTGGTCACCAGGAGAAAATTTTCAACGCATAATTTTCTTTAAATCCTATAAGTGATATAAGATAATTTTAGTTTTTTAAACTTTGTTTTTAAATTTTCTTATAGCGCAGCATTAAAAATAGATTGTTTTTTAAAAATCTCCATCGCTTTTTTAAGAAGTGGTGGGGATTTTTTTTTGATTTTAAATGCCGAAATCAATGGGTTTCAATTGTAAAACAGTAATTTTGTGCTTTAATATTTTTTAGTTTTAAGCGCAATCTAAAATCTAAAATCTAAAATCTATAATTTGAATGACAGGAACCGTTTATAAATCTACAGGAAGCTGGTATACCGTAAAATCTGAAAAAGGAGATTTTGTGGAATGCCGTATGAAAGGGAAATTTAGAATTAAAGGTATAAAAAGTACAAACCCAATTGCTGTAGGCGATATTGTTGATTATGAATTGGAGGAAACTTCAGATGCTGTAACGGGAACCATTCATAATATTCACGAAAGAAAAAATTATATCGTTCGTAAATCGGTTAACTTGTCTAAACAGATTCATATTATTGCTTCCAATATTGATCAGGTTTTTCTATTGATTACAATTGATAATCCGCCGACAACGACAAGTTTTATCGACCGTTTTCTGGTTACAGCCGAAGCTTACGGAATTGAAGCGATTCTTGTTTTTAATAAAATAGATACTTTAACAGAACAAACTTTAGACGATCAGCTTTATTTACAGCATATTTATCAGGAAATAGGGTATAAATGTCTCCGAATTTCATCTACAGAAAATAAAGGAATTGACAAGCTGAAAGAAATGATGATCGGAAAAGTAAGTATGTTTTCTGGACATTCCGGCGTGGGAAAATCAACTTTGGTAAATGCTTTAGAACCAAGCCTTCATTTAAAAACTTCCGTAATTTCGGAGCAAAGCAAACAAGGGCAGCATACTACGACTTTTGCCGAAATGTATGATTTGTCTTTTGATGCGAGAATCATCGATACACCAGGAATCAAAGGTTTCGGAATCGTAGACATGGAACCAACAGAAATCACCGATTACTTTCCCGAGTTTTTCAGATTGAAAGATCAATGCAAATTCAATAATTGTCTGCATAAAGAGGAACCGCATTGTGCCATAAAAGCAGCTTTAGAAAAAGACGAAATTGCTTGGTCGAGATACAATAGCTACCTTAAAATCCTCGAAGGCGACGAAGAACATTATCGTACGGATACGTATGGGGAAGATCGCGCTGCGAGTGATGAAACGAGGAAATAAATAAATTCCAATTTTTATCCCGAAGCCTCGGGACCAAATTCCAACCCAATTGTATTGTAGAGATGCACTGCAGTGCATCTAACGGTAGCATCTAAAATCTGTCTAATTCGTGTAATCCGTGTCTAAAAATAAAAGTAAAAAATGAAAGTTGTTATTCAAAGAGTTTCAGAAGCATCCGTAACAGTTGAGGGTCAAAAAACGGCCGATATTCAAAAAGGATTATTGGTTTTAGTCGGAATAGAAGATGCCGATATTCAGGAAGACATTGACTGGCTTGCTGGAAAAATCATTAAAATGAGAATCTTTGGAGACGAAAATGATGTCATGAACTGCTCGGTTCAAGATATTGATGGAGATATTATTGTTGTAAGTCAGTTTACACTTCATGCATCAACCAAAAAAGGAAATCGCCCTTCTTATATAAAAGCAGCCAAACCAGACTTTGCTATTCCGATGTATGAGAATTTTGTTCAAGCCATAGAAAAAGAGTTTGGGAAGAAGGTTCAAACCGGAATTTTTGGCGCAGATATGAAAGTCAGTCTCTTAAATGACGGACCTGTTACAATCATTATGGATAGCAAAAACAGGGAGTAAAATATTATTAAACATTTGTTAAGGATTTCCGAAAATAATATATATTTGACGAAAATCCCTACTAATGAAAAACCTTTTTTGCGCGTTATTTTTTATATTATTTACTGCTGGTTCTTTTGCTCAAAAGAACGATTATTCTACCCTCAAAATTTCTGACAGTCTTAAAGAAAATGCTAATGCTGTTGTTCGATTAGACCAGATGGATATTGTCATTGCTTCGCAAAGAAGTATGAATATTAAAACTCAAAGAGTTGTCTCTGTATTAAATGAAAAAGGCTTAAAAGATATTGATGCCTTTAGCCATTATGATAAAACAACTTCGATAAAGAATATTGAAGCTATCGTTTATGATGCTTTTGGAAATGAAATAAAAAAGATCAAAAGAAAAGATTTTAAAGATCAGAGTGCTGTGAGCGGTAGCACCCTTTTTTCGGATAATCGAGTACTTTATTTAGATTACACGCCAATTTCATATCCATTTACAATTGCGTTTACTTGCGAAACTGAAACTTCAAATACGGCTTTTATACCGAAATGGTATTTTATTGGCGATTACAACTTAAGCGTAGAAAAATGCATTTTGAATGTTACTTTCCCAAAAGGATTGGGCTTTAAGAAGAAAGAGTTCCGATTTGATAATTTCAACATAAAAAAAACAGCCGATACAGATACCGGTTTAAGTTACGTTGCGACAAATATCGTTGCGCAAAAACACGAAGACCTGAGTCCTCCTCCTCCTGATCTTTTTCCTAAAGTTATGATGGGATTAGAAAACTTCCACTTAGAAGGTGTTGATGGAAATGCTACTACTTGGGAAGCATTTGGGAAATGGTATGGAGATAAAATTTTGACAGGGACTACGGTTTTGCCAGAAGAAACTAAAGCAAAAATAAAAGCTCTTGTGGGAGATGAAAAAGATCCTGTAAAAAAAGCCAAAATTATTTACGATTATGTGCAGAAAAAATCTAGATACGTAAATATTGCCGTTGGTATCGGCGGTTGGAAGCCTATGCTGGCTAATGATGTCGATCGGTTAGGATATGGAGATTGCAAAGCATTGTCCAATTATACAAAAGCACTTTTGCAAATTGTAGACGTTCCGTCATACAATACTATTTTATATGGAGATCGCTATAAAGAAGATATTCAGTCTGATTTTGTTTCGATGCAAGGCAACCACATGATTCTTGCAATTCCTAATAAAGACAATTACATCTGGCTAGAATGCACAAGTCAGGATGATCCGTTTGGATATCAGGGAACTTTTACTGACGATCGCGATGTCTTGGTTGTAAAGCCAGAAGGAGGCGAGATTGTCCGCACTAAAATCTATGAAGATAGAGGAAACACTCAAGACGCTAAGGGAGTCTACACAATAGATGGTGCTGGAAATTTTTCGGGCGCATTGAAGATTGCTTCGCAAGGAAGCCAGTATGCTGCTAAATCGCGTGTTGAGTTTATGCAGCCAAACGAAAAAGAAGAGCACTACAAAGACTACTGGGATAATATCAATAACTTAAAATTGGGCAAAATTACTTTTGCCAACGATAAAGAGAACATTCGTTTTACTGAAGATGTTCAGTTAAGCGCTTTAAATTATGGAACCATTTCGGGCAATAAAATGATTTTTGTAGTTGATGCTTTTAATCAGTATACAGGAAATGTAAAACGAATGCGAAACCGCAAAAATCCTTTTCAAATTCAGCGCGGTTATCTCGATACAGACGAAATTGAGATTAATCTTCCAGAAGGTTTCACTATAGAATTTCTGCCTGCAAATTATGAACTAAAAGGGAAATTTGGAGAATACAAAACAGAAATCATCAAAAAAGACAATAATAAGCTAACCTATAAAAGATCCATGTTTGTAAACAAAGGAAAATATTCTAACAAAGAATATGACGAGTACCGCCTGTTTATGGAACAAGTTTCGAGAAACGATAATGCCAAAATAATATTGACCAAGAACTAACCTTTATAAACCCAAAATAAATCAAAAATTACCAATGAAAATTATTAAACTATCACTACTGTTTGTGATTTTATTAATCACTCCCAAAGCAGTTTCACAGGAGTTCAAATTAGGAAAAGTGTCTATTGCAGAATTAGAACAAAAGTCGCATCCAAAAGATTCGACGGCCGTGGCAGCTATTTTGTATAAAAGAGGGACAGCAAGAGTTGAATATGATCCTAATGATGGTTTTGTCACATTCACTAATGTGGAAACTAGAATTAAAATCTATAAAAAAGAAGGATACGATTGGGCCAACCAAGCAGTATGGTATCAAAATAACAGTAATTTAAAAGAAAAAGTATTTTTTGAGGATGCCGTTACTTATAATTTAGTGAATGGTAAAATTGAGAAAACAAAGCTGAAAAGTGACGGCGTTTTTGATGAAGTCTTGAGTAAATTTGTAGGTCAGAAGAAAATGACAATGCCAAATGTAAAAGAAGGGTCTGTAATAGAGTTTCGATATACTATAAAATGTCCGAATCCTAGAATTATCAGAGAATGGGCTTTTCAATCCAGCATTCCTGTAAATTATTCTGAATTCTCAACTTATATTCCTGAATATTATGTTTTTAATTCAAGACAAAAAGGGTATGTTTTTCCAAAAGTTACCACAGTAAAAAATCCAAAATCGATAACTTTTAATGTTAAAGAAAGAAACTTTGGGCCAGGTTCTGCACCTACTTCTTTTTCAACAGAGAAACATGATTATATGGAAAATCAAACCACTTTTATTGCTGTAGATTTACCGGCAATGAAAGATGAAGCTTATGTAAATAATATCGAAAACTATATGTCAGCGGTTTCTCATGAGCTATCATTAACAAAGTTTCCAAATTCTCCAATGAAAGAATATTCTTCAGATTGGAATTCTGTTGTAAGAACAATTTATGAATACGACGATTTTGGCCCTGAATTAAATAAAACTGGCTATTTTGAAGAAGATTTGAAAAAGCTGCTTGCAGACACTAAAACACCTGAGGAAAAAATTTGGGCTATTTTTAATCATGTAAAAACAAACATGAAATGGAACAGTTACACAGGTTATTCCTGCGACAACGGCGTAAAAAAAGCGTATAAAGAAAAAACAGGCAACATTGCAGATATTAATCTAATGCTTACTGCAATGCTGCGTTATTCAGGATTGACAGCAAATCCAGTTTTAGTAAGTACGCGTTCAAACGGAATTGCTCTTTTTCCAAACAGAACGGCATTTAATTATGTAATTGCTGCAGTTGAAACGCCAAACGGAAATATTTTATTAGATGCAACTGACAAATATTCGGTTCCAAATATTTTACCGCTAAGAGTTTTAAACTGGTCAGGAAGATTGATCAGAAAAGACGGGTCATCGCAAGAAATTAATTTAATGCCAGAAAAAACTTCAGCCGATAATGTTTTTATGAATTACAGTATTGACAGCACTGGAAAAATTACGGGTAAAACAAGAAGACAGTGCGTTGATTATAATGCAATGATCACACGAAGCAATATCGAAAGCTTAAAAGAAGAAGAATATTTAGAAAAACTGGAAAACCAAAATAATAAAATAGAAATTAGCGAGTACTCCAAAACGAATGAAAAAGATCTGCTTCTTCCTATTATAGAAACGTATTCTTTTACAGGAAATAATCTTTGCGAGCTGATTGGCGATAAAATATACGTAAGCCCGATGCTGTTTTTTACCAACGATAAAAACCCTTTTAAACAAGAAGTGCGAGAATATCCAGTTGATTTTAGCTATCCTTTTGCAGATAAGTATAATATCACGATTAAAATCCCAGAAGGGTTTGCAGTTGAAACATTGCCAGCTCCTGCTGCAATGACAATGGAAGAGAATCTTGGCGCTTTTAAATTTAATATCGTAGCCAATGGAGATACTTTACAATTGTCTATTTTGCATCAGATAAATGAAGCGATTGTTTCTGCTGAGAAATATGATATGCTAAAAGAATATTATAAGCTGATGGTTGCAAAACAAACAGAGAAAATCGTTTTAAAGCGTATTTAATATCATGTCGAGATTTTTCTCTCTTCATTGCTTTTTCTGGAGCGCAATAACAATTCAAAAACAAAATTCAAATTGGCAGCCAAAAAGAAATCAACAATAGTATTTTTGCAGCTGAGGAGTACGGAACGATAAAAGAGTTTTCTCAGAAAATGATCGTAAGCCAAAATGAAAAATAAATATTAAAAAGATATAGAAGATGGATTTGAAAAATGCACAATTGGATGTTGATACTTGGATAAAAGAGCACGGTGTTCGCTATTTTAACGAATTGACCAATATGGCGCAGCTGACTGAAGAAGTTGGTGAAGTTGCCAGAATTATTGCGCGCCGTTACGGAGAACAGTCTGAAAAAGAAAGCGATAAAAACAAAGACTTAGGAGAAGAATTGGCAGATGTTGTTTTTGTGGTGCTTTGTCTGGCCAATCAGACCGGAATTGATTTGCAGGCTGCTTTCGATAAAAAAATGGATCTAAAATCGGTTAGAGATAAAGATCGTCACAAAAACAATGATAAATTGAAATAATTGTGAAATATCACTCATAAGTTTTGAATTATGAGTTTTGAATTTTGAATTATGAATGGGGAGTGGTAAATTGCAGGGCTGAATTATGTTTCTAATCATTCATAATTCAAAATTCACAACTTACAATTAAAAAAATGAATTTAAAATTAAGCACGAATTCAATATTTACTATTGATGATTCGCAACTAAATATCACTGGATCTAAAAGTGAAACCAATCGTTTATTGCTATTAAAGGCATTATTCCCAAATATTACTCTAGCCAACACTTCTAACTCAGACGATAGCGAAGTAATGCAGAAAGCTTTAGCGGGAAATGATGAAATTGTAGACATACATCACGCAGGAACAGCAATGCGTTTTTTGACTGCTTATTTTTCGGTTAACGAAGGCAGAGAAGTAGTTTTGACCGGTTCTAGCAGAATGCAGGAACGCCCGATTAAGATTTTGGTTGAGGCTCTGGCACAGTTGGGAGTTGAGATTTCATACGAAAAACAGGAAGGATATCCACCAATTCGAATTAAAGGAAAAAAAGTTACCGCTTCAAAAGTAACTTTAGCGGCAAATGTGAGCAGCCAATATATTTCGGCGCTTTTATTGGTGGCTTCAAAATTAGACAATGGTTTAGAACTTACTTTAGAAGGAGAAATCACTTCGATTCCATATATCAAAATGACTTTAGCTTTGCTTAATGATCTTGATATAAAAACCAGTTTTGAAGGAAACGTAATCAAAGTTTTTCCTAAGGAAGCAGTAGAATCAAAAGAAATGGTCGTAGAATCCGATTGGAGTTCTGCCTCCTATTTCTTCAGTCTTGTAGCGCTATCAGATGCGGCAAAAATTACGCTAAGCAGCTACAAAGAAAACAGTCTTCAGGGAGATTCTGAGCTAGTTTCTCTTTATGAAAAAATGGGTGTGAAAACAACTTTCCAAAACAATAAAATGACCTTGGAAAAAGTTTCTGGATTTAACTATCAAGATGTAAATTTCGAATTAAATAATACTCCAGATATTGCTCAGACTATTGTAGTAACTTGTTTAGGTCTCGGAATTGGATGCCACTTAACAGGTCTTCATACTTTAAAAATAAAAGAAACAGACCGTTTGGAAGCACTTAAAACTGAGCTGACCAAATTGGGCGCGAATATTTCAGTAACCAATGACAGCTTGACTTTAGTGAAGTCTGATGATATAAAACATGATATTCATGTTGCAACCTACAATGATCACCGTATGGCAATGGCATTTGCTCCATTGGCTATCAAAGTGCCAATCATTATTGATGATGCAGAAGTAGTTTCTAAATCGTATCCAGATTTTTGGAACGATTTGAAAGCTTTAAATTTTCAAATTTCAGAACTGTAAAATTTTTTGAACCATATAAGTGATATAAGGTCATTTAAATAAAGGCTTAAAGTAAAGCTTAATCAATTGAGCCTCTGGTTTTAACCAGAGGTTTTTTTATGCGTATCTAAAAGCAAACCTGACAGGTTTTTTAAACCTGTCAGGTTTAAATAGTATGTAAAATTCCAGTTAATATGAACTTATATCACTTATATGGTTCAAAAAAACATTTTTAATGGTTCTAGAAACCTCACAAAATCAAGGACTTTTGAAAATAAAAGCCAAAACACTTGACAACGGCTATCTCACAATCGTATATTTGCAACCGATTTAAAATTTTAGATAAACAAATCTAAAAGCTACACTCTAAAATCAACAATTCAAATATGAAATTATCACACTTCAATTTCAACTTACCGAAAGAACTTTTGGCTGAATTTCCAGCAGAAAACAGAGACGAATCTCGCTTAATGGTAATTGACCGTAAAAAAAACACTATCGAACATAAAATGTTTAAAGACGTGATCAACTATTTTGATGACGGAGACGTTTTAATTTTAAATAATACAAAAGTTTTCCCTGCACGTTTGTACGGAAACAAAGAAAAAACTGGAGCTAGAATTGAAGTTTTCTTGTTAAGAGAATTAAATTCTGAGCAAAGACTTTGGGATGTCCTAGTTGATCCAGCTAGAAAAATCCGTATTGGTAACAAACTTTATTTTGGTGACGACGATTCGTTAGTTGCTGAGGTAATCGACAATACAACTTCTCGCGGAAGAACTTTACGTTTCTTATATGACGGTTCTTACGAAGAATTCAGAAATAAATTGACTGAACTTGGAGAAACTCCAATTCCGAAATACATCAACAGAGATGTTACTCCAGAAGATGCTGAAAGATACCAAACAATCTACGCAAAAGAAGAAGGAGCTGTAGCGGCGCCAACTGCTGGTTTACACTTCTCAAAACACCTTTTGAAAAAATTAGAAATCAAAGGAGTGAATTTTGCTGAGGTAACTTTACACGTAGGTTTAGGAACTTTTAACCCAGTTGAGGTTGAGGATTTATCTAAGCACAAAATGGATTCTGAGGAATTGATCATTACGCAAAAAGCTTGTGATATTGTAAACGAAGGAAAAGCAAAGAAAAAACGTATCTGTGCCGTAGGAACAACTTCTATGCGTGCAATTGAAAGTTCAGTTTCTTCTGCAAATACTTTAAACCCTTACGAAGGTTGGACAAATAAATTTATTTTCCCTCCTCACGATTTCAGTATTGCAAACTGTATGATTACGAATTTCCACACGCCAAAATCAACATTATTAATGATGATTTCTGCTTTCTGTGGTCACGATTTAATGAAAAAAGCATACGAAGAAGCAATCAAAGAAGGATACAAATTCTATTCTTACGGAGATGCGATGTTAATTCTTTAATCGGAATTAATTTTCAATATAAGAACCCGACAGTTTTTTATAATCTGTCGGGTTTTCTGTTTTTTAATGGTTTCGAGTTTCAAGTTTCATGTTTCATGTTTCTAGTTTCAGGTTTCATGTTTCATGTTTCAAGTTTCAGGTTTAACATTCGTTGCGAAATTTTACCGCAAAGTCCGCAAGGATTTTCCACTCAATTTGTTTTTGCCAAATTAAAAAGAACGCAAAGCTTTGCGAGCTTAGCGTTTAAACATAAAACTTAAAAAAGACTTTGCGTACTTTACGGTAAAAACACACAAAGCATATCAACATGAAACTTTAAACTTTAAACATGAAACCTGAAACTAGAAACATGAAACTTGAAACCTGAAACTTGAAACATGAAACTTGCCCCCCTCGAAACAAAACAAAACAAACAATTTTTGTTATTTTAGCATCCAAAACAAAAACAAAATGACTTTTCAAAATACACGCGAATTTGCACGAGAGCTAGATTCGAAAGACGCATTAAACCATTATCAGGATCAGTTTATTTTTCCTAAAGTAAATGACAAGCGAGTAATTTATTTCACCGGAAATTCTTTGGGGCTGCAGCCAAAACGTACCAAAGCTTATATTGATGAAGTAATGAACGATTGGGCAGAACTGGCAGTTGAAGGTCATTTTTATGCTGAAAAACCTTGGTGGGATTATCAGGAAAGATTTGCAGAACCGTTGAGTAAGATTGTTGGAGCGCTTCCGTCAGAAGTTACGGTGATGAATACTTTGACGGTAAATCTTCACTTATTGATGGTTTCTTTTTATCAGCCGACCAAAACACGTTATAAAATTATCTGCGAAGAAAAAGCTTTTCCGTCAGATCAATATATGTTTCAAAGCCAAGTGAACTTTCACGGATACAAACCTGAAGATGCGATTGTAGAAATTAAACGCAGAGAAGGAGAACACAATATTCGTTTGGAAGATGTTTTAGCAAAAATTGATGAAGTTGGCGATGAACTGGCTTTGGTTTTAATTGGCGGAGTAAATTATTATACAGGACAAGTTTTTGATATTAAAACCATAACTGCAGCTGGACAAAAAGTTGGAGCAAAAGTGGGTTGGGATTTGGCACACGCTGCTGGAAATATCAAATTAGAACTTCACGATTGGAATGTAGATTTTGCTGCTTGGTGCAGTTATAAATATATGAATTCAGGTCCAGGAAACGCTTCAGGATGTTTCGTTCACCAAAAACATCACAATTCAAATTTGCCAAGATTTGCGGGCTGGTGGGGACACAATAAAGAGCGCCGTTTTAAAATGGAACCAAACTTTGATCCTGTTCATGGAGCAGACGGATGGCAGATTAGCAATCTTCCTGTTTTATCGTTAGCGCCATACTTAGCCTCGGTAGAAATGTTTGCTGAGGTTGGAATGGACGCTCTAATTGCAAAACGTGATCATATCACTTCTTACCTTGAATTTATTCTTCATGAAATTGATAAGGAAGTAGAAAGCACTTTCGAAATCATCACGCCTTCAGATCCAAAAGAAAGAGCTTCGCAGTTATCGGTGTTTTTACACGGAGAAGGAAGAGCATTATTTGATTATTTAATGAAAAACGGAGTCATTACAGATTGGCGCGAACCTAATGTTATTCGTCTTGCTCCAGTTCCTTTGTATTGTTCTTATGAAGATATGTATGACTTCGGACAAATTCTTAAAAAAGGGATTTTAGGAAAGTAAGAGTAATTGCTCAAAGTCGCAAAGACGCAAAGTTTTTTAAATTATTATATGAATTGCTTCCTGCTTTATTACTTATCAATTTTATCTCTAGTTTAAAGCTAGAGGCAACTTAAAATTAAACTTTGCATCTTTGCGAGATTTTTAGAAGTAAAATGTTAGTGAGAGAATATTCCTTAGCGTAATCTTATAAATTTTATAAAAAATTCTGTAACAACCGTTATAACAGATATTGCTTATTTTGTATTGTATAATTTAAAAAAGTTACAATCATGAAAGGCTTATATATTTTATTGACCGTGATATTTTTAACTTCTTGTCAACAACAAAACAAAGAAGATATTAATAAAGCCAAACAAGCCAGCATTGATTCAATGAAAGTTGAGATTAACAAACAGCGCGTTATCGATTCGATGAAGACTGAAATGGCTAAGATAAATGAACAGAAGATCGAAGCTCAAAAAGAAAAAGTTGTTGTAGTGCATCAGCAAGATGCGACAGCCGCCACACCAGCCAAAAAGAAAGGTTGGAGTGCAACTGCTAAGGGCGCAGTAATTGGTGCGGGAGTTGGTGCTGCAACTGGAGCAATTGTCAGTAAGAAAAAAGGTGAGGGCGCCATTATTGGAGGTTTAGCTGGAGCAGCAGTCGGAACAGGAACTGGAGCTGTTATTGACAGTAAAAACAAAAAGAAAGAATAGTTTTTCTATAAATAAAAATAAACCCCAAATTAGGTGATAATTTGGGGTTTCATTTTTAAACCGACTCTGAAACGGGAATTTTTATACCAACTAATTCTGATTTACAAGAATCGAGTTGATCAAGATGACCCTTAAAGATCGATGTCGATTCAAATAAATTTTTATAATACTCAATTCCATCCAACAGATTAGATTTAAAAGTATTCCATTTTTTAATCTGAGCAGCAGTAAGTTCTCCAGAAATAGATTGGATTTCATTTCTAAAATACGCAACGTACATTTTGAGCTCTTTTATAAACAAGTTTGGACGTTCGGTTCTGATAATCGATTTTCCTTGATAAATATGTTGGATCATATCTTTTAAAGAAACTTCCTGATCAAAATAAGCCAAATTTGGACCTGGGCAAATTACAACCCCTTGTGCCTGGCCTTTTATTTTAATGTCATTTTCCAGATAAGAAGCATTGGCCAAACCAACGCATAAACATGATTTTTCGGTGATTTTGATTTTACTTTTTTCAAACGCATCGTCAGAAATCGTGTCTCTTTTACTTTCTAATTCTTCCAGTTTTATATCTTGATATTTTTTTGACGCAGTACAAATTCCGTGCGGATCATATTCTTTGCTTAAAGCTAAAAATTTCTTCGGGCAAGAACTTCCAGCTTTATTTTCCTGAATTCGTTTTTGCTTTAAAAATTCATTTGTTGTTCCCTTTAAAGTATTAAAAGGAACTCCCAAAGGCGAAATGTTGCTCAAGTAGAAATCGTCTTCTTTAGCATTCATCAATAAATTGCGTGTTTCTTTATCTACAGAAGTGGCTTCGGGAACTAGCAAAAAAGGTGAACCCCAGCCTATAGAATCTACATGGTATTCTTCTAATAAAAATTCATGTTCTTGTGCTGTTCCAACTCCGCCTTGAACTGTAATTTTTAATTCTAGAGGATTCTCAGGAAAATGCTGATTTTTTGCCTGTAAGGCTTTAATCATTAAATCGTGGGCCGATTGTACCAATTGTTCTTTTTTTTGCTTGAATTCTTCTAAAATGGTGCCCAATAAGAGTCCGTCAGTTGCAAAAGCGTGCCCTCCGCAGTTTAATCCAGATTCAATTCGGTATTCGGAAACCCATAAACCTTTTTTAGCCAAAAAATTTCCTTGAATCATTGCCGACCTAAAATCACTTACTTTCAAAATGATTTTCTTTTTCAGCTCGTTATTTTCATTTGGGAAAAAATCTTTGAAATTTTCGAAGTAACCAAACAATCTCGGATTCATTCCGGCAGAAAGAACCACAGAAGATTCCAGATTACTGTTGGCAAAACCTCTTAAAGCGGCATGAGCATCATTAAATTCAATCGGAAGCTGTTCGTTTTTGGCAAAATTATCTTTGTCTAATTTCGTCATGATGTTCACATCAATTTCTCCCGGAAAAAGATGCGATTCAATATAATGCTGAATGTTTTCTTTAAAAGCAATTCCGTCGTCGAGTATATTCTGAAATCCTTTTTTTATGTCAGAAGTATTCGGGAGCATTGACATGAAATTTTCTAATGCCGTTTTGCTTTCAGCCAATTCTGTTTTAAAATTTTCGAACTTTTCTTTTACAATCTTATCAACTAAATTTAAATAAGAGGTAATTCTTTCGGCACGGTAATCATGAAATTTTTGCGTAATTTCTTCGTATGGGATATTGAATTTTGTGCTGTAAAAATTACGCATCTTCTCAATCAGATCATCATCGGCAAGAGCAATCACAGATGAAATCCCGTACTGCGCTACTCGGATCGGGCTATCAATTGTATAAGCAAGTCCCATTACCGGAATATGAAAAGTATGCAGGTTATTTTTTGTCATTTTTATTCAGATTAAAATAGAGACAAATGAAAAAAAATAAATTTTGATAAAACCTGACAAATATCAGGTTTAGAGGTTGGTTGCCACGAATTGCAAAAATTAACACGAGTTGATTTTTTAAATGTTCCCAATTATAATATAGCCCGCGGTTTCAACCGCGTGGGACGTATTTTTGGAAAACATTTTGTGCAAATGCGTTGTGAATATGCGTTGCGAATACGCGTTGTGTACCTGCGGTTGAAACCGCAGGCTATATTTGCCAATAGGATTTTATATTAAAATCATCTATAAATATTTTTTAAATGTTCCCAATCATAATATAGCCCTCGGTTTCAACCGCGTGGGACGTATTTTTGGAAAACGTTTTGTGTAAATGCGTTGTGTACCTGCGGTTGAAACCGCAGGCTATATTTGCCAATAGGATTTTATATCAAAATCTTCTATAAATATTTTTTAAATGTTCCCAATCATAATATAGCCCGCGGTTTCAACCGAGTGGGACGTATTTTTGGAAAACGTTTTGTGTAAATGCGTTGTGAATATGCGTTGCGAATGCGCGTTGTGTACCTGCGGTTGAAACCGCAGGCTATGTTTAAAATTGAAATCTTTACAGATTGGTTGCCATTAATTCAGGAACTTTCTTAAATTAAATTCGTGAATTCGTGGCAGAAAAAAAATTAAATCAAAATCTTCTTCAAAGACTCTGCTATGCTTCTCCACAATAGGTTATAGAACGATCTGTCTTGAAGCCGTTCTACTTCAACTTCGGCGGTTTTGGCTTTGTCCTTCGAATCGTTTTTGACTAATAAATTTGCAATTGCGGTTTTGAGTTTGGCTTCTTTTTCAGGTTTTTTCTTCTGGTACAATTTTACTTTTAGATCGTCGTAATCTAAAGAAGCATTTCCTTTTGACCCATTATCGTTTCCGTAGAAATTGAAACGGTATTTATGAAAAGTGCCGGTAAAAGTTGTGTTAATATACGGTTTTGTAAATCTTGTCATTCCTGTGACATCAAAATTTGAGATCACGCCTTGAATGTGAAATCCGTCGCTCTTATCCAAAACATTAAAACTCCAATCAACATCAAGAGGAGAGTTTTTCATAAAAATACATTTGACTTTGATTTTTACATCGTCTGTTTTGGTTAGACCAAAACCGCTTTTTAAATTGGTCGCCTGCATATTGAAACGGTCAAAAGTCAATACTCCAGGACCGTCAGAAAAATCGAGTTCTTCTTCGTACACCAATTTCGATTTTAAAACCTGCAGCGTATCAATTTGAAGAGGGAATTTTAGATTTCGCAGCAAATGACTGTACAGGTATTTTTTGCTCAAATCATCTTTCAGCATTTTTCCGCGATAAATATTGGCATCAAAATGATTAATAACCAGCGAATTTGCCTTAAAATAAAAGCGGTCATTTTTAAAACCCCAATCCATTTTTTCAACTTGGGCAGAGTCAAACTTCAAATTGTAAATGTCCTTTTCTTTTTCAAGACGTTTTAGAAATTCTCGTCGTTCAAATTGAGGGAGATTGGAGAAATTATTAATCTTTAAGAAATTTTTTTCGGTGCTTATTTTTCCAATATTGATATCATAAAAACCATTTGGCCTATAAAACAAGCTGTCGCAGACCAAAGCATAATTTTTATATTGAAGCGGAATTTTTTCTTTTAAGGTAGCGTCGGTAATTAAAATGCCTTCCAGTTTTAAAAGGATTTTTTTGATGCTGAAAATAGGTTTTTTGCTATCTAAGGAAACAACATCGACTGTTCCGTTGTTCAGATAAATATTCGAAACAGCAATAATTTTACGAAACGGTTCTATGATTTCGGTTTTAATGCTTTTGCTGTTATTTAGCAGTTTTTCTCCTTTTTTGTATAAAATGACGCGAGGTTTATTGATGATGATGCTTTCAGCCTGAATAATATCGCGAAACGCCAAATCCCAAATATTGAAATGCTTAATTGTAATCGATTCAATTTTGGTAAAAAGTCCATTTTTACTGTCTTTTGGCTCATTTTTAGGGCTTACCAGCAAAGTTTGAGCGTTAATATTTCGAGAAAAGAGAGAGACTTCGATTTTTTCGTAGTTAATGTTGTAGGCAGTTTTATTTTTCTCGTGAATAATGATTGGAAGCTGCTTTTTAATCCAGTAATTCAGCGCGATATTGGCAAGAATTACAATTGCAAGAAAAGAAATTGCTACAATCGCTATTTTTTTATAGATGGACATTTATAGTATTAATTTTAAATACATAAATTTAGAGTTTTAAAGAGAATTGCCTTTTATAAAATTTTATAGAAAAGTTACATCATTTTAAATTTCATCTTTTTAGAACATGAGAATAATTAAAAAAATCCTGCTGACTGTATTGGTTCTTATTGTAATTCTTGCAATTGGTTTATGCGCTTATATTTTTCATCTCAAGCCGAAATATGAAGGATCATTAGAATTAAAAAATCTTGAAAAAGAAACTACAGTTTATTTTGATGATTTTGGCGTGCCGCATATTTATGCTGACTCCGAAAAAGATGCTATGACAGCCCTTGGTTATGTGCACGCACAGGAAAGATTATGGCAGATGGAATTGTTGCGCCGAATTGCTCCAGGACGTCTCTCCGAAATTTTTGGGGGCGTCGCGCTTAAAAATGACAAGTTTTTTGCTGGAATAGGAATTGAAGAAGCTTCCGCTAAAGCTATCGCAAAATTGGATAAAAACAGCGAAAGCTATAAACTGACTCAGGCTTATCTGGATGGCATTAACCAATATTTGGAAGAAGGAGTGACACCAATAGAATTTACTTTGGTTGGTGTAAAAAAACAGCAGTTTACCATAAAAGACGTTTACAATATTTTTGGCTATATGTCTTTTAGCTTTGCTATGGCTCAGAAAACAGATCCATTAGTGACCGACATTAAAAATAAATTCGGAACTGCTTATTTGAAAGATTTAGGCATTGAAGGAGAATTTAATAACACAAAAATTAAAATCTCAAAAGAGAAAACAGAAGAGTATGCCGAGATTTCTAAATCTATAACTGCTATGTTGGATCAATCTCCGATTCCGCCATTTGTTGGAAGCAACAGCTGGGTTGTTGGTCCGCATAAATCGAAAACGGGTAAAGTTATTTTTGCAAATGACCCTCACATTGGATTCTCGCAGCCAGGAACTTGGTACGAGGCGCATTTGGTAACTCCGCAACATGAACTGTACGGCTGCTATTTGGCAGGAACGCCATTTCCGCTTTTGGCTCACAATAGAGATTATGCTTATGGTCTGACGATGTTTGAAAATGATGACATCGACTTTTATCAGGAAAAAAATAAAGCTGGCGACGCTTCTCAATATCAGACTCCGACAGGTTTTGACAAATATGAAATCAGAAAAAAAACGATAAAGGTTAAAGATTCTTCAGATGTTGTTTTGACTGTAAAAATTACGCGTCATGGTCCCGTTATGAATGATTTTATGGAGCGTTTAGAAAAGAAAAACCCGATTGCAATGTCGTGGACGTACACAAGAGAACCTATCCAGATTTTAGATGCGGCTTATGGTCTTTCACATGCTAAAAACACTACTGATTTTAAAAAATCTGTCAGCTTAATTGCCGCTCCAGGACTGAATGTAATGTACGGAGATGCTAAAGGAAATGTGGCTTGGTGGGCGAGCGGAAAATTGTACAGGCACAATGAAGGCATCAACACCCACTTGATTTTAGACGGTTCTAGCGGAAAGGATGATATTGCTAAATTTTTAGATTTTGAAGAAAATCCATCAGCTGAAAATCCAGAGTGGGGATATGTTTACTCTGCCAATAATCAGCCAGAGGCTATAGACAATGGTTTTTTATACCCAGGATATTATCTGCCAGAAGATCGAGCAAAAAGAATTTCGGGAATTTTAGATGGAAAATCAGATTGGGATAAAGTAGCCATCAGTAAAATGATTTATGATAATACTTCTGATGTTGCCGTAGAAACTTCTAAAAATCTAATAGCAAGTTTAGATCAAAAATCGCTTTCTAATAGGCAAAAAGAAGTTTTAAAAGTTTTACAGTCTTGGAAAGGGACAACCAATTTAGAAGACGTTGGACCAACGATTTACAACAAATGGATTTATTTGTACTTGAAAAACACATTTGAAGACGAAATGGGCAAAGATAACTTCAATCTGTTTTTGGGAATTTCTCTTGGAAAACAAGTTATAGCCAACCAGATAAAAAACGAAAATTCGGTTTGGTGGGATAATATCAAAACAAAAAATGTAAAAGAAACCAGAACAGCTATTGTTACAAAATCTTTTAATGATGCGGTTATTGCTTTGCAAAATCAGCTAGGAGAAAATATTTCAGAATGGAATTGGGGGAAAGTGCATACCGTAGAACACGAGCATCCGCTTGGGAAAGTTGCAGCGCTTCGCGGATTGTTTAATGTTGGGCCTTTCAATTCTCCTGGTTCAAATGAAGTAATCAATAATTTATTCTTCGGGTTTAACGATGATGGCAAATATTATGTCAAAGGCGGACCATCAACACGAAGAATTATCGATTTTGCCGATGTAGAAAACAGCTGGAGCATTTTGCCAACAGGCCAATCAGGAAACCCTTTAAGCAAACATTACGCAGATCAGGCCGAAATGTACAACGCAGGAAAGTTCAGAAAAATGAAGCTCAACAAAGACGAAATCATAAAAACATCAACAAAACTGGTTTTGAAACCGAAGAAATAGGTTTTTTGTTTCAAGTTTGAAGTTTCAGGTTTCAAGTTTGAAGTTTCAAGTTTGAAGTTTGAAGTTTCAAGTTATAGCCTTTGTCAAAGTTTTAAACTTTGACAAAGGTTTAAAAAAATTTAGAAGCTTAGCTTCTCAGCATCTCAGCAACTTTTTTTCACTTCAAAAGATACTTCCCTTTTACAATATCATTGGCAAAAATGTTCAGATTATTGATGAGCACTTTATTATTGGTCATCACATTTTGGGTTTGATAAGCCGTATCTTTTTCGTACGCTTTTAGCAAAGTTTCCAGTTCAACTTCGTCAAAAACAACAAAACTGTTGTAAATCGCATCTCTAAAATTTTTGTAATTGATGCTTTGAGTAATTTCCATAGCTTTTTGTTCGTTCCAGCCTTCTTTTGCCGAAGCTTCGTTTATTTTAGATAAGCAAAAATCAATCACATAATTTTTATAATGGGCAGCCTCGACAATTTTATCAATTATGATTTTGTTTTGCTGCGTTGGCATCAACGGCTGATTGTTTTGCGATAAAGATTTAGAAGAAATTAAAAGGCATAATAATACCAGTAAACTGTAGCTTTTTGGATTTTTCATAGGGGATTCAATTGTTTTGGATGGAGCTAAAATAATATTTCTAAAAAATAAATTGCCGAGTTTGAATGTCTCAAGTTGTAACAAAAAAGCTTCGAAAAAATAGATTTCAGATCTAGTTTTTCGAAGCCATTTTTAAGCATTTGATTTATAATCGGATGCTTTTATTTTTTTGAAAGTTCTTCCAAAACTTTTTTGCCGTTTTCATTTGTCGGATCCAGTTCAACCGATTTTTTATAGTTGGCCATTGCTAATTTTTTGTCTCCATCTGCTAGATAAGCTTCGCCTAAACTATCGTAAGCATTTCCAGACTGAGGAAAAGAATCTACATTGATTTTGAAAACTTCAATAGCTTCTTTCTTTTTTCCAGTTTGCAATAATTGATAGCCAACTCGGTTCATGTCGCTTTCTTTAATGGCATAAGTTGGATCGCTTTTTAGCTTTTTGTAAGCTTCTGTTCCAGCTGTTGCACCTTTTTCGGCATAAACATCTAACAAGTCAAGAGCCAGTGATTTCTTAGGCTGATTAAAAGGCTGATTGTATAAAATAGCGCGAATTGCCTTGTTCATTTCTCCCAAAACAGTTCCGCCAGTGTTATTTAGCAAAACAACAAGATTCTTATCTGCTGGAATACGCGAAATAATAGTATTAAATCCGTTGATGCCACCGCCATGTTCAACAACAGTCAATTTGTCGTTCCCATTTGGAATTTCGTAAGTTGACCATCCGTATCCGTAAAAACCATCCCAAGCTTTTATGTAAGGCTTAAATAAGGATTCCATGCTTTTCTCAGAAAGCAATTTATTTGTATAAAGCGCCTGATCCCACAAATACAAATCTTCTACAGTAGAATACAAAGATCCAGCAGCGTACGGAATGCTCATATCAATATAGGAGGCGTTGACAATTTTCTTTCCTTCTTTCTCATAACCCGCAGCTCTGTTTTTTAGGACTACTTCGCTATGGTCGTAACCCGTATTAACCATTTTTAAAGGCGTGAAAATTGTTTCCTGCAAATTCTGTTCATACGTTTTGCCAGTAATTTTTTCGATAATGCAGCCTAATAAAAAGTAACCCGAATTGCTATAATTGAATTTTTCGCCTGGCGCAAAATCTAGCGGAAGACTCGAAAATGTTTTTGCAAATGCTTCTGGAGTATAAGGATCTCTTGCTTTATCTTTAAGGAAATTGGGAGCATTAGTATAATTTGGAATTCCAGACGTATGAGTCAATAAGTGGTGAATCGTAATTTTGCTGCCATTTTCTTTTGGATAATCTGGAAGATAAGTAGTAATAGGAACATCAAGTTTAATTTTTCCTTCTTCTGCCAGTTTTACAATCAAAAGAGCCGTAAACTGTTTGCTGATAGAACCCAATCTGAATTTGGTATCAGGCTGATTCGGAATATTCCATTCCATATTGGCAGAACCGAAGCCTTTTTTAAAAATTACTTTTCCGTTTTCGGCCACCAAAGCAGAACCGTTAAATTGCCCGTACTCGTTATACTTGGACAAAAGCTGTTCGATTTGCTGTGCTTTATTTTGAGCAAAAGTGCTAAATGACGAAAACTGAAAGGCAACAAAAAGCGCAATAAGTTTGATTGGTTTTTTCATAATGTATTGATTATGGTTTTAGATTAATGAAATTCGTTTTTTTGATTGATGATTGAAACCTCATAATTGAAATAAAATGATGCTCTAAAATGTTAGACGTTTGATTTGTGATTTGGTTTCAAGATTTTTCCATTTTTTTATTTTTTCTTTAGAATATAAAAAAGCAGAGCACAGACCCGTTACTTTAAAAGTAGGCCTATGCTCATAACTAACAAATATTTTAAATACTAGTAAGCGGTTAAAATTTTACTGATGTATATAGGGCTATAAATGAAATGTACAATAAGCATAATAATAAAAAAGGTCGAAAAGTCCAATAAAATCAGTGCTTAACAGCAAAAAAGGTTGAAAACTGAAAAAAAATAAAATGTCCGCAATATACCTTTTAGTACCATTTTGGTACCATTAAAAACGATCGCAAGTACCACTTTAAAGTGATAAGTACAATTGAAGCGTTATTTCTATATAAAAACGCCTTAAAAGCCGTAAAAATAAGCATTTTACGGCTTTTTTATATACTGCTGTTTGCGTTAGGTCATAAGTTTTAAATGTTTTTAAAATGCATTTAAAAACAATTTAAAAAGAATAGTTTTTTAGTATTGCTTTACTTCTTGCTTTACTTCTTGCTTTACCTCTAATGTGCAAAAAAATAGCTTCAAACACCCCCGATAATTGCATTTTAAACACCAAAAACAGCATTAAAACAGCTGAAATGCCCCCGTTATTTCATATTTTAAAACCCTTGCAGGTGTTTAATGTGTTGATTGTCAATTAATTAATTAGTTATGCAATCGTATTGACGCTCTAACTAATCCAATTGCGGCTATTTGACTTAGTTTTACATCTTTCGGAGTATGGTGCTGATTATGGCTTACAAGTCTTATATACTCGTCTCCCAACTCACTTTGGTGCACAAACTTGACAGTCTTCATTGTACTGAAATCGTCTAACTTAACGGCCACAATATACATTTCTCCAAAAAATATCTGTGCTCTTTCAACAGCAATCCGTTTATAAGCAATCATATCACCAGACTTTAACAATGGATACATACTGTCACCGGATGCGTAAATTGCTCCATCACATGATGGCATGCTTGGTATAGATATATAGTCAATTACCTTTTCTTCATCTACTCCATTGCCGTCCACTAACGGAACTAATCCCATTGTTGCTTCAAGATTAAATACCGGAACCCGTTGCAGTTCATAAATTGGGTCTTTTGTTTTTCGAGAGCTTTCTATTGGCTCAGCGAGAACATTGCTTTCATTTTTGACATTATATCCATTACCTGTTAATAGCCAATTAATATCGACGTTGTTTTCACATTTTGAAAACAAAAGATCGTAATCAATTGAGTTTCTTGCATACCAATTAGACAAAGTACTACGACTAATATTAAGAAAATTCGCTAATTCTGTATCTGTAGCGAAATTTTTTATGTTTTTTAATCTGTTTAAAATCAACGACTTATCCATAATGTTTTAAAAATGTGAACTTTTTTACGTAAAAACGTTTTTTTGTTTTCAATTTGTGTATATATTTGTAAACAACAAAACGTATTACAAATAATAATTAACAATTGTAAAGATATGAAAGAGATATTAATTGCAAGTGAGATGAAGAATAAAATCATAAAAGAATTTAATTCTTCCCGTCCTAGCTTACGATCTGCTTTAAAATTTTATACCAACTCTGATGTTGCCAGGGCGATGCGAAAACGCGCTAAAGAACTCTTAGAGGAAGAGTTGAAAAAAATAAGTGATTTTGATGAGTTATAGAAAACGTCCGAGTCGAACAGAAATAATTATTCACTATGGAAAAGAAAGAAAGCCCATTTGAATACCATAACGACAAACTTGGTGCAAAAATAAAGTTCCTAATTAAGAGTGATAAGCTTGTAAGCTCAGACGAGCAAAGTTTAAAACTAATTTCTTACAGGGCGCTTTATGGCAGAATGAAAAGCAAGACTCAACCTGAACGCGAGTTAAGACGCGCATCATTAGGATTCGATGCACTGGTTGAGTTTGACTCTTTAGTTCAAGAGTGGCGTGATGCATTAGTATTCAAATTCGGAAAGCCCGCCGAAAAAACAAGGGCATCGTTCTTTGAAAAACACTACGTAAGCGATCGTAAAGCTTTTGATTTCTTTGCCGCGCACAGATATGGTGAGGACAACAATAAAAAACTATCGCCAGATACAATTGAACTCTATACTTACAATGCTTCGGTGTTAAACACGATACTGGAAGTACGGCAGAAGCGAAAATTATACGCTAAATCATTAGGGCTTACAGGACAATTTGATATATGGCAAAGTTTGAGTAATGATATAAATGCTTTTCAGCTGGTCAACCACGATTTGCCTACTACAAAAGACAGTTTGAGACATAAAGTAAACCGCTATATAAAAGAGGGTTATTCGTCAATAATCAGCAAAAAGTTTGGCACTAGGAATGCAGCAAAAGTAAAGGACGATCAACAATCAGCACTTATTGAAGTTCTTTTAGGAAAACATCAGAATCTTAACAATGAGCAAATTGTAAGACATTACAATAATGTTGCTGGAGTTTTTGGCTGGAAACTTATAGATGCAGGAGTGATTGCCAATAAGCGAAAAGAGCTCGATTTGTTTGTATTTGCTGGACAACATGGAGAAACGGACCTCATGCATGAAAAACATATGCAAATTAAACGTAGCAAGCCAAGTGCAGCAATGCTTTATTGGACAATGGACGGATGGGATGCTGAGCTTCTTTATCAAAAAACAACAATAGATAGGAACGGTAATTCAGTCACAACGTATCACAATAGGCTTACAGCAGTAATGATAGTTGATCCATTCAATTATTACATAGTAGGTTACGCGATTGGTGAAAAAGAAAGCCCTACCCTAATAAGACAGGCATTAAAGAACGCTCTTAAACATACTGAGGAACTATTTGGCTCAAAATACAAACCGTATGAGTTGCAAACAGATCGCTATCAAATTAAAAATCTTACACCAACATACGAAGCTACGGCATTGCACTTTACACCAGCAAAAGTGAAAAACAAAAAATCTAAAGTTATAGAGCCGTTTTTTGACAAGTTCAATGAAAAGCATTTTCAAGAGCAAATGGTGTTAAACTGGTCTGGTCATAACGTTACTGCGAATATCGAAAACCAAGTAAATGACGATTATCTAGCCAAACATCGCCACCTTTTTCCTGATAAGCATGGATGCATCAAGCAGATTGTAGAAGCAATTGAAAATGAAAGGGCTGAAAAAGTTCACGGATTTGTTGATAGTTTCTTGTCTTTTGAAGAAAAAACAGAAATGTCATTGAACCAATTCTTACGCACTTACGGCCAAATAACTGGACATACCAATAAAATGAAAGGAAACGGCTTAACACCTACAATAGAAGGACAAGAAAGAGCTTACGATACTTTCGATATGAATTTTAGAAAGTATATGCATGAAGATTGGATGGTTTTTTATGATACAGATGATCTAAGTCAAATTTTGGTAAGTAATGCAAAAGGTCGAGACGGCCGCTTAATTGAAGAGATCGGTACGATGGAGTTTATTCTACAAGAAAAATACATCCAGCCAATGGCTTTATACGATCAACAGAAAGGTGACACTCAGCAAAGGCAATTGGTGTACGATTACAATCGTCGTATGAATAATGAGATCATTTTGCGAGGTGCTCAACAACGGGAAGTATTGGAGGATTTATTTGATAGTAATCCACAATTAGACACCCTTAAAAAGCTAATTATTCCTGATAGTCTTGGACAGCATAAAGATCAGAAAGCAACTGAGAGACTTAGAAAAGCAACTGAGCGTATTGCAGTTAAGCAAGAAAAGCGCGAAAAAGTATTAGAAGAATCTAGCTGGCAGGAAGCTCAAACAAATTATTTAAAAGAAAAAGTTAACCTAAACAAATACACTAACCTATGATAACAATAACACAAAAACAGCAGATTACTGAGGCTTTGAACCAATACATCAATTTACATAGTATTTCTGCAAATGAAATCGTAAAGCGTTCAGGTGTTAACGAGAGTTATATCTCAAGTATTAGAAAAGGCGAAACTACTGTGGGTAAATCAGAAATTAAGGATAAATGGTATTTACTGATTGCTGAGTTCATTGGGCACTCTTTAAAAAAGGAGTATTGGAGCATGAAAGAAACGCCTCAGCTTTACAGGATGCTTTCAACTCTAGAGGACGCAAAAGAAAACGGATTAACAAATATTATAATTGGCGAAACGGGTTCTGGTAAAACTTATATTTCTGATATGTTTCTAAAAGCCAATCCTGTTGATACTTTTAAAATAGTTGTTGGTTCTCTTGATACAATTGGCGATTTACTTGATAAGATTATAGATACGTTAAAAATCGCAACGCCGAAAACCAAAAGCAAGAAAATTGGCGAAATAGCTAAAAAGCTAAAACAATTAAGACTTGAAGGATTAAAACCACACCTAATTTTTGATGAGTGTGAGTATATGAAACAGCCCGCGCTTTGTTCTATGAAAGAATTATACGATGCTTTAATTAGAATTTGTGGCATCACACTTATTGGAACAAGCCAGTTAACAGACAATCTTGACAAACTAAGAAAAAAGAACCGTTCAGGAATACCACAATTTTATAGAAGAATCAAATTTGGTATTAGAGAATTGCCTAGCATCGACAGAAGTTTTTCAATGTTTTTAGAACAAATTGAAGATAAGTCACTTATCAGATTTTTAAAACAAAATTGCGATAACTACGGAGAATTGCATGATGTTCTGGTTCCTGCAATGAAAGAAGCCGACAGAACTGGTCAACCACTCACAGAAGACTTTGTAAGAACCATATTAGGAATGCCAAGGTTACTGACTGCATAATATGGAGAAATTTAAAAGAGCTCTGACAGTAGCAAATATACTTTCTACAGTTATACCACTTATCAAATTTACAGGGCGCTTCAATGATGTTTTTGGAAACCCGCAAAAAAAATCCCGTTGGTTTATATGGGGCGACAGTTCCAGCGGTAAAAGTTCTTTTATAATGCAGTTGATTAAAGAGTTTGCTAAAACTGAAAAAACGATTCTTATTTCAAAAGAAGAAGATTTGGATGATGAAAACTTACAAGACAGATTGAAGCTTTTTCAAATGCAGGATGTAGCAAATAATTTTAATGTGATCGATGATAATGTTGAACAGCTTATTAATCGACTTGAACAAAGAAATAGCGCTCAAGTAGTAGTAATAGATTCAGTCTCATACTTTTTTTTGGGATATACATTTGAAGACTACTTGAATTTTAGAAAAAGATTTAAAGAAAAAACATTGGTTTTTATAGGCCACGCTAAAGGGCAAAATCCAAAAACTGATTTTGAAGACAGGATAAAATTTGATGCTACTCAAAAGGTTGTAGTAAGCGGTTATTTGGCTACAAACAAGGGAAGAAAATACGGACCTAACGCAAAACAGTTTGTGGTTTGGCAAAAGGGTTATGAAGATTTACATGGAACACAAAAACATTAAGCTATGAAAACAGTAATTCAAAAGTTAGAGATTACAGAAGACCAACACGAAGCTATCATTTGGACTTTTTACAGCAATTGGTGCGGACACATCACCAACGATCTAAAAGAATTTCAGCAGGTATTGGCAAGCACTCCAATAAATGCATGGTTTAGAATGGAGCTGACAAAATGTGAAGAGAAATTTCACGAAATGACTGATCGATACACAAATTCAAATGTAACTGCACGGGATTATGAAAGATGCTATCATAATTGTCTTATAACCCTTTTTAGCATAAGGCCAGCGGCATTGCTCAATAAAATCAAAAAGACTGAATCAAGACCAAAAGGCATCAGAGTTTTTTCAGTGAACTAACCTCAAATGAAGTATGACGATAGAAGAAACAAACCAACGATTAGAAGACCTGCACAATGTGCTGGCCTACTGCTCAGATCAGCAGAATGAAGGCAAAATATATGTTTTCAAAACAGGCGAAAGAATATGCATTAATCAGGAACGAGGCTCTTTGCTTTCACAGCTTAACCACAATTTTCCAAATGATGTCAGGGATTTTAAAATACCGCCTGCGATAGAAGCCAAAGTAAATGTCGTTCTCGAGAAAATAAAGGCCGTTTCATGGCGGGCTTTCAATCAAAATCAATTTTTACAAGATGGCGAAACATAGAACACCAGAGCAGAACAGGAGATACAAGCTGCATCAAAAAATTAAAGGACGATTTGAGTATTACGGTAAAAAAAGGACGGTTATAGTTCCGCATAACTACAATGCAGACTGCAAATTTTTAGCGGAGCTAAGGGATAAATTCAGATACAACATTCAATATTCAATAATCACAACAGAAACAATCGAAGTAAATAATCCAGAAATATTATGAACACAGAAACACTACCTAAAGACATAACAAAGTATTCAGCAAAGGAGCTGAAAGCAGCATTAGCAGAAATCGAAGCAAAAAAAGAGAAAGATCGTGAGGCATACAAGGACCTCGTAGAACAGGCAGTGCCGAAAGCAATTTTTACGCTCTGTGCAGCTTCGGAAATGATTTCTAACGCCAAAACTCAGGCATTCCAGTTTTTTGAAAACATTTTAAAGCTGAAAGCAGATGTTTACGGAATCAAAGAAAAACAGCAGTCGCATACCTTTTCAACCAAAGGCGGTGAAATCACGATCGGCTACAGAGTTACAGACGGCTGGGACGACACCGTTAGCGCAGGAATCGCGAAAGTTGAAAAGTACATCAGTTCGCTGGCAAAAGACGAATCGACATCTGCCCTTGTAGACATCATTTTCAACCTCTTGAAAAAGGATGCAAAAGGAAATCTTAAAGGCAGCAGAGTTTTGGAACTGCAGAAGCTTACAAAGAAGATAGACGATGAAGATTTTACCGACGGCGTGAGCATCATTTCAGAGGCCTACAAGCCAATTCGTTCGGTCTGGTATATAGAAGCTAATCTGATCGATGAAGACGGCACAAGAACGCCGATTCCCCTTTCAGCCAGTGCAGTTGATTTTTCACAAGGTTACAAATTCGATTTCAACAGTGAACCAGTCAAATCTTAGTACAGTCATAGTATTAGCGATACTGCTAATTATAACCAATTTAAAGGCTATAGCCACTTTTAACGAGTGGCTAAAATTCAGAATCAGAATAATATTTAAACATTGGCAGCATGACCGTAGAAATAATCCCAATAACAGACCACGAACACTATAGTGTAAATGGGCACGAATTGATTAAAGATAGCTCTGGCAATTATAGGTGTATGACAAGAATGTCTGTGAAAGAGCTCATCGCTTTTAATTGCTATAGAAAATTAGTTTTCAATAATCACAGATTTAAAAGACATCCTAAATCAACATTTAAAACACATTAAAATTATGGAAGAGGTTTTAAGAGAAATCAAATTTGAAAGAATTAAGCAGGACAAAAAGTGGGGCGAACAAAATCACCCATGTTTAGACCAAACATTGCTTAATAGGGCTGACGGATGTACACCTGAGAGAATGTGTTTAGAATACGAAATTCCAACAGAAAATCGAGCAAAAGGAATGTTGGAAATTGCATTTGAACAAGGAGCAGGAACCTTTGCTCATATTGCATTAGAAGAATTTGCAGAAGTTGTTTCAGAATTTAACATCTATAAAAGAAGACATGAAATAGTGCAATTGGCAGCGGTTTGTGTTGCTTGGATTCAGAAGATTGATCGTGATTTAAAAAAGACTGAAAATGATACCAACTAAGCCACAGGTCTACAGCGGAACGGGTTCCGCTGTAGACAACTACAACAGGCCAAAACAGCAGCTTCAAAATATACTGCAAGGAAGCAATGAAAATTGGGGGCTGTTTGATAAGAAAAACAGTAAGCACATGGCAATACTGTCACAGCTCAGAACATTGCAATGGACTGTCAAAAATGACCGCTACGGCGAAGTTGCCGACATCCATAGATTGAGCGAGTTTTTAAAGAGCGATAAATCGCCAGTTAAAAAGCCTTTAAAGGATATGGACGAAAAAGAGCTTTCAAAGATCATTAGCTGCTTTGAATCAATGGTAACTAAAAAATATAAATAATGGAATATGCAATTATAACAGTAGTCCTTATTGCAGTGATGTATTTCGGATTTAAGATAGGATGGTTTTTGGCAAAGCAATCAGACGATAGCGATAAAACGGAAGCAGTTAAAACTTTAGAGGATTTATACTGTTTTGAGTGTGAAATCGAAATGCCTGTCAAAGAAAAAGATGGTCGGCTCTACTGCACAAACTGCAAATTATACCACTACAATGATTACCTATAGAATGTTAGAGAACTGTCCGCACAAAAATCGAAAAACAAAAGTATTAGAAACTTTATGCGGATGCGAGAAAACGGTAATTGTCTGTGCCGATTGCAATAAAGAATTAGAAAAACCAAAAACAGAATGTTAGTAAAAATAGCAAAAGTAATAACCGAATGTACAGAATGTGAGCACTGTAAGGTTTTAGAAGATAAATCAAACTACATAAAAGCTTATGTGTGTGTTTTTGAAGATGAATCGAATGAAAATGAGCATAAACCTTTTCTGATTTT
The DNA here is from genome assembly GCF_025252405.1 of Flavobacterium sp. TR2. NCBI lineage: Bacteria > Pseudomonadati > Bacteroidota > Flavobacteriia > Flavobacteriales > Flavobacteriaceae > Flavobacterium > Flavobacterium sp. TR2. The sequence goes on along the minus strand of NZ_CP104307.1, from coordinate 517,355 downwards.
TTATCAGGAATCCTCTGGAACTTACAAATTAAACATTCCTGAAAACTGTCCACTTGAAACCTATAAATCTGTAGAAACATGAAAATAAACTTAGCACTAGCACCTGAAGCTGCAATAATAATCGCGGCAACCCTCGAGGCAGTTTACAACACGAAAGCTTTTACTCGCAGAAATAAAGCGGTTTTATCGATCGCGTTGGATGTTGCTGCCAAACTTGACGCAAAAGCTGTTTTGGCGAAAGGAAAAAGAACTCAGTTCGACGCTAAAAAGAAAATAAAAGTGTCATTGAAATTTCACGAAGCCGATATGTTAGAATTATTATTGATTCAGCAGGTTAAAGATGTTCAAGAGCCCTATATCAGACAGCAGATTCAAAAGACAATTGACGATTTGAACCAAAAATTAGCTTAATGAGACAAAAAAAAATATCCAAGAAGACCAACTCTAAAAGCTGAAAGCATTTTTGATGCGGAAAAACGGCTGCATCAAGAAGCTAGGCAGATTTCACAAACATTCGTTCACACTAAACCAATAAAATACCTTTTAAAAAGATGAATGAAGTAATCACATATAAAGTAACTTTTAAGGAGACAGCTGACGAATGGCTGTTCCAATACAAAGAAAGCGACGGTGTCATACACAGCTTTTATAATCTGAAAGGGTCGCGCGTATTAAAACTATTCAAAAACGGTCAGTTTCCTGGCACCAGACACGAAATTGAAAATTGGACAAAGTTTAAGCACTTAGTTACAATTGAACTGGTTTTAGAAGATTATTCCTTTGAAGCTTTCTGGAATAAATACAACCTGAAAGTAAAAAAAGAAGCTGCTGAAAAAGCTTGGAAAAAGCTTGATCTGGTCGATACGATAAAATGTTTCAACCAACTTCCAAAGTATGATGCTTTTCTAGCAAAAACTACTCAGGCAAAAGCGCATTTAGTCACTTGGCTTAATCAAAAAAGGTACAACGATGAATATTAGATTATATGGCAACAGTTGGCAAATACAGAAAGATTATGTTTTCGAAAAAAGACATAAAGTTTATAAGAGATAATTTTCAGTCAATGACAAATCAGCAGATCGCTGACGCGCTAGGGCTAAAAAAGACAAAAGTTCGAATGAAAGCCTACGAACTTGGTCTGCAGCGCATAAAATTGGAATACTGGCCTGTAGAAGCGGTTGACTATCTTATTTCTAATTACAAGATCATGGGCAATGTTGAAATCGTGGAATATTTTAATTCAATGTTTCCAAAATCAAAGGGATGGACTACCAGCCATATTGATAAAAAGCTAGAACAGCTCCATTTAAAGAGAAATAAGCGGGATTGGTATAGTATCATAGAGCGCAATAGGCTGCAAGGCCGATACGGAAATCCAAACCCTAAAAAGAATGGCAGACAGCTCAAAGTGATTGTAACCTTTAAAGAAAAAAAATATCTGCTCAAGCCAGGACAAAGCAAAGAAGAGCTTTTTGACTTAATAATAACGAACAAAGTTGAACCAATAGAAAATTAAAGAGGTATGTCACTTAAAATTGAAATAAAATCACGAAGAAGCAAATCATACGAACTTCAAGTACTACAGAAATTAAGGGATTTTGAGAACAGTAATATTTCTCTGCACTCGTTTCCTGATATGTTTAAATCCAGAATTGGAGAAATACCAAGAGCATCTGTCGGTACAGCCGATATGTTTTACAGAGCCACACTTTCAGAAGACTATAAAAAAGTAGATGTCTGGCATTTAAACATACAAGGCGACCAAGATAGACTGCTGGCTGTTGTTACCGATGACGGTAAAGAGTATAACCCTTTTAATTTTTAACCACATAAAAACTAAAAAAATGCCTAAACAATTTGCAAAAATAACGCAGCGCTATTCAACGAAGAATAAACTGCAGGAATTAATTTTTAAAGAAATGGAAATTGTAGACTTTACGTTATATCCAGACTTTAGAACAGCTAAAAAAGAGATCGTAAAGCTGTACGAAAAAGCGTTGTCCGATTATAAGGGTAAAGCTTCTATACCTGAACTAAAAATATTTGATAGAATTGAAAATGTAGTAAGGTTTGATGTTGATGATGTGATTTCGATTTCAGTATTTAATACTAAATACGACTGGACATGATTTTACCTTTCAGCACGCAGATAGATAAAAAGCCCACATATTTTATTGAAAAGATTTGGAATGGGTTGCTACAAGAAAAATTTAATTTAATCGCTTATCACAAGTTTAGAGATGATGCAGCTTTAGTTGGCGTGATAGATCAATGGGATATTCCAGAATCGAAAGCAGTTAAAATAACAACAATTCGAGAGGACACAAACAAGCGTTGGAAACAGGGTGTCTTAATTGACTTTTTTATCAATTCGAGGACAAAAAAAATGTTCAGGTTTGCGCCAGCTATACCAGTTGTAAGTACCCAGAAAATATTTATGACCTATTACCATAGTGATATAATTCAAATCTCAGTTGATGGAAGAGAATTGTTTGGTTATGAAAGGTTACAGCTAGCGTTAAACGATGGTTTTGATACGTGGAATGATTTTTTTGAATACTTCTATCCAATAATCCAAAATCACCCAGACAAATTATTTAAAGGCAAAATTATACACTGGACAAATTTAAAATACTAAACTATGAGAACAATTATTATATTAATTATCGCTTTATTTTGTATGTCGTGTAAAGTACACATCGCAACAAAGTTCAAGATTGTGACAAAAGAAAGAAACTATTATACTGAGAACATCACTTATAGAAACGATTCTATTATGTTTGCTGAGAAATGCCGAAATGGACTTTCAAAAGACACCCTTAAAATCCTTTACAAGAGTGTGAAAATCATCCCAACAAATTAATATTTTATATAATTACGGATTCCCGTAAAATCAACAATCAATAAAGTTTTAACTTTACATTATGAAAGCTTATAAAGACCCATGCGACAGAGATTATCAGATAAGAGATAAGCATTATCTGGAACAGGAACTGACAATGATAAAGCTGCGAGACGATCTGAAAACAAAAACACGCCGTCTGTATATTGCAGGTTTTATTATATTTGTTCTGATGTTTCTTGCTTACCTTTACATACAAACCAACCCTTAATCAAAATATAAAAACCATGAAAAAAACGCTTTTACTTCTATTGCTTTTAGTTTTTACAATTTCTTGCAGCAATGACGATTCGGACGCTACTAAAAGCACAGAAACCTACATGAAAGTCATATCAGTAGGAACAAATTATACAACAGAAGTGCCTACACGTATTATAGTTTATGGAACATCTGAAACGGATAAGGTTACTTTGGTCGTCGATGAAAAAGTGTTTCAATTTTATCTTACCCGTACAAACCAAGGTAATTTCAGATGGATTGGAGAAGTAGATCACGAATAGCTTATGGAGGACCCAAGACCAACCGCACAAGAAGCGGCACAAGCTTTTCAAAAGCTAGGACAGGCAATTGGACAAATGTCTTTTGCTTATCTGAATTTTTTGACGGTTTCAAAACCGTTGATAGTCAGATTTGAACAGAACCGCAAAATAAAAAGCCTTTTCCGAAGAGTTTTAGGAAAACGCTTTTAATATCAGATCACAAAAAAGCCTCCGAAATGGAGGCTTTTTTTATGCGTAAAAAGTTGGGTTGTACAATGATAAAAATATATATAATTTTGTTCTATGAGCAAAACTAACCAATCTATCGGCATAAGACATAATACTCTTAAACGCTATCAGCTAATTATGCAGCTATACAAAACGCATAAGACAGAGGATATTCCAGACACGGTTATTTTAAGAAAATACATCTGTCCTGTTTATCCGATTTCACGAACCACATTTCATAAAATTTTGTGTACACCCGTTAATAAGGAATTGTCAGAGCTGGAAAAATTGAAAAGCCAGCAGCTGCAAATTTCTTTCTAAACGTTTTGGAATTTGATGGCGTATATAACTTCATACTGCTGGATTCCATCATCCCTTTTTATCCTTCTAAACGATTTTCGGATTAGCTTTCCCGACCCTGCAACCGGTGACCAGGCGTGCAGTTTTCCGTGGACGATCTCGATTAAATCATGAAGCTGCCAAGCATTGTCTTTTTGAAGCTTGGGAGCGTTAAAGCTTGTATTAGTCAATTTTAAATTGGCAAAAGTCAAAATCACGTTGGCCGTGCCTTCCTGTCTGTTCTGCGGAACCAAAGTTCGATCAAGACCAGTATCGGCATAACTCACCGCTGACACATCCAGCAGACAGCACGGCCATTTGACAGGCATGTTTTTGCTGTATTCGTCAAGCTGTCCCCAGTCTTCATCAACATAGGCTATCTGGCTTACTTCGCTTATTTTTGCCTGTATGCTTTCTAAATATTTTTTCATCGTCTAAATTGTCTTAAAAGGTCTTCGCTAAATCTTTTTACGTTTTCATCTACAATCTTTTTTACGGCTTTTGTAATGTCCGGATGATTGCCGATAAACTGCCGTTTTTGAATTTTTATTCGATGCCCTAACGGCATTAGAGCCAAACTCTTCCATTTTTCTGCCTCAGTTCCCGACGTTTTATAATGCATCGCCCAGAAGTATTTTTTCATTTTGGCAGTTACAATTATTTCACCGCCCTGGTTGTGAATGGACGCATAGGGCAGAGAGCTTGTAAATCTTATGTTTCCGCTTGAAATGGTATATCTTATAGAACGTCTCAGACTGCCTGTCCTGTTTAATAGGGAGCCTCTGCTGTTGTGCATTTTTGCAGCAGGCCAATGCTGGTTAAAAAAGGCTTTACGTTCAAAATTCCTGTCAAATTCGTCAGCAGCTTCGACAGCGACATCGTTAATGATCTTGTTTTCTAGTGCTTTAAAGTCCATCATTTAAGTTCTTTTAAATCTTTTACGGCGGTCTTAGCTCCCGCAACCTTTGAATATGGATGCTCAGGCGGGAAGATCTTTTTTGACATTCCAGGATTAAATCTGAATATTGCAAGCTTATTCTTCCCGTCCTTATCGATTTGGGTCGTGGCTTTCTCACCGCTGGCAATAGCTTTTTTGCTGTCGCTCACTTCGTATTTTCCTTTTCGAACCTGAGGCGCAGTGCATCGACATCGCCAGCCGTTAGGCGGATAAAAAGAAATCCAAAAATCATCGTCTGCAGGAAGAGTAATGTTATGCAGAACTGCGTGGCTTGCCCTTACTTTGTCATCATTGGCTGTTCGGTATTGCAGATCATAATCTTTTGATACGTTAGCCCAATTTGCTGCAGACTGCGCCGAGGAAACTGCAAACTGGTATTCAGCTTCCAGATAGTTCTGGTTGTAGTCTTCCTTAATTTTTTTAATGTCCTTTGAAAACTGGCTAAACGATTTCAATTGATTGTCTTCGTTCAGCAGGAGCTTCGAAGCTTCCAATAGCTGTGCATTGGTTTTAAGCCCCGAGAATATAAAGACATCTTTTTTAAGGCTCTCCGTCATTGCTTCGGGCATATCGTTATCGACAATTGCAGAATCAAAGATGGCACTAGTCTCCGAGATCAGATTTTTATATTCTTTCGTCTTGGCTAAATCCTCAGGGCTGTATTTTCCATTTTGATGCAATTTTTTAAATGCTTTTTCAACAGCTTTTAAAACCCCTTTAAAACGGTCTTTCTGTGCCAGCGTTATTGTACTTTTCTCTGCCTTGCAGTCTTCGCAGTTGCAGTCGTACAGAAAATTCAAACGGTTATGCAATGCCCCAAAATACTGATTATAGGCTTTGGGGCTTAGACGAAAAAACTTTCTCCAATTGTTAGGTTTGTGCCTGGAGCTGGCGCAGCCTGTTTAGGCTTTAATATTTTCAAGCTAAATGTTGAGTTCATCCATTCAACATCCATTTCGTAATGCTGCATGGCTTCTTTTACCATTGACCATAATTGAGAAATATCTTTGCTCTCAGGATAAGTGAAAACGCATTCTCTAGATATGACGCCAATGTTAATAAGCGCAGGAATTACAACAGAGTTCCAGTACTGCTCAATTAATGAAAGATCGCTATCGACTAAAGTCTGCAAAGTTTCCTGCATTGCAGCTTCTTTTGAACGGCTGCCGTTTTTCGTGTCCTGTCCCATTACAGCGCCATTGAAAAGCATGGATAATTCGTTGTTGCAGAAAGTCATTAAATTCTGATAGACTGCACCGTCCGTTTTTGTTGCTTCCGCCCATTCAAATTTTTCGTTTTCATCGATAATGAACCAAGCGGCAGCCCCCATTTCTTTCATCATTCTTTCGGCTCTTCGCAGCATCGCAATATTTTGCGTGTCCGTTTTCATAACACGTGGAGGAATACCGGCAATCTCGCAAAGTTCAGACCAGCAGGATTGCGCAAAACGTTTAAATAGAACGTGAGGTACAGCGCAGTTCATTAATCCCAAGTCTTCTCGGTCTCCAAACTCTATAATCCAAGTGCCGTATTCTTTCATTTCGCGGTACTTGATGCCTTTGTCCTCTCTGTAGTCCGGGTAAAAAATTCCTTCTTTAGGCTCGATGTTTTGGCGCTTAATAAGTTCGGCTTTCAATTGCGGTTCTGCCGCCGCCTGACCGTTCGTGCTTTCAATCCATGAGAGCTCGACAACAGAATGTGCATGCGTAACTGTTCCTAAAATCGCCTTATTGATTTCGTTCACCCATATTTTATCCTGGAGAAAATTGGTAAGCTCTTCGTTCACTTTCCCCGCTTTGTCTGTGATGGTAAAATTCATCGCCAGAGATTTTAAGAAACGGTTGCTGACCTGTGAGCGCAAAAGCCCGTCGATAAAAATTTCATCGTACAGGTTCATGAGCAGATGGCGTTTTGGCTTTTCCGCTTTACGCGCCATTGTAAGCGCCGTGTTCCATGTCAAAACATCCTGACGTACGCGCGACATTGAAACGGGAGCGATCTGATTTACCAAACCCGCAGAGCTTGGTGCGGCAGCTGTTTTTTTTGCTGCCAATTCTATATTTTTTTTTGCTAATGATCTAACTTTTCTACTGCTCATTTTCTTTAATCTCCTTGTCTAATTCGTCAATATTTTTTTTTAGGTAGTTTGTGACCTTTAAATAAGCATCCGAAGCGCTTTTGGCGTCAAAACCTCTAAATTTCACGCGTGCGGGATAAACGTTTTTTATCTCGTCGTTTTCAATATCAAAAACTAAAGCCCAGCCAAAGACATGCAGTATCTGGTTTATAATAAGGACTAGTCCTGTGCGTCTAAATTCCGACCATTCTTTTTTGCGTACCATATTACTCGTGATTAAATTTTACTCGTGAACCATTGCCAAAACCGTCCAATTCGTCTTCCTGGTCTTCGATTGGAATAGTTGGCAGATTGTCTAATTTTACAGTGCCTTTTGATAATTTTACCAGCCAAGCGACGGCGCGGTCGTACCTTTCTTTTGCCTGCTCGTAGATAATGTCTGCATTGCATAGTTCAACCAGGTACCATTTTGCAACGGTCACGGTATGCGTTACCAGCAAAGGGTTTCTTGCGGTGCCCGTTGGCGCAAATATTGCGGGAACGTCGTAAGACGATGCGCCGGACAGATAACCGCCCACTTCTTGAACCGCAGCGCCAATGGCCTGCATAACTAAATCGTCATTTCCTTCGGTGATCTGGTCAACCTGGTAGCCATAAATTGCGCTGCCTAAATCTTCTTTTCCTAAAAACATAGTTTAAAATTTTCTGTTACTGCCTCCGCCGTAAGCATAACCGCCTTCCATTGGGACTGATTTATTGTCTAAAAGCCAGCATCCGCCCTCAACGAAGTCGGGTCCGTCCATTGTCTTTGCATTCTCTGAAACTCCTAACATCTGACCATCCATAACAACCATATCCGGGTTCTCCTTTTCATCGATATTAAAAATCAAATTTCCTTTTGAGTGTATCGGTTCCAGCGTTCCTTCAATCCTGAAAAACTTTTCAGGTTTTTTACGCGTATCTTCTGAAATTGGCAGATACACGCCAAGTTCTTTATTACGCTTTCTGATTTCAGGAGTGATAACCTGTTCGTAGTGCGGGTCTTGAAGCGAGTTGTTTTCAATGTAAATGCGCTTAATATCAACTTTATGCTCTATAAGCCATTGATAGGCTTCAAAGAGCCAGCCTACAAAAGTTGCATTGTTGGTCTGTTTAAGCCAGACTTTGTATATATATCGTTTAGCGCCTTTTTTTCCAATAATGCCAACACCTTTGTAAGAAGCCTGCTTGCTTGCTCCTTTATCTTTATTAGATGTTGAAGGGTCTGCATAAACTATAACAGATTCGCAGGAACTTGCAGGCGGACATTTACCGTAATGAACCTCTTTAAATACATCACCCTCGCTTACTGGATTGTTGAAATATTCTTTTTGCTGAGCAGCCCAAGATATTTTTGAAAGTGCACGGTTAATTAACGCCTCTGTATTTTTCTGTGGCCATGTAGAAACGCCTTTTTCATCACGAATGTTTACGATCTCATGAAAATCGGCAACCTTAGCCATTTCAGTAATGCAACAGTATTTTGCAATTATGTTTCCGTTGGCAATCCATAAAAGGCCGTTCGAAATTGAGCGGGTACCGTATAACGCTTCTTCCAGCCATTTTACTTTCGCTTTGATTCTGGCCGGATTTCGGCACTCTTCGTCTGTATCAATATCGTCAATCAGAATAACATCCGGACGCACTTCATCTTTTCTGGTACCACGCGGTGACTGTCCTGCACCAAGAGCACGGAAAGAAACGCCTTGCTTGGTTACAAATTCGCCTGCTTCCCATGAGCCTAAACTTTCCTGCTCGCCGTAGTCGTTTATAATCCTGTTGTTAGCCTCTAGGATTGATTTATAAGGCAGCAGCAAGCGCTCAGCATTATCGTAGGTACTGGAAACCATTAAAACGTTCTTTTTCGTTTTCTTAGCAATTACTAGATAAAGAATTTCCATCATGGTACGCCCCGTTTTCGAAAGCTCACGTGACCAAGAGCGCACCAAATAAAGTTCGGCAAGATTTAAAACTCTCTGTGTTGAGCGTATATGAAACGGTGCAGGTTCTGAGGTGTAGAAATTAGGGAAATAGTATTTAAACCATTGTTCCGGATGTTTCTCCAATCTGGCAATACGGTTCTGCTTATCGGCTAAACTTTCATTTAGGTCAATAGGTGTCGCCTTTCGGGTGTTGTCCCGAAACTGCTGCCATAGTTCGTAATACTTTTTATCCTCTGCGCTCGCCATTATTTCATTTTTGCGGTTATGAATACATCAAAAAGGTTTGTAATGGTTTTTGCAAGCTCCAAATCCTGCTGGCGCACAAACTCAATAAAGTGTCTGGCCACTTCCACAGTATCGCCGATTGATGTTTCAGTTTCAAGTCGGTTAATGGAAGCGGTAATCTTAATAATGGTGTCTGCCTCTTTGCCGACAGCGACTTTAAAATCTCTTTTTGAAATATCAGTGTTCAAAAAATCGAGCTGGTCATATAAGAATGACAGCTGATTCTGTTTGGTGGTCAGAAGCGATTTTTTCAAGCTGTCCCATTTTCCTTCCTTAATCCACTTTGCCAGTGTTTTTTCAGTGACGGAAACCCTTTCTGCGATCTCCTTCTGGGTTAGTCCGCCCGCTAGATATAAGGACTTTGCGTACTCCTTTTCAAGTGCCTTTTTTATTGCCATAATGTCGATTTTATGAGCAAAATTGATTCAATAAAGGCGCTTTAAAAAAATGATGTTCAGGGAGTTTATAAACTGATACAGCCAGTTAATACAGTAGTTCAGCGAGTTTTAAGATTTTTTTTTTCGGCGTTTTTCCACTCAATCTTTGTCCTCTCAAAATGAAACAACGCAAAAAAATAGCCTATGCCAAAACCTTTTGTTTTTAATGATCAGAATCAGGTCAACAGTTACGGATTTAGAATTGTCACATCTGGAATCAGTTTGAAGAGGTTCAAAAAAAATCCAATGATGCTAAACAACCATTGGAACTCAACAGGCAATGTTCTTGGACGATGGGAAAACGTAACAGTCGATAAGGACCTGCTTCTTGGCGAACCTGTTTTCGATATGGACGACAAAGATGCGGCGCTGGTTGCCGGAAAAGTCGAACGTGAGTTCATAAAGACATGTTCAATGGGTATCTCTTTTAACCGTGAGGACTTGCAGATTATTGGCGATGAACTGATAATGACCAAATGCGAGCTTTACGAATGCTCTATTGTCGCAGTTCCTTCAAATGCAAATTCAATCCGTCTTTACAACCAGGAAGGCGAGCTCTTAAAGGATGAAGAGGTTAAAAAATTGTGCTTGTCTATTATGCCTACAGAAGGTGAAACCATACCGCCAACCCAAACCAGAACGTTGGATTTAAACCCTAAAAATAATATGAAAAAAATTACACTATCAATTGCTGCATTGACAGCTTTAAGTTTTGATAAGACAGCACCAGAGGTGGATGTTGAGGCAGTTGAAACTGCTGTATTAAAATTATCAAAAGAGAATGCAGAAAACAAGGGCAAATTATTGGCCATGCAGACTGAAAAAGAAAACCAGGAAGCCGAAGAATTAAAAGCATTGCTTGATGCTGGACAGCTGGCTGGAAAATTTGCAGCTCCAAAAAGAGAAGAGTTCGAAGCTCTTGGAAAAGCCAGCCTTTCTATTCTTAAGACTACTCTGGATTCAATTCCATCTAAAACCACTTTAGCCAATCAAACGGTTACCCCTGTATCTATTGGAGTGGCCACAAAAGAAGATTTTCAAAAATTAAGTCTGAATGAACAATTGGCTTTTAAAAACAGTAATCCAGACGAGTACAACAAAATGTTTAACGTAAAAAAATAAAAATATGCCAGCAAATTTTCCTGAAATTTGGTTAGATCGTGTTATCACAAACTTAGATGAATCAGATCAAGCGCCTTGGCTTGATGGCGTAGCAGAGCTAGACGCGGATGTGTCTCTAGTTGGTGAGAATACCGCAACTGAATCTAACATTATTCATATTGCAGCTACTGATTTTGATGTTGATGTTTTAATCAACAATACAACTTATCCAATTCCAGTACAGCAATATACAGACGGTTCATTGCAGTTTACGCTGGACAAGTATCAAACTAAAGTAGTGACTGTTTCTGACGATCAAATCATGGGAGCGTCTTATGATAAAATTGATACTGTTACTAAAAGCTCAGTAAGAGCAATCTTAGCGGAGAAATATGGTAAAGCTATTCACTCAATTGCTCCACAGTCACATACTACTAAAACACCAGTCATTTTTGCTACTGGTATAAACGGAACAGATGCTCCTTTAATGGATGGCACGCGTCCAAGATTAACTTATGATGATTTAGTGAGGCTTAAGGCAGCGTGCAAATCAGGTAAGTTTCCGCTTAAAGATAGACGTCTTGTTTTAACAGAAGATCACTGGAATGATTTATTGTTAGATCGTAAAAATTTTGGTGACAAGCTTGTTAATTACAGTGAAGGACAGCCAGCGCCAAAAATCGCAGGATTCTATTTATACACCTACGAAAATATGCCGTACTTCACTTCTGCAGGTGTTAAAAAAGCATACGGTTCTGTTCCAGGCGGAACTGACAGACCGGGTTCAATTGTATTTGGGCTTACTGGTATTGCTAAAAAGACAGGTAATACAAAACAGTATTTTGCTGAGGCTAAAAATAACCCGTCAACACAAACAAATGATCTGTCTTATCGTCACTATTTCTTAGCAACTCCTTTCAGAGCTGAGAAAATTGGAGCAATCATTTAAGATCACTATAAAAAATGGCTCTGCTGTTCTGAGCCATTTTTAAAACCCAAAAATTATAAATGGAACAATTTGCATACCCAACTCTGACCGCATTTTTTGGAGCATTAATTACTTGGCTGTTTTCTAAAAGAAAAAACCTAGCGGAAAATAGAGCCGCTGAACTTGATAACGCCGTAACGGCTGTAAAATATTATCGGGAAATGCTCGACGATATGGCTACAAGACTGACCGCAGCTTATGATACTATCAAGCACATGGAAATCCAGCATAAGGAATTGATGCTTATAAATCAGCAGTTAGTTGATGAGCTGCAAAAGTTCAAACAATTAAACGGAAAGACCCATGACACTACGAAATAAAGCACTTGAAATAGCCCAAAGCCAAATCGGCGTACAGGAAATACCCAAAAACAGCAATGCTGGACCAGCGGTTGAAAAATATCTCAAATCAGTGGGACTAGGAAAGGGTTATGCGTGGTGCATGGCTTTCGTTTATTGGTCAGTAAAATCAGCCTCGACTGAGCTGAACGTTGAAAACCCACTTGCAAAAACAGCCGGTGTTTTGGATATGTACAGCAAGATGGCAAAATACAGAGTAGCCACACCGCAGCCAGGAGACTTTTTTATTATGGATTTTGGCAAAGGCGCAGGACATACCGGATTTGTCGAAAAGCTTCTGCCAAACGGAAAGCTGCAGACCATTGAAGGAAATACCAATAATATAGGAAGCCGTGAAGGTTATGAAGTCGCAAGGCGATACGATCGCAAAATATCACAAATGAAGGGTTTTATCAGATTTTAAAGCCCATTTAAAAAGCAATTAAACATGAAGAATAAACCCAATAAAATCACACTCTGCTTATTTTACTTTAGTTTTTTGTTTTTGGCCATTGGAACGCTAGTCTCCTGTAAAAGCAGCGGCGTTCCTTTACCTGAAAAATCAGAAGTAAACACAATTACGACCAAAGTAGTTGTAAGAGACACAGTTTTCGAAATCCTGCAGGACAGCAGCTATTACAATGCATGGCTTGAATGCAAGGACGGAAAAGTCAAGTTCAAGGGCGAACCTGTCGCAACGCCAGGGAAAAGCTTAAAGGCTCCTAAAGTAAATATTCAGGACAATCAGCTTAAAGTCGATTGTCAGGCGGAAGCCCAAAAACTTTTTGCGCAGTGGAAAGACACTTACAAGACCGACATCCAAAAGGTTACCGTTACGCATACCAATTACATTAAAAAGCCGCTCACATGGTGGGAAAAGTTCCAGATTTTCTGCGGGCGTGTCTTCCTTACCCTTGCCCTTTACTACCTAATCAAATTTTTAATCAAAATCTTTAAACCCGTTTAGCATGAAAAACGAAATTTTTAAAGCAAATCCAAATCTGGATATGTATTACCAGACTGCTGATGGTGAGCCATTTTTTACAGAAAATGCCGCTGCCAATCATGCAAAAGGTTTGAAAAATAAATCAGTCGCACCTGTCTACAGATCAGAGGTTGAGGAATCGGACGAAACGGAAGAGGCTGAAAGCGCAGATTTAAACAATATTGATGTTACTGCAGAAATTGTGGCGCCGAATCTTACTGTTGTGAATACAGACCCGTTTGACCCTGAAACATTCCCAAATAGAGTTTTAACAGCTGAATTGGCTGCACCACAAGAACCAGCTGCACCACAAGAACCGGCTGCATCTTCTGAACCGCAAGAACCAGCTGTGCCAGAACAATCGCAAGAGCCAGCAAAACAACAGGAACCAGCTGCGCCACAAGAACCGGCTGCAAAAGCTGATGTAAAAGCTGCTGAGCCTAAAACCAATAAAAAATAATCCATGAACACAGTTCAATTTAATAGACAAGGCGGAGGCTTAGCCAAGAGGCTTGCGGGCGAAGATCACATAAGCGGTCTGATCGTCTACGGTGAGGCCAACATCGCCAAAACGCTTCTTAACGAGGTTGAAGGTTTAGCTGGTATTGGAGTGACGGCTTTGACAAATCCTGTCATGCATTATCACGTGTCGGAATATTTCAGAATTAATCCTGGTTCGAAGCTTTACATTGTTTCTTCATTGCTGAATGATGGCGAATATGTTGCCGTAAAGCAATTGCAGCAGTTTGCTGAGGCAAAAATCAGACAGATTGGAGTTGTCGACCTTATAACTGTTTTTGCTGATTTGGCGGAAACATCGGGAGCGATTAAAGATGTGCTAGACGAGCTGGCCATCTTAAATATGCCTTTGGAACTGCTTTACTCTATGCACGGGATAACGTCAGCCAATTTATTGGCATTGCCAGACCTGCACACTTTCAGCAACGACAGATTTAGTGTTGTAATTGGCCAAGATGGCGCTGGGCGCGGAAATTATGTTTCTGAGCTTGTCACTAAAAAGGTTGGAATCATTGGAGCCGCATTAGGAGCGGTGTCTAAAGCTAAGGTTCACGAAAGCATTGCTTGGGTAGAAAGGCAGAACCTTGTTACAACAGCCTATCCAAAAGCTCTTACAGGCGGGAATGTCCTTGCGCGTGAATTAGACGTGCCGGCATTTATCGATGGCACTTTGATAAGCGACTTTACTCCTGGACAAATCCAGTCGATCAGCAGCAAAGGCTACATCTTTATGATTAAGCATATCGGCTACACCGGAACTTTCTTCAATGACAGTTTCACGGCTACAGATTTAGACAGCGATTTCGCAACAATCGAAACTAACCGCGCAATGGATAAAGCGCAGAGAGGCGTCTACATCAAATTGCTGCCTAAAGTTTCGGGACCGATTTATGTTGATCCGGTGACAGGAAATCTGACGCAGGATGTAATCGCCTCACTCGAGGCAATCGCCTCGATTCCATTGGAACAGATGGAGCGTGACGGTGAAATCAGCGGTTTTAAAATAAACATTAACCCAGACCAGGAAGTGCTGACGACTTCGAAGCTTGAAGTTACAATTAAGATTGTGCCTGTCGGAGTTCTTCGAGAGATCGTTGTCAATCTTGGTTTCACATTACAATTATAGAAAATGGAGACTACACCTTTAATCAACGGCCGAGAGTACGGATGGGCTGATATTGTGGTAAACGTTTCAGCTAGTGCAATTGCTGGCATTAAGGCGATTAAGTACGAAGAGGAACAGGAAAAAGAAAATATCTACGGTTCGGGCAAAAATCCCGTGTCGCGCGGTTACGGACGTGTAAAGACAACCGGCTCAATCACGCTTTTATCAGGAACTGTCTTCGCTATGCAGGCCAATGCTCCGAAGAACAAGCTGCATAATATCGCGCCATTTCCAATTGTAGTTATGTACCAGCCTGAAACTGGACCGATCGTAAAACACACTCTCAAAAATTGCGAGTTTAAGAAAACCACTTTCGATTGGAAAGAAGGCGATATGTCTAAAGACGTCGAGCTTGAATTGTTAATCTCTCACATTGAATAGTAAATCAAAAAACCTTCCAAAGCAATATTTGGAAGGTTTTTAAAAACCAATAAAACAAGATGGAAAACAAAGTAAAAGAAGTAAAAGAAAAATTAATATGCGGATTGACTGAATCCCAAATCGCTACTTTAAAAAGGCAGCACGGATTTTTGGTAATCGTTACAATTCAGCAGGGCGGTGTTGAGCTAAAAGAAAAAATCAATCATTTGGAAACTTTGTTACTAGATCAGGGCGATAAACTTCAAGCTCAGAAACCGAAACTATATGAGGAATTGCAAAATGCTAAGGAAGAATACGAAAGTAAACACATGTTTCACGCAATCTTTAAGGAACCGACTTTTGAAGTTCTGGAAGCAACTGGAGCAATTGGCAAAAACTCTGAAATTAAAGGAACGGTCGCACTTTATGACAACTGCATCATTAAAGCGGACGATGAGATCAGCGGACGCGATTTCGCCAAACTGAAAGCTCTTGAAGGATTGGCCAAGCACATGAACTCTTTTTCTGTTGATGTAAAAAACTTGTAGCCCGTCTGGAACAAGGCGGGGATGATGTGGGATTGATGCAGGGCGATGCCATTATAATGGCAAACTTTAAAATCAATCCAAAAGAATTGCAGGTTACCCAATGGGGAGATTATTACGCGAAAGCGATGTGGCTGGAAAGATGGCGCCTGGAGAATCAGGCCGAAATGTTCAGAAACCTGTTCGGACTTGACTAAGATCTGTTTTCCTTAAAAATGGTGTTCGCAAAATTGATTAGCGCATACACAACCCAAAAACCCAAAACAACCGGAAGTAAGATTGGAATAAAACACGCTAGCGTAATACTTGCTACAAGCACGTAAAACAGAGGTTTGGCGGTGTATTTATATTTCATATCTGAAATTTTATTATACAAATATAAGCATAAAAATGGATAGTATTAATTATAATCTGAATTTTCAGAGCAACGGCGGGCAAATTTTTGCCACAATAAACGGCGGGCTTGCAAGCGTTCAGGAAAATACTACCAGAACAACTAAGGTTTTTGGCGACTGCTATAAGGCGCTTCTTGCAGTTAAATTGGCATCCGAGGGGATACAGCAGTTGGGGCAGATATTGGATGAAGTTGTACAGCCAGGAATTGAACTAAATACGCAGATGGCGGATTTAGGAGCAATTACAGGACTAACCGGACAAGGCCTGAAAGATATTGAAATGGCGGCCAGACAGAGTTCTAAAGTATTTGGAACTGACGCCAGCAACAACGTAAATGCATATAAGCTGATACTTTCGCAATTGTCTCCGGAGATCGCCCAAAATTCTGAGGCGATGAAGCTCATGGGAGATAATGTAAATATCCTGTCTAAAACGATGGGAGGCGATACAGTGGCAGCTACCAATGTTCTTACCACCGCCATGAATCAGTACGGCGTGAACCTCGAGGACCCAATTGCCGCTAGTAAAGTCATGGCAGACATGATGAATGTTATGGCTGCAGGCGCAAAAGAGGGTTCTGCTGAGCTTCCGCAGATTCAGGCTGCCCTGGAACAGGTCGGAATGGTTGCCAAAACAACGGGAATTTCGTTTGTCACTACAAACGCCGCAATCCAAATGCTTGACAAAGCAGGGAAAAAAGGTTCTGAGGGCGGTGTGGCTCTTCGAAATGTTTTAACGACTTTATCGGAAGGCCGTTTTGCTTCAAAGGATGCAACCGAAGGGCTGCAAGCTATGGGAATTTCAACTTTGAAATTATCAGATGCCAGCATCCCGCTTACAGACCGTTTAAGAATGCTTCGCCCTGTAATGAGCGATACAGCCTTAATGACTAAGGTTTTCGGTAAAGAAAACATGGCGGCGGGTATCGCACTTATTGAAACCGCTGACGCGCAGGATGAACTGGCGCTAAAGATCACCGGAACAAACACGGCGGTAGAACAGGCCAATACGATCATGGGAAGCTACCAGGAGCGCATGAACAGAATTAACGCGGTGTTCACCGACTGGAGAATATCAATCTTTAATGCGACTCAGGCCTATCTTCCCTATTTGCAGACAAGCGTAAAAGTATTTACGACTGCCGGAAAGATAGCCGAAAGCTATACCGCACTTAAAAGTGTCATTAGCGCATTTCTGCCAAAGCTGTTTATAAAAACCGTAGCAACGCAGGCAGATACGGCTGTAACGGCTGAGAATGCTGCAGTGACGGGAGTTGGAAGTATCATAAACAGGATTTACGCTGCAACTATAGGAAGTATTACAAGAGCCACTTTAAGCGCAACAATTGCGCAATTGGGATTAAATGCCGCAATGCTCGCCAATCCTATAGGTTTAATAATTGTAGGGGTTGTTGCGCTGATTGCCATTTTTAAGATGCTATGGGATAACTCCAAAAGTTTCAGGGAGGTGCTCTTCGGTATTTGGGAAGCTGCAAAAGCAGTCTTTAATAACATTGGAATAATAGTACAGCGAGTCTGGAACATGATTGTTAAACCAATCATCATGGCTTATTACAATGCCTACAAATTCGTATTCACCAAAATTTGGGAGTTCATAAAGTTTGTTTTCAATGCTATCGCTTCAATATTCGTATGGTACTATGAAACTGCAGTTTCCATTTTTACAGCAGTGAGTGATTTTGTTGTCGGCGTTTTCAATTGGATTGCTGAAAAGGTAGGCGGAGTTTTAACATTCATAGGTTCTTTTTTCAGCGGTATTTGGGAATGGTTCAGTAGCACTTTTTCAGGATTTGTAAAATTTATTGATGAATGGCTCGTACAGCCCATCATATCAGCATTTAGCGGAGTATGGGATTGGATAGTCGCACTATTTGAGAAAATTATGGATAAGCTTACAGGCGTTTTTGCGCCGATAAAGAAGTTCTTCAAAACTCTTTTCTCCAGTGAGGGAATGACCGATGTAAAAGCGGCATATAAAGAAGGTGAGAAAAAAGGTGCGGCCAGCTATGATAAAGATCACCGGAAGGAAAAGGACAAAGAAAAGCCTGTCCAGGAAAAGAAAAAAGACGAAAAGCCAATATTCGACGTCACCAAAGGATTCCAGGCAGGCGTTGCACCGACAAAACCGATTGCCGGAGTTGGCGCAAAAGATAAAAAAGAAGGCGGTTCTGGCGGCGGTTCGGGGTCGCGCAGCATCAACATCGGAAAGCTGATCGAGAACATGACGCTGCATTTCCACGGAACCGCAAAGGAAAGTAAAGAAAGTATCAAACAGTCAGTTACAGAGGCATTATTGACTGCTGTAAATGATGTAAATCTAGCCCAATAATGGTTTTCGATTTTGTGAATGTCCGGACATATAAACCATTAGAGCCCGCAAGTCTGGACTTTAAATTTGAAGGTTCTGAACATTATGGAGTTCCAACACTTACAAGCTTAGCATTTCAGTACAAAGGAAAGCGGATTGAATTTGTGGAATGCATTGCCACAGTAAACATGGAAAGAAATATTGTGACTACTCCTATGGAGGGAAGAGACGGAACCATAAAAGAATATATAAGCGAAGGGGATTATACCATCCAGATCGATGGCGCAGTAACAAATTACAGTGAAACAGACCCTGAGAAAAGCAGGGATTATCCAGTAGAAAAACTGCAGGAGCTCTTAAGTTTTTTAAAGATCAAGGATAGCTTGGAAGTGCAGAGCGATTATCTCACGCTTTTTGGAATTAAAAGCGTTGTTGTCAAATCGTACGGAATGCTGCAGGAAACCCACAGTAACCGTCAGGCTTTTCAATTGCAGCTGTTAAGTGATACGCCATACGAAATAAAAATAAAACAGGATGCTGGTTTTAGTTTCTGAAATAACAATTGAAGGGGATAAAACTTGGAGTTTTAACTCTTTAAATAGCTGTACCATTGTCGAGGACACATCGACGCTAACGGACACCTGCGAACTGCTTTTACCTAAAAAAACATCCTGGCAGGGAGCCGACAATTTCAGGCTTCCAATAAAACGAGGCGATAAAATCACAGTAAAATTGGGTTATGACGGTGTTCTTAAGACAAGGTTTACTGGCTATATCAGAACAATTGATGCAAAGAAGCCTATAAAGATCACTTGCGAAGATGGTATGTTTATGCTTAAAACTGCGGAAGTGAAAAAGAAAGGCTATGCGAAAGTGACCCTTAAAGAACTGATCGGAGATTTATTGGCTGGAACAGGAATCGAATTTCAGCTGATCGATGACGATATTGTTTTGGGCCCTTACCGGATTACCAAAAATACTGTCGCTGAGGAATTGAACGAAATTAAAAAAGAGTTTGGATTGCGTGCCTATTTCAGAACTCTTGACAATGATTCAAAGCTTTATGTTGGCTTTACCTATCCGCTGAACAGCAGAAAGCGCGAGAGCTTCATTTATGGCAAAAATATCATAAATGAAGACTTTGTGTACAGGATTGCAGAAGATGTCAAAGTCAAGGTAAAAGCAATTTCAGTCAATTCAAAAAACAAGAGAATCGAACTGACGACTGGAGACAAGGATGGCGAACTTTTTACGGTGTACAAGTATAATGTCACAAAGGACGAATTAAAAGTATTTGCGGAAACTGAACTCGTTAGATTTAAGACTACTGGTTTTAAGGGCGGTTTTGAGACTTTCGGCGAGCCACTTGTGAGCAAATGCGATATAGCGTACATCGAGGCATCTGACAGCAATAAAGGAAGCTTTCTGATTAAGAAGCTGGAAGTGAATTTCGGAATGAATGGCTACCGCCAGAAAATTGAGTTAGGACAGCCGTTAAACATCGAATAAGACAATGAGCGATTTAAGAGATACATTACAGAACCTGACACAGACTAGTGATGAAGTTTACGCCAAAGTATGTGAGGTGATGGAGATAGACCAAGACGAAAAAACCGTCAACGTGAAACCGGTTGATGATACAGCAGAAATTTATAATGTGCGTCTGCAGGCGGAAAGCGAAACAGGCGGACTTGTATTGTTTCCGAAGGTCGGCAGTATGGTCTTAGTGGTCTTTATCAATAAAAATAATGCGGCTGTTGTCAATACCAGCGAAATTGAAAAGCTTTCCCTGGTAATCGAATCCTGCAAATTTGAGGCTGATAGTTCCGGCTTTCTGCTGCAAAAGGAAAATGAGACTTTAAAAAAGCTTATGGCTGATTTAATAAAAGCGATTAAAGCATTAAAGTTTACAACCAACAACGGTCCTACTATCAATCTGATAAACATTGAGGACTTTATCGAACTTGAAACTAGGTTTAATGGTTTTTTAAAATGAGTTTAAATGGCATTGGATAAAGAAAGGTTAAAAGAAAAAATTAAGGATGCATTTCAAGCGGAACAGACAGAGCAGGAAGATCACAACGCATCGCTTGAAAGGATTTCAGACAAGCTGGCTCAGGCAATTGTGGAAGAAATCAAAGCTTTAAAAATTGAATATACCTCGGGGCTTGTTGCTCCGAGCGGTGGCGGAACAGTCACAGGAACAATTTTACACACAGTATCATGACGGATATTTTATTGGAGAATGACGATCTGAAAGTAATCGACGGCGATTTCGTACTTGGCGACAGCACAAATCAGAATGTTGAAATGATTTTAAAGCTGACGCCTGGAGAATTGAAAGAACATTTGGAAACGGGTGTTGCCATTGACAGATCAATCAGCGGAAACCTCGACAGATTCTTAGATAGGACTGTAAGAGTACAGATGGAGGCTGACGGCTTCAACATCTCGCTTTTGGAAATAAAAGAAACCGGATTAACAATTGACGGAAGCTATGAATGAGTATCAGACCCATGAAAACCAGACTTTGCAAGATGTCGCCTCACACGTGTATGGGCGTGCGGATGTTGCTTTTGAACTGGGGTTATTGAATAATCTGTCGGTTACCGATTCATTGCCTGCCGGAACAATATTAAAACTGGTTGAAGCTCCAGAAAATATATTTGTAAAAACAGCATTGGAAGGAAGAAACATTGTTCCAGCTGTTGATTTTAATTCGGAAGAGTTTGAAGATATCGGCCTTGGTATAGGCAGCATGATAATAGAGACAAATTTTATAGTAAGATAATATGGCAAGAACAATCGCTGAAATACAAAAGCAGATGCTCGACAGGATTGCAGCTGATGAAACTTTATCAGTATTAAACTCGACCAGCAAGACGGCAATTTTCCGACTATTTGCCTATATCATTGCTTTTGGCATTGCGGTTCATGAATCGTTTTTTGACCAGCATTTTAAAGAAGTTAAAGAAATGCTGGACAATGATAAAGCTGGCAGTCTGCCTTGGTATCGTACAATGGCTTTACGTTTCCAATACGGCTTTGATTTAGTCCAGGACAAAGATTATTTTGATAATGCGGGAGCTACAGATGAACAGATTGAAAATTCTAAGATCATTAAATATTCGGCAGTAAACGAAGCTGAAAACGATACAAGAATCATTATAAAAATAGCCAGCGAGGTTGATGGAGCGCTTTCTGATTTTGAAGACAGTACACAGGTAGAAGCAATTGAAAACTACTTTAAAAGAATAAAAATTGCGGGACCTAAGATAACTATTATCAATTATAAGGCAGATCAGCTGTATTTGAATTTGCAGATTAAGCGCGATGTACTGGTTTTGGACGCAAATGGGATGAGCAAGCTAAACGGGAATTATCCTGTGATAGAGGCTTTAGAACAGTTTATGAAGGAGCTGGATTTTAATGGCGAATTAAAGCTTTCAGCCCTTATTGATAAAATACAGCAGGTTCCAGGCGTTTTGGACGCCACTTTACTAAGCGCTCAAAGCTCTTGGATAAATCCAGATTTGGGCGGTTATGGAGTTCCCCAGCCAATTTTCATTTCTAAAATAGCAGAAAGCGGATATTTCAAAATAGTAACATACGAAGATATTGCTTATGTGGAGTAAGATAGATTATAGCAGATTGGTGATTTTGCTGCTCCCCAGTTTTTTGAGAAAGCCTGTCATGATTCGCTATTTACAGGCGCTCATTCTTCCGCTCGATCAGCTTTATTATAGATGGTCTAATTGGCGGGAGGAAAATATTTATAAACTAGAACATACAGGTCAAGTCTGTTCCTTGGAGGGTTCATTGAATGATAAATTTGACCCAATCCAAAGACGGATTTATATAGCGGACGGACAGTTATATGAGACATATTATGTTTACACAGAAAGCGAACAGCAGGACAGGTTTATACACACCGAGAGTGAAGAACCAACAGTTTTCCTTCGCACGGAATCAGAAACTGCAGATACAGGACTAGATTTTATTGTCTTTGTTCCTGAGGAAACATACAATACCCAAATTTACGCATTGCATGCACACGTTAAATTTTATAAAGCAGGCGGTTTTCGCTATGATATTTTTATAAATGAATAAGACAAATTTTAATCAGACAGGCGGTTTTCCATTAAAGACAGAAAGATTGCAGGAGCTTCAAACTGCGTTTATGGCTTTCAATGCATTAGGGCAATTAGCGGGAAATCTTACGATTATTTCAGGCTGTGAGACAGTTGGAACAACTGTTAGAAATGGATTCGTATTTATTGACGGTGAGCTATTAGAGTTCCGTGAGGCCTCAGGAGTTTTTGCGGGGTCTCAGGTTATAATCGTTGATGAAAATATTGACAGAGCTTTTGAAAATGGCACTATAAAAACAGTCCATACACTTCGTTATGCAACAATTGGAACAGCCGAAATATCATGGCCTTGGAGCTCATTTGAAAGGCCTATTCCAACAAAAAGCATTCAGGCATTTCAAACACTTGTTATAGACAGAATAACTGCAATTGAAGCTAAATTGAATACAATTGAAATTGGAGCTCAGAAAAACGTTCAATCGGATTGGAATGTAACTGATGTTCTATCGGATGCTTACATTAAAAACAAAATAGCATTCAACAGTCCATTCCTTCGCAAGGATGTGTTTTATGTTGGAAATGTTGGAAGTAATGGAAATGTAAATGATACAAAAATGACTGTGACATTCCCATCTGTTGGAACTTCTAATTATATGGTGTTGGGCTCTCTTAGAGGAAGGTCAGCATATTGGAATGACGACAATGATGTTTTCTGGACTTACGGCGGAGAAACAAGCACGTCTTTCGAAATCTACCTGCGTGAAATTGTAGCCAATAATCAGAATTTAAATTTCTATTATGTACTAATACCACTATCATAATGGCTACAAACATCAACATAATTTTAGACTGGTTTAGAACTGGCAAAAAACCAACTCAAGCACAATTCTGGGCTACATTGACATCTTTCTGGCATAAAGACGAAATGATTCCACAGTCGAGCATAAATGGCCTGACATCAGTTTTAAATGCAAAGGCTGAGAAATCCCAGTTTGAAGTGCATAAAACAGACCCAAATGCTCATGCTAATTTAATCATAAATACTCGTTTCATTCCAATTGGTCAACGACTTGTTTTTAAGCACTCCTCAAATGATAATCCAGACAATATAAATCAGCAGGAACAAGGTGATTTTGTAATTGGTTTTGTAGAAAATCAATGGATACAAGGATATTTTTTAGGAGGCGATAATAATAATTTAAACAATTATGATGTAGTAACATCAGCTTAACACTAAACCACTATGAAAAAAAAGAAAGTCATTAGCAAACTAATTAATAGAATTGAAAAACTCGAAAAGATCATCAAGCCTGATGGAGCAACATTCACTGATCCTATGGATGAAAACAAAGCAGTTTTTATTGGAATTAAAGCTGGAAAGTACACCAATGATGTTGTTACGATAACTCCACAAACTACAAATATCACAAACATTACTAATCAATCTATTTAATTAAAAACATGAAAAGACTTGTTTTATTTTTATTACTCGCGTTATCTTTTGCAGTAAGAGCACAAATAACCATTCCACAAGAATACTCAATTAAGAAACCTCTCCGATTGCAGACTGTATTTGAGGGTTCAAAACTAGACAGCGTTTTAGTTCGCGGAGCTGACGAAACTGTAAAATTTGTGCCACGTAGCGAATTCGGCGCAGATGGTTCAGAAACTAAAATCGCTGCAGGCGCCAATGCTTCCATAACAGGAACAGGAACAAATGCTAATCCGTACATTATTAATTCAATTCAGCCAACAATTGACGGCTCAGAAACTAAAATTTCGGCTGGAACTAATACAACTGTAACGGGTACAGGAACCGATGCCAGCCCTTACGTTATTAATTCAATTTCGCCTGCAATTGACGGCTCAGAAACTAAAATTTCGGCAGGAACCAATACAACTGTAACTGGTACAGGAACTGATGCCAGCCCTTACGTTATAAATTCAATTTCGCCTGCAATTGACGGCTCAGAAACTAAAATTTCGGCGGGAACCAATACAACTGTAACTGGTACAGGAACTAATGCGAGCCCCTACGTTATTAATTCAATTCTGCCAACTATTGACGGTTCAGAAACTAAAATTTCGGCGGGAACCAATACAACTGTTACTGGTACAGGAACTAATGCGAGCCCTTACGTTATTAATTCAATTCTGCCGACAATTGACGGTTCAGAAACTAAAATTGCTGCAGGAACCAATACAACTGTAACTGGTGCAGGAACTATTGGCAATCCTTATAGAATTAATGCAAGCGGAGGAATAGCCGATTTTGTTTATAAGGTGACTGATAGCGGCGCAAGTTATTATTTAGGCCCTAATACTGCAACTAATACTACAGGAAGTGGTGTCAGTTCTGTGGTGTTTGGAAGTAACAATATAAAATCTCTTACTAATACTCATCTAGTGTCAATCGGTGGTGATGCTTTGGCGGCATTCACAGGAGCCTCTTCCAACACTACTAGTAGATGTACTATAATAGGCGGCAGAGCTGGTATAGCTTTGACATCAATTGGGAATGAAACAACTGCTATTGGTTATTCTGCATTATATGAATCAACGGGTTTGACTGGTCCAGGTAATACAATGGTAGGCTCACTGTCTGGGGGAAGATTATCGGGAACAGCAGAATATAATTCATTTTTCGGTAAAGGCAGTGGTGCAGGTACTACAACAGGTAGTTACAATACTCTTTTGGCTTATGGCGCAGGAAGCTTAATAACTACTGGTTCAGGAAATACTGTCTTAAATAATCCAGCTAATGGCGCAAATAGGTTGGCAACAGGTTCCAATAACACAATTTTAGGAGGTGATGCAAATATGCCAATCGCGAATCCCAACAATTATGTAATTATAGGCACTAGTAGAAGCGGTACTATAGGGGGCGTTAATAGAATTATAATTGATGATACTGGAAAAATGTCGCTATTGGGAGCACTAAAAATTGCAAACGTTCCAGTATACGCAGACAATGCTGCCGCTTTATCAGGAAGTTTAACTGTGGGTGATGTTTACAAAACATCAACTGGACAATTAATGATTGTCTATTAATGAATCTAAAAATAACTTTAAATATATAATATATCTATGAATCAGAAAACTATTGCCGCTATTGTGAGCATCTTAATTGTACTGACTGGAATTATTGACACTAAATTTGATCTTTTGCAGGATGCAGGACTGAGTTTGGTGGTAATCAACAGAATCAAACTAGTAGGTTTGGTATTATCAGCAGTATTGCCAAGTGCGGCACAGCTCTTTTCTAAAAAGACAGAGTAAAATAATCCTTGGAGGCGGGAAAAAAATGTCCTCCACAAATTAATACTTTCTCAGGGTAATTTAATTTAGCACAAAGCCAGCGTGGAGGACAAAAGTCTTCTTATGCTGGCTTTGCTATATTTTAAATTATCCTGAGAGCTGCAAATATAATCATCATCAATCAAACAAACAACACAATAAAATAATGAATAAGTATCATGAAACATTAAACAAAATTATTACTAAAGGCAAGCGCCAGGAGAACAAAAAAGGTTCAATAACTTTTCTGCATAATGAAGTATTGCAGCTAAAACCGATTGATCTTCTTGAACTATTTGAAGGGCACGCAGTTGCAAAAAAGAAACTTAAAGATGAATTAACTCTTTTCATGGCTGGTGAGAGGTCAACAGAAGCTTATAGAGAAATAGGCGTCTCATGGTGGGATTATTGCGGACCAATTTTGGTCAATAGTTATCCAACCTATTTCGAACAGCTGCCAAATCTTATTGAGAAAATTAATCGCGAGAAACGATCTTCTAAAAACTATGTGCTTTTTCTTGGTTCTAACAACACAGAAAGCAATCAACAGCCTTGTTTAAGCCTTATACAATTTCAAATAGACAAAGGAAAATTGATTTTAAGCGCATATCAGCGCAGTTCTGATGCGAACCTAGGTTTGCCTTCGGACATCTACCATTTGTACCTTATTTCGAAGAAAATCGATGTTAAATTGAAAAGCATTACGCTTTTTCTTGGCAACGTTCACATTTATGAAAATAATTTTGAATTAACTAAAGAGCTTATCTCAGGTCAATCAGTTAAATTCAATTTAAACGTTGGTTAAATTGATACAAATTGAGACAATCAACTATTATTACTCATAATTAATTTTGCTGCTATAAATGCAACGGATTAAACATGGCTTTAAGTAATATTGAGGTAAAAATAGTAGGCGATTACATTTGGGATGAATATAATCAAGATTACCATGAGAATAGAATTGAAGATTTTAAATATTATTTTAGTAATTGGCTTGAAAAATTAGGCAGAATACCAGCTAGAGTATGCGTAAATATCAATATAAACTACTATGCAGACACAGGTAGGTTTGAATTTTCATATATCAGCACAAAAGAGACTGAAATACTACAATCCCTAAAGGATGATCTAGGTTTTTCCTCAAGGTATTTTACAAAGTTATGTATCTAATAATTACACTATAAAGATAGTGAATTATAGCGAGTTGACCAAATTTAAAGCATAAAAAAACCTAGATATTTCTAGGTTTTTTTGTTTAGATGGAAGGGATTCGAACCCAACATTACCATAGTCCTTCAGTAAATGTTTACCGCCTATGTTTGCCTTTCGACTTTCAGACTTTACCACTTTGTCCACATCCTAGACAAAGATAATAAAAATGTTTAATGTATCTTTAAATGTGGTTTAAAGTACATTTAAAAGAAACATCTGTTTGCTTGAAAAAATGTACATTTCATTTTATATTTGTGTACATTTCAATTTTGCGATTATATGTATAGCAAAAGAAGAATAAATAATTTTAGCATTTTTTTCAGATTAAGATTAATATCTGACTGAGAAGGAAATTATTTTGTTTCGATATCGACTATTTTTTTACCGTTTTCTCCAAGATAGTGGACTACAATGTTTTCATAAATTTTATAGCCATCATCTACATTCGTAAAAATGACTAGTCCTTGTTTTGTTTTTGGAAGTAAAATACAAATAGTTTGAACGCCTTGGTCTGCTCCTCCGTGCGATAAGGCGTAGTTCTCATTTCCTAAATCATAAATTTCAAAGCCTAAACCAAAATACTTGTTCTTTTTGGTCTGGACTTGATGTGAAATCATATCGTCAAAAACTTTTTTGCTTAACCCCTCGCTGTTCATGACACTGCATAAAAATTGGCTGTAATCTTCAACAGTAGTCAATAAATCATCGGCTGCATTTGCAGATTTATTTTTTGTAGGTTGGTAAGCATTTCCGTTTCTGTCATAATTAACGGCATATCTCGAAAGATCAATTTTATCATTCCAAATTAATTGAGAATCGGTCATTTTTAAAGGTTCAAAAACCAATTCTGAGGCCAATTGATCTAATGTTTTATGAAATTTTTTCTCGAGAGCTCTTCGCAGATATTCAAAACCTTCTCCCGAATATTGGTATTGAGTTCCGGGTTTAAACTTAAAATCCAATTTTTTAGATTCGTTAAAAGACCTCCAATTCGGGAAACCGGTCTGGTGGCTCAAAACAATTCTGGTTGTCAATAGCTTATGATTTGGATCTTTAGCAATATCTGGATCAATCCAATATTTATCGAGCGGTTCGTCCAAATTCCATTTTCCTTGAGAGACCAATTTCAAAGCCACGATTGCCGTTATAGGTTTTGTTAGCGAAGCAACATTCCAAATGGTATTGAAAGGCGCGGGATTATCATGTTTTAGTTCTCCAAACACCTTTACCTGTTTTAGTTTTCCGTCTGCAATAATTCCAATTCCTAAAGTGGGAACATTATTTTCTTTCAGCCATTTTTCAGTTTCCTGATCATTGTCAAAAAGGTTTGATATTCCAGCAGTAGAGCTTGTCATTTGATGATTATAGCTCAGTGATCTGGCTAGTTTCCATTCTTTATTTTTTAAAAGCCATAAATGGGTAAATTTGGCAAAACTTCCAGCCTGTTCAGCATTTCCAGCAGAACTTTCATAAAAACGATGTGTTCCCATTTGAATAGCGCCATACAAAACGCCATTTTTGTGTAAAGGATAAATTTCGGTGCTTCCTTTTATGAGTTCTCTGCGGTAATTATATTTCCTTGTTGGAGAACAGATTCCGTTCTGAAACGTTTTTAAAAACCTTGCCTTATCAGAAATGCTGTCTTTGTCGTGATAAAACTCAAAATCTTCAGTATAAAGATTTTCAAATTGTTTAGCATCGCAGGTATTAAAGCCAACGTCGAAAAGGAGACTGTCCTTTGACATGATGGTTTTGTATAAAGCTGAATTTTTGGCCTCCTGAGAAAATCCCAACTTAATTTGAAAGAGGAGAATTCCAATTAAAAGAAATTTGAATTGAAATGGTGATAGATTGATTTTCATTGTGATTGCGTATTGATTGATGATTCTGCAAAAATAGATCAATCAAAACTCGGAAAATTGTACAAATGCGAAAATTTATCTTTTATGAGAAAGAAAATACGAATTGGGATCGAATGTTTTTGGAGTAGTTTTGGTCACATCTTTAAACTTCTTGATAAAATGCGATTGGTCAAAATATTTATTGTAAAGCGCAACATCAGTCAGTTTTAGTTTTTCTAGATCAGAATTTACCATTTGATCGACTGATTTTCTAAACTTCAAAATCTGAATGTATTTTTTAATCGTCAACCCTGTTGCTGCTTTAAATTTAATCTGCAGGAGCCGCTGAGAAGATTGTAATGACGAACTGATTTCTGAAACCGAAACTTCTGGTTCGGTTTTAATAATCTCGCAGATTTTTTCAATGGTGTTTTTCTCCGAATTTAAATCAGATAAAGCTTCAAAATAAGTGTTTATTGTGTTTAACATTATTTCAATACCAGAATCAATCTGAATGCTAAAAGGCAGTTCTTGAGGATTAATTTTGATAATAGAATCTGTAAAATCGCTTAAATCATATTTAGGAAACATTGAAAGCGTCCAAGTGTGAAGCTGAATGATAGTAACTCTAGTTTTTGGATGGATATTGACTAAAACTTTATTTGTCATTTGAGAACAAAAATAAACGCCTTCGTTCATCTCGTATTTGGCTTTACTCGTGTGAACTTGGATAGAATTTCCAGTGACAAAAGCAAGATTGAAACAGCCGTTTGGCAGAACAAGTTTGTTTTCAATTAAGCTTTCGCCGAAACTGTTATCTAAGCACCAAATTTTATTGACGAATCGCTCAGTTTTAGGGTTTACATAATGTTCGGAGTATAGCTGCATTTTAGTCTGCGATTTCAAATTATGAAATCGCAGACTAAAGTACAGTTTTTCTGAGTCATTGTTTAAATAAACTCCCCAAAATTATCCTGTTTAATATTTTCCCATTCTTCCAAAATAATGCTGAAATAGACGTCAGTTTTACTTTTTCCTTCAGAATCGACATAATTGTTTCTAAATATCCCTTCTTGTAGAGCACCCAGTTTTAAAATAGCTTTTTGAGATCTTAAATTTTCAAGATCAGCACTAAATTGTATTCTCCTAAATTGAATGTGTTCAAAACCAAAATTCAATAATTCATATTTGCACGCTTTATTTAAACCAGTCCCTTGAAATTCTTTTCCGTACCAAGTCCATCCAATTTCACATTTTTGGCTTGCATGGTTCAGGTAACCGTAACGCGTGCTTCCGGCAACTCTGTTTGTGGCTTTGTCAATAATAAGAAATGGATAACAAATTCCATCAGCTTTTTGCTTTAAGGTACTTTTTATATAGTTTTCAAAATCTTGATCGTTTCGAACGTACATCCCCATATATTTCCAAACTTCATCATCAAAAATAATTTCTTTGAGTTCTACATTTCTTTTGCTTTCAAATGGAATTAAAAGCACTTTCTCGTTTTGTAAAATAAGGTCTGTTTGTAAAATTTCGTTATTCATGATTTTTGCTTTAATTAATGAAATTAATCTTTAGCGAAAGTAGCTGTTTAATTTCTGCTAATAAATCTAATAAAATAACAATTTGTTATATTTGTAAAACCATAAAAATCAAATGTCTTCTTTTGAAATGGCGGGTTGCAAATAATTTATTTATTTTGGGGCTTATCTATAATTATTAGTTATTTTTACGACCCAATATTAGATTATACCTCGATGCAAACATCATTAAAAATTGCAGTTGTTGGTTCAGGACTTGTAGGGTCACTTCTGGCAATTTATCTTAAAAAGGCGGGTCACACCGTTCATGTCTATGACCGCAGTCCCGATATCCGAAAAATAAACTTCTCAGGCCGATCTATTAACCTAGCGATGTCTAACCGAGGTTGGAAAGCTTTGGATGCAGTTGGCGTTGGCGATGCTGTTCGGGAAATTGCAATTCCGATGGATAAACGCGCCATTCATTTGGTAGATAAATTAAATTTTCAGAATTACGGACAAGAAGGCGAATCTATATATTCTATTTCAAGAGGAAAACTAAACAGAAAAATGATCGATCTTGCAGAAGCAGCGGGAGCCGAATTTCATTTTGAACAGAAAGTTTGGGACGTTACTTTGAACGATGCAACCCTTCATATTGGCGAAAGCGAAAGAGGAGAGTGGGAAGAAAGAAAATTTGATATGGTTTTTGGTGCCGATGGTGCCTTTTCTAGAATCCGCCACAGAATGCAGCGTCAGAGTATGTTCAACTATTCTCAGGAATTTTTGAATATGGGATACAAAGAATTAAATATTCCAGCAAATCCCGACGGCACACATAAATTAGATAAAAACTCATTTCATATCTGGCCAAGAGGCGAATATATGTTAATTGCGCTTCCTAACCTTGATGGAAGTTTTACTTGTACTTTGTTTATGCCTTTTGAAGGCGAAAATTCATTTGAATCGCTGACAGACCGCAAAATGGTTGAAGATTTCTTTGAGAAAAATTTCCCAGATTCGATTGAAGTAATTCCAGAACTGGCAAATGATTTCTTTAAAAATCCAACGAGTACTTTGGTTACTATGAAATGTTTTCCTTGGACTTACGAAAATAAAATTGCTCTGATTGGAGATGCCTGCCACGCAATAGTTCCGTTTTATGGACAAGGAATGAATGCTGGATTTGAAGATATCACCGTTTTGAGCGAAATGATTGAAAAGTACCAAGACGATTGGAAAAAAATCTTTTCAGAATATCAGATCTCTAGAAAACCGAATGCAGATGCAATTGCAGAGCTTTCGTATCGAAATTTCTTAGAAATGAGCACCAAAACAGCAGATGAAAAATTCTTGCTCCAAAAGAAAATAGAAAAAGTTTTCTCAGATAAACATCCAGACAAATGGATTCCGCTTTACAGCCGTGTTACTTTCAGTGATCGCCCATATGCAGAAGCTCTAGCGATTGGAGATTATCAAAATGGCATTATGGAAGAAGTTTTGCGAATGGAAAACATCGAAAAAATTTGGGATGGCCCAGAAGTTGAAAACAAAATTTTGGAATTATTGGAGCAGGCTTAAATTTTTAAACCATATAATAATATAGGCTCTGTCATAAGAAAACCCGTCAAGTTTAAAATTTGACGGGTTTATTTGTATGAACAAAGTAAGGTTTAAATGAACTTAAATAACTGATATGGTTTAAGTTTTATTTCTTAAAGATTTTAGTCAAAACACCAAAAACACCTCTTATAAAAGTAGCGCTTGTTACAACTTTCAGAACAGATTTTGTAACAACCTCTGTAGTGCTTGGTCCTGATTTTGCTGATTTAGCTGGAGCTTGTTCTTCTTGCTGTGCAGCAGCTTCTGCAGCTTCAGTTAGTTTTTTGCTTAAAATTTCAAAAGCACTTTCGCGGTCAATTTCTTCAGCATATTTCTTAACTAGTTTCGATTTGCCATTTATCTCCTCAATTTCAGAAGGAGACAAAATATCCATTCGGCTCATAGGCGCGCGCATCATGGTAGCAACAAGAGGAGTCGGAATACCTTTTTCGTTAAGTGCCGTTACCAAGGCTTCTCCAATTCCTAAACTGGTTAATAATTCATCAGTTTTATAATAAGGAGAAGTAGGGTAGTTGTCGGCTGTTTTTTTAATCGCCTGACGGTCATTTGCAGTAAAAGCTCTCAGCGCGTGCTGAATTTTTAACCCCAACTGAGCCAGAACACCGCTTGGCACGTCCATAGGGTTTTGAGTGACAAAATAAAGCCCTACACCTTTAGAACGAATCAATTTTACAATCGTTTCAATCTGCTCTAGCAATGCTTTGCTGGCTTCATTAAAAATTAAATGCGCTTCATCAATAAAGATAACAAGTTCAGGCTGGTCTGCATCTCCTTTTTCAGGCATTTTCTGGTAAATTTCAGCCAAAAGGCTTAACATGAAAGTCGAAAACAATTTTGGCTTATCCTGAATATCCGTCAAGCGGATGATATTAACGTAACCTTTTCCGTTTTCATCAATTCGCATCAAATCATCGGTTTCAAAAGATAATTCGCCAAAAAACAAATCGCCGCCTTGTTGTTCCAATTCTATAATTTTTCTAAGAATCGTTCCTGTTGTAGCCGTTGAAATTTTTCCATAGCTAGCAGCAATTTCATCTTTGCCTTCTTCTGTAATATAATTGATTACCTTTTTAATGTCTTTTAAATCCAATAAAGGCATCTTATTATCGTCACAGTATTTGAAGATAACCGCTACAACACCTGCCTGAGTGTCATTCAAATCTAAAATTCGCGAAAACAGGACAGGCCCAAACTCAGAAACAGTAGCCCTAAGGCGCACACCATCTTGTTTTGATAAAGACATCAATTCAACAGGAAATGCAGCTACATTATAAGGTATATTTATTTTGGCATGACGTTCAGTGATAAAGCCCTCTTCTTTACCTTCTTTGGCAATACCGCTGAAATCTCCTTTAATATCCATCATTAATACAGGAATTCCAGCATTAGAAAGCTGTTCAGAAAAAACTTGAATTGTTTTGGTTTTTCCTGTTCCGGTTGCTCCGGCAATTAATCCGTGGCGGTTTAAAGTTTTCAAAGGAATTTTGACATGAGCTTCTGCAATTGGCTCGCCGTCAAGTATTGCGCCTCCAAGCACAATACTGTCTCCCTTCGAAGAATATCCTGTTGTTATATCTGAAATAAAATTCTCTTTTTTATTCATGTTTTTATTTGTAATTTAGATTGTTATGAGTATTGCTTTGTTTTTGGGCGCTTTTTACGGCTTTTTTTTTAGTAAGAAAAAGCTTTTTTTGATTGAAAATTTAATAAAAAAAAAATTCGCAGCTTTTTAAGAAGATATCAAAGGAATCTTTGAATATTTACTAAAACGTTGTAATTTTTCTAATTATCGTCCTTTTTTTTGTTTTATCTAAAAAATGATATGACCAATTTAATGAGATATTTTTTAATTTGAAGTTAAATTTCGGTCAATTAAATTAAAAAAAGTTTTTTTATTTAAACTAAACGTATAAATTTGCTCCTCTACAAGTTAAATATAACTAAAAAATAAAAATTATTTAAAACTATTAAAATTAAAAAAAATGGCAAACGTTAAAGTTAAAAAAGAAAGCACTTCAAATGGGGGAGGAATGATCACTGGAATCATTATTGTTGCGTGTATCTTAGTAGGGGTGTTTATTTGGAAAGTAATCATGGGGGACGCTGCGAACTTCGAAGGTGGTAATCCAGAAACTGGACATCCAATCAATACATTAGGACAAGTTTATAAAGGAGGTTTCATCGTACCGGTATTATTAGGTATGTTTTTAATGGTTGTTGTTTTTTCTATCGAAAGATTTATTGTTATCGGTAAAGCTGCTGGAAAAACTAATCTTGACAAATTCATGAAAAGTGTTCAAGGTAGTATTAAAGAAGGAAACATCGAAGCTGCTATCGCTTCTTGCGACAAACAACAAGGTTCAGTTGCAAATGCAATTAAATCTGCTTTGGTAAAATACCAAGATGTTAAGAAAGAAGGATTCAATAGCGAAGAAGCTTCTGAAGTAATCCACAAAGAAATTGAAGAGGCAACTTCATTAGAAATGCCAATGTTAGAGAAAAACATGACTATTATCTCTACTTTAGTATCTTTAGGTACATTAGGAGGATTATTAGGAACTGTATCTGGTATGATTAAAGCGTTTGGTGCGTTAGCTTCTGCTGGTACTCCTGACCAAGCTGCTCTTGCAACAGGTATCTCTGAGGCACTTATCAACACTGCAACAGGTATCTCTACTTCTATCTTAGCAATTGTTTCTTACAACTTCTTTACTGCTAAAATTGACGATTTAACTTACTCTATCGATGAGGCTGGTACTACAATCGTGAATACTTACAGAAAATTCAGAGGAAGTTTAAGACAATAATTAATTTTTGATTTTATATCAAAAAAATAAAATAAAAGATAATGGCTAAAATAAAAATGAAAAAAAAGTCTACATCGACAGATATGACTGCGATGTGTGATGTAGCGTTCCTTTTGCTAACGTTCTTTATTTTGACCGCTACTGCTAAAGTGCCTGAGGCATTGCCTGTGGATATGCCTGCTTCTGTTGCGATAAGTAAACTGCCAGATACTGATTTGGCTATTATTACAGTAGGAAAAGGGAAAGTATTTTTTGACATCAAAGGAAGAGAAGTTCGTAAAAGAACTCTTGAAGGTATGGGTGCAAAATATGGTATTGAATTTTCAGAAGAAGATAAAACCAAATTTGCTCTTATGGATGATTTTGGTGTGCCAATTACAGGTTTAAAGCAAATCATTGATATGAAAGCGGCGGACAGAACCAAAGCAAACCAACCTGGAATTCCTGTGGATTCATTAGATAATCAATTGAAAGAATGGCTTCTAATCTCTAGAAGAGCTACAATTGATTTGGATGACAAAGAATTGCAGATTGCGATTAAAGGAGATGCTAAAGAAGAATATCCAAAAATTAAAAAAATTATGGATATTTTGCAAGATCAGAAAATCAATTCCTTTAACTTAGTTACTGGTAAGAGAGGAAGAGACTTTTAATTAAAAAAAATACACTAAAATGGCTGAATTAAATACTGGCGACGGCGGTGGTGGTAAAGGCGGTAAAGTAAGAAGTAAAAAGCAGAATTCGAAAGTCGATTTAACAGCGATGGTGGATTTGGCATTCTTATTGATTACATTCTTTATGTTAACTACTTCGTTGTCAAAACCTCAATCGATGGATTTGTCATTGCCAAATAAAGATGATAACGAGAAGGATGCTAAGGATACTAAGGTAGACGAGAATCGTACTATGACAGTAATGTTAGGTGCTGACAATAAAATGGTTTACTATATGGGGTTATTGGCAACACCAAAAGTGGGGCCGAAAGATATTGCATATGGTAAAGATGGTATTCGTAGAGAATTGTTAAAACAAAAGAAAAATGTTTTGGCTTATTCTGCAGCTTTAGGGAAACCTAAAAACGGAATCATTGTGATCATTAAACCAACGAAGAAATCAAATTACCGTAATTTGGTTGATATCTTGGATGAAATGGCTATCACTGGAGTTGATACGTATGCAATCGTTCCTGAGTTTACACCAGAAGAAACTAAAGTGATAGATAAAAAATAAGAGCAATCTTAAATTTTATCGACTTAAAATCAAGAAGTATGAAATTAGATATTATAAAAAATCAGTGGCTTGATATCGTATTCGAAGGTCGTAATAAGATATATGGTGCATATGAGCTGAGAAAATCAAACGGAAAAACAACTGTGAAAGCACTTGTTATTGGTTCTCTTATCTTTAGTGCTGCTATTGCTGCTCCTCTTATTGCGAGTCTATTACCAGACTCTACAGAAGAAGAAGAGGTTAAAGAGGTTAAGATGGCTACGGTAAAATTACCTCCGAAAAAAGAGGAAGTTAAGCCTAATATGCCACCGCCACCGCCACCACCACCAAAAGTGGATCAGGTAAAATTCGTTAAACCTGTGGTAGCAAAAGCGGAAGAAGTTACTGAAGATCCACCAAAAATTGTTGATTTAAAAGACAAAAAAGTTGGTGCTGAGACTATCAAAGGAGATCCAGATGCAGTTTTAACTGTTGATGAGCCAGTTGGTAAAGGACCAGTAGCAGAGGTGGTACAAGAAGATAACACTGTATATAACACAGCTGGTATCGAAGTAAAACCAGATTTCCCAGGAGGTATTGATAAATTCTACAAATTCGTAGGAAACAATTACAAAACTCCAGAAGAAGAAGGTTTAAAAGGTAAAGTTTACGTTACGTTTGTAGTTGAAAAAGACGGGTCGTTAACAGATATTAAAGTTTTAAGAGATATCGGTTATGGTACAGGAGCAGAAGCAATTCGTGTTCTTAAAAAATGTCCAAAATGGACTCCCGGCGAGCAAAATGGTAAAAAAGTTAGGGTATTATACTCTCTTCCTATTACTATTCAATCTGCAGAATAATGTTAAAAGATATGCTTAATAATATTCAGAAGAAATCGCTCAAAGAGCGATTTCTTCTTGTTTTAGGAATACTGTTTTTTTTAATTTATCTTGTGCTCGGTTTAATGATTATGTTCTGGGAAAAACTCCCGCTTAATATGGAGCCTAAATACAGATATGCTTTTGGAGGATTACTGATCGTGTATTCTGGAATAAGATTTTTAAGATTAATTAATTCAAAAGAGGAATAATTATGTTGAAATATGGTAAGGCGGTAGGTTTAGTTGTTTTTGTCTTTTTGTTTGCCATGTGCAACCAAAAAAGCAAAAGTGAAGCTGAAAAAGAAACCATTTTAAAAGGATCACTTGATATTGCGGTTGACGAAACAGTAAAGCAAATTGTAGATGATCAGGTTGCTGTTTTTGAAGGCACTTACTATGATGCAAAAATTACGGTAAAACCAAAATCAGAAGCTGAAGTAATTAATGATTTATTGAATCAAAAAGCTAAAGTTGCAATTACAACTAGAGATTTAACAAAAGAAGAAAAA
Organism: Flavobacterium sp. TR2; assembly: GCF_025252405.1. Taxonomy (NCBI): domain Bacteria; kingdom Pseudomonadati; phylum Bacteroidota; class Flavobacteriia; order Flavobacteriales; family Flavobacteriaceae; genus Flavobacterium; species Flavobacterium sp. TR2. Next base: position 479,954 of record NZ_CP104307.1, on the reverse strand, counting down.
TCTCGTTTTGATAAAAGTAAAATCAATCCTAGAGTTACCCCTTTTGCTCATGACGCTATTGCTTTTATTTCAAACAAAAGCAATAATGACACATTAATTGCGTTGAAAAGTGTAATCGATTTTATGCAAGGTAAGCCAGATGGTAAAATTAAAGGGCTTGTTTTCGATAATCCTAATTCGAGCACAGTTCGTTACATGAAAGATTTGGCAAAGGTAAATGAGATTCCTAAGAATGGTGTTTTCTCTTTTAAAACAAATAATGAAGTAATCAAATTTGTTTCGGAAAACGAAGGAATGATCGGTATTATTGGCGTTAATTGGATATATCAACCAACTCCTGACATGGTATCGACAGTTAATAAGGTTAATGTTCTTTATGTTAAAGGTTTAGATAGTAACGAATATTATAGTCCGACTCAAAATGACTTAGAAATTGGAAAGTATCCTTTGGCACGTGATTTGTTTATTATCAATTGTCAAGGTTATTCTGGACTTGGAATGGGGTTTGCTTCATTCATAGCTGGAGATATTGGCCAGCGCATCGTTTTGAAATCAGGATTGCTTCCGTTTAAAACTCCAGGAAGAAAGCTTAAAATTAGAAGTGAAATTATAAAAGATAAAGAATAAATTAATTACGATAAAGATGAATAAATTTAAAATTTTTAGTCTTGCATTAGTTGCCTCGGCTACTGCGGCGAAAGCGCAAGATATCAACCAAGCAAAAAAGGCAATTGATGCTGAACAATTTGATAAAGCAAAAAATTTACTTAAATCAATTATTAAAGCTAAACCTTCAGATGGTGAAGCAAATTTTGTTTTAGGTAATGTTTATTTAAATCAATCTGTTGTTGATTCTGCTAAAATCTATTATAATAATGGATTGCAAGCTTCAGACAAGAAAAACTTAAACTATATTGGTTTAGGGCAATTAGATCTTGATGCAAAAAATACTGCGGCGGCTCAAGCTAACTTCGCTTTGGCAACTAAAGACATGAAGAAAAAAGATGTAAATGAATTTGTTTACATCGCTAGAGCTTACATGAATTCTGAAAATCCAGATTACAAAAGCGCTACTGAAATATTAAAAAGAGCTTTATTGGTTGATCCTCAAAATGCACAAGTGCTTCTTGCAATTGGAGATGCTTATTATGGAGCAAACAATCAAAATGATGCTTACAAATCTTACCGTGATGCATTTACAGCTGATAATACTTTGTTGAGAGCAAAAATGCAATTGGGTGTTTTGTTAAAAGGGGCTAAATCTTATGATGAGGCAATTAAATCATTTAATGAAGTTATCGCATTAGACGCTAATTATGGACCTGTTTACAGAGAGCTTGCTGAAACTTATTACAAATGGGCAAGAAACAAGCCTTCTACAGCTAAAGTTAACTTGCAAAATGCAATTACAAACTATGAGAAGTACTTAAGTTTGACAGATTACTCTCTTGATTCTAAAATGCGTCACGCAGATTTCTTGATCTTGGTAAAAGATTACAAACAGTTAGAAACTGTTGCGAACAAAATGATCGCTCAAGATAAAGTAAATCCTAGAATTTTCAGATATTTAGGATATGCAGCTTACGAAAACGGAAATGTTGATGTAGCTATTAAATCTCTTCAAGATTATATCAATACACCATCTAACAAAGTAATTGGTAGAGATTACTATTATTTAGGACTTTCTAAAATCAAAAAAGGAACAGGAGCTGATGGTACAGTAGAGCAAGCAGCTTTTGATTCTGGTTTGGCTGATATTAAAAAAGCTATTGAATTAGAGCCTTTAGTGGTTGAGGAATTTGCTGATTTTGGAAAAGAATTGTTTGGTAAAAAACAATACGCACAAGCAGCTGCAATTTTTGAACTTGGAGCAAACAATCCGGAGTCTAAAAATTACTTGGATGATAGTGTTTATTATGGTATTTCATTATACTACGGTAACGCTAGTAAGCCAAAAGAAAGCCGTGACGCTGTTGCTTTAGGAAAAGCAGATGCTGTTTTTGATAAAATTTTAACTACAGCTCCTAGTTATGATGAGGCTTATTTGTACAAAGCAAGAATTAATTCTTTATTAGATAAAGATGATATGATCATTAAAAACTACGAAGAATATGTTTCAAAAATTTCAGCAAAAGGTGCAGAAGAAGTTGCTAAGCCAGCTGTAACTAAGAAATTTATAGAAGCTTACAACGGTATTGGTGCAGCTTATGCTAATACAGATAAAGCTAAAGCTATTGAATATTTCAATAAAACTTTAGTTTTAGATCCAGCAAATTCATATGCTACACAATCTATTAAAGCTTTAAAATAAATAAAGATTTTTTAAGAATAGAAAAAAACCGATAGTTCTAAAAAACTATCGGTTTTTTTGTTCCGTATATTATTGACTATCTTTGCACTCTTAAATTATTAAAATGTTACCAAAAGAAATACAATTAGAAGTGAATAAAGGAGCTATGCTCCCTTTGATGGAAGAATTTTACACCATTCAAGGAGAAGGTTCGCATACGGGCCGAGCTGCTTATTTTATTAGAATTGGTGGATGTGATGTGGGCTGTCATTGGTGTGATGTGAAAGAAAGCTGGAATGCAGAACTTCACCCGCCGACAAGCGTGGATTTAATTGTTGAAAATGCAGCAAAATACGCTGATACAGTTGTAGTAACGGGCGGAGAACCTTTGTCTTGGGATATGACACTTTTGACAGAGCGTTTAAAAGAGAAAAATTTAAAAGTGCATATCGAAACGTCTGGTGCTTTTCCTCTATCAGGAACTTGGGACTGGATTTGTCTTTCTCCAAAAAAGAATAAGTTGCCGACACAGACTGTATATGACAATGCTCATGAATTAAAGGTGATTATTTACAACAAACACGATTTTATTTTCGCAGAAGAGCAGGCAGAATTAGTAAATGATAAAGCAATTTTATTTCTTCAGCCTGAATGGAGCAAAAAAGAAGAAATGACTCCTCTTATTGTTGATTATGTAATGAATAATCCAAAATGGAGAGTTTCATTGCAGACGCATAAGTACCTTAATATTCCTTAAAAACAAAAATCTCTTCAGACGAAGAGATTTTTTTGTTTCTACGAAGTATACAATCTGTGTAAAAAGTAAACAATAGGTTATTGCCAATTTTTGTGACTTTTTAAAGTGATGATATGCGCTAAATGATGATTCGAATGCCAAGCATACATTCCGATAATTTTTTTAAGTTTGTTTTCCGAATTATCTGCAGGATGTACAAAAGTTTTTTCCAAATCAGTTTCAGACAAATTTCTCATGATGTAACCCAATCTAAAATGAAGTCCTTTCAACAATTCTAAGGTTGGTTGGATGGACATTGTTAAATTATCATTTAGTTCAGACCAAAGAACTTCATCGTAAGCTTTAATGACTGGATTATTTTCCGTCAACGCCCATTTAATTCGGATGTAACAATTCATATGGCTTTCAGCGCAATGATGAATAACTTGTCTTACGGTCCATCCGCCTGGACGGTATGGAGTGTCTAATTGTTCATCGGTTAAATGAATCGTTTCTTTTGTTAGTTTCTCAGGAAGAGTTTCGATTTCTTTAATTCTTTCGGAAAGATATTCTTTTGAGTAATCTGCTGGAGCAACAAATTTTCCAATAGGATATTTTAATTTTTCTAAATCTGATTCTGTCATTTTTTTATGGTTTGTTTTAAATGGAAAGTCTGGCTAAATAATCATAATGTTCGCCTTCAAGGATAAGTTCACAATTTAAGCCATTGGCGATTGCTGCATTTTGAAGCGTGTTGTAATCTAAATATAACCAATCAAAAGGTTCTTCTCTTTCTCCTTTATAGCTAATATTAAAAATAAGTTCTCCATAATAATCATTTTCAGATGGAATCCATTTTCCTCCATCATCATCTTCATCAAACATATAAATGATGTCGGAACTGTCAATTAAAATTTGTCCGCCAGGATTTAAAAGAGATTTTAGCTTAGATAAATATTTGTTGCAGTTTTTTAGTTGGCCAAAGATGCCTGTTCCGTTCATTAAAAGTAGGATCGTATCAAATTTTTCTCCGTCAAAATCCAAAATATTTTTAACTCTGGTATTTTTTATTCCTCTAAGGCGGCAGGTTTCAATCGCTTTTTCTGAAATGTCAATGGCGGTTACGTTCAAACTGCGATCATTTTGTAATGATAAAGCATGGCTTCCGGCGCCACATCCTACATCTAGGGTTTTTCCATTAGCCAGTTGCAAAGCCTTTTGTTCAATTTTAGGCATTTCATTATAGGAGCGAAAAAGATATTCAACACTCATTTCATCTTCTTCAGATATTGAAGTTTCTGTAATAATGTCTTCAGGTGAATTTTTGGTGTAAAAATCAAATATTGCCTGCCCAAAAAGATCTTTCATTGTTTTAGTTCAAAGTTTAAGGTTTCAAGTTCAAAGTTGTTTAATTTTGCAGATCAACTTTAAATTTTAAACTTGAAACAGATTTTAAATAACTTAAGTAAGTTAGCCAAAGATAAGCATAACGAAAATAAAAAGTATTTCGATAAGCTAAAAAAGAAACCGCCTAAAAATTTAGATTACATTATGCAGGATTTGCATGATGCCGAATTTAAGAAGACGGATTGCTTAAAGTGCGCTAATTGCTGTAAAACAACGGGGCCATTGTTTACTTTGGCAGATATTGAACGAATTTCGAAACATTTTAGGCAAAAGCCGCAGCAATTTATTGATCAGTATTTGAGAATTGATGAAGATAAAGACTATGTTTTGAAAAGCGTTCCATGTACTTTTTTGGATAATGAAAACTATTGCATGATTTATGATGTCCGCCCAAAAGCCTGTCGAGAATTTCCTCATACAGATAGAAATAAATTTTATCAGATTTCAAATTTAACCTTGAAAAACGTTGAAATTTGTCCCGCAGCATATAACATAGTAGAAGAAATGAAAAAGAAATTGCCATTGTAAATGAAAACTGGCGATTGTTTGAAAGAACATCTCATTTTTCCTTTTTTAAATGTACTTTTGAGAAGGAATGATTAAAACAACCTAAAGAAAACGCATAATTTGAATTTAGAATATTTTATAGCCAAAAGACTTATTACTGCAAAAGATTATAAAAGCAGTATTTCGGCGCCCATTATAAAAATTGCCATTTCTGCAATTGCAATCGGAATTATTATGATGATTGTTTCTGTAGCGACGGGAATAGGTCTGCAGAAAAAAATTCGCGATAAAGTTTCGGCATTCAATGGTCAGATTATAATTTCTAATTATGATAATAATAATTCAGAAGTTACAACAGTTCCAATTTCGAAGAAACAAGATTTCTATCCCAATTTTAAATCAGTTCCAGAAGTAAGCCATATTCAGGCAGTAGCAAGCAAAGCTGGAATTATTAGAACGGAAAATGCATTTGAAGGAATTATCTTCAAAGGAGTAGGGGCAGATTATGATTGGAGCAATATTAAAGAATATATTGTAGAAGGTAAACTGCCAGATTTTACAAAAGCATTGAACGAAGATGTTATTATTTCAAGATTTTTGGCAGATCGTTTAAATTTGAAAATTGGAGACCAGTTCAATACCTTTTTTATAAAAGAAGAACAAGGCAAGCTTCCTAACAGCCGCCGATTTAAAATCGCCGCGATATTCAATTCAGGTTTTCAAGATTTTGATGCCACATATATTATTGGAGATATTCGTCACATTCAGAGAATTAATAAATGGAACGAAAATCAAATAGGAGCGTTTGAGGTTTTTGTTAAGGATTTTGATGAAATAAAATCTACAGGAAATAAAATCTATGAAGAAACGTCTTCTAATCTCGATACGAAAACTATCATAGAAAAATATAGCTATATTTTCGACTGGCTTCAATTATTTGACTTTAATATCGTGATCATTTTGGCAGTTATGATTCTAGTTGCGACAATTAATATGGTAGTAGCGCTTTTGGTGCTTATTTTAGAAAGAACGCAAATGATCGGGATTCTAAAATCTATGGGAGCAAATAACTGGTCAGTTCGCAAAATATTTTTGTATAATGCCTTTTACTTAATTCTGCGCGGATTGTTCTGGGGGAATCTAATTGGTATTTCAATTCTTTTAATTCAGCAGCAATTTGGAGTAATCCAGCTTAATCCTGAAAATTATTACGTCAATCAAGCTCCGGTGTATCTAAATTGGATTTACATACTCCTATTAAATCTGCTTACAGTTACCGTTTGTTTCTTAGTATTATTAATTCCATCTTATATAATAACCAAAATATCTCCCGTAAAAGCAATTCGTTTCGATTAAAGATATGATGAGATGTAAGTATAACAACCCGACAGGTTTTGAAAACCTGTCGGGTTTATTTGTATAGGTATGTTCGCAATCAAATTCCCGTTTTTCTGTAGAGACGCACTGCAGTGCGTCTTATGCTCGACATATATAAGGGCAGTTTTTGAAATTAGGTTTTTTCAGGAGCTGTTTCCCGCTATGCGCTGCAATCTTTTTGGGCCGAAACCCGGCCCAAAAAGGATTTCCGCTCCTATCGGGGCTAAAAATGCGGTTTCAGGAGAGGCGTTTGGGGAAATGGAAGATTTCGAAATCATGAAAAAACTTTTGAAAAAGGCGCCAAATGCTGAAAATCCGATAAAAACTGATGTCGGAAAGTATGGCAAAATAAGAAAATACCAGCCATTCCAAGAAAATCCTTACGCAGAATAAAAAAACTCCGAAACGTAAACAAGATGTTATCAGCGCATTAGGAAAAAAGCGGAAAAAAGATTTAAAATAATCGTTAAAAAGAGTTGGAAAAGCGGAAAAAGGCGCTACTTTTGCACCCGCAACGGCGAAAAATGCTCTTAGAAATTCCGGCAGCTTCAGAAGATCAGCGAAAAGAAATTTTCGAAAAAAAAAGATTGGAAAAAGCTTGCGGGAAAAGAAAAAGCTTTTTACATTTGCACCCCGAAAAACGCGGAAAGTCCATTGAAAGATCGGGAGGGAAATTGGAAAAGGGAGGCGAAAAAAAAGCTTCAAAAATTTTTTAAATTTTTCTTGCAGGAAACAAAAAGAATTTTTAGTTTTGCACCCGCTTTGAAACACAAGTGGAATACAGAAGAAACAACGTTCGTAGACATATTGAATTGACAGCCGTCTTATCTTAAAGATAAGACAACAAAAGAATAAGAGTAATGGAATCGAGAGATTCGAAAAGAACCGATAGAAGAGGCATCGATAATATAATATTAAAATATACGATGAAGAGTTTGATCCTGGCTCAGGATGAACGCTAGCGGCAGGCTTAACACATGCAAGTCGAGGGGTATGCCGATTTATCGGCAGAGACCGGCGCACGGGTGCGTAACGCGTATGCAATCTGCCTTCCACAGAGGGATAGCCCAGAGAAATTTGGATTAATACCTCATAGCATCATGTTCCGGCATCGGGATATGATTAAAGTCACAACGGTGGAAGATGAGCATGCGTCCCATTAGCTAGTTGGTAAGGTAACGGCTTACCAAGGCTACGATGGGTAGGGGTCCTGAGAGGGAGATCCCCCACACTGGTACTGAGACACGGACCAGACTCCTACGGGAGGCAGCAGTGAGGAATATTGGTCAATGGACGCAAGTCTGAACCAGCCATGCCGCGTGCAGGATGACGGTCCTATGGATTGTAAACTGCTTTTGTACGGGAAGAAACACTCCTACGTGTAGGAGCTTGACGGTACCGTAAGAATAAGGATCGGCTAACTCCGTGCCAGCAGCCGCGGTAATACGGAGGATCCAAGCGTTATCCGGAATCATTGGGTTTAAAGGGTCTGTAGGCGGTCTTGTAAGTCAGTGGTGAAAGCCCATCGCTCAACGGTGGAACGGCCATTGATACTGCTGGACTTGAATTACTGGGAAGTAACTAGAATATGTAGTGTAGCGGTGAAATGCTTAGAGATTACATGGAATACCAATTGCGAAGGCAGGTTACTACCGGTGGATTGACGCTGATGGACGAAAGCGTGGGTAGCGAACAGGATTAGATACCCTGGTAGTCCACGCCGTAAACGATGGATACTAGCTGTTGGTGGCAACATCAGTGGCTAAGCGAAAGTGATAAGTATCCCACCTGGGGAGTACGAACGCAAGTTTGAAACTCAAAGGAATTGACGGGGGCCCGCACAAGCGGTGGAGCATGTGGTTTAATTCGATGATACGCGAGGAACCTTACCAAGGCTTAAATGCAGACTGACCGATTTGGAAACAGATCTTTCGCAAGACAGTTTACAAGGTGCTGCATGGTTGTCGTCAGCTCGTGCCGTGAGGTGTCAGGTTAAGTCCTATAACGAGCGCAACCCCTGTTGTTAGTTGCCAGCGAGTGATGTCGGGAACTCTAACAAGACTGCCAGTGCAAACTGTGAGGAAGGTGGGGATGACGTCAAATCATCACGGCCCTTACGCCTTGGGCTACACACGTGCTACAATGGCCGGTACAGAGAGCAGCCACCTCGCGAGGGGGAGCGAATCTATAAAGCCGGTCACAGTTCGGATCGGAGTCTGCAACTCGACTCCGTGAAGCTGGAATCGCTAGTAATCGGATATCAGCCATGATCCGGTGAATACGTTCCCGGGCCTTGTACACACCGCCCGTCAAGCCATGGAAGCTGGGGGTGCCTGAAGTCGGTGACCGCAAGGAGCTGCCTAGGGTAAAACTGGTAACTAGGGCTAAGTCGTAACAAGGTAGCCGTACCGGAAGGTGCGGCTGGAACACCTCCTTTCTAGAGCCTGAAATGTTAGCCGGAAGGCACGTTTGGGAAATGGGATGCCAAGACTGCAGGTTTTGGATCTTGAAATTGCATTACTCTTGCTGTTAATTTAAAGAAATAAACTTTTAAGTAAAAAAAAAACAGAGTCTCGTAGCTCAGCTGGTTAGAGTACTACACTGATAATGTAGGGGTCGGCAGTTCGAGTCTGCCCGGGACTACTTTTTAAAGCTTAAAGAGAAGGAAATTCTGGATGCTGGGATTCGCCAAAAGAAATTAGAGAAGAATAAGAAATCTAAAATCTGAATTCAAAAATCTAAAATTGAAAATGGGGGATTAGCTCAGCTGGCTAGAGCGCCTGCCTTGCACGCAGGAGGTCAACGGTTCGACTCCGTTATTCTCCACCAAGGGCTATAAGCTATAAGCTGTAGGCCGTAAGCTGAGAAAGCCTAAAGCATACTGCTTTAAGCCTAAAGCATAAGAAAGTTCATTGACATATTGGGATAAGAAAATAATAAGAAAGTAGAAAGCGTTTTTATTAGCGATAATAAAAACAAAGAAAAACGGTCATAAATGATTTTATGATTGGTGCAATAAGCAAAATAAGGGCGCATGGGGAATGCCTAGGCTCTCAGAGGCGATGAAGGGCGTGATAAGCTGCGAAAAGCTGCGGGGACGGGCACACACCGACTGATCCGCAGATACCCGAATGGGGCAACCCGCTATATTGAAGATATAGCACACCGATAGGTGGGCAAACCCGCTGAACTGAAACATCTAAGTAGGCGGAGGAGAAGAAAACAAAAGTGATTCCGTAAGTAGTGGCGAGCGAACGCGGATTAGCCCAAACCAGAGCTGTTACGGCAGTTGTGGGGTTGTAGGACCGCGATATTTCATGCATAAGGAACCGGAAGCTTCTGGAAAGGAGCGCCATAGAGGGTGACAGCCCCGTACGGGCAACAAATGTAATGGATAGCGGTATCCTGAGTAGGGCGGGGCACGTGAAACCCTGTCTGAATTCGGCGGGACCATCCGCTAAGGCTAAATACTCCTGAGAGACCGATAGTGAACCAGTACCGTGAGGGAAAGGTGAAAAGAACCGTGAATAACGGAGTGAAATAGATCCTGAAACCATGCGCCTACAAGCGGTCGGAGCCCTTTAGTGGGGTGACGGCGTGCCTTTTGCATAATGAGCCTACGAGTTAACGCTGCTGGCAAGGATAAGTGGTTAAGCCATGGATCCGCAGCGAAAGCGAGTCTGAATAGGGCGCTTTAGTCAGTAGTGTTAGACGCGAAACCGTGTGATCTACCCATGGGCAGGTTGAAGCTGTGGTAACACACAGTGGAGGACCGAACCGGTTGACGTTGAAAAGTCTTCGGATGACCTGTGGGTAGGGGTGAAAGGCCAATCAAACTCGGAAATAGCTCGTACTCCCCGAAATGCATTTAGGTGCAGCGCATAAATAAGTTATATAGAGGTAGAGCTACTGATTGGATGCGGGGGCTTCACCGCCTACCAATTCCTGACAAACTCCGAATGCTATATAATGTTTCTATGCAGTGAGGGCTTGGGTGCTAAGGTCCAAGTCCGAGAGGGAAAGAACCCAGACCATCAGCTAAGGTCCCCAAATATATGCTAAGTTGAAAGAACGAGGTTTGTCTGCCCAGACAGCTAGGATGTTGGCTTGGAAGCAGCCATTCATTTAAAGAGTGCGTAACAGCTCACTAGTCGAGCGGACGAGCATGGATAATAATCGGGCATAAGCATATTACCGAAGCTATGGATTTGCATGTATTTGCAAGTGGTAGGGGAGCATTCTGACAGGGCAGAAGGTATTCCGTAAGGGGTGCTGGACCGGTCAGAAAAGAAAATGTAGGCATAAGTAACGATAATGCGGGCGAGAAACCCGCACACCGAAAAACTAAGGTTTCCACAGCTATGCTAATCAGCTGTGGGTTAGTCTGGACCTAAGGCGAACCCGAAAGGGACAGTCGATGGCCAACGGGTTAATATTCCCGTACTTCTTATTGCTGTGATGGGGTGACGGAGTGATGAAAGCGCCGCGAACTGACGGAATAGTTCGTTAAAGCACCTAGCTATATCTTTTATAGGCAAATCCGTAGAAGATGGCGAAATGCGATAGTACTCGGAGTCTTCGGACAAAGAGATAGTGCGCCTAAGGGCTTCCAAGAAAAACCTCTAAACTTCAGGCAGTAAGAACCAGTACCGTAAACCGACACAGGTAGTTGAGGAGAGAATCCTAAGGTGCTCGAGAGATTCATGGCTAAGGAATTAGGCAAAATAGACCTGTAACTTCGGGAGAAAGGTCGCCCCGAGCAATCGGGGCCGCAGTGAAGAGGTCCAGGCGACTGTTTATCAAAAACACAGGGCTCTGCAAAATCGCAAGATGAAGTATAGGGCCTGACACCTGCCCGGTGCTGGAAGGTTAAGAGGAGATGTTATCTTCGGAGAAGCATTGAATTGAAGCCCCAGTAAACGGCGGCCGTAACTATAACGGTCCTAAGGTAGCGAAATTCCTTGTCGGGTAAGTTCCGACCTGCACGAATGGTGTAACGATCTGGACACTGTCTCAGCCATGAGCTCGGTGAAATTGTAGTAACGGTGAAGATGCCGTTTACCCGCAGTGGGACGAAAAGACCCTGTGCACCTTTACTATAGCTTAGTATTGACCTTGGATAAATGATGTGTAGGATAGGTTGGAGACTATGAAGCGGCGTCGCCAGGCGTTGTGGAGTCATTGTTGAAATACAACCCTTTGTTTATCTGAGGCCTAACCCCGCGATGTGGGGGACAGTGCTTGGTGGGTAGTTTGACTGGGGTGGTCGCCTCCAAAAGAGTAACGGAGGCTTCTAAAGGTTCCCTCAGTACGCTTGGTAACCGTGCGTAGAGTGCAATGGCATAAGGGAGCTTGACTGAGAGACATACAGGTCGATCAGGTACGAAAGTAGAGCATAGTGATCCGGTGGTTCCGCATGGAAGGGCCATCGCTCAAAGGATAAAAGGTACGCCGGGGATAACAGGCTGATCTCCCCCAAGAGCTCATATCGACGGGGGGGTTTGGCACCTCGATGTCGGCTCGTCACATCCTGGGGCTGGAGAAGGTCCCAAGGGTTGGGCTGTTCGCCCATTAAAGTGGCACGCGAGCTGGGTTCAGAACGTCGTGAGACAGTTCGGTCTCTATCTACTGCGGGCGTTAGAAATTTGAGTGGATCTGATTCTAGTACGAGAGGACCGAATTGGACAAACCTCTAGTGTATCTGTTGTCCCGCCAGGGGCACCGCAGAGTAGCTACGTTTGGAAGGGATAAGCGCTGAAAGCATATAAGCGCGAAACCCACCACAAGATGAGATTTCTTTTAAGGATCGTGGAAGATGACCACGTTGATAGGCTACAGATGTAAAGGCAGTAATGTCACAGTCGAGTAGTACTAATAATCCGTAAGCTTATGCACAGACTTTTTCCTCCCGGGCAATCGGGAGGAAGGAACTTTCTAAAAAATAAAGCTTATTTGTTTCTTTATCCCAGTATGTTAAAATATTTGCCCGTCGCGGGCAGTCTTTAAGCCGAAAGATTAAAGCCGAAAGGCTTTAAGACTTGTGACTTTGGACTAAAAACCTTAAGGTGGTTATTGCGGCGGGGCTCACCTCTTCCCATCCCGAACAGAGAAGTTAAGCCCGCCTGCGCAGATGGTACTGCAGTATTGTGGGAGAGTATGTCGTCGCCTTTCTTTTGAAAACCCCATCCGTTACGGATGGGGTTTTTTTGTATGCGGAATTTTGGCTTTCCGCAAAAAAAAAGCTCTTGCAGCGCCGCAGGCCCGAAATCCCTCTTCCGTAGGGCTGCGTTAGGGATGGGAGCGGCATTTTTTTGCGGGATATGCAGGGCTTCTTTTTCCCGCAGACCCCGACCGCAAAAGATACAGCGGACAGCCCGGCCCGAAGGGAAACGCTATAAATGCCAGACCGCTTATTTCTGAAGCCGATTTTCCGGTCTTTTAGCTGCGTTAATTTTATTTGCGGGTTGTTTGCTGTTTTTTTATTGATGTGTCTTTAAAAGTCTTGTAAGCTTGTTTAAATGTTAGTTGATTAATGGTTTTAACTTTTGTCTTAATTTCAGTTTTAAATTTGACTTGATATGTATATTTATTTTGGAGAGACGAAAATGCTAAATTTGCTTTAGAGTTAATCCAAAAGAGGAATTATTAAAGGTTTTGAATTTTAGCTGTATAAAAAATACTAAATTTATATACTTAACAAATTGATGTATCATGACAAAGTATAGCACAAATTCTAAAGTTGATTTTTATTTTGAAGATGCAGATAAATGGAAAGCCGAAATCAAGGTGATGAGAGAAATTGTTTTAGATTGCCATTTGTCTGAAGAATTGAAATGGGGATCTCCATGTTATACTTTCGAAAAAGGGAATATTGTATTAATTCATTATTTTAAGGAGTATTGTGCTTTTCTGTTTTTTAAAGGGGCTTTAATGAAAGATCCAGATCATATTTTGATTCAGCAGTCAGATAATGTGCAGGCAGCGCGCCAAATTCGATTTACGAATGTGGAGGATATTTTGTCAAAGAAGGAAATTTTAAAAAGATATATTTTTGAGGCGGCTGAAATCGAGAAGTCAGGGCAGAAAGTCGAACTGAAAAAAGTTTCTGATTTTGAAGTTGCAGAAGAACTTCAGCATAAGTTTGATTCTGATATGAATTTTAAAAAAGCTTTTGATGCTTTAACTCCCGGAAGGCAACGTGCCTATTTGCTTCATTTTTCTCAACCTAAACAGTCGAAAACGAGAGCGGCTAGAATAGAAAAGAATATTCCACGAATTCTAGACGGGAAAGGACTGAATGATTAAAATGTTCTTTTTTAAAGAATTTTAAATCTTATCTCGAAACTGAAGGTGATTCATACTTTGATTTAACTATTAATTTGTAGAACTTGCAAGCTATATTAGTTAATTAAAAGAATATTACGATTTAATGAATACTAGCCAATCTTCTACAGCAGTTCTTGAAACTAAACAGCATTTTGAAATTTTAGACGGATTAAGAGGCATTGCAGCTTTTGCAGTTGTTGTGTTCCATTTTATGGAATGGATTTTTACCGATCCAAGCCAGAATTTTATAGGACACGGATTTCTGGCTGTCGATTTTTTCTTTTGTCTTTCGGGATTTGTAATTGGATATGCCTATGATGATCGGATTGCAAAGATGGGACTTCGCAATTTTTTTATCTCAAGAATTATAAGATTGCATCCGTTGGTTATTGCAGGATCGATATTGGGGTTGCTTGCTTTTCTGTTTGATCCGTTTGGCGGCTACTTAGAATTGTACAGCACTGGAAAAATTATTTTGGCATTTATTTGTTCTATATTTCTTATTCCGTTTCCAGTTATTGCTGATCGCGGTTTCAATTTATTTAGTTTTAATGCGCCTGCATGGTCGTTATTTTGGGAGTACATTGCTAATATCGTTTATGCATTTGTCCTTTATAGAGTTGCGAGAAGCTTTTTATTGCTATTAACTTTATTATCTGCAATTGCGATTTGTTATGTCGGATATAATTCAGGTAATCTATTAGGAGGATGGAGCGGTCCGACTTTTTGGGATGGGTGTGCAAGAATTTCGTATTCTTTTTTAGCAGGATTGCTTATTTACAGATCAAATTGGATTATTAAAAGCAAGCTTGGTTTTAGCGGGTTGACTATTTTGCTGCTATTGGCTTTTGTTATGCCATTTTCAGAATACAATTGGATTTCTGAACCTTTGGTTGTGCTGTTGTATTTTCCATTGCTGATTTCTTTAGGTGCTGGTGCTGTCTTAAAACCTGGATTAAAAAAAGCCTGTGTTTTTTCTGGAAAAATATCTTATCCGCTGTACATGACGCATTATGCATTTTTATGGATGTTTGGAAATTATTATACCAACTATAAACCTGATATGGCAAAATTGACATTGATTGTAATAAGTTCTGTGATTTTATTAGTTGGATTTGCTTATGCGGTAATGGTAGTTTACGATATTCCACTAAGAAATTATTTTAATAATAAAAGGAAGAAAACCATAGTTTCAAATTCTTAAAAATAATTTTCTAGAGTAGAGAAAGCAAAACGTAGTATTTCAGAGATTTTTACTCAGTGCTTTTTTTAATGGAAATCATGAATTGAAGAGTAAGAAATGTATTTCTATTTTGTGGAAAAGGAAATAATTAAAAGTGAAAATATTTCATATATTCGCTTTAAGAAAAAGGGCTCACCGTCAAAATATAGTCATATAAATGTGCTAATGTTTGAAGGCTGATATAAATAAGGCAGATTATATTTTTAAACAATAATACCACTAAAAATAGAAATGGATAAAATTAATTTATTAATTGTAGCAACTATAATTACTTTATTCATTTCATTATTGCTAATATTTTTTCTGCTCACAGTTAAAACAAAAGATAAAATAAGCAACGTTCTTTTTGCCGTTTTTCTGTTTTTAAATGCAGTAGATTTAAGTGAACCTTTGTTCGGATTGATGTTTGATAAGCCTTCAAATTTAGGAATATTCAGAACTACATTTGCTTTTCTTCAAATTCCAGTATTCTACTTATATGTATTATCTGTTTCTTATTCTGATTTCAGACTTAAATCCAAATATCTTTTTCATGCGCTCCCGTTTTTAATTGTAAATGCAGTTTTGGTGCCGCGTTTCTATGCTGTAGACGATGCTTCAAAAATGGATTTTATAATTAATCGTAAAAGTATGATCGAATTGCAGTTTATTCATATTTTAATACATATTCAGATCATTGTTTATTTTGCAGCGATTTTTATGTTATTAAAGAAAGCAAAAAAACTGTATGTTGAAAATAACGCCGGTACCCACATTAATTCTTATAATTGGTTATTTCAGTTTGCAACCCTTCTCTCTGTCTTGTATGTGGTTGCCATTGTAAAAAATATTTTTAAATTTTCAGAATATCCGGATGTTTCAGAGTGGATAAAAGCTGGGATTATGGTATTACAGCCTTTTGTTATTTGCTGGTATTTGTTTAAAGCATTAAATAATCCTGATTTATTCAGAAATATCGATTCAAAACTAAAGCTGGTAAAAGATATTGTTTCTGAAGAAAAAATTAACGCACCTACAGCTGTAAACGAAGAGAGGTACAGTGAAGAATTGTTGAAACTGCAGCGGTATATGAATGAAGAAAAGCCATTTCTTAATCCTTCGCTAACGATTCAGGACGTTTCTAAGGGGGTCAAAATTCCTGTTCGGGACTTGTCTCTTTTAATCAATCATAAATTAGATCAGCATTTTTATGATTTTATTAATGCTTATCGTATAGAAAATGCTATGGATATTTTAAAAGATGCCACAAAAAGCAAAGTAACAGTTTTAGAAATTCTTTACGATGTTGGATTTAATTCAAAATCATCGTTTAATACTGCATTTAAAAAACATACCGGTTACACACCTACTGCATATCGTAAAGTGGTGTAATTTAGTATTTTGTAATTATTCGTACTTCGTTTTAAGTTATTCGTACTCTTTTTTTTTGGACAAATGAGTACAAATATTTTTATTCGGTCGCACACAATAGGATTCTTTCGGAGGTTTGTATCGAAATAAATTTATAACCTTAAAATTACGATACCATGAAAAATACTATTTATTAGTTCTTATAGTAACAGTTGCAAGTGGCCAGACAAACAAAAAAGTATTACTAAAAGAAAGAGACTATAGCTTTCCAATTAACCAAGAAAGAAAAATAACCTTTTTAGAGAAAAACTCCAAAGTCAGTTGATTTTGGAGTTTTTTTTATCTGTATTTTATGGAATAAAGCGAATCTTTTATAAATTATCTTTTATAAATTATCTTTTATGCGTTTTGTTATTTCTTCGATTGTCCCCATTCCGTCAAAAGTCAGAACGTTGATTTTTGATTTCATGTATTCGATTGCAGGTCTAGTTGCGTTTTCAAAAACGTCAATTCTTTTAAGGTGAATATTGACATCTTTGTCATCTTTTCGATTAGAGGTTTCGGCTCTTTTCTTTGCTCTTTTTAGAAGTTCTTCTTTTGGAACCTCAATATTTATTACTTTCCCAATTTCCAGATTTTTAGATTTTACAAGTTCTAACAAATCATTTACTTGTGGTTCGGTTCTTGGGTAGCCATCTAAAATTATTCCTTTTGAGGCTATATTTTCATCTAAAATTTTACTGAAGAGATCTTTCATGATAGAATCGGGAACCAAATCTCCTTTTTCTTCATAGGTAGACATGATTTTTCCAATTTCCGTTTCGTTTTGTTTTTCCAAACGGCACCTGTCTCCAGTCGAAATATGCTCAAATTTAAGTTCGTCTTTTAAAATTTCGCATTGAGTGCCCTTTCCAGAGTATGGTGGGCCAGTAATTATTAATATTTCCATTTGTTTGTAAAGCGTTTAATTCTCTTTCGAGTTTTTTAGTTGTGAATGTTGTATTCTGATTTAACAAGGAATCACAAATTTACAAGAAAAACAGCTGCGCTTTTGCATAATAAAAACTCCGTTTAGTTGAGGCATTAGCAAACGGTTTTGGAAAGTAAAACAATTCATCAGCGGTAAATGACAATTCAGTCAATAAAAATTGAATGTTCTGGCGAATAAAAATATTTTTACATCAGAAAATCAAAATAACCATAATTCTTAACCATGAAGAAAATTTTTAAAATTATCAAAATCACGTTTATTGCGCTTCTAAGTATTATTTTACTTTTTATAGCTTATCTGTTTATCAGCAACAAATTATTTTTAGAATCTAAAGATGATAATAATATAAGCTATTTGTCAAAAAACAATGTTCAGGTAGGGGCGTCTATAGATGGGAAATTGTTTGATGCAGATTTTTACAAGTCGCAAGTATTTTTATTAGGAGAAATTCATGGTTATGCAGACAATCAAAAGATAGATCAAGAAATGTTCTTTTTCTTAAACAAAAAAGAGGGAATCAAATATTACATTGCCGAAATGGATAGTTTGACGGCTAAAAAGCTCAATGTTTTTTTGTCTGAAAAGCAAAAAAATAAAACGATGTTGAAAGAAGTTGTTGAGTCGATTAAGAGAAGGATTCCACAGCAAGCTAGCCAGGAATTATTTGATAAATGGAATGCTATTTACGATTACAATCAGAATTTGGCTGATTCTCTAAAAATTACAGTAATCGGAATTGACAAAAATTTTGATGATGATTCTAAAATTTCAAGAGATGAGGCTATGGTGAGCAATTTCAAAAATTCAATTAAAAAAATGCATCTTGAAAATGAAAAATTCTACGGACTTTTTGGATATTTTCATACGCTGCAGAAGAAAACGGAATCGGGCAGGGCAACTTTTGCTGCGGGATTAAAAGACTCGGGTGTAAAAGTGACAAGTTTTGTGAGCTATACAATTGACAGCGAAATGTATTTGCCTAAAAATCCTCAGTTTCCTACTCCTAAAAATGAAAAAATTGATTGGGTAAATGCTGACGGGCCATTAATGCTTGTAAAAGGAATTAATGATCTAAAAGAATTGAGTAAACCAGAATCAATTACACTTTTTAAACTTAACGCGAAAAATTCACCTTATTTAAAATTACAAAATCTGATAACAGTAAAATCTAGAGCTTTCGGGGAAAATATTGTGCCTCTAAAAGATGCTTCAGCGACGGATTATTTTCAATATGTGTTTTTGCTGAGAAATTCAAAAGCATTAACGAAATTGGAATAAGAACTTCTGTAATAATTTTCAAAAAAGCTCCATTAGAAATAATAATGGAGCTTTTCTTATTGTTGAGAAAATAATGTTATCTATTTAATTATAGATTCTATCGAGTTGCTAAGTTCCTCCAAATTATTCTGTTTGTTATTGGTCATTAGAATAATTGTTAAGTTTGGATTGCTAATTAATAAAGCTTGGTAATTATAAGCGGCACCATCATGTATGTGACTTGTCACTTTTCCATTTTCCATAGTTCCGCCACCGAGACCAGTTTGATTATCTTTAGAAAAAGGTTCAAATAGTTCGTTCGTCGATTGCTGATTGATAATTTTGAAAGAGTTAATGGCTTCAGACCATTTGTAAAAGTCCTTTAAGTTTAAAGCCGTCCAACCTGAAATATTGTATTTCAGGATGTCTTGTTTTTCTTCTTTGTTAAAAGATTTTGCAACGAGAGGCTCTTTTTCGTTTGGATCTACAACGGCATTTTTAATTCCGATTGGTTTCAAGATTTTCTTTATCACAAAAGCATTGAAGCTCATATTGGTGATTTTTTCAATAATACGTCTTTGTAAAAACACATTATTGTTGTTGTAATCGTATTGAGTTCCTGGTTGAAACTCTAAAGAGGAAGTTTTTAACAGAAATGCCATATTGTCTGAATCCTGATTTACTTCGTTCCATTTTATTTGAGGAAGTCCACTTGTGTATTGAAGCAGATGGATAATCTTAATTTTGTCGGCCCAAGAAGGAAGTTCAGGAATAAATTTAGAAACCGAATCGTCAAGTTTTAATTTTCCTTGCTCTTTTAGCATCATAATTCCGACAGCATTAAACTCTTTAGCGATTGAACCAATATGAAAACGATACTTTTTATTTAAACTAATGTTATTGCTTGCATCGGCCTTACCAAAAGCTTTTTCGTATATAATTTTCCCTTTTTTAGCAACTAAAACATTTCCATTAAAAGTTTTAGATTGAAATGCATTTTGAAACAAAACATCTAATTCGGTTTCTATTTTGTTTGTTTGAGCGTAAAAATAATTACAGGTTGTTAATGCAATTGCAAAAACTGTGATTTTGATTTTTTTGATGATGATATGCATTTTTTGAAATTTTGATAAAAATAGGAAAACTGCATCAGAAATTTTGGAGATCTTAGATTAATGTTTTGTTGTTTCGTCTGCGTTTTCTGTTGTTGAAGTCTTTTCTTATGTTTTAAGCATTAAAAGTAAAAACAATTAGTATATTTGCAATGGTTAAGTATAGACTATACTCTATGCTTTATTGTTGTAAAAAAATAAAGTTATGCTTGTAAACGAATTATCAAAAAAAACGGGATTGTCAATTCATACAATTAGATATTACGAGAATTTAGGAATGATCAAAGGATTGACTGATGAAAATGTGACTTCTAATAATTATAAACATTATGACGCTAATACTATTGAGCGTTTAGAAATTATTATAGAAGCGAGAGAGGTCGGGTTTACTTTGGCAGAAATAAAGAAAATATTGATCAGCTGGTTCGAAACAACTGATTCGAAACCAGAAACACTTGAACTTTTTCAAGCCAAAATAAAAGAGATTGATGATAAGATGAAATATTTTAAGCAGACTAAAAGTCTTCTTGAAAAGGTATGCGAGAAAATAAAGGGTAATGATTGATTTTAAATTGTTTGTTTTTTTTAAAGTGGATGACGAAAGCTCTTGATCTTATCATTTCGAGGGACGAGAAACCACATAAGAAATTCGTTAGCTATATCGTCAAATTTTGTCGATACTTGAATGTGATTTCTCATTCCTTGAATTGACAATGCTTTGTGTTTATAAAAGTTAAGAAGTTAAAAGTATGTTTGTCATTTAATTAACTTTTAATATCTTTTTTAATCTGATTCATATTTTTTTGGATGTGTTCCAAAGTGATTGCAGATTGATTTTTATTTCGCCAATCATTTTCATTGGATTTCCATTCGTCACTAGAAATCTCTTGAATCAATGGAAGGATTTGGTAGAATTTAGTTTCTTTGTTTCCAGAAATAGTATAATACGATATTTCAATATAGCTTTTTATATACGTGTTGCCATGATTTGATAATTCTTGATTTATTAAGAATTCGTATTCATAGCAATGTCTATTATCAAACTCATATATTAAACCTTCATTTTGATTGCTTACTTTGCCAGCATCGAGATATTTTACCAAGGGAAGATCTATTTCTTTGAGGTTTTCTTTTACCAAGACAAGATATGAAACCTCTTTTTGAATTTCAAAATTAGATAACTTGCTATTATTGTTGTATATAGACCATTTAGTTATATAATTTGTTTTCGTTGAGTCTGTATATAATTCATCTCTTTTAATTTGAATTCGTGGAGTGTTTTCCGACTTCATGATTTCTGTTTGTTCTTCGGAAATTCCATTCGCGTAATTTGCAATATTATTGGCTTTAATTGAGATGAAAATGCTTGCAGTAGTTAATGCCGTTGCAGTTATGATTTCAAAAAAGATCTTATTTCTTTCAAGTAAACTGCGTAATAGAATGATTTTATTTTTCATATTTAATTTAGATTATTAGCCAATCTAGGGAAATTTACTAATTCTGAATCAAGTATAAATACGTATTGTATTTGTTGAGAGGAAATAGTGAAAAAAACTGCTAGCGCGGGTATCTCGCTCGTGCTCATGTGGTTTTTTAAATTGATTTAGATTGTGTTCTCGAGCGGGACGCTCGCCCTAGAAAAGATTTATTGAAATAAAAATGTAAAATCTAACAAATTATGATCAAAATTAGCAGGATTATAGTAAAAGTCTAATTCATATTTTAATGCAAGTTTCATTCTTAATAACTCAGGTTCCATATAAATTTCATATGCTATTTTAAAATGATAACCTCTATGCATTTTTTCTAAAATTATTATATTACGACTTGTTTTATCTGATACTTTTTCTAAATCTTCTTCATTTTCTATCCAGCAGTTTGTTTTTAATATTAATTCATCATATTTAATAACAATTTTATCTCCGCATAGCTTAAAATAATCTAGTTCTGTTTTCTCCTTTTTTATTAATTTATTAAGTTGACATTTTTCTATAAAATATGTAATAATGCAGATTAAGAATATACAAACTAATAAAAACCAAGATAAGTATGATGATATTTTGGTATAAAGAAAAATTATGGTCATCATCTAATAAGTTTATCGCACTAGAATTTAAGTGTTTTACTTTTTTATAAAAATTTAAAGTTTTTTTGTAAAAAAATCTTAATCTATTTATCAGGACAATATATTCCAGCTTTATTCCATGTTTCTTCATCTAAAAAAGCACCTTCTCTATCATATTTTCTAATTTTCGTAGTATGTGGAGTTTCAATTGTTATTTTTTTTTCACCATTTGCTGCAATCATCACGATTTCAACAATGTCTCCGCAATAATAAACATCGCTATCTGTAAGTAGATTGGCTGATGAATCGTATGTAGTAGCTTTATATATAAATCCATCTCTAACTTGGTATTTAGTTGTGAATACCTCACCACGCTTTATAAACTTTTCATCAAGTTTTCCGTCAATTTTACCAGCCTTATTTACTGAAAATTTTGTAAAAAAATCATCGTATTTAATTATATAATTTCCTTCTTTTAATATTGTGTCTCGGGCAAGATCATAGCGGTTTTTATATTTAGTGGCTAGAACAGAAAATTTAAAAGTTACTGAATTATGTCTAATCTGAAAATTCTCTTTATTTAGAGTTAAATAATCAATATTTTTTTCTTGAGAGAAAACGAACTGTTGTGTTAAAAACACAAAGGCAATTATAAATTTCATATTTTTTAGTCTTTAATATATTTTGCTGAATTGTTATTTTTTTTTAATTCTGCTTGTTCGTGCAATAAAGTTTATAAAGTCTTTTACCAATTAATTTTTTTTACGACATAAAAATTTTCTTTTTTGCCCCTTATGGCTTTGAAATAAATAGAATCTATGGGCACTAAATTCAAATGTACAAAACACTAAAATATAAAAAAGTCCGAAAACCCCAATAAAATAAGGTACTAAGACCAAAAAAGGTCGAAAATCAAAAAAAATCAAATGTACAAAAGTGTACCATCGTGTATCATTTGTGTACCATTGGAACAGAATTTTAAAAGGTTATGCTGTTATTCAGTACCATCAACACAATACAGACCAAGTAAAATCAATGCTTAAGAGCGTAAAATACCATTTAAAGAACCTTTTAAAATAACTTTAAAAGGTTTTTTCCTTTTGGCATGCTTACTAACCTATATTATCAATAAAATCAATGCACGAGCAAAAAACAGCATACTTTAAAACCTTTTAAAATAGTGTTTAAATATTTTTTAAACGGTTTTAAAAAAACAGTTTACAATCCTAAAAAAAGACTGTTTTAAACCTTTGCTTTGCCTCTTGCTTTGCCTCTTGCTTTGCCTCTAAGGTGTATAAAAAGTAGCGTTGAGATACCCCTCAAATGCACTTTTAGACCCCTTCAAACGTCAAAAAATGGCTTCGAGATGACCCCAAATGCATAAATAATAATACTTTTTTAGTGTTAAGACGCTTTATATCAGGAATTTAAAGTATTTTGTAAATTTTATAAATACGCAAAACGAGTATAAATTCGCATTTTGTGTATTTTGAGAGCCAGAAATGCTAATCGAACATTTTTCTATTGCTTTACTTCTTGCTTTACTTCTTGCTTTACCTCTTAAATGCAAAAAAACTGCGTGAAACACCCCCTATAATTACATTTTACAGCATAAAAGCATCAAAAAACTGCGTGAAATACCCCCTTTAATTCAAAAAATTAATATAAATTATAGCTGTTAGCTCAGTGTTCGTAATGGTTTGCAAGATTTATAGTTATCATCGGCGTCTTAAATACTCCAATTTCGTATAATTTAAATACAAGAATGACGAATAAAATTAAATAATTTTAAGGGCTTGTTCCTACCGTTGGAACAGACAAGACACACCTATAAATTAGATTTTAATTTTTCCTCTAATTCTAATATTTTACTTTGCTGTAATCGAATCGTTTCTCTTTGTGAATCAATAGTTTCCTGTTTGCTCTCCAAAAGAGTGCCTAACGTATCAGTTTCCTTACTTATTTTGTCAATGTTTTCTCTTAATTCAGTAATAATTGAATCATTTTCATTTTTTTTTGATCTGCTAGTTTGTTCTACAGTCATCTTACCACGACCAGTCAATAGCCAATCGAGATTTATATTCTCAATTGCGAATGCTATTTTTTCTAAAACTCCAAACGATGGATTGCCCTTTCTTGTGCCAACTATATTTTCAATAACCGTTGGTGAAACGCCTATTTGACTAGCAAAACGGCTTTTTTTACCATTAAATAAGGTCTTTATTATTTCTTCAATTCGTTCGTTAATAGTCATAATTAATACTCATTTGCGAAATTTTAACATTCATTTGTTTGTAATATTCGCAAAAGCGAATATATTTGCATTAATAACAACGCACAAATATATATAAACAATGGAAATAGAATCAGTAAAACAGAAAATAATTACAAAAATTGAGAAAGGCGATTTAAAAACTTTAAGTACTATTCTAAATGTACCTAGAAATACTGCCGTATCGAGGTTTAATAGAAACAATAAGGATGCTGTTTTATGTATGAAAAAAATTGTTGCGAATAGAGAAAATTTCGTAAAGAAAATGCAAAAACAGTATTCACATAACTAACTAAAAAAAATAAACAACATGAAAAATCCATTTAAAAAAACAAGACTACACAAAGTAAATGCTGAATTAAACGGGATGCAAACAGTTACAACAGTAACATTTTTTGGCATTCCTATTTACAGAAGCACCAAAAATAAGGCTGTGACTGTAAGCTGGTTTTAAGCAGAGTAACAAATAAAAAAAGGTAGCTTTTCTCAGAAGCTACCTTAATTAAATTTAAACCGCTAAGCGGTATAATCAATATGAAGAGCAAAAATATGAAAAATCAAGCAACAAAACAAACAGAGGTTATAAACCAAACAGAATTGCAATCACAAATGTTTACAATTCCAAACAAAGCAATTGTTACGGATATTGTTTTTAATACTGGCGAGATGTCACAAATTGTTACTGCTGTTCCTAAAGGGGTATTCGAAACACATATTCAACTTGGGGTTATTCAGGCATTAAGCATGCAAAATAACATAGCAAGTTGCAAAAGTTCTGTTTTCTCAAACTGTAATGGAAAAATTGAATTAACAATGAGATTTGACACTCATTTTTTTACTGAACAGAACAGAATTGCAAGCCCATGCAAGCAGGAGTATTTATATAGTTCTGTAAGCTATTTAAACTAGATTATAAATGATAAAACTTTCTACGGTAATTATATTTAGCGCAAGCCACAAAAAAAGCCATTCTTAATTGAATGGCTTTTAGTGTTTAATTAAATCAACATCAAAAATGAATCAACAGCCAAACAGGATAGAGCAGTTAAATATAGTCTTACAATATTGCTCCGAAAAGAATAAAGTTTTTACACGTGGCGAAAGAATCTGCATAAATCAGGAAAGAGGCTATTTACTAGGCTTAAGTTTTCCCAGTTCAGAAGCTACGCAGGTGTTTCAGCATTCAGAACTTTTACAGTACAAAATCAGCCAGACGCTTAAGGAAATAAAATACACAGGATGGAATCCTGACAAAGAAATAGAAATTAACTGGTCAACTGATGCGCTATGAGCAGACAAGTAAAACACATCGAAAAAAATAAAGCGATTGCGCTTTATCTAAGCGGAACATCACAAAAGAAGATAGCTATAGAATTAAATGTGACTGAAAAAACCGTTGGAGTATGGCTTAAAGAAACCAAAGCGAGGCGCAAGAAGTACAGTCAGGATTTAAAAATATTAGGCGCGCGATTTAGGATTTTAGTAGACGATCCAAATTCGAATACGCAGGACATAAAAAACCTTGCAATTTCAATCGAAAGAATCGAAAACATTTGGTACAAAGAAATAATGTAAAAATTTTTAATAATAACTATGAAACACACATTTTTAGTTTCTGATGAAACTGTTAACAGTTACGGTTTTAGAATCTTGACGGACGGAATTGACACCACACGTTTTGAGAAAAACCCAATCATGCTTTATATGCATGATACCCCAATGGTTATTGGACGTTGGGAAAACCTACAAAAGAGAGACGGTAAATTGTTTGCTGATGCCGTTTTCGATGAAGCTGACCCATTTGCAAAAGAAGTAATGGGAAAAGTTGAGAGAGGATTTCTAAAAGCTACAAGTCTCGGTATTAGACACGACAGAGATGCATTGCTTAAGGATGATAACGGCGATTATCTGAAAGAATGCGAATTGATAGAAATTTCGATTGTTGCAATTCCAAGCAATGGAAACGCTCTAAAATTATACACTGATAATTTTGATACAGTACAACTAAAACTTAATCATTTAAGTGATGTAAATTCAATTGCCACACTTTTAAATCTGCCAAGCGGGGCAGAAAAAGACAAACTGGTTCTGGGGGCAGTCAAGACTTTGAAACTTGAAAACGATACTCTAAAATTAAAGCTTAAAAAAGTTGATAACGCCCAACAACAGGAGGCTGGCGAAATGATTGATTTAGCAATCAGCAGACGTTTACTACAGCCAGCACTTAGAGAAATTTTCGTTAAACAATTTAGTGATGATTTCTATGAAGCGAAGAAAAATCTTTTACAGCTGTTCCCTATAAAAACAGTATCACTTTGGGAAATGCAGGAAACCGAGAGGTTAAAAAATGCTAAATCTGATAAAGATAAATCTGAATGGACTTTAGAAGATTACAGAAAGCATGCTCCTAACGAACTGGCTTCAAATCCCGAAATGTTTAAAAAATTACTTAAGGAAGAGTATAAAAACTAAAAATTAATCTTAAATATAAATACTATCTATGGCATTACAATCACAGATTTGGACTAGCCAAATCATGAAAAATTACTATTCAGAAGCATCTTTTTTGAAATACGCTCAGGATTTCTCAGAAAATGTAAATTTTGACATCATTAATATGGCGGATTGCGGTTTCGACCCTGCCGTATTGATAAACAACACTACTTATCCAATTGCAATTAATGATCGTGAAGATACACCGCTTTCTTTTGAACTTGACTTGTTTGAAACCACCAACACAAAAGTGAGCAATCCTGAAGCAATGGAATTTGCGTATGACAAAATGGAAAGTGTCATATACTCACACAGAATGTCTTTGCAGGCAAAAACCGGAGCAAAAGCGGCTCACGCATATTCGCCAAGTTCACACTCAGCTAATACGCCAATTATTGAAACAACCGGACCCGACAACGGCGATGGATTTAAGCGTATGCTAGTGATTGATATTTTAAGGCTAAAAAGAGCATACGACACTTTGAAAATACCTGTTGACAAGCGTTACTTGGTTCTAGAGCCAAGACACCTTGAAGATTTATTGGTTGAAGATTTAAAAGCTTTTAAAGATATTACAGACATTGTGAACGGCAAGCCTAAAAGATTTGCAAGTTTCAATATCTTGGAGTATGGCGAAAATGCTATCTATAACGCTACAACTAAAACTAAAAAACCTTTCGGTTCTGTTCCTGGCGCATCTGATACTTATTCATCTTTTTCATTCAGTTCTGACGAAGTGATGAAAGCTGACGGAACTGTAAATGTTTACAGCCGTGAAAAAGACCCAGAGTTGAGAGCGACAATTATTGGTTTTGACAAACGTTTCTTAGCGATGCCAATTCGCAACAAAGCAAACGGTGCAATTATTTCTGCAAAAGTTGCATAACGCATAAATTAAATTTTACATAGCAGGCAGTTTTCACTACAATATTTTTATTCATGAATAAGATAAATTTTAATAAGACAGGCGGTTTTCCGTTAAAAACTGAAAGGTTGCAGGAGATATTTACAACATTGTCTATTTTCAATGCCTTTGGACAATTGGCGGGAAACCTTACCATTGTTTCAGGCTGTGATAAAATCGGCACCACAGTTAAAAACGGTTTTGTTTTTATAGATGGCGAACTTTTGGAATTTCGCGAAGCTTCAGCAGTCAATGAAAGTTCAACGGTTATCATTATCGAAGAAAATAAAGAAGCAACCTTTGAAAACGGTGCGGTAAAAACTGTGCATATTGTTCGTTATGCAACAATTGGAAGCGCTGAAATTTCATGGCCTTGGAACTCGTTTAAAAGACCATTTCCAACAAAAGATATTGAAGAATTTAGAAGTGATTTTGCCAGTAGATTAAATTTAATTGAAACGAAGCTAAACGGAATCGAAGAAAATGCACAGAAAAATGTTCAGTCAGATTTCAACGTCAATGATACAGCATCGAATGCATATATTAAAAATAAACCTGCTTTCTTAAAAGTGCTTTATCAAAATACTAAAGTCATTGGAAATATAACATCGAACAGTTATTCTACTGTTATTTCATTCCCAAATATTGGCACATCAAATTATCAGGTTCTGGGGTCATTTCGTTCAAATTCGGCAAATTTCAATTTGGACAACAACGTATTTCATAACACACGAGAGCATTCAGCTACGTCATTTAGATTGTGCATTCGCGAAATGACTAACGACGATCAGAATGTATCATTTGATTACACAATAGTAGAAAAAACATCCTAATTGCAAAATTGCAAATAGAATAATATTTATCTATATAAAACCGCCTGTAAAGGCGGTTTTTCTAAATTATAAACAACGCATAAATGATTTAAAAAGAAAAATAAATGACAGCAGAACAGACAAAACTTTTAAAACAAAAAAATACTCTTCTTAGATATAAATTGATTTATGAATTGTACAGAAAATACAAAACGGAAGACATTCCCGATTCTGTAGTTCTTAGAAAGTATATTAAGCCAATTTATCCAATTTCCCGAGTGACATTTGATAAGATTTTAACCACTTCGATAAATAAAAAGCTACAGCAAATAGAAGAACTAGAAAAAATGAAAAGCCGTTAATCATATTAACGGCTTTTTCTATTCTACTTTTAAATTGTTTTAAAAGGTTTTTTAAACTGCTTTAAAAGCTTTTATAAATAAATGATGTCTAGATTGCTCCATTCTATAATATAAGCTAAAACTAGCCCAAAATCGATTTGTTTAAAATGTAATATATCTATAAATTTGCTTCTATGGCTTTAACAAAACAATCTTTCGGAATACGATACAGCACATTACAGCGTTACAAACTTATTTTAGATATTTATAAGGCACATAAAACGCCTGATGTTCCTGATACGGTTATCCTACGTAAATACATTAATCCTGTCTATCCTATATCAAGGACAACATTTTACACTATTCAATGTACTGCAGTAAATAAAGAACTTGCAGAACTCGATAAAATTAAAGACCAGTATATAAATTGATGGTCATTCAATCGTAATTTTTAGTTTTTTTATTTATCGAACAGTACTTTTACTTAAAAAATGTACATTTCATTTTATATTTGTGTTCATTTCAATTTTGCGATTATAAATCGCTAATTTTTTCAAAATCATTAATCAAAGATTTATTTTCATTTCTGAATTTATCATATGTTGTCAATTTTATTGTATCTCTAAATTTTAAATTATCCAATGATCTGTTTATATCGTATTTTTTTAATAGTTTTCTAGCATCTGTTTTCGATATTAAATGATTTCGTTCTTTGATGATGATATTGATAGGTTTATTAATTAATGCTTTATCAGAATCTAATTGATATATTATTTTTGTTTTGTTTTGTTTTTTATAAACTTGATAATCGAAAGAACCGTCTCTTAAAGTTTTATTATCAACTCTATATAGCCAGACAACATAATCAACCGAAGAATCGATAAGTATTTGAAATTCAAAAGGAATCGATAAGACAACGCTATCTTTTATCAAAGGATTTTTTAAATTAGGCAGAATAGTTACTATTTCTTTTGTATCTATTTGTTTAATTTCAAGAGTTTTTTCCTCTTTGCAAGATATTAGCAATGAAACTATTGCAACAATAATATGAGTATATTTCATTTTTTAGTTTATAAAGATAGAATCAACGTAAGTTTTATAATTATCAGTATTTTCTTCTTTTAATGTATAATAAAGAATAGTATACTCAAATAAAGATTTATTATAATTGTATTTTATTAATTGATTTTCAGAAAGTTTGTTTAATTCTTTTAATGTTTTTATTTCTCCTTTTAGTAATTTATTTAATATTTCATTATTTATCAAAGTATACTGATAATTTCCATATTTATTCTTATTAAACCACTCAGAATCTGTCAAATCATAAATCCCCGAAAGCCCTCTATCTTTTGCTTCTTCAATAGTGGTATTTACCATTCCGTCCCAAACTTCTTCAATAGGTTTGCTAATGCTTGGATAAACCATTGCATTTAAAAAGTCCAAAGGAGCAAACATGGTAGTGATGATCTCTATTTTTTTTTTCATCCATTGCAAAACTTATTAGATCTAAAGCTTGAAGAATATAATCTAGTTTTTCTACATTTTTTAAAATAGCATTGCGAACCCCTGCTAGCGCAAACGTCTCGCTCGTGCCCGTATAGTTTAAAATTGATTTAGATAGTGTTCACGAGCTGGACACTCAAGTTAGCAGGAGATTATTATTCACTTGAATATCACAATTGTTTAAAAAATATTCTTATGCATATTTGTTTTTAAAGGCAATTTTGATTCAAATATTTTTTTCTTAATTACTTTTCCTTTCTGATTAACTTTAAAGCATATATATATGTACCCATTACCTATTGTTGAATATGAAAAACTATTTACTTCGATTATAATACTTACATAATTTAATTTCTTTAATGCTATAATCTTAGTCGGAATGAGATTCGTAAAATCTTTGAAAACAATATTTTTAATGTCGTAATTATTTATTTCTACTATTGGATTTTGAGAAAAATTTATTTTATCAATTATTTTTTTTGTTACTGAACTTTTATTGCACTCTGAAGTAATTACATTTTCAGTTTTTAGAATAAACTTGATTTCATTATTATATAAATTCTCATTAATATAATAAACATATGTAGAATCATTAATTGGTGTTCTACATGATTCTATTTTTTTTTGAATAAAACCAGATCTATCATTCTGCGCACTTAATATGTTTAAGAAAAAACAGAAAAAAAATGTTGCCATCCTCATAAATTACCTGTTGAGCTATTTTTAAAACTAAATGAAGTTGATTTATAGATAATGGTTGTGCCAAAATCTCCTTTAAACACAGAAACTGATTCAAATATTGATTTATCAAGAATGTTGGAGTTTGACCAATTTTTAAAAGCATTTTTTTTATGATCAGGATGTATAAATAACCATTCTTTCCAATTTTCATTAGTACAGATGTCCGCTCCTTGCCAACCAATTCCTCCATCAGAATAATCCTCATCTACATAATCATTGTTGAAATATTTAACTGCTTTTATAGTATACTCTATAGAAGTTTTCATTTTAGTATTATTATTTCTACCGTCAGCATTTTTGTCGAAATCGATAATTTCATTTAATTCAATATCTAAGAAATTTCGAAATGCAGGATTTCCTTGTGCTCCATAGTGGAAAGTATGGGCGTAAGTACTATCATCCCATTTGTTTCTCATTTTAATTAAAGTGTTATTTAACATCCAACCATTCTTATATTTAGCAACTTTAGAATTAGTTAATTGTTTATGATGATTGACAATTATATATGGTATGCATTTTATAACATCTAATGAAAACCCTGATTCTGAATAAGCTAAACCAGCTATTCTTAAAAACACATCATTTTTAATTTTTAACGATTCGGTATTATTATATGTAACAAAATCATCCCCATTTTTATTTTTTTTAGTAGATTTCCCATCGCATACATACACATCATCAACACTTCCCTCAAAATCGGGTTCATTTACTTTCCCTTCAAAAGTTCCCTCTTTATTATAAAAATGTCCAACATCTCGTTCCACATTTTTAGGTTTTCCATCTACTTTTTTAGAAGAAATATCCACATATTAGAACGAACGAGTCGCTCGTGCCAATGTAATTTAAAATTGATTTAGATTGCGTTCAAGAACCAGCCACTTGCATTGGGAGAAAAGACTTTCAAATTATTTTACCTCAATAGTTTCTTTACAAATTTGTCGAGTCCTTTTGATTCATAAAAATTAAAACAATTACAAAAAATAATATTCTTATCTCCAGTTTCAAAATGTAAATTATTCTCTTGAGAATGATATATCCCCGTTATCGCAATAGTGTAATCTACTATTTTATTTTTCAACTCATCATTCTCTAAAAATCCCCCGTTTATTGAAATCTGAACTCCAGAAGCATCTCTATACGTTTTATAAAATGTTGAATCAATTTTTTGATAATTATAACTCAAACATTTATTGAAAGCATATTTTTTTATTTCTACTATTTTATTTTGCCCAACTATTTTTAAAAAAAACAGTAGAAAAATTACTATATAGATATCTTTTATTTTAGTTCCCATAGCTTTATTTCGTCTGTTTGTATAACAATATTTTTTTTCTTAATGGGGTTATATCGCTCATATTTCATATTAAAATAGTAATATTCACTTGATGGATCATTATGTTGTGGTTCTCCAGGATATATTAAATTTTTACCATCCCATAAAGTAAAATGACCTGAAGCATTTCCCCATCCAGAAACTTTAAACATCACAATTCCCTTAAGTTTTCTTAATTTAGACCAATCAGTAATTGATAATCCAACTTTTTTTTCACCTACATCAGCTTTTTTGAGTGTTACATCAAATTCTGGTGAACCTAGGTTTTCTTCTAAGTATTTTCCTAATTCTTTTACTCTATACCAATAATAATATTTTTTATCTCCTATACTTGCCCCAGTATGTACTCCTCCACTAGAGCCTCTTTCTCTATACTTTGAATTATCTTTAGGAAGTTTAAAACCACTTAAATTTAATCCTCTACTCATCCTAAAAGAACAAGTATTTTCCCAATCTTCGGGTGCTTTGCTGTATAAATTTATTAAACCATTACCTATGTCACTATATAGAGTAGCGACATTTACAGAAGTATCTGGGTAATTTTTAATCATATCATCCCATTTTGGTCTTGTTGGAGCTATTCCTCTTGCCTGAACACCGCCAGATGTAGCTAGAATAACACGTTGCATTAATTGTAATGGGATCATTTTCTCAAAATCCATAATTTTTTTTATATAGGTTTATATTCGCTATTACTGCATATCATCTTTTTCTAGTAAATTCAAAGTGTAGTCTTTTAACACTTTTTCAAAAATTACAATGTTATTTTTATCTACTGTTTTAGTAAGATTTAATTCTTTCAAATTATCTGTCAAAGCTTGTCCATCTTCACTTTTTATACACACTGTTACGCTTTCTCCTTCTTTATAATTTATAGTTTTTACAACCAAATTCATGTCCACATAAAATCTTGATTTATCGGCTAATTTTGTATCTCCAAATGTCCAATATATTTCTACTATCCTCTTTTCATCTATAAGTACAGGTGCTTCAATAGGATCTCCATAAGAATAACTCTCCGACGTTTCATTTATAAAACCTTGAGCATTAAAGGTGATATTGCCTTCCGAATACATATAATGGTTTCCTTTGGTATATATTGTTGTTGTTCCCTCAACTATTCTTATTCTGCTCATTATTAATTATGTCTGGTGTTTTCTCCACTGTTATTTAGTATCTGTTTTTGGGCGTTCTTATTCAAATCGCCTTCGGTATAATGATTTAAACCTTCCTTGCTATTGTCATGTCTGTCCTTTTCGGTTCTAGATTCAAAATTCCCTTTAATATGTTCAGAGTATTTTCCATTAATAATGGCACTAAAATCAGTTCCAACATCAAGTCCTTTTGTTCCTCCAATATTTTCACTATGATTTAATCCGATCATATCGGTTTTATTTATTGTAACATTCGTTGACATATTATTTCCCACATTAATGACAAGGTCTTTACAGTTAAGAGTTAAAGTGCCTGGAGTTGTTAATGTCATATTTTTATTCTCCTCATCCAAATGAATTTCATTCCCGCTCGCATCAGAGAGCTTGATGCACACTTTTTCTATAAACTTAAGCATCTGTCCAAATCTGAACTTCCAGCCTTTTATGCTGTTTTTAGGGTCAAAGAACTCCGGTTTTGCCTGTCCGTTATAATGCGAACCTGATACGTATGGTCTCTCGACATTGCCGCCTTCAAAACTTACCAGCACTTCATCGCCAATTTCGGGCCTGTAATACGTGCCTCTTGACGGGCCTGCGTAATGCTGCACCACGCGCATCCAGTCGCTATCGTTTCCCCAGCCGTTCCAGTAAAGCTCCACTTTTACGCGCCCCAGACCTTCGGGGTCGTTGTTGTCTGTTACTTTTGCGGGTTGGGTTTCGGCTTCGGCAAAAGCTTTTACATCTGTATAATGCGGCGCCGCAACATCTGAAGGGATTGCCCTGAACTCGCAGCGGTAGTTTCCGTTTACTTCTGAGTGGTGCACAACTTCTATGGCCACCAAATCATGTCTGATTTCTTTGTTATGAATCACGAAAACCTGTCCCAAACCAATAGGATAATAGGAAATCCCGCTGTAAAAAATTCTGTTGGCATCGCTTCCCGCTGTCTGAAGCCTGACCATTTCTTCGATTTCTTCCTTATTCTGGGCATTATTGGTGTAGGCGCCAACGCTTAAATCTGAATTGGTTATGGCGTCCTGATTCCACCCCATAGAAATGGCGAACCTATCTCGGCTTCCCGCTGCGGTTTTGAGCGATGAATTTCGAATATTTGACGCTGAACTGTAATCATACCCTCCTAATGAAATTTTACTCGAAACCAGATTTGCCTCATAGGTGAATCCATGGAGCGAAGATCCTGCAATGAGTTCGACCCTGCTGGATTTCAGCTGCCCGAACTGCATCCGCATTCCGTCAAAATAAAACCATTCTCCATAGCGCGCCGAAAGCCTTTTCATGAATTCGAAACCCGTTTCATTGTACTGCGGCTTGCAGCCAAAAGTTTTAGTGAGTGTGGGTTTGATGGCTTCTCTTTGGTAAAACTCTCCCGAACTTTCTTCCGCAAAAATTTCCAACGCAATCTGCTGCAGGGTTTTGTTCAGAAAAATTCTTGACTTTTTCATATCGCTCAGGACCACGGTATGGCTGATTCCCGTAACGTGCAGTCCCGCTGGGCTGCCATGCAGATCAACCGATTTCAGGCTTTTAATAATCCCTTTGGACATTAATTTAATATCATTAACCTTAAAGGTGAAAATCACTTCGCTCCCTATATGCTCTGCAACCGCTTTTGCCTGATCTTCTGGAGCAATCACAGCCCTTCCGCTGTATTGCCATACAAAAGAAAAATAATGGTGGTCGGCCATTTTTTGCGACAGCTTCAAATCTGAATAGATGATATTCTGGCTAAAGGAATTGATGGCTATATGGACCTGTTCGCTGAATTTTGACATAAAAATAGTTTTAAGTTTTTATTTAAATAAATTCTTACAATTTAAAGCACTTTATTTACAGGTGCAATACCTAGATTTAGGGATTTTTTGAAAAAAAACTCCCTAATTTCTTAAGGAGTTTCTAGGTGGGCGATGATAGCTTGTTCCGATTTTTCATCGGAAGGTTCGAATCCTCGACCACTTTCGATGAAAAATCGGAATGCTCTGGACTGGTTGGAGCTAAACTATATTTTGGAATGTTTAAGAAGCTAAAATCATAATTGAATAAAAACAAAAAAACTCCAAAATCATAAGACTTTGGAGTTTTTGGATTTTGTGGGCGATGATAGCTTGTTCCGATTTTTCATCGGAAGGTTCGAATCCCCGACCGCTTCCGATGAAAAATCGGAATGCTCTGAACTGGCTGAACTAAACTATATTTTGGAATGTTAAGAAGCTAAAATCATAATTGAATAAAAGCAAAAAACTCCAAAATCAAAGAACTTTGGAGTTTTGGAATTTTGTGGGCGATGATAGCTTGTTCCGATTTTTCATCGGAAGGTTCGAACCCCCGACCGCTTCCGATGAAAAATCGGAATGCTCTGGACTGGCTGAGCTAAACTATATTTTGGAATATTTAAGAAGCTAAAATCATAATTGAATGAAAAGCAAAAAACTCCAAAATCAAAAGACTTTGGAGTTTTGGAATTTTGTGGGCGATGATAGCTTGTTCCGATTTTTCATCGGAAGGTTCGAACCCCCGACCACTTCCGATGAAAAATCGGAATGCTCTGAACTGGCTGGAGCTAAACTATATTTTGGAATGTTTAAGAAGCTAAAATCATAATTGAATAAAAGTAAAAAGCTCCAAAATCAGGAGATTTTGGAGTTTTGGAATTTATGGGCGATGATAGCTTGTTCCGATTTTTCATCGGAAGGTTTGAATCCCCGACCGCTTCCGATGAAAAATCGGAATGCTCTGAACTGGCTGAACTAAACTATATTTTTGAATGTTTAAGAAGCTAAAATCATAATTGAATAAAAGCAAAAAACTCCAAAATCAGGAGATTTTGGAGTTTTGGAATTTATGGGCGATGATAGCTTGTTCCGATTTTTCATCGGAAGCGGTCGGGGATTCAAACCTTCCGATGAAAAATCGGAATGCTCTGAACTGGCTGAACTAAAATATATTTTGGAATGTTAAGAAGCTAAAATCATAATTGAATAAAAGCAAAAAACTCCAAAATCATAAGACTTTGGAGTTTTGTAATTTTGTGGGCGATGAGGGGTTCGAACCCCCGACCCCCTCGGTGTAAACGAGGTGCTCTGAACCAGCTGAGCTAATCGCCCTATTTTACTAGGTTGCTATCGTTTGTGATTGCGAGTGCAAATATACGCTAGTTTTTGAGTTCTGCAAAGAAATTCGAATAAAAAATAAAACTTTTTTGAAAATAGTCTATATCTACTTGTTTATGAATTTGTTATTAAAATGATTTTTTTGAAGTTTTTTGTAGATCAAAAGTATATTTTAGTTCAAAGGCAATTCGGCAACAACAAAAGTGCTTCCTCCAACATAAATAAAATCGTTTTTTGAGGCGTTTTTCGTTGCTTCCGCGAAAGCGATAGCTACAGAATCATATTTTTCTCCAATCAAACTGAATTTTTCAGCTGCATTTTTTAAAGTTTCGGCAGGTAAAGCTCGTGACGAATTTGGATGACAGAAATAATAGTGTGCTTCTTTTGGGAATAAAGGCAAAATTGAATCCAGATCTTTATCATTTACAACTCCCAAAACAATGTGAAGCTTTTCGTATTTTTCATTTTTTAGCTGATTCATTACAACCGACAATCCGTGTTTGTTGTGCGCAGTGTCGCAAACAATTTTAGGATTTTCTCCCAATTGCTGCCATCTTCCTTGTAAACCGGTATTCTTTACAACATTCAGTAAGCCTTTTTTTAATTGCTCGGTCGAAATTTTAAAATCGGTTTCGTTATTTAGAATGGAAATTGTCTGCTGAACTGTTTTTTTATTGTGAAACTGGTAATCTCCAATTAAATCTGACAAATAAATCTGATCAATCAAATCTGAAGCAAAAGATATCGGCGCATTGTTTTCTTCGGCTTTAGCCAAAAATACAGGTTTGGTTTCATCAGTATATTCGCCAATAACAACAGGAATGTTTGGTTTTATAATTCCAGCTTTTTCTCCTGCAATGGCTTTTAGAGTATTTCCTAAAAACTGAATGTGGTCTAGACCAATATTGGTAATTACCGAAACCAAAGGCGTAATAATATTGGTTGCGTCCAATCTTCCGCCAAGACCCACTTCGATAATGGCAATATCAACTTTTTCGGCTGCAAAATAATCAAATGCCAGACCAACCGACATTTCGAAGAAGCTCATGTCATTAGCTTCAAAAAAAGATTTATGTTTTGCGATGAATTCGATCACAAATTCTTCGGAGATTTCTTTTCCGTTTATTTTAATTCTTTCCCTAAAATCTTTCAAGTGCGGCGAAGTGTATAAGCCCACTTTGTAGCCCGCTTCCTGAAGAACAGAAGAAAGCATATGCGATGTAGAGCCTTTTCCGTTTGTTCCTGCGACGTGAATGCATTTTAGGCCGTTCTGAGGATTGCCAAGATGAGCTGCCAATAATTTGATATTTGTTAAATCTTCTTTATACGCAGAAGCACCTTGCAATTGGTACATTGGAAGCTGATTAAACATCCAATTGGTAGTCTCTTGATAGTTCATTTGTTTAGATAAAATGGTTGTTGATTGAAATAAATTTCGATTTTTGTAGTTTAATATTACAGCGAAAATTATCTTTATTGCAAATTTCAAATATTTTTTAGAATTAATTATTAAAAACCAGAATTAATATATGTTTAGTTTTATTCAGTTACAAACAGATACAATCGCAAATGCTTCAAATGTAGTGATCGAGAAGATTGCAGAACCGCAAAACGAAATTTCAATGTTTGGGTTCATTATGAAAGGGGGAGTGTTCTTAATTCCGATCGCGATTTTATTGTTTTACACTATTTATCTCATTTTTGAACGTTATATGTACATTAGCCGTGCGTCTAAAATTGACAGTCGATTAATGCAGGATATTGGTGAAAAATTGCATTCTGGAAATATTGAGTTGGCAAGAACAATTGTAGAAAGAAACAATACTGCAGCTGGAAATATTTTAAAAGAAGGTGTTCTAGTAATTGGAAGGCCAATTGCTGAAATTGAGGCCAACATGGATCGTGCTGCGGATATCGAGATTGGCGAAATGGAAAGACACTTAGGTCATCTTGGGCTTATTGCCGGTATTGCGCCAACGCTAGGTTTCATCGGAACGATTTCTGGGGTAATCAAAATTTTCTACAGTATTTCGGTTACCGAAAATATTAGTATTGGAAATATTTCTGGAGGTTTGTATGAAAAAATGATCAGTTCAGGTTCTGGATTAATTGTGGGTATTATTGCCTATAGTGCCTACCACTTATTGAACGGAAAGATTGATAATTTTGCTTTAAAAATTCAGAAACAGATTTTAGAATTTGTCAATATAATTCAAAGAGCATAAGTCATGTCTATTAAAAGAAAAAGAAGATTTCACGCTGAAGTAGCCACTTCATCTTTGAGCGATATCATGTTTTTCCTGCTGTTGTTTTTCTTAATTATTTCAACACTGGCAAACCCGAATGTGATTAAGATGACCTTGCCAAAAGCTAAAGCGAATGAAAAAACCAATAAGCAGTTGATTAGTTTATCGGTTACAGAAGATAAAAAGTTTTACATTGACAAACAAGAAGTAGCGTTTGAGAATCTAGAAACGAGTTTAATGTCTAAAATAGGAACAGATAAGGAGCAAACTGTCGTAGTTCGAATTCCGTTTAATCTGCAAGTTCAAGACTTGGTAGATGTTTTACAGATAGGAGTAAAGAATAATTTGAAATTTGTAATTGCAACAAGTCCGAAGTAAAATAGTATAAGGGCGTGACCACAATAAAAAATGGGCCAATCAGCATACACGGAAATTACTTGTCTGTCTTTCGACTTCGCTCAGGAAGACAGGCTAATCGCAAATTAGAATAAATAACACATAAAAAAGGCTTTCAGATTTCCTGAAAGCCTTTTTTATGTGTCTTCATTATTAGTCCAAACTAAAATTGTAAATAATTTTTCCAACTTGTTTTGCAGGAGCATCGCTGTCAGACTCCCATTTTGTATTCATCGCTGCGATTCTTGCTTGGTCTAATAAGCATTTTGCTGTATTTGTTGTTCCTTTAATTCCTGGTGTTGCGCTTATTGTTTTCCCGTTTTGGTCCACGCTTACTTCAACCACGACTTTTCCTTCTTCGTTGCAAGTATATTTTGGTGCGGGTTTAGAAAGTGCTTTTCTATTTCCTAAAGAATATCCAGATCCTCCTCCAGAACCGCCGCCGCTTCCGGCTCCATATCCGCTTCCTGTTCCAATGCCATTCCCAGTTCCGTTACCGCCTCCGGTTCCTCCGCCAGAACCGCCACTTCCGTAGTAACCGTTAGAGTTTAAGCTTCCGTTTGATTTTCCTTTGTTTCCTGCGGCTTTATCGTCTCCGTCACCTCCTTTATTAGAACCTTTCATAATGCTTGCTAATGCATCATTTGTTGAGTTTGAAACTTTTGGTTTTTCAGGTACAGGTTTCTGTATTGGTTTTTCGACAGGAACAGGCTTTTTGGGCTTTTCTTTAGTCGGAATTACAACATCATTATCTGCAGTAGTATTTTCTTGAGATATAATGGCTTCTTCTTCTGGAGTTGCTTTTGCAGGTGCTTGTTTTACGTTGTTTTTTACATCCAGAACT
Source organism: Flavobacterium sp. TR2 (assembly GCF_025252405.1). Lineage (NCBI taxonomy): Bacteria > Pseudomonadati > Bacteroidota > Flavobacteriia > Flavobacteriales > Flavobacteriaceae > Flavobacterium > Flavobacterium sp. TR2. The sequence goes on along the minus strand of NZ_CP104307.1, from coordinate 440,126 downwards.
TCGCTTTTGTAATTGGCGCCAGAACCTAAATCGCTGTCTCCAAAGTTTACTGTTACGCCACCGCCGCCACCGCCGCCATCTGCAAGAGCTACATTATTCTCTGGATTGTATGGTGGCCAGAAACGTATGAAAAACAGCAATAGAATGATTACTGCATATATAGCTGTCGTGAATAGCAATGATTTCTTTTGATCTGAAGAAATTGAGGAACTCATTTAAATTCTAAATTTTGAAATGTATTATTTTAAAAACGTTTAAAAGTAGTAAAAATTGTTTAGAATAAAAGAGAGAATTTAACTGCAAAGGGCGCTAAGTTTTTTTTAAAATTATAGCGCAAAGCACGCTAAGATTTACGCAAAGAAACGCAAAGTTTTAATTGACTTAAATTTGAGTGAATCTTAAGATTAAAAGTTCACAAAGCTTTGTCAAGATAAAGCTTTGTGAACTTAAATTTAGATATTGCTCTTCAAATTAAAATGTCTTAGCGCGCTTTGCGTTAAAAAATCTACGCCACAAAAAAACGAGCCAAATAGAAATCTGGCTCGTTTAAAATAATGTGTATAAAAAATTACACTAACTGTTTCAATGCAATCTCAAAAGCAGTTGCACTGATATTTGTTTTGGATGAATTTAAAGCGTGCGCTTTAACAATTGCATTTTTAATAGTCTCTGAAGTATCATTAAAAATTGCCTCGTCAGTCATCTGTACTTTTTTCTCCATGAAATAAGCAAAAACTCTCGCCATTCCGCAATTTGAAATAAAGTCAGGAATCAAGCTTACCTTGCTGTCTACTTCTTCCATGATAGAACCGAAGAAAATCTCTTTATCAGCAAAAGGAACATTGGCACCACATGAAATTACTTCCAATCCGTTTGCAACTAAGCTTTCAATTTGAGCTTGAGTTACCAATCTTGAAGCTGCGCAAGGCGTGAAAATCTCAGCCCCAATAGTCCAGATCTTAGAATTGATTTCTTCAAACGGAATCATATTGTCGGCAACTAATTTGTTTCCGTCTTTATTTAAAAACAAAGTTCTGATTTCTTCAAAAGAAAAACCTTCTTCTTTAATTAATCCTCCATCACGATCGATAATTCCGATAACTTTTGCGCCCATTTCGGCTAAGTAAAAAGCAGCGGCAGAACCTACGTTTCCGAAACCTTGCACGATTGCTTTTTTTCCTTTAATGTCTCCTCCATATGTTGTATAGAAATGACGTACCGCTTCGGCAACTCCAAAACCAGTAATCATATCAGCAACTGTATATTTTCTGGTTACGTCTGGTGAGAATTTTGGGTTTTCGATAACCTTAATTACACCTTGGCGCAATTGCCCGATTCTATTGATTTTATCAGCGTCTGTTGGTTTAAAGTGCCCGTTAAAAACCCCTTCCTGCGGATGCCAAACACCACATTCTTCTGTCATTGGAATCACTTCATGAATCTCATCAACATTCAAATCACCTCCAGTTCCATAGTAGCTTTTTAATAATGGGGAAACCGCTTTGTACCAGCGCTGTAAAACACCTTTTTTGCGAGGATCGTTTGGATCAAAATTTATTCCAGATTTAGCTCCTCCAATTGCAGGGCCTGAAACAGAGAATTTAACTTCCATTGTTTTAGCTAGAGACAAAACTTCATTCATGTCTAAGCCTTTTCTCATTCTCGTTCCTCCACCCGCAGCTCCTCCGCGAAGTGAATTAATAACAGTCCAGCCTTCGGCTTCTGTTTCTGAATCTTTCCAATTGAAAACAATTTCAGGTGCTTTGTTTTCAAATTGTTGTAATAAATCTTTCATTTTGTTGAGATATGTTTATTTTGCGTAAATGTATAAAATTGAATAATGCGAATAATGTATTTCGCATCAAATTTATAAAACAAAAAAGAAAACCCGAAAACTACTTGGTTTTCGGGTTTTGGAATATTCAAAAAATTAAGAATTATTGTCCTAATAAGTGTTTTTTCAAAGTTTCGTCTACTGGTTTGTCAGAAAGCCAGATTCCGAACAATGCTTTTTTGAAATCAAATCCAGGAATTTTTCCTTTTAGCACTTCATTTTTGCTTACGTAAACATTTTGGTCTAAAGGATTGTATGCTAAAATAAAAACATCTTTTTCTGTAATAGCGTCACTTAAATAGGTTTTTAGCTGCTCGATTCTCGGGCGCAATTGCTCAAGATTTGCACCTGCAGATTTTTCAAAACCTGTATTCATTGCTTTTGTCAGTTTGTTTGAAGAAACCATAGAAGAAGTAATTTCGATTCTAACTGCCATTTCAGTATCACTATCAATAATGAATTGCGGATCTTGAGTTAATTGAGATAAATACAATGCCTGAACATAAACTTCTAACCACATTTTTGATCTTCCGCCTGCTCCATTTAATTGCAATGACTTGCCTTGAAATTCTATTTTTCTAGGAACTGTCACGCCATTAACATCAATTTGAGTTTGGGCTGAAACAGTAGAAAATTGCAAACTTAAAAGGACTGTCAGTAAAAGTAAAATCTTTTTCATATTCTATCAAATTTTTATTTTTAAGGCAAAAATAATAGTAATTTATTAATATTTGGGTCATATTTAAAATGTTTTTTTACTAAAATTTTTGCAGTTGGTTTTTGTATTACATTAGCAATCAATTTAGTAAGAGTAGGTTTACGTACTTTTACTGATTTTAAGAATTGTTTAAGTTTTCTGTCATTTAAAAACTGCTTTTTTTAGATTTAAATGCACTTTTAAGGCTAATTTTTCAGTTGGAAATTTTATAGAATTTGTTGTCAAATTAATGCTCTTTTGAAAAAAAAGTTAAATTATCACGAAAACGTTATCGTAATCTTTGCTGATCTATTAATTTTATATGCGCGCATTGTAATTTAAACATTTAAAAAGTATCTTTGGAAGCCTTTGCATTAAAAAGTAAAGCATCGAAAAAATACAAAAAACATAAAAAAATCATCAACTAAAGAAATCTGTTTGAAATCTGGTTGAGAAAAACATTTAAAGTAAACTACTATGGATTTTAATCTTACCGAAGAACATTTAATGATTCAGCAGGCAGCAAGAGATTTTGCTCAAAATGAATTATTGCCGGGAGTTATTGAACGTGACGAAAAACAAATTTTTCCAACTGAGCAGATCAAGAAAATGGGTGAGCTTGGATTTATGGGAATGATGGTTGATCCTAAATATGGAGGAAGCGGTCTAGACGCTGTTTCTTATGTTATTGCAATGGAGGAAATCTCTAAAGTTGATGCTTCTGCTTCTGTTGTAATGTCGGTAAACAATTCATTAGTTTGCTGGGGATTGCAAGAATTTGGGACAGAAGAACAAAAGCAAAAATATCTTCCAGGTCTAGCTTCTGGAGAAATTCACGGTGCGTTTTGCTTAAGCGAACCTGAAGCGGGAAGTGATGCTACTTCTCAAAAAACTACTGCAGTTGATATGGGTGACCACTATTTGGTTAATGGTACAAAAAACTGGATTACAAACGGAAATACTGCATCTGTATATTTGGTAATTGCGCAAACTCATCCAGAATTAAAGCACAAAGGAATCAACGCTTTGATTATGACGAAAGATATGCCAGGTTTCTCAATTGGCCCGAAAGAGCAAAAAATGGGAATCCGCGGTTCTGATACGCACTCTTTAATGTTTTCTGATGTGAAAGTTCCAAAAGAAAACAGAATCGGTGAGGATGGTTTCGGATTTAAATTTGCAATGAAAACACTTGCTGGAGGTAGAATTGGTATCGCCTCTCAAGCTTTAGGAATTGCTTCTGGAGCTTATGAATTGGCTCTGAAATATTCTAAAGAGCGTAAAGCTTTCGGAACAGAGATTTGCAACCATCAGGCAATTGCTTTCAAATTGGCAGATATGGCTGTGAATATTGAAGCAGCTCGTCATTTATGCATGAAAGCAGCTTGGGATAAAGACCAGCATAAAAACTACGACGTGAGCGGTGCAATGGCTAAACTTTTTGCTTCGCAGGTTGCAATGGATACTACAGTTGAAGCTGTTCAGATTCATGGAGGCAACGGATATGTAAAAGAATATCATGTAGAGCGTTTAATGCGTGATGCCAAAATTACTCAGATTTACGAAGGAACTTCTGAAATTCAGAAAATTGTAATCTCTAGAGCGGTTATTGCAGGATAAATAATCTTTAGAATATATTTTAAACCCTTTCGGCTTTTAGTTGAAAGGGTTTTTTTATGAATATTCTATTACTTTTTCATAAGTTTATGGTCTAATTAATTATTATTTTCAATCATCAGTAAAAAAACAGAAAAACCATGAGAAAACTATATTTCTTGCTTCCCCTTATTTTTTTAGCGTGCAAATCGGGAACTTCAACAACAAATGAAAAAGAAGTAAAAGCAGATTCAAAAACAGTAGAAATCAGCTATAAAGTAAAGGAAAATGAAATCTCAGATTTTTTAAAATATCTTTCTTCTGATGAATTGGAAGGGCGTGAAACAGGAACTAAAGGAATTGAAAAAGCGGCCATTTTTCTGGAAGATTTTTTAAAGAAAAATAAAATCAAACCCTATTTTAAAACTTATCGAGATACTTTGACAAATTTTGAATCTCCTGCTTTTAATATTGTTGGAGTTATTGAAGGGATAGATCCTGAACTTAAAAAAGAATTTGTGGTATTGAGCGCGCATTACGATCATATTGGTATTGAGAAAAAAGATCAGGCTGATAAAATTAATAATGGGGCAAATGATGATGCTTCGGGGGTAACTTCTGTTGCGGCAATGGCGAAGTATTTTAGTGAAACCAAATCAAATAAAAGAAGTATTTTAATTGTATTCTTTGCAGGAGAAGAAAAAGGATTGTTAGGGTCTAAAAGTTTGGTGGAGAAATTAAAAAAACAAAATTTCAATCTTTATACGCAATTAAATATTGAGATGATTGGCGTGCCGATGAAACGAGATTATCTGGCTTACATTACAGGTTACGACAAATCGAATATGGCGCAAAAAATAAACGAGTACACTGGAAAAAACACTATTGGATTTTTGCCAAAAGAAGCAGAATATCAATTATTCTACCGTTCTGACAATTATTCATTCTTTCAAGCTTTTGGAAAACCATGCCAATCCATAAGCACTTTTGATTTTGAAAATTTTGATTTTTATCACCATGTTTCAGATGAATTTAAAGTAATGGATATTCCTCATATTACTGCATTCACACAAGAATTATTGCCAGCCGTGACAAAAATTGCTGTTTCGCCGACACAAGAAATAACCATGATTAAATAAGACGCTGTTTTACAGCATTTGATTATTTTTGCGACATGAAAAATATTATCGTTACAGGAACAAGCAGAGGAATTGGTTATGAGTTAGCCTTGAAATTTGCTGAAGCTGGCCATCAAGTTTTGGCCATTTCCAGAAAAATACCGCAAGCACTTTTAGAACATCATAATGTAACTTGTCTGTCTGTTGATTTGGCAGATGAAACGGCTTTAGATCAGGTTGAAAGTTTTCTTTCTTCAACGTGGAAAAAAGTAGATGCAGTGGTTCATAATGCAGGGGCTTTGCTTTTGAAACCTTTTGAGCAAACCACTCAAGCAGACTTTGAAAGCATTTATAAAGTGAATGTTTTTGCGGTGGCCAATTTAACTCGCATCTGTATTCCGTATTTAGGAAAAGGAAGCCATATTGTCACCATAAGTTCAATTGGCGGTGTTCGTGGAAGTTTAAAATTTGCAGGACTCGCAGCTTATAGTTCGAGTAAAGGTGCTGTAATCACTTTAACCGAATTATTGGCAGAAGAATATAAAGAAAAAGGAATCTCATTTAATGTTTTAGCTTTGGGTTCTGTTCAAACCGAAATGCTGAATGAAGCTTTCCCGGGTTATCAGGCGCCAATTTCGGCCGAAGGAATGGCAACTTATATTTATGATTTTACTCTTAACGGAAATAAATATTTTAATGGAAAAGTTCTCGAAGTCTCTTCAACCAATCCTTAATTAATTGTAAATTATGAATTATGAATTATGAGTGAGAGTATTGTGAAAACTAAAAGTTTTGAGTTAGCTGTAAGAGGAGTTAATTTCTACAAATGGCTAGTTGCGGAAAGGAAAGAATTTATAATGAGTAAACAATTTTTACGCTCTGTTACCTCTGTAGGTGCAAATGTTCGTGAAGCTGTGAATGCGCAAAGCAAACCTGATTTTATTCATAAGTTATCGATTTCTCAAAAAGAATGTGATGAATCAATGTATTGGTTGGAAATATTAATTGCTACGAATTATATTTCTGATGCTGAATTTGAATCAATGCACAAGCAATGTGCGGAAGTGTTAAAGATCATAAAAAGTATAATCATAACGTCAAAGAAAAAACTCATAACTCATAATTCATAATTTATAATTCACAACTATTTTGAGCGAAACTTTAGCTAAATACATTCCTGAACACGCGGTAAAACCCGTTTTCGATTTGATAGTGGCCAATCAGGTTCATTTGAAAATTGTCAACGAGCGTCAGACGCGTCATGGAGATTATAGGCGCGGTCCAAGCGGAAAGCATGAAATTACGGTTAATGCTAGTTTAAATAAATATAGGTTTTTGATTACGTTAATTCACGAAATTGCTCATTTGGTTGCGTTTGAGAAGTTTGGGCGAAATATAAAACCGCACGGTAATGAATGGAAATTTACTTTTCAGCGTTTAATGGTTCCGTTTATTCGGCCAGAAATATTTCCGGGACAGATTTTGCCGTTGCTTGCGAGACATTTTAAAAATCCTTCAGCAAGCAGTGACACTGATACGACTCTATCTTTGGCTTTAAAACAATATGATAAAGACAATGATAAGAACTATGTTTTTGAGATTCCGTACGGAAGTGTTTTTAGGATCAAAAACGGTAAAATATTCAAGAAATTGGCTGTTAGAACCAAACGTTTTGAATGCATCGAAATTAGCTCGGGAAAGACTTATCTTTTTAATCCAAATGCTGAGGTAGAATTAATCAATATTCAATAAAAAAATCCCAAATTCCAAGAGTTTACTACAATTGGAATTTGGGATTTTAATATTGAATTTAAAATATTATAATCCTTTTAAATAAGCTTCACGCACTTTTTTGAATAAGTTTGAAGAATATACAAACTTCACGATGGCTTCATTATCGGTTCTAAAAATTTCTTCTTTAGTTCCTTGCCAAGCTTTTAATCCTTTTTTTAAGAAAACGATATTTTCACCAATTTCCATCACAGAATTCATATCGTGGGTATTGATTACTGTTGTGATATTGTATTCTTTTGTAATTTCTTGAATCAAGTTGTCAATCAAAATAGAAGTGTTTGGATCTAGACCTGAGTTTGGTTCATCGCAAAACAAATATTTTGGATTGTTTACAATAGCGCGCGCAATCGCCACACGCTTCTGCATACCTCCTGAAATCTCTGAAGGCAATTTTTTGTGTGCATCGACCAGATTTACTCTTTCTAAAACAAAATCGACACGCTCTTTAATTTGAGCTTTGTTGTTTTTGGTAAACATTTTAAGAGGGAAAGCCACATTTTCTTCAACTGTCATCGAGTCAAATAAGGCAGAACCTTGAAATACCATTCCGATTTCAGTTCTTAGTTCACGTTTTTCGTCTTTATCTAAATCAGAATAAACTCTTCCGTCAAATTCAATTGTTCCAGAGTCTGGAGTGTGAATTCCTAATAATGTTTTTAATAAAACCGTTTTTCCAGATCCACTTTGTCCGATAATCAAGTTGGTTTTTCCAGTTTCAAATACGGTCGAAACGCCTTTTAAAACTTTGCTGTCACCAAATGATTTTTCTATATTTTTTACTTCTATCATTATCCTAATAATAATTGCGTTAATATATAATTTAGAAGGATAATAGTAACAGATGTCCATACAAATGACGTTGTACTTGCCTTACCAACTTCTAATGCGCCACCTTTCATATAATAACCATGAAAAGATGGAATTGTTGCCAATAACATAGCAAAGATTAAAGTTTTGATAAATGCATACGTGATATGAAACGGTATGAAATCTTTCTGAGCTCCCATGATAAAATCTGCGCCTGTAGAGAATCCTCCGTAAGCGCAAGCAAGCCATCCTCCAAAAATTCCTAAAAACATACTGATTCCGATTACAAAAGGATACATCAATAAAGCTATAATTTTTGGAAAAACAAGGTAATTTACAGAGTTAACTCCCATAACCTCTAATGCATCAATTTGTTCTGTAACACGCATTGTCCCGATACTGGAAGTAATGTAAGAACCCATTTTTCCGGCCATAATTACCGAGATAAAAGTAGGGGCAAACTCCAAAACTACCGATTGACGCGTTGCGAAACCAATTAGATATTTCGGAATTAAGGGATTGGTTAAGTTTAATGCAGTTTGAATGGCAACAACTCCTCCAATGAAGAAAGATATAAAGCAGACAATTCCAAGTGAATCAATAATCAAGTCGTCAATTTCTTTGAAAATTAAATTTTTCATGACAGGCCATTTGGTCTGTTTATTGAAAATTTCTTTCAGCATTAAAAAATATTTCCCTATTTGGGATAAATAACGAATTAGCATCATAAGTTTTAAATATTGGCTAAGGTAAAAAGAAGTTATGAGTTTTGAGTCATGAGTTAAGAGTTTTCGGCACGTTTCCGAATCAAATTAACTTTTTTTTCATTTTTTGCAAACGATAATTTCTGATAAACTTAGCTTGTTCAGGAGTTACCAATAAAGGAGTTTTTGCTTTTTTTGCTTTCAAAAAGCCCTTAATGTAATCCAAAAATAGAAATGGTTTTTTCTTCATCATGGCCAGTTTTGCCGAAGCAATCGCTGTGATCCAAAAACCATAACCTAAAGTATAAAAAGCCTCGCCTTGTTTGTAACGAGCTGTTTTGTTGTAATTTGCGCCTGTAGGTTTTAGGTGTTTTACGTGTAAAGATTGGTCGGTAACAATTTTCCAATCGTAAAATTTACACAATAATTCATCTACAGTATCCCAGCCCATGGCAGGTTTTAAACCTCCAATTTGCTGGAAAGTTTCCTTGCGATATGCTTTTAAAGCACCGCGAATATGATCTTTATCGGTAAGGTTTTCCAAAACCCATTCGCCGTTTTTATCAATATAACAGAATCCGCCAACCATACCGATTTTAGGATCAGATTCGAAATGTCTGATGATCGTTTCGAAATAGTTTGGAGGAAAAATTAAATCGCCGTCTATTTTTACAATAATATCGTAATCAGAATCTAAAGTGTCAAAGCCTTTCTGAAATGCCTGAATTACTTTGCTTCCCGGTAAATGAATCGCATCTGAAGTTTTGTTGACAACAGAAATGTATGGATTTTCTTTTGCGAATCCCAAAACAACTTCTTCTGTTTTATCTGTCGAATTGTCGTTTACAACCACAATTTTTGACGGCAAAACAGTTTGCGAGACCAAAGATTGTAAGGTCAGGCCAATTAAATCTTGCTCGTTATGCGCGGGAATGACGATATAATATTTCATAAATTTTCAATTTAAATTCCAATCTCTTAAATTCCAAATTCCAATCTTAACGTAAGTGCTAAAATTGGAATTTGGGATTTTTTTATTGGAATTTGATATTAAGCTCTTTCAGCTACAACAATGTAATACCTCGGAGTGAAATATCTTAATAACGGTCTAAGTCCAAGTTTTTTTACCGGATGTGTAAATTGCAAACGATCTGTAATTTTCCAGCCTGTTTTTTCTAAAAGCCAGTCCAATTGCCAGTCTTCAAATTCGTGGTAATGTCTGTCCCACATATCAGTTTTTGAACGATATGCTGGTGAAAACCATAAACGTAACGGAATTGAGATTAACAATTTATCACATTTTACATTTTGTAAAATCGTGTACGGATTCAGTAAATGTTCGAAAATTTCAAATGCCGTAAAAACAGTGTATTCTTCTGTCTGTAAAGCCGTTTGATCGTTGTCTAAATCTTCGCCTTTAGTATTTTTAACGGTATACCCATTTTCTTCCATTATTTTGGAAAACGGATTTGGTACGCCAAAATCAAAAATGGTTTCAGATGTGCTGACGTGTTTTTTTAAAAACTCTAAAGTAAGTTTGAATCTTTTATTCGGAAACGTTTTTTCGTACATAGTCGCTGCGAGGAACGAAAGTATCTCTCGTTCTTGATTTTATAATTAGGTCGCAAATATACAAAGTTATCTGCTTTTTTGTGTTTTTTAATTTGAAGGAAAATAAAAAGTCCGCATTAAAATGTTGTTTTAAATGCGGACCTATATAAGTTTTTTATAAACTAATCAAAGCTTGGGAGAAGCGCAATATTTATAGCCTATTTTATAATTCTCAGAAAGAAGCTCCGTAGGAGCGAAATCTTTTGTTTTCGACATATCGTTCCTCTGGAGCTTTTTCGAAAGATTGATTAATCTATTCTATAAATATATGATTCCTCTGGAACTGATGTTTCTATAAATTAATATCTATAAACAAAAGCATTAATGTTCATTCCAGCTCCAACCGAAGCAAAAATAATTACATCACCTTTATTGATTTCTTGGTTTTCAATTTTTCCTTGCAGAATTAAATCGAATAGAGTAGGAACCGTTGCAACGCTGCTGTTTCCTAAATCATGAATGCTCATTGGCATGATATCTTTTGGAGGAGTTTTATCATAAAGTTTGTAAAAGCGTTCGATAATTGCTTCGTCCATTTTTTCATTTGCTTGGTGAATCAGGATCTTTTTAACCTCGTCGATTCCAATTCCGCTTTGGTCTAAGCAGCTTTTCATAGCGCACGGAACATTGCTTAAAGCAAATTCGTAAATTTTACGACCGTACATTTTAATGTATTTAATGTCTGGATCTAAATCTTTATTATATGATTTTCCGAAGAAAAGATAATTGGCTTCATCATTAGCAAAAGTGGCACTTTCGTAAGATAATAATCCTGCTTCATCGGTTGATGCTTCTAAAATTGAAACTCCGGCACCATCAGAATAAATCATCGAATCGCGATCGTGATCATCGACAACTCTAGATAATGTTTCGGCTCCAATTACCATAACTCTTTTTGCCATTCCCGATTTAATAAAAGCATTGGCTTGCAAAACACCCTCAATCCAGCCTGGACAGCCAAAAAGAATATCGTAAGCCACGCATTTTGGATTTTTGATTCCTAATTTGTTTTTTACACGTGTTGCTAAACTTGGTAAAATATCGGTTTGGTGTGTGCCTGTTTTTACATCGCCAAAATTATGGGCAAAAATGATGTAGTCTAAAGTTTCGGCATCGATTCCGGCATTGGCAATAGCTTTTTCGGCTGCAAAAAAGGCTAAATCAGATGCATTGTATTGTGGTTCGGCATAACGGCGATTTTGGATTCCCGTAATACCTTTAAATTTTTTAATTACAACTTCATTCGGATAACCAAAAGGAGTCCCATCCTCATTTAAAAAAACATGTTTGTCAAAATCTGTGTTTTTTACTTCTAGATTAGGAATATAACTCCCAATACCAATAATTTTTATTTTCATTTTTCCCTTTATTATCCGATAAATTTAGTGCTAATGTATAAATAATATTATGATAACAATCATAAAAAATAGTATGCGTGCATACAATTGTGAAAAAACGATTTTTCGGTTGATATATTGTTTTTTTTCTAATGATTTTTTAATATTTCCGAGATTTCAAACGATTGAAGATGATTTTTAAGGTGAAGTTTTTTGGGTATTATTTTGACTTTTTAGAAATAATTTCACAAAACATTAGCTAAAAGTTATGTTTCTTTAAATCAGATTTCTTCTCGGCTGTTTTGTTTAAAAAGTTTCAGGTTTCATGTTTCAGGTTTCAAGTTTCAAGTTTCAGGTTTCACGTTTAAACCTGAAACAAAAATAAAACCTGTCTGGTTTTCTGAATGCGGATTTGCGTGAGGGATAGGAGTGAGCTACCGAAGTAGCACGGATAGCCCGACAGCATCCCGATAAAAGGGCGTATAAACGCAAAGTGAGTTAGCCCTTTTATCGGGATGGTGGCACGCCCAGATAATTTATTTTGTTGAAAAGTTTAAAGTTTCAGGTTTTAAGTTCCTGCATAACGTGAAACCTGAAACTTTAAACCTGAAATAAAAAAACAAAACCCGACAGTCCCGAAGCTTCGGGATAAAATCTGTCGGGTTTGAATAAATATATAAAGAAATCTAATTTCTTAGCTTTCCATATAAGCTTCAATAGGAGCACAGCTGCAAACTAAATTTCTGTCACCATAAGCATCATCTACACGACGAACTGATGGCCAGAATTTGTTTTCGGCAATGTAATCTAATGGGTAAGCTGCTTTTTCTCTTGTATAAGGGAAATCCCAGTTGTCAGTTGTTAACATTGCTAACGTGTGAGGCGCATTTTTTAATACGTTGTTTGTGTCCTCAGCTGTTGCTGCTTCAATCTCTTTTCTGATTGAGATAAGAGCATCGCAAAAACGATCTAACTCTGCTAAATCTTCAGATTCTGTAGGCTCGATCATTAAAGTTCCAGCAACAGGGAAAGAAACTGTTGGAGCGTGGAAACCGTAATCCATTAAACGTTTAGCGATATCACCAACTTCAATTCCTTTTTCTTTAAATGCACGGCAATCTAAAATCATTTCGTGAGCAGCTCTTCCGCATTCTCCAGTGTAAAGAATAGGGTAGTGTCCTTCAAAACGCGCTTTCATGTAGTTAGCATTTAAGATAGCGTGTTCTGTAGCACTTTTTAATCCGTCAGCCCCCATCATGGTGATGTAGCCATAAGAAATTAAACAAACTAAAGCAGATCCGTAAGGTGCAGATGAAATTGCTGTGATTGCATTTTCGCCTCCTACTTTTAAGATTGGGTTGGTTGGTAAAAATGGAACTAGTTTTTCGTTCACACAAATTGGTCCAACTCCAGGTCCGCCACCTCCGTGAGGAATAGCGAATGTTTTGTGTAGGTTTAAGTGACAAACGTCAGCGCCAATTGTAGCAGGATTTGTTAATCCAACCTGCGCGTTCATGTTTGCACCATCCATATATACTAATCCGCCATTTTCGTGGATTAATTTTGTAATTTCAATAATTGAAGATTCGAAAACTCCGTGAGTAGAAGGATACGTTACCATTAAGCAAGATAAATCATCTTTGTGCTCAATCGCTTTTTCTCTTAAATCTTCTACGTCAATATTTCCTTCTGGAGTCGTTTTAGTAACGATGATTTTCATTCCAGCCATCGCTGCAGAAGCAGGATTTGTTCCGTGAGCTGATGAAGGAATCAAACATACATTACGGTGACCTTCGTTTCTTGACATATGGTAAGCGCGAATAGCCATTAAACCAGCATATTCTCCCTGAGCTCCAGAGTTTGGCTGTAATGTTGTTCCAGCAAATCCGGTAATTACATTTAATTGCTGCTCTAATTTTTTAAGCATCGTGATGTAACCTTCTGCTTGCTCAACTGGTGCAAACGGGTGAATGCTGTTCCAGTTTGGCATTGAAAGAGGCAACATTTCAGAAGCTGCGTTCAATTTCATTGTACAAGAACCTAATGAAATCATCGAGTGATTCAATGATAAATCTTTACGCTCTAATTTTTTGATATAACGCATTAACTGGCTTTCTGAATGGTGATTGTTGAAAACATCGTGTGTCAAGAAAGCAGAAGTTCTTTCTAACGAAGCTGGTAATTGACTTGTTTCAGTCAATTCAGAAACAGTGAAAGTTTCTTTTCCTAAAGCTTCAGCAAAAATGGCAATGATTTGGTTGATGTCAGCAATCGAAGTTGTTTCGTTGAATGAAATCGAAATCGATTCAGCATCTGGATAGAAGAAGTTTACTTCGTTTTTCTCTGCTACAGCTTTTACTTTTTGAGCATCTGCTTTTACTAAAATAGTGTCAAAGTAAGCTGTATTCGTTTGGTAGACTCCCAATTTATTTAAAGCTTCAGCAGCAGTAACCGCCGATGCGTGAACTTTGTTTGCAATGTATTTTAAGCCTTTTGGTCCGTGGTAAACAGCATACATTCCGGCCATAACAGCTAATAAAACCTGAGCCGTACAAATGTTTGAAGTCGCTTTTTCACGTTTAATGTGCTGCTCGCGAGTTCCTAAAGCCATACGTAAAGCGCGATTTCCGTTTGTATCGATCGAAACTCCAATGATACGGCCCGGCATAGATCTTTTGTATTCTTCTTTGGTTGCAAAATACGCAGCGTGAGGACCGCCGTAACCCATTGGCACACCAAAACGTTGTGTAGTTCCAACCACAACAGCAGCTCCCATTTCTCCTGGCGAAGTTAAAGTTGCCAATGATAAAATATCAGCAGCAAAAGCTACTTTAATTTCGTTTTCTTGTGCTTTAGCAACAAAAGCGCTATAATCGTTTACCTGACCATATTTTCCAGGGTATTGTAAAATAGCACCGAAAAATTCATTTGAAAAATCAAATGTTTCATGGTTTCCAACCACTAACTCAATTCCAATTGGAGTGGAACGAGTTTGAAGTACAGATAAAGTCTGCGGTAAAATTTCTTCAGAAACGAAGAATTTGTGTGTATTGTTTTTCTTTTGGTCACGAGTACGAACGTCAAATAATAACGCCATAGCTTCGGCAGCAGCAGTTCCTTCATCTAATAAAGATGCGTTTGCAATTTCCATTCCTGTCAATTCAATAACAGTAGTTTGGAAGTTTAAAATAGCTTCTAAACGACCTTGAGCAATTTCTGCTTGGTATGGTGTGTAAGCCGTGTACCAACCTGGGTTTTCAAAGATATTTCTCTGAATTGGAGCTGGAACAATTGTTGGATGATAACCCAAACCAATATATGATTTGAATACTTTGTTTTTCTTTCCTAATTCCTGAATGTGGTTTGCAAATTCATATTCTGTCATTGCAGGATCTAAATTCAAAGGCGCTTTTAAACGAATATCATCTGGAAGGGTTTCATAAATAAGTCGCTCGATAGAGTCAACTCCAATAGTTTTCAGCATATGCTGAAGATCTGTTTCTCTTGGACCAATGTGTCTTAAAGCAAAAGCATCTGTTTTCATGTAGCTATCTAAGTTTTTTTAATTAATGTGTTCGTGCACCATTTTGCTGTACGAATCACATTTAAAAGTAAATGTGTTGTTTTTTGTGGCGCAAAATTAAGTATTATTAATAATTTAATAGGTATTTTTAACTTCATTTTTTATCAAATTTATAATCAAAGACTTGGTTTGTTAATAAATGATTAGATTTGGGGTATGATAGTATCAAAACGCATCTTAGATTTTTATCTGAATAGCAGTATTCATGTGGCTTTATCGTGTTATGCTCTAGTTCATATTACTTTTCATGTGTTTCATATTCAATACGATGAGCCCATGGCGCTCTTTGTTTTTTTTGGAACAATCGTAGGGTACAATTTTGTGAAATATGATGCTTTGGTTCGCGTAAAGAAAAATCCGATTGGAACTCAGCTGAAAATTATTGCCGTCCTGAGTTTTATATCTCTTATTTTGGTTGGCTATTATTTTTTCCATTTAAAGCTAATTACCCAAATTGTTTCTGTTGGAATTTTTGCCATAACCGCACTTTATACTTTGCCTTTTTTCCCCAATAGAAAAAATGCTAGAAATTGGGCTGGAGTAAAAATTTACATTGTTGCACTATGCTGGGTTGGAGCTACTTTGGTTTTGCCTCTAATAAATGCCGAAATTCCGTTTACGACAGATTTCTTTATAAAATGTATTCAGCGGTTTATATTGGTTTTTGTGCTGATTCTGGTTTTCGAAATTTTAGATTTGGCCAATGACGATCCGCATTTGCAAACCGTACCGCAGACAATAGGAGTAAAGAAGACAAAACTTTTAGGCTTTCTATTATTGATTCCGTTTTGGTTTTTAGAAGTTTTTATCACAACATTCAATTATCATGATGCCGTAATAAATTTGATTATGGTTACAATGCTGATGCTGTTTATTGCTTTCGCCAACCCTAATCGTTCCAAATATTATACTTCTTTTTGGGTAGAAAGCGTTCCAATTTTTTGGTGGCTTATGGTGATGTTTTTATAAAAATAGTTTGGGCGTGCCCCCGATAATACAAGAGGGCAAAATTACTTTGCGCTTATTTGCCCGCTTGTATTATCGGGGTCGGGCTATCCGCGCTACTTCGGTAGCAAGCTCCTATCCCTCACGCAAACCGTAAAATGAGAAAATTCATTTACAAAAGAATAGCTATCCATTTTTTATGAATTGCCTCCAGCTTTAGCTGAGGGAGAAATAATCACCGAATGTCTAAAGGCTTTAGCCAAACTTCTCCTTTTGGCTAAAGCCTAGATCAGAAACTAAATTTAACCTCCAGCTAAAGCTAGAGGCAATTGAAATTATATTTTGGATCTGCTAAAAATCTGTTGAATCTGCGTGAAATGAAAAAGATTAAATATTGTTTTCAGAAACTTCTTTTAAGACCTTATTTCTTTTCAAAAGAAAATGGGTAAGATGCTTTTTCAAGAATGCTATTATGATTTCTTCATTTTATTCTTTCAAAAATAATTGAAACATATTTAACGAATTATAAAGTTATGTTAATTCAAACCTTGAAATTTTCGATTAAATTATGATGCAGCTATTTTTGTAAAAATCACATTTTATGGAATTATACTACACTTTTTCGGTGCTAATCGTATTGGCATCTTTCTTCGCCTATTTAAATCTAAGATTTTTAAAACTTCCGGGAACCATCGGAATCATGATTATTGCTATGCTGGTTTCAGTTGGAATTCGCCTTTTGGGAGATTCTTATTTTCCTGCAACCACCAAACACTTTTTTGATCTAATCAAGCAATTTGATTTCAATGAAATCTTAATGGGAGCGATGTTAAACTTTCTTTTGTTTGCTGGAGCTTTGCACGTAAATATGTCTGATCTTAAAGAGCAAAAAGTTCCTATTATGATTTATTCTACGGTAAGTGTAGTGTTGTCTGCCTTAATTGTTTCGATGCTGCTTTATTATATTGCGCCACTTATCGGAATTAATATTCCTTATGTATTTTGTTTGGTTTTCGGAACCCTGATTTCTCCAACCGATCCGATTGTGGTGTTGGGAGTTTTAAAGGAAGCTAAAGTTCCTAAAAGAATAGAAACTAAAATCGTTGGTGAATCTTTATTTAATGATGGAGTAGCGGTTGTAATGTTTGCTGTAGTTTTAAAGATGGCAACCGATCCAACATTTGATGTGACTTTTAGTTCAATTTCTTGGCTGTTTATAAAAGAGGGAATCGGAGGGCTTTTATTGGGAGGCGTTTTTGGATTTACGGCATCAAAAGTCATGAAAAAAATCGATGATTATAAAGTTTCGGTTTTAATCACGCTCTCTATTGTAACAGGAGGATTTTTAGTTGCTCAAGCGCTACACGTTTCTAGCCCGCTTGCGATGGTTGTTGCGGGACTAATTATTGGAAACTATGGTAAAAAAGTCGCCATGAGCGAAGTAACCAAAGATTACCTTGGGAAATTTTGGGAGCTTATAGATGAAATCTTAAATGCGGTATTGTTTTTATTTATTGGTTTCGAATTATTATTGCTGCCAGATTTGAACAAACAATTGCTGACAGGTCTTGTAGCTATTTTTATCGTACTGTTTTCAAGGTTAACCGCTATAGTGCTGCCGTGGAAATTCTTTGATATCTTTAAGTTCTTTGGAATAAAATCTGCCTATAACAAAGGCTCTTTGATGGTTTTAGTTTGGGGAGGAATTCGTGGAGGAGTGTCAATCGCACTTGTGCTTTCTATGCCAGAAGGAGAATATAAAAATTTATTGCTGGAGGTAACTTATATCGTTGTTTTGTTCTCAATTGTAGTGCAAGGGTTGACCGTTGGGAAATTGGCAAAAAAAGTTTTAGAGAAAGAGTAGCAATAATAGACTAAAGATCAAAAATCATCTTTGAGACCTGCAAGTTATTCTTGTGGGTCTTTTTATTTGAAGCTGCCTATTTGAATGATTTTTCTTATTTTTGTTCTTTACTTTTTATTTGTAACTGAAATATAGTTGCGAATGAAAAATTAAATAATAAATTTGTATGAGTAAGATTGATAAACTTATTGAAAAGTTAAAATCAAAGCCTAAGGATTTTTCTTGGGATGAAATGGTGAAAGTTTTAAAATATTTTGGATACGAGCAGATTTCACAAGGAAAAACAGGTGGTTCAAGAAGAAAATTTGTAAATGAAAATAAACAGATTATAAGTTTGCATGAACCGCATCCGCAGAAGGTTTTGAAAAGCTATCAGCTTGATATTATTATTGAACATTTGGAATTGTAAGATGAAAAACTATTTAGAATATAACGGATATATTGGAACACTAGAATTTTCTGCAGATGATAAAATATTCTTTGGGAAAATTCAAGGGATAAATGATTTAGTCACTTTTGAGGGATCTTCGGTTACAGAATTAGAAGAATCATTTAAAGAAGCTGTTGACGATTATTTAGAAACGTGTAAATTATTGAATAAAGCTCCAGATAAAACTTATAAAGGTTCTTTTAATGTTAGAGTATCACAGGAATTGCATCAAAAAATATCCCTTTTGGCAACAAAAAAAGGATTGAACTTAAATGAGATTGTAAAAGAAGCATTGTCTTATGTTGTCAAGCATGAGGAAATCTTAAATTAAAAGCCCGAAATAGGAATATTTCGGGCTTTATTTTTATCGCTTATCTTCTTTAGAATAATTTGATTCTCCGTTTATATTAATTTCTTCTCCTAAAAAACGGGGCTGACGATTTCTCAGAACATCAAAAAAGGATTTGAAAATAGAACCGTATTCTCTAAAGCAAACATACTTATATCCGAGATACTCTCCATTGTTTGCAGAATAACCAACCGATTTGATTCCTAATTTTTGACCAATATAAATGGCACGGTTTAAATGATATTCTTGCGAAATCAAAGTAGCTTTTTTAATCTTAAAAATATGTTTTGCACGGTACATCGTCGAATAGGTGTCAAAACCTGCATAGTCAATGAAAATCTTTGTGGTATCAACACCATGATTGTAGCAATAATTTTTCATTACAGTTAATTCATCATATTCATCACGGCCATTATCTCCCGAAAGCAGAATTTTATTAATGCGTTTTGCTTTCCAGAGCATAATTCCGGCATCCAAACGATCTTTTAAATATTTGCTTGGCTGATTTCCGTTAATTCCAGCTCCAAAAATAATTCCGACATCATTCTTCGGAAATTTTTTAACCGAATAATAAATTTTAGTTTTGGTTGAAGATTTTACATAATAGTTTACGGCAACAATGGCAATTAATCCAATAATTGCAAGATATAGGGCTATTTTAAAATATTTTTTCACGGCAGATATTTGTAAGATTAAGATTTAAAACACGAAGATAGTTAAAGTAAAACCAAATAAAAAACCGAAGTATTTCTACGTCGGTTTTAAAAATATTTAATAGTCTAAGAAGTCTAAAAATCTAAGAAAGTCTAAAGTAATCCTGCTCTTTTCAACAAAGCTTCAGGTTTTGGTTCTTGGCCTCTAAAACGTTTGTACAAAGTCATTGGGTGTTCTGTTCCTCCTTTAGAAAGTACATTGTCTTTGAATTTTTTCGCAATTTCTTCATTGAAGATTCCATTTTCATGGAAATATTCAAAAGCATCGGCATCTAAAACTTCTGCCCATTTGTAGCTGTAATAGCCAGAAGAATATCCGCCCTGGAAAATGTGCGAAAATGCAGTGCTCATCGCATTTTCTTTCACATCAGGGTACAATTGTGTGTTGGCAAATTGTTCTATTTCGAAAGCTTTTAAATCGGTAATATTAGTTGGGTCTTGTCCGTGCCATGCCATATCCAATAATCCGAAACTTAACTGGCGCAATGTTGCCAAACCTTCTTGGAAACTTGCACTTTCTTTAATTTTCTGAACATATTCAATCGGAATAATTTCTCCCGTTTCGTAATGATTGGCAAACAAAGCCAAAGCTTCTGGTTCGTAACACCAGTTTTCCATAATCTGGCTTGGCAATTCTACGAAATCCCAGTAAACAGAAGTTCCTGATAAACTTGGGTAAACCGTATCGGCCAACATTCCGTGTAAACCGTGACCGAATTCGTGAAATAAAGTTGTTACTTCATTAAAAGTCAATAACGAAGGTTTTGTTTCTGTTGGTTTTGTAAAGTTGCAAACATTCGAAATGTGCGGTCTTTCGTTTACACCGTCTTTTACATATTGCGATTTGAATGAAGTCATCCAAGCACCGTTTCTTTTTCCTTTTCTTGGGAAAAAATCCGCATAGAAAATCGAAACTAAATCGCCGTTAGCATCTTTCACTTCGTAAGTTGTAACTTCTTCGTGGTATTTATCAATATCAAAAACCTCTGTAAAAGTTAATCCGTATAGTTTTTGGGCAACTGTAAAAGCACCGTCCAAAACTTTTTCTAATTGAAAATAAGGTTTCAGTTTTTCATCATCTAAATTGAAAAGCTGTTGTTTCAATTTTTCTGAATAATATGCGCCATCCCATTTTTCTAATTTTTCGATTCCGTCCAGCTCTTTCGCGAAAGCGGTTAATTCAGCAAATTCTTTTTGAGCGGCTGGTTTCGCTTTTGCTAATAAATCATTTAAAAAAGAAAAAACTTTTTCCGGGCTTTCGGCCATTCTTTCTTCCAAAACAAAATGAGCGTGCGTTTTATAGCCTAATAAATTGGCTCTTTCATGACGCAGTTTCGCAATTTTCAGAACGTTTTCTTCATTGTTGAATTCATTTTTCTGAAAACCTTTTGCTCCAAAAGCAATAGCCATTTTTTTACGCAATTCGCGATTATCGGCGTAAGTCAAAAAAGGAACATAGCTTGGATGGTCTAAAGTGAAAATCCAGCCTTCTTTTTCCTGATTTTTGGCTAATAATCGGGCAGCTTCGATAGTTCCTTCAGGCAAACCTGATAAATCTTTTTCATCGGTTAAATGCAATTCGAAATTGTTGGTTTCTGCCAAAACATTTTCGCCAAACTGTAAACTCAATTTCGATAATTCTTTGTCGATTTCTCTTAATTGGTTTTTCTTGTCTTCTGGAAGATTCGCTCCGTTTCTGGAGAAACTTTTGTATTTTTTGTCTAATAAAGTCGTTTGCTCTGCATTCAGATTCAAACTTTCTTTTTGATCGTAAACGGCTTTTACACGTGCAAACAATTCCGCGTTTAAGCGAATATCATTTCCTAATTCTGAAAGCCAAGGCGAAACTTCCTGAGCAATTTTCTGCATTTCGTCATTCGTTTCTGCCGAATTTAAATTGAAAAAAATACTCGAAAGACGATCTAAAATATCGCCTGAAAAATCCATTGCCACGATTGTGTTTTCAAAAGTGGGTGCCTCCGGATTATTTACAATCGCATCAATTTCGGCTTTAGCCAAAGCGATTCCTTCCTGAAAAGCAGGAACGTAATCTTCGATTTTTATCTGCGAAAAAGGCGCGGTGTTATGTTTGGTGTTGAAATATTGTGTTAAGATGCTCATATTATTTATGCTGTTTAAAAATATAAAATTAGGAAATCATAATTTGAATTTATTCGTGTCTTGAAAAGTATTCCAAAAACGTAGTAATTCCAAATTAGTGTTTTCGATACGATAGTAAAGTGAAATCTGTTTGGTGATGACAATTTTATAAACGTTTTTATAATTTGTTTTAAGAAATAAAACATTGTCATTTTTTAAAAGTGCAATTGTGGTATTTACTTTTTCGATGAAATTAAGAGCAACTTTTTCTGACCATTCTGCTTCTAAATAATCGATGTTGTTCCAAAAGTCTTGTTTTGCTTGTGGAGCCCAAATTACATTCATTATTTGAAGTATTTTGAATAACGATTTTTGGTTTCTTCCATAACCACATCATGCGAAATTCCTTCATTATTGTCCAAAGAATAAATTGCCTCATTTATATTGCTTTTTTGCTCTTCGGAAAGGCTTTCTTTAGATTGAATGAACTCTACAATTTCCTGAATTAAATCGGGATTATCAATGTCTAAAACTATTTTAGCGAGCTCTATTTTAGAAGTTTGAATGTTCATTTTGCTTTTTTCTCAAAGTTAAGTTTTTCTTTTAGAAATTTTTATAATGATTAGTTAATTCTTACAGTGGCTGATTTCGCAAAGATTCACCAAGAAAAAAACACAGAGATTCACAAAAAATTTGTGAGCCTCTGTGTCTTCTTTATGTATCTCTGTGAAATTATTTCTTCAAACCTTCAGCCGCTTTATTAACCGCCGCTTTTAATTCTTCCTTATAAGAAATAATAGTGTCTAAAACTTTTTTGTCGTGGCTTCCGATGATTTGCGCTGCTAAAATTCCGGCATTTTTTGCTCCGTTTAAAGCTACGGTTGCAACTGGGACTCCGCCTGGCATTTGAAGAATCGATAAAACCGAATCCCAGCCATCAATTGAGTTGCTTGATTTTACCGGAACTCCAATTACTGGAAGCGGAGACATTGAAGCCACCATTCCAGGCAAATGCGCTGCGCCACCTGCTCCAGCAATAATTACTGAAATACCGCGATTGTGTGCATTTTTGCTGAAATCGAATAATTTTTCCGGCGTTCTGTGAGCCGAAACGATATCAACTTCAACTTCTACATTAAATTGTTTTAGTATGTCGATTGCATCCTGCATGACTGGCATATCTGAGATGCTTCCCATTATAATAGCTACTTTGCTCATGTTTTTTGTTGTATTTGTTTCAGGTTTAAAGTTTCAAGTTGTTGGAAACTGTAAACGTTATTTATTTAGTTTTAACTGAATACTGTGAATGAAAACTGACCACTACAATTACTGACCGCTAATCACTTTAATAGTATTCTTAACTTCCTCGGCAATTCTTCTCGCTTCGGCCATATTTTCGTTTACGATTGTCACGTGTCCCATTTTTCTGAAAGGGCGAGTTTGTTTTTTACCGTAAATATGTGGTGTAACGCCATTCCATCCTAAAATAGTTTCGATGTTTTCATAGACTACATTTCCAGAATGACCTTCGGCGCCGACTAAATTTACCATAATTCCGGCCACTTTGCTGTCTGTATTTCCTAACGGAAGATCTAAAATTGCGCGTAAATGATTTTCGAATTGTGAAGTATAACTTGCTTCAATAGAGTAATGTCCAGAATTGTGTGGGCGAGGAGCTACTTCGTTTACCAAAATATCGTCGTCCTGAGTCTGGAACATTTCAACAGCTAAAAGTCCAACATGATTGAAATTCTCTGAAACTTTCAAGGCAACTGCTCTCGCTTTTTCAGCAACTTTATCGTCGATTCTTGCGGGACAGATTACGTATTCAACCTGATTGGCTTCTGGGTGAAATTCCATTTCAACAACCGGATATGTTTTCATTTCTCCTGATGGATTTCTTACCACAATCACCGCCAATTCGTTTTTGAAAGGAACCATAGTTTCTGCAATGCATTCTACATTTGGAAGCGTATCTAAATCTGAAACCTGGCGAACTATTTTTACGCCATTTCCATCATAACCAAATTCGGTGCATTTCCAAACGAAAGGCGCCTCGACTTCGTTTGATGCAACGGCAGATTTAAGATTGTCTAAATTTTCAAATCTTTTGTAGGGTGCAGTTGGGATATTATTTTTAGCGTAAAAGTCTTTTTGAACACCTTTATTCTGAATTCCTTTTAAGGTTTTTGGAGACGGATATATTTTTAAACCTTCGTTTTCCAATTGCGTTAAAGCTTCAAGATTTACCAATTCGATTTCAAAAGTCAAAACATCGACTTGTTTCCCGAAGTTGTAAACCGTTTCATAGTCCATTAAATCGCCCTGAAAGAATTTGTTGCAGGCAATTTTACTAGGTGCTTCGTCGCTCGGATCAAGAACGTAAGTTTGTATGTCAAATTTTCTGGTGTCAAACAAAAGCATTTTGCCTAATTGTCCGCCGCCTAATATTCCTAATTTAAAATCAGAAGAAAAATAATTCATTTTGTGTTGTGTTTTTGCAAAGATACTTTTTAATCTTTTTTAGCCAAAATTTAGTTTTTTTAGCCACGAATTCACGAATTATATCTTTTTTAATTTTGCCACAGATTCAAAGGATTAAAATGATTTGCTGCTTTTTGTTTTCCGCCACGAATTCACGAATTATTTTTCACGATAGATTTTTTAGCCACGAATTCACGAATTATATCTTTTTTAATTTTGCCACAGATTAAAAGGATTAAAATGATTTGCTACTTTTTGTTCTCCGCCACGAATTCACGAATTTTTATTAAATCAAAAAGTAAATAATTCGTGAATTCGTGGCTATCAAAAAAAAACTATTTTATTTTCTTCAAAACTTCTTTTGCAACGGCTTTGTAGGCTGCGGAATGATCTCCGAAATCCTTGTCAATAATCACTTTTAGTTCAGGGTGAATCCAATCGTAATAATTTCCTAAAATATATAAGGTTCTGATGGAATAGGCTTTTGTGGCAACTTTGGTATCGTTAATAAGCCAATCGAAAGAGGCTTCGATGCAGTCTTGGAGGTTTTCTTCAGAAAGTTTAATGCAGTTTTCGTTTTTCTTATAATGCGATTTTATCAAAAGTTGGGTCACTTTTGCAATCGGGCGCATGGAACTTTCATCTTTTAAAATCTTCAAATTCGAACAGAAAAAATCAAGATGAGGCTGAAGCCATTGCAATTCCTCGTAAGAAACAAATTCTAAAATCCAGCAGGCTTTATGGTTGTTTTTGTCTGAGGGAGTAAAACAGATAGAAACTAATTCACTAAAAAGTGAAGGGTTTTCTAGAATATCCTGTGCGGCTTTTAGGCGGTTTTCGCGATAAGCATTGACATAATCCAATTTTTTTTGCAGTTCAGACAGCATTTTTTAAGATTTAAGATGGCGCTAAAATAAATAATTTAATGAGATAATTCCGTAATAGTTTATGGGCAGTCCTGGATAATAAAATCTTGGTTGCGCATTTCCAACGGCAGTTGCATTTGTCAAAATCATCGAAGCATATTTTTCGTTTGCCACATTGTTGATTCCTGCATCAAGATGTGCTTTTAAACCTGATAAAATTTCAAATTGATAACCCGTTTTTAAATTTAAAAGTGAATAAGAATCTGAAAAGTCGGCATTCGAATCGTTCATCGGAATTTTATCAGTAAATTGAAAATCGGCTGAAAAATAAAAACCAGAATTTGAGTTTAGATTAAAACCTGCGCTTGCGGTATTGGCAGGAATTCCAGTCAATTTATTTCCAGAATAATCATTTCCTGCATCGATAAACTCTTTAAATTCATAATTTCCAATTGAAGCGCCGACATAAGAATCTAAATTAAAGGTTCGACTAATCGGCCAATTGTGCTTTAATGAAATTTCAATTCCTTCATGAAAAGTTTTTCCAGCATTTATACCTTCATATTGATCGTCTCCGATTCTTTTGGCAACTAATAAATCTTTAATTTCCATTCGATAAGCAGCAATTTCGGCGTATAATTTTTTATCGAAAAGATGAAGTTTGCCGCCCAATTCAAAATTGTAGCCTGTTTCAGGTTTAATGTCCTGATTGATATTTCCTGTTGAGGTTAAAGTTTCTTCGGTTGCAGGAAGAGAAAATCCTCGGCTTGCAGAAAAGTAAAAAGTCTGAACTTCATTTGGTTTAAACAAAAAAGAAAGCTGTGGCGAAAAAATGCCATCATAACTATATTGCTCTTTCTGATTATTCGCCGAAGCGGGGAAATCATTCTGCAGTTCAAACTTGGTTTTGTTGTAATTTAAACCTGCCTGAATTTCAAATCGGTCGGAAAGCAAAGTTCTGATTTGCGAAAAAATATTGTAAAAATGCCTTTTCTGGTCAGTTGCTGAGAGTTGATTGCCTTGTAAACTTCCGTTTCCATTATTTTGCTGATACAGATTTTGAAAAGTATTGGTGCTATAATTGTCGCTGAAATATTCAATTCCGCCAATAAACTGATTTTTGACTTTTCCGATTTTAAAATCGCCTGAAAATTGTGTTCGTGCGCCCGAAGCAAAAGTATATTGGCGCAAAATATCAAAAGGCCTCGGTTCGTTGCTGTCTTTATAATTGATAAAAATTGAAGTCGAATTGCTGAGGTGGCCGTTAATTTTAAAATCATAAGCCAATCCGCCCAAAGTCGATTTATATTCTTTAAAGCCTTTTGAGGCAACCCAAGCGGGAGCGCCTGCCTGCGGATTATTTTCGAAAGTCGTTTTGCCGATAGAACTCGGAATGTAAGCTTTCAAATAAGTGTAATTGGAGAAATAAATCAGTTTACCGTTTTTCTTTCTGAATAATTCTCCGCCAAGCGTAATTCCTTCCCGATTGTAAGCGCTGTTTTGACGCCAGCCATCGGTTTTTAAATTGTGATAACTGAGATTTAAAGAAGAACTTTTTTCATTTAAGTTAAAAGAAACTCTATTTTCAATAATCCGAAAGAACCAAAAACAGAACTGACTTCGGTTTTATAGTTGGAGTTATGAAATGTTTCTGGAGAAATTAAAATCGCTCCGCCCAAACCGGCGCCATAAACACTAGAAAGCGGACCTTTTATAACTTCAATCTGATTGATGTTTTGAAGATCGATATCGTCAATTA
Organism: Flavobacterium sp. TR2; assembly: GCF_025252405.1. NCBI lineage: Bacteria > Pseudomonadati > Bacteroidota > Flavobacteriia > Flavobacteriales > Flavobacteriaceae > Flavobacterium > Flavobacterium sp. TR2. The sequence goes on along the minus strand of NZ_CP104307.1, from coordinate 413,535 downwards.
CGGTTTCGCTGTTTCCGGATGTCAGCGGAATGCTTCCATAAAAAGCTCTGATTTTATTGGTGCCGTAAGGAGTTCTCGCACCAATTCCGCGAATCGAAATTCGGGTTGTGGTAATATTTGAGGACTGCATGAAAACGCCAGGAATTGTGTTAATCACATTGCTAATGTCTGTCGTATTATTTCGCAGCAGTTCTTTTTCGGATAAAATGCCGATCGAAGCGGGGCTGTTTTGCAAATTGCGATTGATGTGAAGGGGGCTTATTAAAACTTCGTTCAGTTTTTGAGTTTTTACCGAATCAATATTTTGGACTTCTTTTTCTTGTGCCGAACTGTTTTTAGAAATAAAAAGAACAAAAAGAAGAAAAAAATATTTTTTGAAAGGCATAAAGGAGTTGGGTTAGGATGCAATTTTAATTAACACATAGAAACATAGCATTGATTGAGGCAAAAAAGGCGTTTTACTTGTCAAAAGCCACATCCCGACATTTCGGGTTTATGTGTGAAAACTAGTTTTCTTAATAACATCTTTTTAAACAATCCCAATCTCGAAATTTCGGGACGGGACTACGTTTCTATGTGTTTAAAATCTTTAAATTTTGTACCAAAGAGCAATTAGCGCTTGGGTTGTAAATAGGAATTTGCGATTTCAAAAATTAGAAATTACCTGTTGGCTGTCACTTTCCAAATTGTATTGCTGCTGTCATCATTTACCAGAAGCGAACCGTCATTCATTACGGTTACGGCAACGGGACGTCCATAAACTTCGGCTTTATTTTCATTAGAAATAAAACCAGTCAGAAAATCTTCTGGTTTTCCTGAAGGTTTTCCATCTTTAAAAGGAACGAATAAAACTTTATAACCCGAAATTTTAGAGCGGTTCCAAGAACCGTGCTGACCTACAAAAGCGCCGTTTTTATATTTTGCAGGAAAGGCATCTTTGTTGTAAAAAGCCAATCCGAGCGATGCTGTATGTGCGCCTACAGGAACATCAGGCACAATTGCTTTTTCGACCAAATCTTTTCTTTCGCCTTTCATTCTAGGGTCAGGAATGCTTCCAAAATAAGAATAGGGCCATCCGTAAAAACCATCTCTTTTTACGCTGGTAATATAATCGGGAACTAGATCGTCGCCCAATTCGTCACGTTCGTTTACTGCTGTCCACAATTCTTTATTAACGGGATTCCAGTCCATTCCCACAGGATTTCTCAGCCCTGAAGCATATATTTTTTCCCCTGTTCCGTCGGGGTTAATCTCGAGAATTCCAGCGCGTCGCACTTCTTTGTCAACGCCATGTTCCGCATTATTGCTTCCAGAACCTACAGAAACATATATTTTGCTTCCGTCAAGACTAGGCAATAAATTTCTCGTCCAGTGATTGTTGTAGCCGCCAGCAGGAAGTTTAAGAATTTTTTCTCCTTTGGTTTCTAGTTTCAGCGGATTGTTTTTATAAGGATAGCGATATAGTCCGTCTGTGTTTGCTATATAGAAAAAGTCTTTTAGAACCAGCATTCCAAAAGGTTTGTTTAGTCCAGAAATAAAAACTTCTCGGGTTTCAAATTTTCCGTCTTTGTCTTTATCTCTTAAAACGGTAATTTGATTTTTGCTTGATCTGGTTCCGCTTTCGACCACAAAAATATCTTGATTTGGCGCAATATAAGTCCAGCGCGGATTTTCGAATCCGTCAGCAAATTTGGTTACCGTAAAACCTTCAGGTGCTTTTGGCGTTTTGCCGGTAGGCCAGCCAATCACTTTACTGTCATTGGTTTTAGATTCGGTAGCGTATGGGGGAGGAAGCGTAATGTCTCCAATAGCGGTTTTTACAACATTTCCAGGCTGTTTGGCTAAGGCTTCTTTTTCTTCTTTTTTTACTTGCCCATTGCAGGCAGTCATTAAGGCTAGTAGTGGAATAGATAACAGGTATAGGGATTTTTTCATTGATTTTTTGGGGTTAAATGATTAGATAACAACAATTTACTGAAAATTCTTATAGCTTCAAAAAATAATTTGTAAACATTAACTGATATTTAACATTCCTAAAAAATATCTCGATTACTGTTTGTTTTGATAGAAGCTGTTAAGTTCTAATTCTTTATCTTTGTCCATTATTTTAAAAAGAAAAATAATGATACAACTTCACGATAAACAATTTGTTCCGTTTATTTCGGCTAAAGAAATTGATTTTGCTTTGACAAAAATGGTCGCTCAGGTAGAAGATGATTTTGGAGATGATACGCCAATTTTTATTGGAGTTCTGAATGGCGCTTTTATGGTGGTGTCAGATTTTCTGAAAAAGTATAAAAAGCCATGTGAGGTTTCATTTATCAAAATGGCGTCTTATGAAGGGACAGAAAGTTCTGAATCGGTTAAAGAATTAATCGGAATAAATCATGACTTGACAGGAAGAACAGTGATCGTTATAGAAGACATTGTTGATACCGGAAATACGGTAGAAGAATTAAAGCACTTGTTTAAAGCACAAAATGTGAAGCATTTTAAAATTGCGACTTTGTTCTTTAAGCCAGAAGCATACAAAAAAGATATAAAAATAGATTACATCGGAATTCGAATTCCGAATAAATTTATTGTTGGTTACGGTTTAGACTACGATGGTTTAGGAAGAAACTTAACCGAAATTTACAAATTAGCAGAATAACAAAACACAACTAAATATTCATTTAAAAACTTCTGAAAGACAGAAGTAACAACACTCATTTCAATTATGATTAACATCGTTTTATTTGGAAAGCCTGGTGCAGGAAAAGGAACTCAGGCAGAATTTTTAAAAGAGAAATACAATTTAACACACCTTTCGACAGGCGATATTTTTCGTTTCAATTTAAAAAATGATACTGAACTAGGAAAACAAGCAAGAGTTTTTATGGACAATGGAGAATTGGTTCCTTGCGAAGTAACAACTGCAATGTTAATTGATGAGGTGAAAAAACACCCAGGAAGCGCAGGATTTTTGTTCGACGGATATCCAAGAACTTTAGATCAGGCAGAAGCTTTAGACAAATTTTTACCAACAATCGGATCTAGCGTAACAGCAACAATCGCTTTAGAAGCTGATGATGAAATTTTGGTGAAACGTCTATTAGAAAGAGGAAAAACAAGCGGAAGAGCTGACGATCAGGACGAAGAAAAAATTCGTGTGAGATATCAGGAATACAATGAGAAAACAGCTCCTCTAATTGGATATTATAAAGAACAAAATAAGTTTCATGCTGTAGACGGTATCGGAACTATTGAACAAATTACAGAGCGCTTAACGTCAGTTATAGATAATTTGTAGAAGCTTTTTCCCCAGCTGCACGTGAAGTCCCGATATGCGTCGGGGCGCTAAAAAACTATTTTTCTAACTTTAGAATTATTTTTTCATTCGAATATGAAAATCAAGATTTTTGAGTTAGAAAAATTAGTTTTTTAACAGACAGCTATTTAGATTACGATTGCAAATTATTTTAACGAGACTATTTTATAACGAATCCACTATCAATTGGAAATACTAATTATATTTTTTCTAATTCTATTAAACGGAGTTTTCTCCATGTCTGAAATCGCCTTGATTTCGGCCCGTAAAAACAGGTTGGAAACAGCAGCGAAAAAAGGCAACAAAAGTGCTAAAACAGCACTGGACTTAGCCAATTCCCCAAATAAGTTTTTATCTACAGTACAAATCGGAATTACCTTAATCGGAATTTTGACGGGTATTTATTCTGGCGACAAAATAACGGCAGATGTTGAGCTTTTTGTTGCAGGATTTGCAGTTCTTAAACCTTATGCGCACTCGATCGCGGTAGGAATTGTGGTTGTAGTTTTAACTTTCTTCTCATTGGTTTTAGGAGAATTGCTTCCAAAACGAATTGGATTAAATTATCCGGAAGCAATTGCAAAAATGGTGGCAATGCCAATGAAAGTGATTTCGATTATTACGGCCCCATTTATTTGGCTGCTTACTTCGTCGACAGATTTTTTATTGAATGTTCTTCAAATAAAACCAACTGCTGACGGAAAAGTTACCGAAGAAGAAATTAAAGCTATCATTAAAGAAGGAACAGAGGTAGGTGAAGTTCAGGAAATTGAGCAGGATATTGTGGAACGCGTTTTCCATATTGGAGACCGAAAAGTAAATTCTTTAATGACACACCGCAAGTCGGTTGATATGTTGCCATTAAAAGCCGATAAAGAAAAAATTAAAGAACTTGTAGTTCAGGATCTTCATGCAGTTTATCCTGTTTATAATGATAATTACGACGATATTGTGGGAGTGGTAACACTTAAAAATATCTTTGCCAATATCGAAAAAGATAATTTCGATCTAGGGTCAATATTATCTGATGCGCCTTATTTAATGGAACAGACTACGGCCTATAAAGCCTTAGAAAATTTCAAAAAAACAGGTGTTCATTACGCTTTAGTTTCTGATGAATATGGTGTTTTTCAGGGTATGATTACTTTGAATGACATCTTAGAAGCTTTAGTGGGCGATGCCGCAGAATTTTATAAAGATGAATTCCAGCTTATCGAAAGAGAAGACGGCTCGTGGCTTGTTGACGGACATTATTCGTTACACGACTTTTTGACCTATTTTGAGTTGGATGAATTAACAAACGATTACGAAGTAAACACCGTAAGCGGAATGATTATGACCGAGCTGTCTCATATTCCAAAAGAAGGAGAAAAATTGGTTTGGCAGAAGTTCGTCCTTGAAGTGGTCGACATGGATGGCGTTAAGATTGATAAAGTGCTTGTAAAAGCGCTAAAAGAGTAGAGGAAAATTTGTTTCATGTTTCACGTTTTACGTTTCAAGTTAGGCAGCGCATAACCTGAAACCGGAATCCTGAAACTTGAGGCTTTACATAAACAAAGAAAATGACAGAAGGAAATTTTGTAGATTACGTTAAGATATATGTTTCTTCCGGAAAAGGAGGAAAAGGCTCTACGCATTTACATAGAGAGAAATTTATTGAAAAAGGAGGTCCAGACGGAGGAGACGGTGGTCGTGGAGGGCACGTGTATTTAGTTGGGAATAAAGGACTCTGGACATTATTTCATCTAAAGTTTGCGCGTCATATTAAGGCGGGGCACGGCGGAGATGGAGGTTCTGACAGAAGCACAGGTGCAGACGGAGAAGATAAAATCATTGAAGTGCCGCTAGGAACTGTTGTAAAAGACAAAGAAACTGGAGAGACACTTTTTGAAATTACAGAACATGGAGAGAAACAGATTCTGGCAAGAGGAGGAAAGGGAGGTTTAGGAAACTGGCATTTTAGAAGTTCGACAAATCAAACGCCTCGTTATGCGCAGCCAGGTTTGCTTGGTGTGGAAATGGACGTGATCCTAGAACTTAAAGTTTTGGCAGATGTTGGTTTGGTTGGTTTCCCGAATGCAGGAAAATCTACTTTATTGTCTGTTTTGACTTCTGCAAAGCCAAAAATTGCAGATTATCCGTTTACGACCTTAAAACCAAATTTAGGAATTGTGGCTTACAGAGATTTTCAATCTTTTGTAATTGCCGATATTCCTGGTATTATTGAAGGGGCAGCAGAAGGAAAAGGTTTAGGGCATTATTTCTTGCGTCATATTGAGCGTAATTCGACTTTGTTATTTTTAATTCCTGTTGACACGGCAGATATTAAAGCAGAATACGATATTTTGGTTAACGAATTGACCAAATACAATCCTGAAATGTTAGACAAAGAACGTCTTGTTGTAATCTCAAAATGCGATATGCTGGATGATGAATTGAAGGCTGAATTGAAAGCTGAATTAGACGTTTCTTTCAAAGATGTTCCTTATATGTTTATTTCATCTGTTGCGCAGCAAGGTTTGACAGATTTGAAAGACAGGCTTTGGAAAATGCTTAACGAATAATGAAACTTACTTAATTATCTAAAAGGTGTTCTGTTCTCAGGACACCTTTTTTGCTTAATGATGTTAAATTCGTAATAAACCGCTAAAAATATAGTATCATTTTTAATTTTAAGATTGTTTTGGTTGAGATAATTGTTAAAATGGCTTATATTCGCATCACTTAAACAAAATAACATGAAAAAAGTAATTTTATTCTTGACCATGTGCCTTATGGCTTTCCCAATGAGAGCCGATGAAGGAATGTGGTTTTTGATGTTTATCGAAAGATTGAACCATAGAGATATGGAAAAAATGGGCTTGCAATTGACAGCCGAGGAAATTTACAGCATTAATCACCATAGCTTAAAAGATGCAATTGTGCAATTTAATGGTGGTTGTACTGCAGAAATCGTTTCTAATAGCGGTTTGGTACTTACGAATCATCACTGCGGATATAGTGCGATTGCAGAACTTTCAACTGCAGAACAAAATCATTTGAAAAATGGTTTTTGGGCAAAAAGCCGTTCAGAAGAACTAAAACCTAAATCTTTGTTTGTTCGTTTCTTCGTTCGTATGGATGATGTTTCAAAAAGAATCTTGTCAAAAGTAAATGATACTATGACAGAAACGGAAAGAAACAAAGTTATTCAGCAAGAAATCGCTTTGATCGAAAAAGAAAACAGCGAAAACGGAAAGTATACAGTTTCTGTTCGTCCTTTCTTTCAAGGAAATGAATATTACTATTTTGTTTACCAAGATTACACAGACGTTCGTTTAGTAGGAACTCCTCCTGAAAGCGTTGGTAAATTTGGTGGGGATACAGATAACTGGGAGTGGCCGCGTCAAACTGGAGATTTCTCTATGTTTAGAGTGTATGCTGACAAAGACGGAAATCCAGCTGCATATTCTAAAGACAATGTGCCATTACAGCCAAAGCACTATTTGCCTGTAAGTTTAAAAGGAGTAAAAGAAAATGATTTTGCAATGATCTTAGGTTATCCAGGTAGAACAAACCGTTGGATGCCAGCTGGAGGAATTGAGCAAAACATTAAATATGCTTATCCTGCTTGGGTTGAAGGTGCAAAAACAGGAATGGATGTTATGAAAAAGTATATGGATAAAGATGCAACTGTTCGTTTACAGTACGCCTCTAAATATGCTTCGACTGCAAACTACTGGAAAAACCGTCAAGGTATGATCGATGCTTTAACAAAAGCTGGAACGGTTGATGCTAAAACTGAACAAGAAGATAAATTCTACGAGTGGGCAACTAAACCTGCAAACAAAGAGAAATATGAAAATGTAATTCCGACAATCAACGATTATTACAGAGAAACAAACTTAAAAGCACGTCATGATAATTATTTGACACAGCTTTTACGTACTTCTGCGTATGCAACTGGACCAGCTAATTTAGGAAATGCATTAATTGCTTACTATAAAGAAAATGATGCTAAAAAAGCTGAAATGCTTCCTAAAATCAATGCGTTGGTAGAAAGTATTTATGGAGATTTTTATGCGCCATTAGAAAAAGATGTTTTAACTGCTCAATTGAATTTATACGCTTCTAAAGCTGCTGAGTACGGACTTGCGCCAGAAATTGCAAAAATGAAAACGGCTAACAACGGCGATTTTACTGCAGATGTAGCAAAAGCAACTGAAATTAGTTATTTTACAACTAAAGAAAAAGTATTGGCATTTTTAGCAGATCCAAAACCATTGGCAATTGTACACGATCCGTTGTACATTATTTCTAATGATTTATTGACTAAATACCGTTCTAAAACTGACGATCAGGCAAAAGCAGATGATGGTTTTGCAGCCGCTTACCGTAAATTGGTAGAAGGTTTGAGAGAGTCTAAATTGAATGCAATTAAATACCCTGATGCAAATTCTACGTTGAGGTTAACTTACGGAAAAGTTCGCGCTTTACCTGCAGATCCTCGCAACGATGCTAAAATCAACAACTATACTACAATGGAAAGTATGGTTAAAAAATACAAAGCAGGAGATCAGGAATTTGACTTGCCAGCTCGTTTATTAGAATTGAACAAGAAAAAAGATTACGGACAATATGCTGATAAAGCAGGATATATGCCAGTAAATTTCTTGACAGATAACGATATTACAGGAGGAAACTCTGGTTCGCCAGTTCTTAACGGAAAAGGTGAGTTAATCGGTATTGCTTTTGATGGAAACATCGAAGCGATGGCTGGTGACGTAATTTTCGATTCTAAATTGCAGAGAACTATCAACGTTGATATTCGTTATGTGCTTTGGATTATTGACAAATACGCTGGAGCTAAAAATATCATCGACGAATTGACGATTGCAAAATAATCTTTTGTCTGATTATAAATATCAAACCCGACAGGTTTCTAAAACTTGTCGGGTTTTTTGTTGGATGCAATTATTTATCTTTAAAACCAAATGTGACATATTATATTTCCTTATTTTTGAAGAATAATTATGGAGTTTATAAGTTATTTGCCATTTCGATTAACCGATTAAACAGTTTAACGATTAAACATTTTAAATGAAAACACATTTCATCGCCATTGGCGGAAGTGCAATGCACAACCTAGCATTAGCATTACATAACAAAGGATATCAAGTTACAGGAAGTGATGATGCTATTTTTGAACCTTCAAAATCAAGATTAGAAAAAAAAGGAATTCTTCCGGCAGAATTGGGTTGGTTTCCAGAAAAAATAACTTCTGATATTGATGCTATTATTTTAGGAATGCACGCCAAAGCAGATAACCCTGAATTGCTGAAAGCGCAGGAATTAGGCCTGAAAATCTATTCTTATCCAGAATTTTTATATGAGCAGTCAAAAAATAAGACGCGTGTTGTAATCGGCGGTTCGCATGGAAAAACCACCATTACCTCAATGATACTTCATGTAATGCATTATCATAATATTGCAGTAGATTATATGGTAGGGGCTCAGTTGGAAGGATTTGATACAATGGTGCATCTTACAGAAGAAAACGATTTTATGGTTTTGGAAGGCGATGAGTATTTGTCTTCGCCAATTGACAGACGTCCGAAGTTTCATTTGTATCAGCCCAATATTGCTTTGATTTCTGGAATTGCTTGGGATCATATTAATGTTTTTCCAACGTACGAAAACTATGTGGAGCAGTTTGAAATTTTCATTGAAAAAATTACTAATGGAGGAATTTTGGTTTACAATGAAAATGATCCAGAAGTAAAACGTGTTTCTGAAGCAGCAACCAATCCGATTAGAAAAATTGCCTATTCGACTCCTGAATATACTGTAAGCGACGGCGTAACTTTATTGAAAACTCCGGAAGGCGATATGCCAATTGAAGTTTTTGGAGCGCATAACTTAAATAATCTTGCTGGAGCAAAATGGATCTGCCAGAATATGGGTGTAGACGAAGCCGATTTCTACGAAGCAATTGCGAGCTTTAAAGGAGCTTCTAAACGTTTAGAGAAAATCGCAGAAGGAAAAGGAAAAGTCGCTTATAAAGATTTTGCGCATTCGCCAAGTAAAGTGGCTGCGACGACAAAAGCGGTTAAAGAGCAGTATCCTAACAGAACTTTGGTAGCTTGTTTAGAATTGCATACTTATAGCAGCTTAAATGCTGAATTTTTGAAAGAATATGAAGGCGCTTTAGAATATGCTGATGTTGCTGTTGTTTTTTACTCGCCAGATGCTGTAAAAATTAAGCAGCTTGAAGAAGTGACTTACGAACAGATTGCTACAGCGTTCAACAGAAAAGATTTAATCATTTATACCAATCCAGCAGAATTTAAAGAATATTTATTCAACTTAAATTTAGATAATTCGGCTCTTTTATTAATGAGTTCAGGAAATTATGGAGGACTAAATTTTGATGAAGTAAAAAGTCTGATTAATTAAAAAAAATAGTCAATTAGATAATTAGCCGATTGTTTATTCAATCGGCTTTTTTTTGTTGTTTAGAAAAATCGACTTAAATTTTTGAAAGATTTTTCTTCTTTTTTAAATATCTTCGCTTCTTAAAAATTTTACTATGGAAGGAGGGCATTTCGCTATAAAAAATTGGTCTGATGATGACAAACCTCGCGAAAAATTAATGCTTAAAGGAAAAGAGGCTTTGAGTGATGCCGAATTGTTGGCTATCTTAATTGGTTCGGGAAGCCGTAATGAATCTGCTGTTGCATTGAGCCAGCGCATACTAGCTAGTGTAGGAGGATTAAATTCTTTAGCAAAATTATCTATTGCACAATTAATGAAGTTTAAAGGAATAGGAGAGGCAAAGGCTGTTACAATTGTCGCTGCTTTAGAATTGTGCGCAAGACGGAGATCGGAAAAAGCGGTGGAAATGACTAAAATAACGTCTAGTAAAAAGGCTTTTGAACTGATGCATCCAATAATAGGAGATTTGCCTCATGAAGAATTTTGGGTGCTTTTTCTTAATAATTCAAATAAGGTTATTTCTAAATCCCAATTGAGCAAAGGAGGAATTGCAGGTACAACTGTTGATGTTAGATTGATTTTTAAATTAGCTTTCGAAAAATCTGCTACAGCCTTGATTTTGTGTCATAACCATCCCTCCGGAAATTTGAAACCTAGTGATGCCGATAGGCAAATTACGAGAAAGATTCGGGAGGCAGGAAATAAGTTAGATGTTAAAGTTTTAGATCATATTATTATTACTGAATCAAAATATTATAGTTTTGTAGATGAAGGAATTTTTTAATGCATGAACACCAATATTACCGACATCTTTTTTGACTTAGATCATACGCTTTGGGATTTTGATAAAAATTCAGAAATGGCTTTTGATCGCATTTTCAAAACTAAGTATCAAGAAATCGTTACTCAAGATTTTATTAAAGAATATATTCCGATCAATCAGGAATGCTGGAGATTGTATCAGAATGATAAAATTACACATCAGGAACTGCGCTACAACCGTTTGAAGTTCTCTTTTGATGCTTTAAATTATGTGATTTCAGAGGAGAATATTTTGGAAATCGCTAATGATTATATCGAGTTTCTTACCGATAACAATTATCTTTTTGATGGAGCAATCGAAGTTTTGGAATATTTAAAACCAAAATATAAACTTCACATTATTACCAACGGATTTGCACACGTGCAGGAAAAGAAAATTAATAATGCATCGCTTGGAGGATATTTCAGCACGATTACAAATTCTGAGTTGGCTGGGGTTAAAAAGCCAAATAGTATTATATTTGATTATGCGTTAAAATTGGCCAACACTTCAAAAGAAAGCAGTATTATGATCGGAGACGATTTTGAGGCTGATGTAAATGGAGCTTTAAATGCGGGTCTAGATGCTATCTTCTTTAATGAGAAAAAAATGGACGTTTCAGAAAACTATAAACAAATTAACCATTTATTAGAACTAAAAAAATATTTATAATGATGAGAATTAAATTTTTACTTGCTGCAATTTTATGTTCAGTTGTTGGATTTGCGCAGTCTATTAATGATTACAAAGCTGTAATTGTACCTTTAAAGTATGATTTTATAAAAACAGATAATCAATATCGTTTGGCTACATTAAGTAAATCAAATTTAGTAAAAGCCGGTTTTGAAGCTTTTTACACAAACGAACAGCTTCCTGATGGATATACAGACCGATGCCAAGTTTTATATATGAATGTGGTAAGAGATAATGCTTTCTTGGTAACTAAACTTATTGTAGAATTGAAAGATTGTTTCGGTCAAGTCGTTTACACTTCAGAAGTTGGAAAAAGTAGAGAGAAAGACTATGAGTTAGCTTATAAAGAAGCATTAGAGAATGCTTTTAAGTCTATTTATGCTTTGCATTATAAATATAGCGGTACACCAGTTGCGACTTCAAAAACACCAGCTCCTGCAAAAGCTGCTGTGGCAACAACTGCAGCTACTACTGTTGCAGCAACTCAAATTGTTGCAGCATCTACTCCAGACTTAAAAGATCCAAATTTATTATATGCTCAGCCAACAGAATCTGGCTACCAATTAATCGATAAAACGCCAAAGGTGGTGATGAAGCTTTTTAAAACTTCTGAGCCAAATGTTTACATCGCAACCAAAGATAATGTTCAAGGTTCTTTGATTTTAAAACAAGACGGGCAATGGTATTTTGAATCTTATCAGAATGATAAATTAGTTTCAGAAAAAATTGTAGTTAAATTCTAATATACAAAATACGGTTTAATAACCGTATTTATCTTTCCAACGGTTCTTTAAAAATTCGCGGGTACTGTTCTCTCTAGAATTGTTTCCAGGATTGTAAAGAACCGTTTTTGTTATTGCATCTGGAAGAAATTCTTGTTCTGCAAAATTATTAGCATAATCATGCGAGTATTTATATTCATCTCCATAACCTAGCTCTTTCATTAATTTGGTAGGCGCATTTCGCAAATGAAGAGGAACAGGCAGGTCACCAGTCTGTTTAACCAATTGCTGTGCGTTTCCGATTGCCATATACGATGCATTGCTTTTTGGAGAAGTTGCTAAATAAATAGCGCATTGGCTTAATATGATTCGGCTTTCTGGGTATCCGATGGTGGTAACAGCCTGAAAAGTATTGTTGGCCATAATAAGTGCCGTCGGATTAGCATTGCCAATATCTTCACTTGCAAGAATTAGCATTCTTCTGGCAATAAATTTTACATCTTCACCGCCTTCTATCATTCTGGCCAGCCAGTAAACAGCTCCATTAGGATCACTGCCGCGAATTGATTTAATAAAAGCAGAAATGATATCGTAATGCTGTTCGCCAGTTTTGTCATAAAGCACCGTATTTTGCTGTACAAGTTCTAAAACGCGATCGTTCGTGATCGTAATTTCGTCACCTGCTGAAGCATTAATCACAAGCTCAAATACATTTAAAAGCTTTCTTCCATCTCCTCCAGAGATTCGTAAAAGGGCTTCTGTTTCTTTTAAATCTATTTTTTTGGTCAATAAATAAGCGTCAGTTTTCATTGCGCGCTTTAAAAGAGCTTCTAAATCGGCTTTTGTAAAGGCATTTAATATATAAACCTGGCAACGTGACAATAATGCAGGAATCACTTCAAAACTCGGGTTTTCGGTTGTAGCGCCGACCAATGTTATCCAGCCTTTTTCGACTGCAGCTAAAAGCGAGTCTTGCTGTGATTTGCTAAATCGATGAATCTCATCAATAAACAGAATGGGGTTTTTAGCAGTAAAAAGTCCGCCGCTTTGTTTTGCTTTATCAATAACATCGCGAATGTCTTTTACACCAGAGTTTATGGCACTTAGAATATAAAAAGGCCTTTTGGATTCTTGAGCAATGATTTGCGCCAATGTCGTTTTTCCTGTGCCAGGAGGACCCCAGAAAATCAATGAAGGAATTATTCCTTTTGAAATCTGCTGTGTTAAAGAACCAGTTGGGCCAACCAAATGCTGCTGGCTGATATAATCTTCTAATTTCTGCGGACGAATACGCTCTGCTAAAGGTGCTTCCATATCACAAAATTACTATTTTAAGATTTAAATTTCATTCATTCAAAAGTTAAAACAGTTTGCAGAAAGAAGGATTGTTCCGATTTGAGACAATTTGGTGTTCTCGTATGACAAAATATCAGTAAAATATTTTTGGATAGTTTTTTGAGTTCTTTTAAATGTTATTTTGTAAAAATATGAGCGACACTAATTTTAAGTTTTCAAATTCGGTTATTGGGCTTCCATTGTTGTTTGTCCTTTTTTTATGGATTATATATTGGCTTCAAATTCGCTTTGATTTTGATTTTTATCGATATGGCATTTACCCAAGAGATGTAATTGGCTTGCGTGGCGTTTTGTTTAGTCCTTTTATTCATGAAAATTTAGATCATTTATATAATAACAGCATTCCGCTTGTGATACTATTGGCGGCTATGCAGTTTTTTTATCCAAAGCAAACTTTAGGAGTGGTTGGTTACGGAATTGTATTTTCTGGATTAATCACTTGGGTTGTCGGGAGAGAAAATTTCCACATTGGCGCCAGCGGATTAATTTATGTTCTCGTAAGTTTTATTTTTTTTAAGGGCATTCAGATCAAATATTACAGATTGGTAGCATTGTCACTAACCGTAATTTTGCTGTATGGCGGAATGATATGGTATGTTTTTCCAGATGTAGATCAGTCGATTTCTTGGGAAGGGCATTTGGCGGGACTCATTACCGGTTTTGTCCTGACTTTGTTTTATAAAGCGCCCGAATACGCAAAACCGATTGTATATGATTGGCAGCGTCCAGACTTTGATCCGAGCAATGATCCTTTCATGAAACATTTTGATGAAAACGGAAATTTTGTTCCGCTTTCCCATGAAGAGGAAGAAGAGCAAATCGAATATTTTTTTTCTAGCCATCCAGTAAATTATATTATAACCCAAAAAGCTGTATTGGAAGAAGATGAGCAAGAAGAAAGCTGATCATTGATTTTCTTTGAAATAAAAAGACTAAATTTGTTAGATAACGATTTAACTATTGGGCATTATGAAGAAAATGAAGTTTTTAGTTTTGTTCCTGTGTTTTGTTTTTAATGCAAAAGGAATTGCTCAATGTGATATAAAAAATAGGGTACAGGCCGATGGAAGCATGATTTACTATTTTGAGCCTGCCGTGTTTTATACTACAAAATCAAAATCGCTGAAAATTAATATTGTTACTGATAAAGAAAATTACTATGTCGCACTGCAACCCACGCCATTTCCCGAAAAAAAAGTAGGAAAAAAAATTAAAGACGACTTAATAATTCATCTAGCTGACAATAAAACATATAAACTAGTGCATTACGATACGCAATATCGACGTAACGATTCTATAATGCAGGTTCTTTATCTGATTGACAATAAAGACATCGAAGCTTTTTCTGCTTATGAAGCTGTTAGTGCAGAAATCAATATGAAGGGAACTGAGTTTGTGCGAAGCTATAATTTTAAGCTTCATAAAAGTGCTATTGTAGATCAGCTGAAGTGCTTTTTAAAGAAAGACGAAAAGTAGTTTATTCTTCGTCTTTTATTTCGGGATGATTTTTCGCTTCGATTTTCTTTTTGAGATTTCGAATAAGATTATTGAAAGTTATGGTAAGTGAAGCTGCATTGGTGGTTTGATTTCCTTTGTTTCGCGGTAGGTATTCATTGCAATAAGTTAGTTCGACCTGAATATCATCTGAAAACAGATAACCCGCGCCAATATTTAGCCGATTCCGATCAAAAAAACTTTCGCCTGTAATTTTTGCGCCAGATTTCAAATAAATTTCATCTGATGCAATTGCGTAGACAACACTGCTTCTTAAGAATTTACTGTTAATAGGTTGTATGTATTTAATTTGTTGGCGATACCTAAAAACATTTTCATAATCATCGTCTTCATTCTGCATATGGCGAAATTCAGTACGCACCCTTGTGCTTAAAGTGTAGCCTGTTTTATGAAAATAATATATGCCTTGAAGCGCAAAGCGCCATTCGGGAGATTCGAACTGGCCAATTTCTGGGACATCTCTATTGTTGAAATAAGCGATAAAAGCTGAAAATTTCCATCTTGGAGAGAAGTAATAATGCCCCCAACCTCTAATAGATCTTTGGATAGTGTTTTCGAATAAGTTTGGCGATGACGCTGTGCTACTATATGCTGCAGCATAATCTATTTCAGTAGCCCATTTTTTGCTTAAAGTTTGGTTGAACTGAATTTCATTCCAAAACTGATTGTATGTAGTATTTTGTCCGTAGCTGTTTGTAATCAATAAAATTACAAACAGGCATCGGAATAGTATAATTTTTGGTTTTGAATTAGATTTTGAAAGCATTAATTAAAGGTATTTAATTATTTCATTCGCATCTCAATCTTTCAATGTATTTTAAGTTCTTTGTCGAACAGCTTCATATAAGAAAGCACCACACGCAACAGATACGTTTAAAGATCCTATTGATCCAAACATTGGCAGTTTTGCTTTTTCATCCACTATTTTTAAAACTGAAGGGTTTATGCCTCGGTCTTCAGATCCCATAATGATTGCTAATGGTTCTGCCAATGATATATCATATATGTTTTGATCTGTTTTTTCAGTTGCGGCCACTGTTTTGATTCCAGAGCCTTGCAGGTAAAAAATAGCGTCTTTTATGTGTTCGACTTTACAAATTGGCACATTAAATACCGCACCTGCAGATGTTTTAACGGTGTCTCCATTAACTGGGGCAGAACCTGCTTTTTGTACAATGATTCCGTTTACGCCAGTACATTCTGCTGTTCTAATAATCGCGCCAAAATTTCTAGCATCTGATATCTGATCTAAGATAAGAAAAAGAGGTTTTGCGCCAGACTCGATTGTAGATTCAACTAGATGTTCTAAATCGATAAAGCCAATAGGAGAGATGGTTGCTACAGCACCTTGATGATTGTTTGGAGTTAAGCGATTTAGTTTTTCTACAGGTACATAAGAAAAGTTAACGTTTGCACGTTTCATTACCTTCATTAAATCTTTCATAAGTTCACCAGAAATCTCTTTCTGTATGAAAACTTTATCTACTTCTTTTCCTGCCTGAATTGCTTCTATTATGGCTCTAATGCCAAATATTTGATGTTCTTTTTCCATTGGACAAATATAGGTATAATGTTATATAAAAAAAAACCACCCCAAATGAATGGGATGGTTTAATATTAAAGTACCTAGATTAAAAAATCTTAGTATTCGTCTTCTAAGAAACCAGTTCTTCTATGACCTTCGTAAGTATAGATAACTCCTGGCTCAGTGCTAAACTCAGCTTTAAAAGAGATTTTGTCAACTGTATGTCCACCAAGAGATGTAGCAGCATTTTTTTCTACTTTACCAGCTGTAATAGTTACAGTTTTAGCATTGTATGAGTTAGCTGCAGCAGTTGCAGAAAAAGTATTATCACTATTAAAAGTAACTTTAACTTTGAATCTCTTAAGACCAGCAGTATTATGATCATCTAACCATAAAGTGTTATCATTGGCAGCAGTGTTGTAAGTAGAAAACAAAGCGTGATCAATAATTACTGCTCCAGCTGGATTAGTAGTTGAAACATACCAGTCACCTGCAAGAAATTCTGCTGATGTTCCTCCTGGATTTGTGTCTCCCACTTCGTCACAAGCTACGAATGACGTAAGTACAAGGATCGCTACAAGTACACGTGTTATATTTAGTTTTAATTTTTTCATTTTAATATTTTTAAATTATCGTGTAAATACTCTTTCAGCTGTACCAAATACTGCTGAAGCATAAATAACCCATTTCCAGTTGTTTTTGTCTGTTATGGTTCCAATATTACTTTCCGCAGAAATTCCTGATTTAGAAGTATTTTCAGCATACGGTGCGTAAATCTGTTTGTCATCTATGTTGTAGAATTCCAATGTAATAAAGTCATTAGCAACGTTGTAACCTGTAGCATTATCACAAATGTACTTTCTGTCAGCTAATCTTTTAACGTTATTAACATTCGCGCCTCTAGTAAATGCACCTTCTAGGTTGATTGTACTAGGCTTATTGCTTAATACAACAACTGTACGTGTTACAGTAGCAGGAAATCCATCACTGTTTAAAGCTGAATAGTTAATTTTGTATACAGTTGGTTTACTTGTGTCTACAGAACCGCTAGTTTTTACTTCTAAAGGCTTTCCGTTTGCTTCTGCATCAACACCTTTTTCAGTATAAGTATCTCCCTGTGTTAGTACAACAAGTGCATCTCCATGCATAGTTAAGTTTGGATAGTAGGTAACTTTCGAAACATTCGCAGTTGAATCACCATCACAAGCAGTAAATAATAATCCTGAAGTTAGGACTACCATTAGTTGTATAAATATTTTTTTCATGATCTAATTTTTATTAGTTAACATCCCACCAAACTTTGTCAGTGATAAGTTTCGCTGCCGGTGCATTTGGATTTCTTGTTGTTACAACGTTTGGTAATACAATTCTTCTTGGGAATACGTTACCAGTTTTAGTTTCAACTGCAATTGCCAATTGTCCAGGAATATATAATTCGCTTGATTGTTTAACAGCAGATTCTTTTGGGTATCCTGTTCTGTTTTGCTCTAAGAATGACTCGTAACCATTTCCAGGGAAACTTGCAATCCATTTTTGAGTAATGATAGCTTCAATTTGAGCATCAGTTCCTGTTGCAGGGAATGCATAAACTCCATTTACGAAAGTTGCAGCATCTGTTGCAGATTGTCCAAATCTTACTAATGCAGCAGTTACACCAGCATCATATTTAGCTTTTGCACCAGCACCATTATAGTATCTTGTAAGAGCTTCAGCTTGCAAGAAGTAACTTTCTTCTTTACTGATGAAGAAAACAGGTGTTAATGGGCTTAATTGAACTAAAGATAAGTTTGGTACTGAAGTATTATTCCAGTCACCTTGGTTGTTAGGATTTCCAGGTTGTGCATAGTATTTAGCTAAACGTGGGTCACCTTTAAGTGATAGGTAAGAAAACATAGTTTTACTAGCTCTTAAGTTTAAAGTAGTATTTAACTGTCTTCTGTCAGACTCATAAAGAGGGTTACTTCTATCAGCAGCATCTTCGAATTGAGTCATAGCAGCATCAACATCTAAGAATTGTGCTCCAGAATTAATTAAAGAAGTGATTCCAGACTGAGCAAGAGTTGGGTTAACCGCAGTTAATCTCATGTGTAATTTTAACAATAGAGTATTTCCAAATTTTGTCCATTTTTCCATATCTCCATTGAAGATGAAATCATCTTTACCTGGTTTATCTCCTACAGAAGCACTTAAATCTTTTGATAAAGCTAATTTCAAATCAGCAATCATTAAATCGTAAGTTTCTTTTCCTGTATTGAATTTAGGCTGTAAAATGTTAACATTGTTAGCTTCAGCATAAGGGATATCATCGTATAAATCTGTTAAAACTTGTGAACCTTCAACTTCAAGGATTGTTGCCATTAAGTAATAGTTCCAGTTTCCTTCTTTTAAAGATTGAGCTTTTACTACTCTAATATCGTTTAATGCATCATACATAGCAGTGTAAGCTGCTGCGTAATTGTTTGCTCCAATACTGTAGCTATCAATATCTCTATATTGGTTAGAAGTTGGGTTTTGTGTCCAGAATTGAGACCAAAAACCACCGATTATAGCGTAGTATGATCCTTGTGCACCTGCAAGACCTGCAATACCAGCAGGAAATATTGTGCTATTTGCTTGTCCAGGAGGCAATGCATCCGGGTCTCTGTTAATGTCAAATGTTTCATCACATGACACTAATAAGAAAAGAGCTGTTATTAATGTTGCTATCTTTTTCATTTTTCTATATTTATTTTTAGAATGATAATTTTAAAACTCCACCTACTGATCTTTGAGATGGGTTAGCTCCAAACTCTCCTAAGTCTGAAAGTACACCTGTACCGTAAGTACTTACCTCTGGATCAACGTAAGGGTTGTCTCCAGGAGTCCACATAAATAAGTTTCTTCCGTAGATACCAACTGTAATTTTGTTTAGACCCATGTTTTTACTAAGTGAAGAAGGGAAATCATAGTTTAAATTTATCTCTCTTAATCTTACAAAAGTTTTGTCAACAATGTGAGTGTTTTCAATTGCTAAGTTACTTTGAGTGTTGTAGTAGTTAGCAACATTTTCGAATGAAACTGGTGTAGTGTTTTCTACGTATGATACAGAACCATTAGGAGCAACAACTTCATTAACAGAATTTGGAACAATGAAAGGAGCTCTATCGTTGTAAGTAGTTTCAATACCATTTCCTACGAAGTGAGACAATCTTTTTGTGTAAGAATACATTTCTCCACCTTGTTTCCAGTCTAAAGATAGGCCTAAGTTGAAGTTTTTGTATTTAAATGTGTTTTGTAAACCCATAACGAAATCACGTTGTGCGTTTCCAATTCTTTGAACTTGAGTTGTATTTACATCAATTCCTGTAGTAGCATTAACAATTGGCTGACCTGTTGGAGTTGTTTTTGTAACTAATGAATAGTATGAACCGATTGGCTGTCCTTTTTCTGCTGAGAAAGTTACACCGTATGCAGTTGCTAAGTCAATTCTGTCAAAACCTTCAGCTAACTTAGTAACTTCGTTAAGGTTTTTAGTGAATGTGTAAGTTAAGCTCCAAGTAAAGTCTTGGTTTTTGATTGGGCTTGCAGTAACAGAAAGCTCAATACCTTTGTTTACGATATCACCAGCATTGATTGCTTTTTGTGTAAAACCAGTAGATGGATCTAATGGAAGGTTAACAATTAAATCAGATGTTGTTTTGTGATATAAAGCGATATCATAACTAATTCTGTTTTTGAAGAATGATCCCTCAGCACCAACTTCGTATTCAACAGTACTTTCTGGTTTCAAACTTGAATTTCCTAATCTTCCAGAAGCTTCGTAGAAACTTACCCCACCAATTGGAGATGCAAGAATTCCGAAGTTAGCAGCAGCAGATCCTGAAATGTATGAGTTCTCTGTTCTATAAGGATCAGTATCGTTTGCAATTTTAGAAGCAGCAGCTCTTAATTTTAAGAAAGTGTTTCCATTGTCAATCGCGATAGCACCTAAAGATAATGCTGGGTAGAAATAAGCATTGTTACCGATTGGTAATGTAGATGTAACATCCTCTCTACCTGTAATTGTAGCAAAGTATCTGTTTTTGAAAGCAAATTCTGCAGATGCGTAAACAGCTCCAGTTTTTCTCATGCTGTTTGATTGAGTAAGAACTGGTCTTACAGCAGAGTTAGATAATTCGTAGTAACCTGGAATTCCTAAGTTCGTGATAGAAGCGATTAATCTGTCGCTTTCTCTTCGGTTGTAGTTGAAACCACCTAAAAGGTTTAATGTCCAGTCTTCACCTAAGTTTGTGTTGTAGTTTAAGTTGAAGAATGTATCAAATTCAGAGATTTCAGATCTTGATTCTGTAACACCACCCACAGTTAAACTTCCTGCAATATCTTGCGGGCTTCCTGGTAAATAGTTTACGATGGCTCCGTGGCTTTTTAATCTTTCACTTCTAAAGTTACCACCAACTTGCCATGAAGCAGTTAATTTGTCAGTAATTTTATAGCTTAAGTTAGCATTACCAAAAATATTGTTTCCGTAAATTTTAGTACTATTTTCGTTAATAGTAAAATATGGATTTGAAGCGTAAGGAGTGAAATAGTAAGAAGGAGTATTGAAAGGATTATTTTTGTAATCTCTCA
Organism: Flavobacterium sp. TR2; assembly: GCF_025252405.1. NCBI lineage: Bacteria > Pseudomonadati > Bacteroidota > Flavobacteriia > Flavobacteriales > Flavobacteriaceae > Flavobacterium > Flavobacterium sp. TR2. Next base: position 392,530 of record NZ_CP104307.1, on the reverse strand, counting down.
AATCTACTATACTAATATCAGTTGGGATTTGTAATAAATCTTGTTGTAATGTAGAACCTTCTCCAGCATCATCACCTTGACCTGTGTTTACAACACTTTGATCTTTGTAGATGTAGTTTAAAGATGTTCTTAAAGTAAGTCTTTTACCTTTTAAACCTCCATTGAATCCAATAGATTGTTTTTTGTATAAATCAGCATCTGTAGGAATAACCCCATCACTGTTTACGTTAGAGAAGATTAAAGAGAAATCTGAAGTGTCTCCACCACCGCTAAGGTTTACAGATTGAGTAGATAAAATACCAGTGTTGTAGAAATCTCTAATGTTGTCTTTTAATCCAACATAAGGTTTGATTTGTTGGCTGTTTTCATAAACAGTTCCCCAAGGTCTAACTTCTCCAGTAAATTTTGGTCCCCATGAACCATTCTCATTACTTGGTCCGTTTCCTGTATAACCGTGTCCATTCCATCCTTGTCCAAATTCGCTTTGTAAGTGAGGAACTCTTGCAACTTCACTTAATTCAGTTGAAGCTAACATATCTACTTTTATACCAGAGTTTGCTTTTCCTTTTTTAGTAGTAATGATGATTACACCACCTCCAGCTCTTGATCCGTATAATGCAGAAGCAGCAGCTCCTTTAAGTACAGTCATGCTTTCAATGTTGTTTGGATCTAAATCACTTACACCGTTACCAGCATCATATGATCTACTGATAGATGCAACACCGTTATTACTAGTACCTGTAGAAGTGTTGTTGATTGGAGAACCATCAACTACATATAAAGGACCAGCGTTACCTGTAATTGTATTTAAACCACGGATAACCACTTTTGTAGCAGCTCCTGGTTGAGATGGAGCAGTGATATCAACTCCGGCAATTTTACCAGAAAGAGTTTCAAAAGGGTTCGTGTTAACTACTTGAGTAATCGCATCCGATTTTAAAGTTGTAGTCGCATAACCAAGAGATTTTTTCTCTCTCTTGATACCGAAAGCAGTTACAACTACTCCTTCAAGTTCTTGTGCTCCTGCATCTGCTAATTTTACATTTACAGTTGAAGAACTTGCTGCTACCTCTTGAGTTTTCATTCCGATGTAGCTAAATACCAAAACTTGGCTTGGTGATACTTTGATTGAGAATTTACCATCAAAGTCAGTTTGTGTTCCCGTTTTAGTCCCTTTAACTAATACACTAACACCCGGTAAAGGCATTCCTGCATTGTCAGAAACTGTTCCCGAAACAGCTCTTTCTTGCGCAAAAGAAAGTTGCGCAACTAGTACTAATAAAAGCACTAAGAATCCATTGAACTTTAGTTTCATTTTTAAATATTTTGAATTAGTCCGACAAAAATCTTAATAATTTGTTAATCTACCTAATTTAAAAAGCTTTTTTTTTAGTTAAATAATGATTTTAGGATGAGATTTTGCTTTTTTGTAGATTAAAAAGAGCTTAAAATTACAAATCCGTAATTTTTAGTGTTAAATTTGATAATAATTAAAAATTTTATCAAACCCTTAAATGTTAAATTTATAGATGAAGGGTGTTTAAATGTTTTTTTTATAACTTTTATCCTAAAAAAACGGTGAGGTTAATTGCTAAATTTTGTTAAAAAAGGCGTGACTCTTTAATTGTCAGTGTTAAGAGACCTATAAAGTGTTTTTCTGCCGCTATATGGCTTTGGGAAATTACCGATGTTCTTTTGCTGTTTTCAAAAATTGGTGGTTATGATTTTTTTTAACACTTTTCTTGTTATGAAGATTGTGATATTATGGTGAATGATGTAAGTAAAATGTAAAATTAATGTTAGGTAGTTTTTTAAAATAAAAGCGGTTGCAGATTTTTCTGCAACCGCTTTTCGTTTAATTTATTAAGGTATATACGTTAAAATTTATCCCAAAACAATTTAGTTTCTACTGCATCGCCACCAATTGCTGCGCTTGCATCTGTATAGCTTGCTTTGTTTAGTGATTGTTCTATAATTGGATACGTATAACGCATTGGTATGCCTGAAACTGCATCTGGTGGAGCAACTAAAACTGGGAAATCTAATCTTCTGTAAAATGACCATCCTTCAAATGAATTGTTGTAAAAGGCGATCCAGCTTTGAATTCCTATTTTTTGTTTCCAAGTTCCTGCAGCTGTTGTGTAGGCAACATCGGGATTTGCTAAATAAGCAGTGGCTTCTGCTTCGGTTCCACCCCAGTCTAATATAGAAGCTGTTATTGCTGCGTTATAGTGTGCTTCTGCATCAGCAGGTGTTCCGTATAGTGATCTTTCGGCTGCTTCTGCCAATAGAAATTCAGCTTCGGCATAATCTAAGATTGTTCCTGGAAAATCTGGAGCTTGAATTGTTGGTGTAATATGGGTTTTTTGTGCAAATGAATTGCTGGCGCCATTCTCACCTCCAATATATTCTATTTCTGGCGTAGATGGATCATCCATATTGTCGTCAAAGTATTTTGAACGTCTTGGGTCATTCAAACTGTTCATTTCGTCTATTATGGTGCTAGTTGGAACAAAATCGGAACGGCCACTGGCAACAAGATCTACATATAATGGATTAGTATTTGGCGTAGCTGTTAAATATTTTAGATCTGCATTGTCAAGATTTGATGTGAAAACTAAAGGGGCTGCACTAGATACTGTTGCTTGTGCTAATGCGCTTTCGGCTGGAATATCAGAAATTGTTATACCCATTCTTAATTTTAGAGTATTTGCAAACTTAATCCATTTAGTAACGTCGCCTCCATAGATTCTGTCGCTATCTCCAAAGCTTTTGCCTCCAGTGTTTAATTTGGCTATTGCATTGTTCAATCGCTTAATCAAATCTTTGTAAATTGTTAAACCATCATCGTATTTTGGTGTTTTGTAGTCAAGATTTATAGCTTGAGAATAAGGTACATTTCCAAATGTCTCAACTAATATTGCATACGTATAAACATTTAATACTTCTATGATTGCAAGTTTGTTTTGTTTGTCTAATGGATTTTCGGTTAGACCTAGTGGCGTATTGGTAATGTTTTTGGCACTTTGGTCTAAGTCTTTTAATACATCTTTATATAAAAATTGCCAGTGTTGTTCTGGAATTGTTCTTGTAACTAAGTCATAGTTGCTCTCGTCTGTATAAACGGTCTCTGTAAAGTATTGATTGATTAACCTTATGATGTTGTTGTTGACATTTGTGTTTGTCATCTGATCTACCAAACTTTTTTGTGCGCTGGTAAATAAGGCTTCTCCTGGTACATTAGAAGGGTCTTTGACATTCACATTTAGCTTTTCTATATCATCAGAGCAGGACGATAATGTAACTGCGGTGAGTATGGTTATGAATATTTTTTTCATGATTTTTTGATTTAAAATTGGACTTTAACGTTAAAGCTAACATCTCTTGTTGATGGCAAAGATCCTGTTGAGTAACCTTGTAAGTTACCAGCTCCTAATCCTGATTCTGGATCTGCATCTGGCAAGTTTTTGTGGATAATCCAAAGATTTGTACCAACAATGCTAAAAGTCATTCCATTCATGAATGTATTTTTTAATACTTTTTCTGGTAAAGAATATGTAATTGCTGTTTGTCTTAATTTGATATAACTTGCATCGTATACAAAGGCTTCATCAGGCAGACCTCTTCTGTAACCTTGCGCTCCAAATCGGCTTGCTTCAATTCTTGTAGAATTAACCGTGCCGTCAGGATTTACCCCTGGGTTTATAAATCCTCCGCTATCAGATCCTGGAGTTAATGGGTTTCTTATTGGGTTTCCTAGTTCATTTATAAAAGCTGTGTCATCTGGCAGACCTGTTGCCAAACCATAATAGCGGTCTAGTGAGAATATTTGTCCGCCTTTTTGCATATCGATTAAGAATTCAAATGAAAAGTTTTTATAGACAAATCTATTGTTTAAACCTCCTGTGTAATCAGGATTTGCATTTCCAATCGGATTGTCAGATGTTGAAGTTTTGATGTATTGCCCATTGCTCGGATCAACAACTGGTTGTCCATTTAAATAAGTGTATTTTGTGCCATATATTACGCCGTATGGTTGTCCTACTGCAGCATTTATTGTTACACCGCCTTGAAAAGATCCTAATTGTAAATTGTCAATGCCGTCTAAAAGGTTTAAAACTTTGTTTCTATTTCTAGCAAAATTCAAATTCACCTCCCATGAAAAAGTGTCTGTTTTTATCGGAGTACCACTTAAAGTTATCTCAATCCCTTTGTTTTCAATTTCCCCAGCATTAATTAATTCGTATAAATATCCTGTAGAGGAAGTAAGTCTTAATGGAATGATCTGGTCAATTGAATTGGATTTGTAGTAAGAGAAATCAAATCCTAATCTCTTTTTAAAGAAAGAAAGTTCCAAACCTGCTTCGTAGCTTTTTGTGCGTTCAGGTTTTAGGTTTGGATTGTTCTTAGTATCTTTTACTGATGCTGATGCCGCTCCAAATGCAGTGTTAACAGCATAGGTATCAAGAACTCTGTCAAAGCCAGGGCTATTCCCAACTTCAGCATAATTAAGTCTCACTTTTCCAAAAGACAACCAGTCTGCCTCTATAAATTTAGAGAATACAAAACTTGAAGAAACAGATGGATAGTAGTAGCTGCTATTAGCTTCTGGAAGAGTTGAAGAATGGTCTCTCCTAATTGTTCCCTCTAGAAATAAGTAATCCTCATAACCAAAAGATGCACTTCCATAAATACCGTCTACACCTATAGATTCATCTCTTTCAATTGGAGCCAATAGTGGGCTTTTAGTGTTTTGAAGAGAATATAATTTTGGAATGGCAAGTCCGCCGTTTGTTGCTGCGAATATCGAATTGTAATAACTTCTTCTAATGTTTACTCCGACAACACCTTTTAGGTTTAGTTTTTCTGTGATGTCTGTATTGTAATTCAACATGAAGTCGTAGTTGTATTCGCTAAAGCCTATGTTTTTTCGTGAGTAGCCAGATGATGCTGGGTTTCTGTTAAGAGAACCATCTCCGCCGCCAGTTCCAATTCCGAAATTAGCTGGCACGCTTCCAATCGCTCTTCTTTCTTCTTGTAGTTCGTCATACGTATCAACAGAAATTCGGCCAAAGGCATCTAACCAGCTTGCAATTTTATAATTTAAAGAAAGATTTCCGATAAACCTGCTTCTGCTATCTGATTCGTAATTTTCATAACGTTGGAAATAAGGGTTGTCCCAAAATATTGGAGTCGGATTAGTGTACGAATTTGGGTTCCATGTCACATTGCGCCCTGTAAGTTCATAAGCTTGTCTCAGGCCTTTTATGTCAACGTTGGTTTGCCACCATTGTCTAAAATTACCGGCAATGTTGTCATTATACCCTGTGCTGTTTCTACCAACAGTATTTGTTTTTGTAAAGTTTCCATATCCCGCTATAGTTAATCTGTCGTTAATTAGGGTCGATGCGTTCAACGTGAAAGTGTTTCTCTTTAAGCTACTGTTTGGCATTAAACCAGTTTGATCAAGATTGTTGGCTCCTAATCTTAAATAGCCATTTTCCAAGCCTTTGTCTATTGATATAGAGTTGGTAAGAGCTACTGGTTTTTCAAAAAAAGTAATTGGACCATTTTTTGCTGCTACCCAAGGTGTTGCTTTCATGTAATTTGGAGACTCAGGATAAAATGCGTCCCATTGGTAAACCATTAATTTTGGATCAAAAGCTTGTCCGTAGGAAGCGTCTTCGGTTAATGGAGTAACATTATCTAGAACTCCATCTCCATTTATATCAATATGGTCTAAATACGAATCTTCGTCAGGACCATAGTAAGGTCCATATCCGGCACCATACTGTTTTTGATATTTTATAAAAGTGCTTTTGTCGACAGAACCAATTGTTACGCCAGAATTAACAGTAACAGAGTAGCCTTTGGCTTTTTTGTTTCCCTTTTTTGTTGTAATAACAACAACACCATTAGCAGCTCTCGATCCATAGAGGGCACTTGCGGCAGAGCCTTTAAGGACGTTGATAGATTCGATGTCTTCAGGGTTAATGTCTGATGCGGCGCTACCATAGTCATAACCTGCTCCAGATTGTTCTTGGTCTCTTGTGTTTGAGTTGTTGTTGCTTACTGGAACCCCATCAATAACAAATAAGGCTTGATTGTTTCCTGTCAAAGAAGAATTTCCTCTAATGACAATATTAGTGGAACCTCCAAAGTTTGTTGTTCTTTTTACTTGAACCCCAGAAACTTTTCCAGATATGGCATTTACGAAGTTGTCGCTTTTAACCGCGGCTAGGTTTTCTCCTTTGACTTCTTGCGTTGCATAACCAAGAGATTTTTTCTCTCTTGATAATCCTAACGCAGTAACAACAACTCCTTCCAGTTGTTGTGCATCACTGGACAATTTAGCATTCACTTTTGTCGAGCTAGCTGGAAACTCTTGAGATTTCATTCCAATGTAGCTAAAAACTAAAATTTGACTTGGTGTTGCTTTGATAGAATATTTTCCGTCAAAATCGGTTTGTGTTCCAGTTTTTGTTCCCTTTACTAATACGCTTACGCCCGGTAAAGGCATACTTGCATCATCGGTAACAATTCCCGAAACAGTTCTTTCTTGCGCAAAGGTTAGTTGCGCGATTAGTGCTAATAAAAGCACTAAGAATCTGCTTAGTTTTGATTTCATATTAACAAACATTTTGGATTAGTTATGTAATATTCGTAATTAATCGCTAAAAATCCTAATATTTTGTTAATGTATTTTTATAATGACTTAAAATTTAACATTATAACATATTGTAAGGATACTGTTATAAAATTTTATTTCGGCGTCATTTGTGCTTCCATTGGCTATTATTAGCTTTAATAATCCATTTTTTGTTAGTAGTCCTAAACCTACACCAGCACTGATTAAACTGCTGAATTTTTTGCTATTTTTTAATGAAGTTTGGTCTTGATAAATTCCATAATCAAGTATGGTGTGTATGTATAAATTTGAGCTAAGTAAATATCGATATTCGGTAATGAATAAATTTGCATTATTTCCTTGCAAGCTATTTTCTGAAAAACCGCGAATTGAATTTAAACCTCCAAATCTAAAAAGTTCATTTACTATATAATTATTGCTTTTTAGATATAGAATTTGAGGATTGATGTAAACAAAGTTTTTTTTGTTTAATTCGAAATTGTAAGACAGATTTAGGTTAGTATAAAATTGGTTAGTGGTTTCTGTCGTTTCGGGAGAATTGTTAGTGCTTCTTTTTCCGTAACCAAATAATAGATTTGCATATGATTTTCTTGGAAATAGATCGTTGGAATGGTCATTTTTTTTGTATTCAAAAGTAGAAGTGATGTAGGAGTTTTTAAAATCACTGAGAGTTGCGCTGTTGGTATTTTGAATGTCGCTTGATTCGGTTGATTGATATCCGAGATATATTTTGGAATTGTAATTTATATAATAGCCAAGATCGATCGCTGTTTTTGTGTTTTGAAATGTGCTGTCCTGTTTAAAAATGTTAAGTTGAGCTTTTACGGCCAGTGAGGTTCTGAAAATATATGGAATTTCGAGTTTTGTATTGAAAGTTGTTTGTTTATTGCCGTCGCTTTTCCAATATAGCGAAAATTGTTCGCCCGCATGGAGTGTGTTTATTAATGAAATATCTAAATATCCATTGAGGCGAATCTTTTTGCTGTCGTCATTAGAAAAGCCTATGTAGCCATCAAAAGTATTGGCTTTCCTTTTTTCTATATAGGCGTAGATTTTAGTAGAATCGTTTGTGAATAAAATTTCCGGATATTTTATCTGATTTACAAACTCGTAACTGTTAATGTCTCGATATAGTTCTCTTGTAGTTTCCTGATTGAAAGTTTTGTTTAAATATTTTTTGCGAAGTTGTTTTAGATGGCTGTCTGGGAAAAAATTACGCTCGTTTTGATTTGCGTAGTTTAGAACGATTGAATTTATGCTGCGCTTTTTTTCTGTTTTAAAACTTAAATCTGCATAAAGTATCGTGCCTTTTTTTTGAATATTTTCCAATTTTATTTTACTCAGTGCAAAGCCTAATTTTTCGGCCTCTACTATTTTTTTATTTAAATAGCTTTCTACTTCGTTGTAAGGAATTACGATGCTGTCATTTTTTATTTTTTCAGTTTTAAAGACAGGGTTGTTTGCTCCTATATATATATGTATGTATTTTATTTTTCTATTTAATGATATAATGGTAACGTAGGAGCTGTCGTTTACCTTGTTGGTTTTTAGTATTTTGCTGTCGAGATACCCAATTTTGGAAAGTTTCTCGATAGTTGTCGTTGTTTCGTTTAATAAAGATTTTAGATTCGGGTGCTGAGGATTGTAGCTTAATGAATCAATGATTTTGTTTTCAATATTATTTGTTCCGTTTATTTTTAAGTGAAAGTTTTGCGCATAGCCAGAAATGCTTAAAGATAGGAGAAGAAATATTTGTATTAAGTGTTTCAACGGCAATTGTTTCATTTATTAAAATATTGCAAATATCTATTGTTTGTTCGTAAAATCATAAGCCTAAATAATCTTATTGAAAATTAATGATTTAACGTTTGTATAGTGAAAAATATTTTATACATTTGCAACCCCGTAAAAAGCGGGAATTTAATAAACATAATAATTTTTAGTATTAATTATGCCAACAATTCAACAATTAGTAAGAACAGGAAGAACTCAGATCACTAAGAAGAGTAAATCGGTTGCTTTAGATTCTTGTCCTCAAAGAAGAGGGGTTTGTACGCGTGTTTACACTACTACACCAAAAAAACCAAACTCTGCAATGCGTAAAGTTGCGCGTGTACGTTTGACAAATGGTAATGAGGTGAATGCTTACATCCCAGGAGAAGGACACAATCTACAAGAGCACTCGATAGTATTAGTGCGAGGTGGAAGGGTAAAAGATTTACCAGGTGTTAGATATCATATCGTTCGTGGAGCGCTTGACACGTCAGGAGTTGCAGGAAGAACGCAAAGAAGATCTAAGTACGGTGCTAAACGCCCAAAAGAAGCAAAAAAGTAATTTAAAAACTTTTAAGAAAAAGACATGAGAAAAAGAGCGGCAAAGAAAAGACCACTTTTACCGGATCCAAGGTTTAATGACCAATTAGTAACGCGTTTTGTGAACAACTTAATGTGGGATGGTAAGAAATCTACAGCTTTTAAAGTATTTTATGATGCTATTGATATCATTGAAACTAAAAAGCAAAATGATGAGAAAACTTCATTAGAGATCTGGAAAGATGCTTTAACAAACGTTATGCCTCACGTAGAAGTACGTAGTCGTAGAGTAGGTGGAGCTACATTCCAAATCCCAATGCAGATTCGTCCAGACAGAAAAATTTCTATGGCAATGAAGTGGTTAATACTTTATTCAAGAAGAAGAAATGAAAAATCTATGGCGCAACGTTTAGCTTCAGAATGTTTAGCTGCGGCTAAAGAAGAAGGTGCTGCGGTTAAGAAAAGAATGGATACTCACAAAATGGCAGAAGCTAACAAAGCATTCTCTCACTTTAGATTTTAATTCGTAAAGAAATGGCTAGAGATTTAAAATATACAAGAAATATCGGAATCGCTGCTCACATTGATGCTGGTAAAACAACAACAACTGAGCGTATTCTTTTTTATACTGGAAAATCACACAAAATTGGTGAGGTGCACGATGGTGCTGCAACAATGGACTGGATGGCGCAAGAGCAAGAAAGAGGTATTACTATTACTTCTGCTGCTACAACTTGTACTTGGAACTTTCCAACTGTACAAGGTAAAGTTATTCCAGAATCGTTACCGTACCACTTTAATATTATTGATACTCCTGGACACGTTGACTTTACTGTAGAGGTAAACCGTTCTCTACGTGTACTTGATGGTTTGGTTTTCTTGTTTAGTGCTGTTGATGGTGTTGAGCCTCAATCAGAAACTAACTGGAGACTTGCTGATCAATATAGAGTTCCTCGTATGGGATTCGTAAATAAAATGGACCGTCAAGGTGCTAACTTCTTAGCTGTATGCGGACAGGTTAAAGATATGTTGAAATCAAATGCGGTTGCAATTACTTTGCCTATTGGTGATGAAGCAGATTTTAAAGGTATCGTTGACTTAGTTAAAAATCAAGCTATTGTATGGCATGATGAAACTCAAGGAGCTACTTTTGACGTTGTGGATATCCCAGCTGATATGGTTGATGATGTTAAGCATTACCGTTCTATCCTTATCGAAGAGATTGCTACTTACGATGAAAATCTTTTAGATAAGTATATGGAGGATGAGAACTCTATTACTGAAGAGGAAATTAACAATGCATTGAGAGCTGCTACTATTGATATGGCTATCATTCCAATGCTTGCTGGTTCTTCTTTCAAAAATAAAGGGGTTCAATTTATGTTAGATGCTGTTTGTAAGTATTTACCATCTCCATTAGATAAAGAAGGTATTGAAGGAATTCACCCTGATGATGCTGAATTATTAGAAGAAGATCAAACTAAAATCTTGCGTAAGCCAGATGTGAAAGAGCCGTTTGCTGCTTTAGCATTTAAAATTGCTACTGACCCATTCGTAGGTCGTTTGGCTTTCTTCCGTGCTTACTCTGGGCGTTTAGATGCTGGTTCTTATGTTTTAAATACTCGTTCTGGTAACAAGGAGAGAATTTCTCGTATTTACCAAATGCACGCTAACAAACAGAATCCAATCGAATTTATTGAGGCTGGAGATATTGGAGCTGCTGTAGGATTTAAAGATATCAAAACTGGAGATACTTTGTGTGATGAGAAGAGTCCAATTATCTTGGAGTCTATGAAATTCCCAGAGCCTGTAATTGGTATCGCTATTGAGCCTAAAACTAAAGCTGATGTTGATAAAATGGGTATGGCTTTAGCTAAATTAGCTGAAGAGGATCCAACGTTTACTGTAAGAACTGATGAGGCTTCTGGTCAAACTATTATCTCTGGTATGGGTGAGCTTCACTTAGATATCTTGGTTGACCGTATGAAACGTGAGTTTAAGGTAGAGGTTAATCAAGGTGAGCCGCAAGTTGAGTACAAAGAGGCGTTTACTAAATCTGCTCAACATAGAGAAACTTATAAGAAGCAATCTGGAGGTCGTGGTAAATTCGGTGATATCGTATTTAGAATCGAACCTGCTGATGAAGTGGATGGTAAAGTTCCTGTTGGATTACAGTTTGTGAATGAGGTAAAAGGTGGTAACGTTCCTAAAGAATATATCCCTGCTGTTGAAAAAGGTTTCCGTGAGGCTATGAAAACAGGTCCATTAGCTGGATACGCTGTTGATAGTTTGAAAGTAACTTTATTGGACGGATCTTTCCACCCTGTGGATTCTGATGCTCTTTCTTTTGAATTAGCTGCAAGAATGGGTTACAAAGAATCTGGACGTGCTGCTGGAGCTGTTATTCTTGAGCCAATCATGAAAATCGAAGTTATTACTCCTGAAGAGAACATGGGTGATATCGTAGGTGACTTGAACCGTCGTAGAGGTCAAGTTAATGATATGGGTGATAGAAATGGTGCTAAAACAATTAAAGCTGATGTGCCGTTATCAGAGATGTTTGGTTATGTTACTACATTAAGAACATTGTCTTCTGGTAGAGCTACTTCAACTATGGAGTTTTCTCACTATGCAGAAACACCTTCTAATATTTCAGAAGAGGTAATCAAAAAAGCAAAAGGTAACGCTTAATTTTAAGAAAATGAGTCAAAAAATCAGAATAAAACTAAAATCTTACGATCATATGTTGGTAGATAAATCTGCTGAAAAGATCGTAAAAACGGTAAAAACTACTGGAGCAGTTGTAACAGGTCCTATTCCGTTGCCAACTCACAAAAAACTTTTCACTGTGTTGCGTTCTCCGCACGTTAACAAAAAAGCGAGAGAGCAATTTGAAGTAATGTCATACAAGAGATTGATTGATATTTATTCATCTTCATCTAAAACTATTGATGCTTTAATGAAACTTGAATTGCCAAGTGGAGTTGAAGTAGAGATTAAAGTATAATTTTTTATATTTTTTTTATATAAAAAGCGAGACATTTTTTGTCTCGCTTTTTTTGTTTTTAGAAGTTGCTTTTGGTTTGGTGATATTGATAAGCTTTTCGGATTTAAAATTTCTTGTTCTTTGTTAAAACCCTTTGTTTTAAAGGGATGCGAGTTTTTTTGTTGCGATTTTATTAAATAATTGCAAAGTGTAAAGTGTTTGTTTGATGAAAAAACGGATTCAGATTTTTGTGTAGATACGGTTGGTTTTGGTGTTGTTTTGATGCTTGGATTTTGATTATGAGCGATTTAATTTTTATAACTGTTTGGTATATTCAATTTTAATGTCTACTTTTGCACTCCCTGTTTGGAAATTTCTGTTATTTTCAAATTGAAGGGAATTTTAGTAATTAATAATTAATATTTATGTCTGGGTTAATTGGTAAGAAAATCGGCATGACTAGTATTTTCGACGAAAACGGGAAAAACATTCCTTGTACAGTAATCGAAGCTGGTCCATGCGTTGTTACCCAAGTCAGAACCAACGAGGTTGACGGGTATGAAGCGTTGCAACTTGGTTTCGATGACAAAAACGAGAAACATTCTACTAAAGCTGCTTTAGGGCACTTTAAAAAAGCTGGAACTGTTGCTAAGAAAAAAGTCGTTGAATTCCAAGATTTTGCAACTGAACAAAAATTAGGAGATCTTATTGATGTTACTATTTTTGAAGAAGGAGAATTTGTAGATGTACAAGGTGTCTCAAAAGGTAAAGGTTTCCAAGGTGTTGTTAAACGTCACGGTTTTGGTGGTGTTGGACAAGCTACTCATGGTCAGCACAACCGTTTAAGAGCGCCAGGTTCTGTAGGAGCTTCTTCTTATCCATCTAGAGTATTCAAAGGAATGCGTATGGCTGGAAGAATGGGAGGAGAAAATGTAAAAGTTCAAAACCTTAGAGTTTTAAAAGTAGTTGCTGAAAAGAATCTGCTTGTTGTTAAAGGATGTGTTCCTGGACACAAAAACTCTTATGTAATCATTCAGAAGTAATGGAAGTAAAAGTATTAGATTTCAACGGAAAAGATACTGGAAGAAAAGTTCAACTTTCTGATTCAGTATTCGCAATTGAACCAAACAATCACGCTGTATATCTTGATGTTAAGCAATATCTTGCTAATCAAAGACAAGGTACTCACAAGGCTAAAGAAAGAGCTGAAGTAACTGGAAGTACGCGTAAGATTAAAAAACAAAAAGGAACTGGTACTGCACGTGCAGGAAGTGTTAAGAGTCCATTGTTTAAAGGTGGTGGAACAGTTTTCGGACCAAGACCAAGAAGTTATTCATTCAAATTGAATAAAGGCTTAAAGAGATTAGCTAGAAAATCAGCTTTCTCAATCAAAGCAAAAGAGTCAAATATTGTGGTTTTAGAAGACTTTAATTTCGAAGTGCCAAACACTAAAAATTTCATTAACGTTTTGAAAGCTTTAGGGTTAGAGAATAAAAAATCTTTATTTGTGTTGGGTGAGTCAAATAAAAACGTATATTTGTCGTCACGTAATTTAAAGGCTTCAAACGTCGTAACTAGCTCTGAATTAAGCACTTACGCAATATTAAACGCTAATAATTTAGTGCTTTTGGAAGGTTCTTTAGAGTTAATTGAAGAAAATTTAAGTAAATAATAGGAATATGAGCATCATTATTAGACCTATAGTAACGGAAAAAGTAACCAAAGAAAGTGAAGTTCTAAACCGCTTCGGATTCGTTGTAAACAAAAAAGCAAACAAAGTTGAGATTAAGAAAGCTGTAGAAGCTGCTTATGGAGTAACTATCGTTTCTGTTAACACAATGAATGTGAGACCAGATAGATCTACTAAATACACTAAAAGTGGTTTAATCAGTGGAAAGACAAATGCATACAAAAAAGCAATTGTTCAAGTACAAGAAGGAGAAACAATTGATTTTTACAACAATATCTAAGATAGAAAAATGTCAGTAAGAAAATTAAAACCTATTACCCCGGGTCAGCGATTTAGAGTTGTGAATGGTTATGACGCTATTACAACTGATAAGCCGGAACGCTCTTTGATAGCACCGATAAAAAACTCAGGAGGTAGAAATAGTCAAGGAAAGATGACCATGCGTTATACGGGTGGTGGTCACAAGCAGAGATATCGTATTATTGATTTCAAAAGAACTAAAGATGGAATTCCAGCTACAGTGAAATCAATCGAATACGATCCAAATCGTACTGCATTTATCGCTTTATTAGCTTATGCTGATGGAGAGAAAACTTATATTATCGCCCAAAACGGATTGAAAGTTGGTCAGAAATTAGTTTCTGGACCAGAGTCTCAACCAGAGATTGGTAATACTTTGCCTTTAAGCAGAATTCCTCTTGGAACTGTTATATCTTGTATTGAGTTACGTCCAGGACAAGGAGCTGTTATTGCTCGTTCAGCTGGAACTTTTGCTCAGTTAATGGCAAGAGACGGGAAATATGCAACAATCAAAATGCCTTCTGGTGAAACAAGATTGATCTTGTTAACTTGTTCGGCTACAATTGGAGCTGTTTCTAACTCTGACCACCAATTAGTTGTGTCTGGTAAAGCAGGTAGAACAAGATGGTTAGGAAGAAGACCTAGAACTAGACCAGTAGCGATGAACCCTGTTGATCACCCTATGGGAGGTGGTGAAGGACGTTCTTCTGGAGGGCACCCACGTTCAAGAAACGGATTGCCAGCTAAAGGTTACAGAACTCGTTCTAAGAAAAACCCGAGTAACAAGTATATCGTAGAACGTAGAAAGAAATAATAAGATATGGCACGTTCATTAAAAAAAGGACCTTTCGTTCATTATAAATTAGACAAGAAAGTTCAAGAAAACGTAGAAAGTGGTAAAAATGCAGTTGTTAAGACTTGGTCTAGAGCTTCAATGATTACACCAGATTTCGTTGGACAAACTATCGCAGTTCATAACGGTCGTCAATTTGTACCAGTTTACGTAACAGAAAACATGGTAGGTCACAAATTAGGAGAGTTTTCACCAACTAGATCTTTTAGAGGTCATGCTGGAGCAAAAAATAAAGGTAAAAAATAAAAGAAGCAATGGGAGTTCGTAAAAGAGAAACAGCAGATGCGAGAAAAGAGGCTAATAAGTCTATCGCTTTCGCAAAATTGAATAACTGCCCTACTTCACCTAGAAAAATGCGCTTAGTAGCGGACTTGGTAAGAGGTCAGAAGGTAGAAAGAGCACTTAACATTTTAAGATTCAGTTCTAAAGAAGCTTCAAGAAAATTAGAAAAACTATTATTATCTGCAATCAATAACTGGGAGCAAAAAAATAGTGAAGGTAATTTAGAAGAGGCTGGATTATTTGTTAAAGAGATCAGAGTAGATGGTGGAATGATGTTAAAAAGACTTCGTCCAGCTCCACAAGGTCGTGCACACAGAATAAGAAAACGTTCTAATCACGTAACAATCGTGCTTGGAGCTATCAATAACACACAAAGCAATTCTTAAGCAGCATGGGACAAAAGACAAATCCAATTGGAAATAGACTTGGTATCATCAGAGGATGGGACTCAAACTGGTATGGTGGAAATGATTACGGCGATAAATTAGCTGAAGATCACAAAATCAGAAAGTATATCCACGCTCGTTTATCAAAAGCTAGTGTATCAAAAGTAATCATCGAGAGAACTTTGAAACTTGTAACCGTTACTATCACTACTGCTAGACCTGGTATCATTATCGGAAAAGGCGGACAAGAGGTAGACAAGTTGAAAGAAGAACTTAAGAAAGTTACTGACAAAGAGGTTCAAATTAACATCTTTGAAATTAAAAGACCTGAGCTAGATGCTTATCTTGTGGCTACAAGCATCGCTCGTCAAATCGAAAGCCGTATTTCTTACAGACGTGCAATCAAAATGGCTATTGCTGCTTCTATGCGTATGAACGCTGAAGGTATCAAAGTTTTGATTTCTGGTCGTTTGAATGGTGCAGAGATGGCACGTTCAGAAGGTTTCAAAGAAGGTAGAATTCCTCTATCAACTTTCAGAGCTGACATTGATTATGCTTTGGCTGAAGCTCACACTACTTACGGTAGAATGGGTATCAAAGTATGGATCATGAAAGGTGAAGTTTACGGTAAGAGAGAACTTTCTCCACTTGCTGGAATGGATAAAAAACAATCTGGTACAGGTGGTGGAAAAGGTGGAGATGCTCCTAGAGGCAAATCTAACTTTAATAAAGGTGGAAAACCAGACGCTCGTAAAAGAAAGTAAATTTTTAAACTAAAGAAAAATGTTACAGCCTAAAAGAACAAAATACCGTAAGGTACAAAAAGGTAGAATGAAGGGTAACTCTCAAAGAGGGCATGAACTTTCAAATGGAATGTTTGGTATTAAATCTGTACATGAAGATGGAATGTTCTTAACATCTCGTCAAATCGAAGCTGCACGTATCGCTGCAACTCGTTACATGAAGAGAGAAGGACAATTGTGGATTAAAAT
Source organism: Flavobacterium sp. TR2 (assembly GCF_025252405.1). Classification (NCBI taxonomy): domain Bacteria; kingdom Pseudomonadati; phylum Bacteroidota; class Flavobacteriia; order Flavobacteriales; family Flavobacteriaceae; genus Flavobacterium; species Flavobacterium sp. TR2. The sequence continues at coordinate 376,079 of NZ_CP104307.1, read as the reverse complement.
TTTCCCAGACAAACCTATCACTAAGAAGCCTCTTGAAGTACGTATGGGTAAAGGTAAAGGAGCAGTTGAATATTGGGCTGCTGTTGTTAAACCAGGAAGAATTATGTTTGAAGTTGGAGGGGTTCCATTGTCAGTTGCAAAAGAGGCATTACGTCTTGCAGCTCAAAAACTTCCAGTAAAAACTAAGTTCGTCGTTGCTAGAGATTTCGAAGCATAATTTATATTTATTATGAAACAATCAGAAATAAAAGATCTTTCTGCAGCGGAGTTGCAAGAAAAGCTTAGTCAAACTAAGAAAGTATATGCTGACCTAAAAATGGCTCATGCTATTTCTCCAATTGCTAACCCACTTCAAATTAGAAGCGTTAGAAGAACAGTTGCAAGATTGGCTACAGAGTTAACTAAAAGAGAGTTACAATAATTGTATTCTGCTGAAAGATGGAAGAAAAAAGAAATTTAAGAAAAGAAAGAATAGGTGTTGTTACTTCAAATAAGATGGATAAATCTATCGTTATTTCTGAAGTAAGAAAAGTAAAACACCCATTATACGGTAAGTTCGTGTTGAAAACTAAGAAATATGTTGCACACGACGAAACAAACGACTGTAACATTGGAGATACTGTAAGAATTAGCGAAACGCGTCCTTTAAGTAAAACAAAATGTTGGAGATTAGTTGAAATCTTAGAAAGAGCTAAATAATTATGGTACAACAAGAATCAAGACTAAAAGTAGCAGATAACACGGGAGCTAAAGAAGTTTTAACTATTCGTGTTTTAGGAGGTACTAAAAGAAGATATGCCTCTGTTGGTGACAAAATTGTAGTTTCTATCAAAGATGCAACTCCAAACGGAAACGTGAAAAAAGGAGCTGTTTCAACTGCAGTTGTTGTGCGTACTAAAAAAGAAGTGAGAAGAGCTGATGGTTCTTATATCCGTTTCGATGACAATGCATGTGTTCTTTTGAATGCTGCAGGGGAAATGAGAGGAACTCGTGTTTTTGGTCCGGTAGCAAGAGAACTTCGTGAAAAACAATTCATGAAAATTGTATCATTAGCACCAGAAGTGCTTTAATTCGTTTTAAGATGATAAAGCTAAAAATAAAATCAGGAGATATCGTAAGAGTTATTGCTGGAGACCATAAAGGTGCTGAAGGTAAAGTTTTACGTGTTTACCGTGAAAAAAACAAAGCGATCGTTGAAGGTGTAAACATGGTTTCTAAACATACTAAACCAAGTGCTAAAAACCCTCAAGGTGGTATCGTTAAGAAAGAAGCTTCTATTCAAATTTCTAACATTGCTTTAATTGATCCTAAAACTAAGGAAACAACTAGAGTAGGTATTAGAGTAGAAGGAGATAAGAAAGTAAGATTTTCAAAAAAATCTAATCAAGTACTATAGTAATGGCATATACACCTAGACTAAAAGAAGAATATAAGAGTAGAGTGATCTCTGCTCTTAAAGAAGAGTTCGGATATACAAACGTAATGCAAGTTCCTAAACTTGAAAAAATCGTTTTGAGCCGTGGAGTTGGTGCAGCTGTATCTGATAAAAAACTTATTGACTATGCGGTTGATGAGTTAACAAAGATCACTGGACAAAAAGCAGTATCTACAATTTCTAAGAAAGACGTTGCGTCTTTCAAATTGAGAAAAGGGATGCCAATTGGAGCAAAAGTAACTTTACGTGGAGAAAGAATGTATGAGTTTTTAGATAGACTTATCACTTCTGCTTTACCACGTGTTAGAGATTTCAATGGTATTAAAGCTACTGGTTTTGACGGAAGAGGTAACTACAATCTTGGAGTTTTAGAGCAAATCATTTTCCCAGAAATTGATATTGACAAAGTAAACAAAATTTCAGGAATGGATATTACATTTGTTACTACTGCAAAAACAGACAAGGAAGCAAAGTCATTATTGGCTGAATTAGGATTACCTTTTAAAAAGAATTAAGACATGGCTAAAGAATCAATGAAAGCCCGCGAGGTGAAAAGAGAGAAAACGGTAGCTAAGTATGCTGAGAAGAGAAAAGCTTTATTAGAAGCTGGAGACTACGAAGGATTACAAAGATTACCTAAAAATGCTTCACCAGTTCGTTTACACAATCGTTGTAAGTTAACAGGTAGACCTAGAGGTTATATCCGTCAATTCGGTATTTCACGTGTAACTTTCCGTGAAATGGCTAACAATGGATTAATTCCTGGTGTGAAAAAAGCCAGCTGGTAATTTAAAAAAGTTTATAAATTGATTAAAGGTTCAGGAGGCAGGGTGCTTCCTGAAAACCATAATCGCAATCAAATACATATGTATACAGATCCTATTGCAGATTATTTGACTAGAGTTCGTAACGCTGTGGCTGCAAACCACAAAGTTGTTGAGATTCCAGCATCTAATCTAAAAAAAGAAATAACTAAGATCTTATTTGATCAAGGTTACATCTTAAGTTACAAATTTGAGCAGAACACAGTTCAAGGTTCTATCAAAATTGCTTTGAAGTATGATAAAGATACTAAAGAGCCTGTAATTAAAGATATTCAAAGAATTAGTAAACCTGGTTTACGTAAGTACGCAGGTGCTGCCAAATTACCAAGAATCCTTAACGGATTAGGAATTGCTATCGTTTCTACATCAAAAGGCTTGATGACTGGAAAACAAGCGAAGCAGTTAAATGTTGGTGGTGAAGTAATTTGTTACGTATACTAATTTTAAACACTAGATAAGATGTCAAGAATAGGTAAAAGCCCAATTGTAATTCCTGCTGGTGTGACTGTTGAAGTTAAAGACGGTAGTGTTACAGTAAAAGGAAAAAAAGGTCAACTAACTCAGGAGTTTTCGGACGTAACTGTAAAAGTTGAAGGTGATCAAATCGTAGTAGAAAGATCGTCTGATTATAAAGACCAAAGAGCAAAACACGGATTATACAGAGCATTAATCAGTAATATGATTGTTGGTGTATCTGAAGGTTTTACAAAAGAACTTGAATTAGTTGGAGTTGGTTATAGAGCTTCAAACCAAGGTCAAAAGTTAGATTTAGCTCTTGGATATTCTCACAATATTGTTTTAGAAATTGCTCCAGAAGTATCTTTAGAAACAATATCTGAAAAAGGTAAGAACCCAATCGTAAAATTAACATCATTTGATAAACAACTTTTAGGACAAGTTGCTGCGAAAATCAGAGGTTTCCGTAAGCCAGAGCCATACAAAGGAAAAGGTGTTAAATTTGTGGGTGAAGTATTAAGAAGAAAAGCAGGTAAATCAGCTTAAAATATAAGATTATGTCATTAACAAAATCTGAAAGAAGACAGAGAATTAAATTCAGAATTAGAAAATCGGTTAGTGGTACTGCTGCAAGACCTAGACTTTCTGTTTTTAGAAGTAATAAAGAAATTTACGCTCAAATCATTGATGATGTAAATGGAGTTACTATCTTAGCTGCATCTTCTAGAGAAAAAGAAATAGGAAAAGGTACTAACGTTGAAGTAGCTGCTGCTGTTGGAAAACTAGTTGCAGAGAAAGCGTTAAAAGCTGGGATTGATACCATCACTTTTGACAGAGGTGGATATTTATATCACGGTCGTATTAAATCATTAGCAGAAGGCGCAAGAGCCGCTGGACTTAAATTCTAATATATTATGTCTAAATACAAAAATGTAGAATTGGTAAAACCTAGTGGTCTTGAATTAAAAGATCGTCTAGTTAGTGTTAATCGTGTTACTAAAGTTACAAAAGGTGGTAGAGCTTTCGGTTTTTCTGCTATTGTAGTTGTAGGTGATGAAAATGGAGTAGTTGGTCACGGATTAGGAAAATCTAAAGACGTTTCTGAAGCAATTGCGAAAGCAGTAGAAGATGCTAAGAAAAACTTAGTAAGAATTCCTTTGAATGGACAATCTGTTCCTCACGAACAAAAAGGTAAATTTGGTGGTGCACGCGTATTCTTAATTCCAGCGTCTCATGGTACTGGAGTTATTGCTGGTGGAGCTGTTCGTTCAGTTCTTGAGTCAGTAGGTATTCACGATGTATTGTCTAAATCTCAAGGATCATCAAATCCGCATAACGTAGTAAAAGCAACTTTTGATGCTTTATTGCAAATGAGAAGCGCTCACACTGTTGCAAAACAAAGAGGTGTTTCTTTAGAGAAAGTTTTTAAAGGTTAATTCAGGAAATTATGGCTAAATTATTAGTAAAACAAGTAAGAAGCAAAATCAACTGTCCTCTTTCTCAAAAAAGAGGGTTGGAAGCTTTAGGTCTACGTAAAATTGGACAAGTTGTGGAGCATGAGTCAAATCCTGCTATCCTTGGGATGATAAACAAAGTTAAACACTTAGTTTCTGTTGAAGAAGCTAAATAACAAATACTGTTATGAATTTAAGTAACTTACAACCTGCTGAAGGATCTACACACAATCAAAATAAAAGATTAGGTAGAGGAGAAGGCTCTGGAAAAGGTGGTACTGCTGCACGTGGACACAAAGGAGCTAAATCTCGTTCTGGATATTCTAAAAAGATTGGTTTCGAAGGAGGGCAAATGCCACTTCAAAGACGTGTTCCTAAGTTTGGTTTCAAAAACATCAATCGTAAAGAATACGAAGGTGTTAATTTAGATACTCTTCAATTATTAGTTGACAATGGTGCAATTACTGATTCTGTTTCTATGGCAGATTTCGTAGCAAATCGTTTGGCTTCTAAAAATGAAATCGTTAAGATTTTAGGTAGAGGAGAATTGAAAGCAAAATTAAAAGTAACTGCCCACAAATTTACTGCTACTGCAAAAGCTGCTATTGAAGCTGCTGGTGGAGAGGCTGTAACTATATAACTTATCTATTAAGATGAAGAAATTTATTGAATCAATAAGTAATGTTTGGAAAATCGAAGAACTAAAAAATAGAATCTTAATTACTTTAGGATTACTTTTAGTATATCGTTTTGGAGCACACGTTACGCTTCCTGGAATTGACGCAACGCAATTGACTGGTTTAGCGGGACAAACTAAAAATGGTCTAGGATCTATCCTAGATATGTTCACCGGGGGTGCTTTCTCTAAGGCTTCAGTTTTTGCCTTAGGTATCATGCCTTATATTTCTGCGTCTATTGTTGTTCAGTTGATGGGGATTGCGATTCCATATTTACAAAAACTTCAAAATGATGGGGAAAGTGGTAGAAAAAAGATTAATCAAATCACTCGTTGGTTGACAATCGCTATCACATTGGTTCAAGGTCCAACTTATATCTATAATTTATACAGAACATTGCCTAGTAATGCATTTTTGCTAGGCTTTAATTCACCTGAATTTTTGTTCTCGTCAGTTATCATTTTAGTTACTGGTACAATTTTTGCTATGTGGCTTGGTGAGAAAATTACAGATAAAGGTATTGGAAATGGTATTTCATTGTTAATTATGGTTGGTATTTTAGCTCGTTTACCACAAGCTTTTATCCAAGAGTTTACAACTCGTGTTACCAATAACAATGGAGGTCCAATGTTATTAGTTATTGAAATTATTGTGTGGCTGTTAGTTATCATTTCTTGTGTATTGCTTACAATGGCAGTACGTAAAATCCCAGTACAGTATGCTCGTCGTACGACAACTGGAGATTACGAACAAGATTTGGCAGGAGGTAATAGACAATGGATTCCTCTAAAGCTTAATGCTTCTGGAGTTATGCCAATCATTTTTGCTCAGGCAATTATGTTTATCCCTGCAGCTGTGGCTGGATTGTCTAAATCAGATACATCACAATCTATTGTTGGTGCATTTAGTAATATGTTTGGTTTCTGGTATAATTTTGTTTTTGCAACTTTAATTATTGTATTTACATTTTTTTATACTGCAATCACCGTTCCTACTAACAAAATGGCTGATGATTTAAAAAGAAGCGGTGGTTTTATTCCAGGCGTTCGTCCAGGAGCAGAAACTTCTGATTTCCTTGATAAAGTGATGTCTTTAATAACTTTCCCAGGATCTTTATTCCTTGCTTTGATTGCTGTGTTCCCAGCTATTGTTGTAAGTATTATGGATGTACAACAATCTTGGGCAATGTTTTTTGGAGGTACCTCATTAATAATTATGGTTGGTGTTGCAATAGATACTATTCAACAGATCAATTCATACTTGTTAAATAAACATTATGATGGTTTAATGAAGACTGGTAAAAATAGAAAAGCGGTAGCTTAATATATTTATGGCAAAACAATCAGCAATAGAACAAGACGGATCAATTATAGAAGCATTATCAAATGCAATGTTCCGTGTAGAGTTAGAAAATGGACATATTGTAATTGCTCATATTTCTGGTAAAATGCGAATGCATTACATCAAATTATTACCTGGTGATAAAGTGAAACTAGAAATGAGTCCTTACGATTTGTCAAAAGCAAGAATTACTTATCGATATTAAAGGATATTCACTATGAAAGTTAGAGCATCAGTAAAAAAGAGAAGTGCCGAGTGCATTATCGTGCGTAGAAAAGGGAGACTGTACGTAATAAACAAAAAGAATCCTAGATTTAAACAAAGACAAGGATAATTATGGCAAGAATAGCAGGGGTAGATATCCCAAAAAACAAAAGAGGTGTTATTGCACTTACCTATATTTTCGGATTAGGAAAAAGTAGAGCTATTGAGATTTTGGAAAAAGCTCAAGTAAGCCAAGATAAAAAAGTTCAAGATTGGAATGACGATGAAATCGGAGCAATTCGTGAAGCTGTTTCATTTTACAAAATTGAAGGAGAATTACGTTCTGAAATTTCTTTAAATATTAAACGTTTAATGGATATTGGATGTTACAGAGGTATTCGTCACAGATCTGGTCTTCCATTAAGAGGACAAAGAACTAAAAACAACTCAAGAACAAGAAAAGGTAAAAGAAAAACTGTTGCTAACAAGAAAAAAGCAACTAAATAATAAGTAATATGGCTAAAGCAACTGCAAAAAAACGTAAAGTTATCGTTGAATCAACGGGTGAGGCTCATATTTCTGCCACTTTTAATAACATTATTATTTCTTTGACTAATAAGAAAGGTGAAGTTATCTCTTGGTCTTCAGCTGGTAAAATGGGTTTCAGAGGTTCTAAAAAGAACACTCCTTATGCAGCTCAAATGGCAGCAGAAGATTGCACTAAAGTAGCACTTGAGGCAGGACTTAAAAAAGTGAAAGTTTATGTAAAAGGACCAGGTAACGGACGTGAGTCTGCTATCCGTTCTATTCATAACGGTGGAATTGAAGTTACTGAAATTATTGATGTTACTCCAATGCCACACAACGGATGTCGTCCTCCAAAAAGACGTAGAGTTTAATTTTTTATTTTTATAGTATAAACAAGGTAGAACATAGATTATCGAAGGATTAGACCTGAATTCATAATTTCTACCTTAAAATTTTTTTTAAAATGGCAAGATATACTGGTCCTAAAACCAAAATCGCTCGTAAATTTGGCGAGGCAATCTTCGGAGATGATAAATCTTTCGAAAAAAGAAATTACCCACCTGGACAACACGGGATGGCTAAAAAAAGAGGAAAAAAATCTGAGTACGCTGTTCAGTTAATGGAAAAGCAAAAAGCTAAATATTCTTATGGAATTTTAGAAAAACAATTCAGAAATTTATTCGAAAAAGCATCAGCGACTAAAGGAGTAACTGGTGAAGTTCTATTACAATTATGCGAAGCAAGATTAGATAATGTTGTTTTTAGAATGGGAATTGCTCCATCTAGAAGAGGTGCGCGTCAAATCGTTTCTCACAGACACATTACTGTAAATGGAGAGGTTGTTAATATTCCTTCTTACCACCTTAAGCCTGGTGATAAAGTTGCAGTTCGTGAAAAATCTAAATCTTTAGAAGCTATCGAACGTTCTTTATCAAATTCAAGTCATGTTTATGAATGGATTACTTGGAACAATGATCTTAAAGAGGGAACTTTCGTTTCTGTACCTGCAAGACTTCAAATTCCAGAAAACATTAAAGAACAATTAATCGTAGAGTTGTACAACAAATAATAATTGACTTAGTCGAAATTTATGGCAATATTTAATTTTCAAAAGCCCGATAAAGTTATCATGATCGATTCAACCGATTTTGAAGGTAAATTTGAATTTAGACCTTTAGAACCTGGTTACGGATTGACAGTTGGTAATGCACTTAGAAGAGTTTTGCTTTCAGCGTTAGAAGGTTATGCAATTACATCTGTTCGTATCGAAGGTGTAGATCATGAGTTTTCTACTATTTCAGGTGTTGTTGAGGATGTTACAGAAATTATCCTTAATCTAAAACAAGTACGTTTCAAACGTCAGATTGAAGATATCGATAATGAATCAGTTACTATTTCTGTTTCTGGTAAAGATCAATTAACAGCAGGTGATTTTCAAAAATTTATCTCAGGTTTTCAAGTTCTGAACCCAGACCTTGTGATCTGTAATTTAGATTCTAAAATCAAATTGAACTTCGATTTAACTATCGAAAAAGGTAGAGGATACGTTCCTGCTGAAGAGAACAAAAAACAGAATGCTGCAATTGGAACAATTTTTACAGATTCTATTTTTACTCCGGTAAAAAATGTAAAATATGCAATCGAAAATTTCCGTGTAGAGCAAAAAACAGATTACGAAAAATTAGTTTTTGAAATCAAAACAGATGGATCTATCAATCCAAAAGATGCTCTTACTGAAGCTGCTAAAGTTTTAATTCACCATTTCATGTTATTCTCTGACGAAAGAATTACACTTGAGGCTGACGAAATTGCACAAACAGAATCGTATGATGAAGAGTCATTGCATATGAGACAATTGCTTAAAACTAAGCTTGTTGATATGGATTTATCTGTGAGAGCATTAAATTGCTTGAAAGCGGCTGAAGTTGATACACTTGGTGATTTAGTATCGTTCAATAAAAATGACCTAATGAAATTCCGTAATTTTGGAAAAAAATCTTTAACTGAGCTTGATGAACTTGTTGCAGTGAAGAATTTAACTTTCGGAATGGATTTAGCTAAATACAAATTAGATAAAGAATAATTTACTTCATATTTTGCTCTCCATGGTGGATTGTAGCAAGATGAAGATAAAAAAAACACGTCATGAGACACGGAAAAAAATTCAACCACTTAAGCAGACAGACTGGACATAGAAAAGCTATGTTAGCTAATATGGCTTGTTCTCTTATCGAGCACAAACGTATTAACACTACTGTTGCTAAAGCTAAAGCGCTTAAACAATTTGTTGAGCCTTTAATTACAAAATCAAAAGAGGATACGACTCATAATCGTCGTATTGTTTTTGCTTACTTACGTAACAAATACGCTGTAACTGATTTGTTCAGAGATGTTGCTGCTAAAGTAGGTGACCGTCCAGGTGGATACACTCGTATCATTAAAGTTGGAAATCGTTTGGGAGATAACGCTGATATGGCGATGATCGAACTTGTTGACTTCAATGAACTTTACAACGGAGGTAAAAAAGAAGTTAAAAAAGCGAAAAGCCGTCGTGGTGGTAAAGCTAAAAAAGCTGAAACTGCTGCTCCTGAAGCCCCTGCTGCTGAATCAGAAACGACTACTGAAGCTTCTGAATAATTATGAAAGTAATCATTCTATAAAAATCAAGGATAAACTAATTTTTAGTTTATCCTTTTTTTTTGATTTTTTTGAAACTATAGAAATGTAACTTTTTTAAAATGATAGGTTTTATTTTTACGAGTGAAAGTTTTAAAAAATCTTGGAAGGGCTATTTTAAAGAAGTAAATTTGCAAAATTCTAATTACACTTAAAACCTTTATTGGGTTTTATAACTTGATTAAAAAAACAATACAAATTAAATAATGAAATACACAACACGACAAAGCGCCATTTTATTACTTAGTGACGGAACAATCTTTCACGGAAAATCTATCGGAATCAGCGGTAAAACTTTTGGTGAAGTTTGTTTTAATACTGGAATGACTGGGTATCAGGAAATTTTTACTGATCCTTCTTATTTTGGGCAAATAATGGTTGCTACAAATACACACATCGGAAACTATGGTGTTAATGATTCTGAGGTGGAATCTGATAGTATTAAAATTGCCGGTTTAGTTTGTAAAAACTTCAGTTTTAATTATTCTAGAGAAAATGCTTCTGGAAGTTTAGAAGACTATTTTGCTAAACAAAATTTAATCTGTATTTCTGATGTAGATACTCGTGCACTTGTAAGTTACATTCGTGATAACGGTGCTATGAATGCTGTTATTTGTACAGATGGAACTTCTATTGAAGACTTGAAAAAAGAATTGGCCAATGTGCCAAATATGGAAGGGTTGGAGTTGGCGTCAAAAGTTTCTACTAAAGAGCCATATTTCTTTGGAGATGAAAATGCTACTTACAAAATCTCGGCATTAGATCTTGGTATCAAAATGAATATCTTGAGAAATCTTGCTAAAAGAGATTGTTATATTAAGGTTTACCCTTTCGACTCAACTTATAAAGATATGTCTGAGTTCAATCCTGATGGGTATTTCTTATCAAATGGCCCTGGAGACCCAGATCCTTTATTCGGAGCGATTCAGGTTGCAAAAGAAATTTTAGCTGATAATAAACCTTTGTTTGGAATCTGTTTAGGACACCAAGTAATTGGTCTTGCAAATGGAGTTGAAACTTATAAAATGTTTAACGGACACCGAGGAATTAATCACCCAGTTAAAAACCTGATTACAGGTAAAGGTGAAATAACTTCTCAAAATCATGGTTTTGCCGTTAAGAGAGAGCAGTTGGAGAATCACCCAGAGTTAGAAATTACTCATGTTCATTTGAATGATGGTACTGTTGCGGGAATGCGTATGAAAAATAAAAATTGCTTTTCAGTACAATATCACCCAGAGGCTAGTCCTGGACCACATGATTCGTCATATTTGTTTGACCAATTTGTAGAGAATATTAAAAGTAGCAAAGTCTAAAACGATGTAGTTAATAAATAAACGGGTTTAATGACTAAACCTCGTTTATAGTATTAAATATTTTTATAATTTCGAAAAAAAAAATATAATTTATTAATAAAAAACAAAAATAATGAGTATTATAATTAAAGTTCACGCAAGACAAATTCTTGATTCTAGAGGTAATCCTACTATTGAAGTTGATGTAGTAACTGAAAATGGAGTTTTAGGTAGAGCTGCTGTTCCATCTGGAGCATCGACTGGAGAGCACGAAGCTGTTGAATTACGTGATGGAGGTAAAGCTTATCTAGGTAAAGGTGTTTTGAATGCAGTGAATAATGTAAATACTATTATTGCTGAAGAATTAGTTGGGACTTCTGTTTTCGAGCAAAACACAATTGACCAATTAATGATTGATTTAGATGGTACTCCAAACAAATCTAAATTAGGAGCTAATGCTATTTTAGGTGTTTCTTTGGCTGCTGCAAAAGCTGCTGCTAACGAACTTGGTTTGCCATTATACAGATACGTAGGTGGTGTTTCTGCTAATACACTTCCTGTGCCGATGATGAACATCATCAATGGTGGTTCTCATTCTGATGCGCCTATTGCGTTTCAAGAGTTTATGATTTTCCCAGTAAAAGCAACTTCTTTTACGCACGCTATGCAAATGGGTACTGAAATTTTTCACAACTTGAAAAAAGTATTGCACGATAGAGGTTTAAGTACGGCTGTAGGTGATGAAGGAGGTTTTGCTCCAAACTTGGCTGGCGGAACTGAAGATGCTTTAGATACTATCAAATTAGCAGTTGAAAAAGCAGGATATTCTTTCGGTGACGAAATTATGATTGCTCTTGACTGCGCTGCTTCTGAGTTTTATGTAAACGGTAAATACGATTACACTAAATTTGAAGGAGAAACTGGAAAAATCAGAACTTCTGCTGAGCAAGCTGAATACTTAGCTGAACTTGCTGCTAAATATCCTATCATTTCTATCGAAGACGGTATGTACGAAGATGATTGGGATGGATGGAAAGCTTTAACTGAAAAAATCGGTGATAAAGTACAATTAGTCGGTGATGATTTATTTGTTACTAATGTTGCTCGTTTGTCAACTGGTATTGAAAAAGGAATTGCTAATTCAATTTTAGTAAAAGTAAACCAAATTGGTACTTTAACTGAAACTATTGCAGCTGTAAATATGGCGAAAAATGCTGGATATACATCTGTAATGTCTCACCGTTCTGGAGAAACTGAAGATAATACAATTGCAGACTTAGCTGTAGCTTTAAACTGTGGTCAAATTAAAACAGGTTCTGCTTCTCGTTCTGACCGTATGGCTAAATACAACCAGTTATTGAGAATTGAAGAAGAACTTGGAAGTACTGCTTATTTCCCTGGTTTAAATGCTTTTAAAATCAAATAATTCTACAAATTATATATTGGAAAAAACCATCCGTTGTCGCGGATGGTTTTTTTTTGGACTTTTAACAAATTCATAGCAGTATTCTTTTTTTAATTAGTCTTAAATTCATTAGATTTGATAAATTATTATTTAAAGAATTATTTCCAGTATATTATGTCAAAAATAGCTACATTAGAAATAGATGGTAAAAAGGTTGAGCTTCCAGTAATCACAGGGAGCGAAAACGAATCAGCTATCGATATCAACAAATTACGTGATTTAACAGGTTATATTACACTTGATCCAGGTTATAAGAATTCAGGATCTTGTACAAGTGAAATCACTTTCCTAGATGGAGAAGAAGGAATTTTGCGTTACAGAGGGTATTCAATCGAAGATCTTGCTGAAAAAGCTAGTTTTTTAGAAGTTTCATTTCTTTTGATTTTTGGTGAATTGCCTACGGCTGCACAATTAGAAGATTTTGAAAATGGCATTAAAAAACATTCTTTGGTAAACGAAGAAATGAAAAATATCATTGACGGTTTCCCTAAAACAGCTCACCCAATGGGAGTGTTATCTGCTTTAACAAGTGCTTTAACAGCTTTTAATCCTAAAGCAGTTAATGTTGATAACGAAAAAGAAATGTATGAAGCTATTTGCAAAACAATGGCAAAATTTTTAGTGATTGCTACATGGACTTACAGAAAATCTATGGGTTATCCTTTAAATTACTATGATAACACAAAAGGTTATGTAGAAAGTTTCATGCAATTAATGTTTAAATTGCCAACAGGACCTTATGCTGCAAATCCAGTAATCGTAAATGCGTTAGATAAATTGTTTATTCTTCACGCTGATCACGAGCAAAACTGTTCTACTTCTACGGTTAGAATGGTAGGTTCTTCTCATGCCGGTTTATTTGCTTCAGTTTCTGCAGGAGTTTCTGCGCTTTGGGGACCTCTTCATGGAGGTGCAAACCAAGCGGTACTTGAAATGCTTGAAGAAATTAACAAAGACGGTGGAGATACAGATAAGTTCTTAGCAAAAGCAAAAGACAAAAACGATCCATTCCGTTTAATGGGATTCGGGCACAGAGTGTATAAAAACTTTGATCCAAGAGCTAAAATCATCAAGAAAGCGGCGACAGAAGTTTTAGAGACTCTAGGTGTTGAAGATCCGATTTTAGAGATTGCAAGAAAACTTGAAAAAGCGGCTCTTGAAGATGAGTACTTCAAATCAAGAAACTTATATCCAAATGTTGATTTCTACTCTGGAATTATTTATAGAGCTTTAGGAATTCCAACTGATATGTTTACTGTTATGTTTGCTATTGGAAGACTACCAGGCTGGATTGCGCAATGGAAAGAAATGCGTGAAAATAAAGAGCCAATTGGAAGACCAAGACAAATTTATACAGGACATCCTTTACGAGAGTTTAAGTCTAATAAATAAAAAACGAAAGCTTCACTTTACTGTGAAGCTTTTTTTATATTTGCTCAAAATATAATAGAGTTATGTTGCAATTAAATGTAAAGAACGAAACGTCTCGACTTCGTGCTGTAGTTTTGGGTTCTGCTGTTCATAATGGTCCAACTCCAACTATAGAAGAGGCTTATGACCCTAAATCATTGGAACATATTAAGGCAGGAACTTATCCTGTCGAAAAAGATATGGTTGCTGAAATGGATGCTTTTAATGCAGTTTTTCAGAAATACGATGTAACTGTTTATCGCCCAGAAATGATCGAAAATTATAATCAGATTTTTGCTCGTGATATTGGGTTTGTGATTGACGATGTTTTTGTAAAATCTAATATTCTGCCAGACAGAGAACGTGAGTTAGATGCTATTCAATATGTAATAGATCAGATTGATCCATTAAAAGTGGTTCGCCCTCCAGAAGAAGTTCATATAGAAGGGGGAGATGTCATGCTATGGAATGATCATATTTTTATAGGGACTTATAAAGGAAGCGATTATAAAGATTACATTACCGCAAGAACCAATATGCATGGCGTAAATTATATTAAGTCGCTATTTCCGAATAAAATTGTGAAAGAGTTTGATCTGGTAAAATCTAAATTAGAGGCGAGAGATAATGCTTTGCATTTAGATTGCTGTTTTCAGCCTGTTGGAAAAAATAAAGGTATTATTTATAAAAGAGGCTTTCGCGAAGAGGCAGATTACCTTTATTTAGTAAAACTGTTCGGAAAAGAAAATTTATTTCATATTGAAAGAAATGAAATGTATAATATGTTTTCGAATGTGTTTTCAATTGATGAAAATGTGGTGGTTTCTGAAAAGAATTTTACAAGATTGAATAACTGGCTTCGTGAAAATGGTTTTACGGTTGAAGAGATTCCGTATGCTGAAATTTCAAAACAAGAAGGTCTGTTAAGATGTTCAACATTACCATTAATTAGAGATTAAAAAAAATCGTTTCAAATTTTATGTTTCGCTTTTTCAGTTGTGAACTTGAAACCTAAAACTTGAACAAAAAAATATAAAATCATGAAACAAACTACTAATGCTATTGTGATGATTCGGCCAGTTGCATTCAGAATGAATGAACAGACGGCTGTCAATAATTATTATCAAAAAGTGTTGGACGGACTTTTGCCGAGTACTGTTAATGCTAAAGCACAACAAGAATTTGATGCTTTTGTAGAAAAACTAAGAGCAGTTGGCGTTGATGTAACTGTTGTTGATGACAATTTGGAGACTGATACTCCGGATAGTATTTTTCCAAATAACTGGGTTTCATTTCATGAAAATGGAGATGTGGCACTTTATCCAATGTTTGCTGAAAATCGCCGTCAAGAACGTCGCGAAGATATTTTGGATACTTTGGAAGAAAAAGGATTTGAAATTTCTAATATTATGGATTATACTTCTGCAGAAGAAGATGGCATTTTCTTAGAAGGAACAGGAAGTTTATTGTTGGATAGAGCAAACGGAAAAGCATATTGTGCATTGTCGCCACGTGCAGATGAAGAATTGTTTATAGAGTTTTGTGAGGATTTTGATTATGCTCCTGTAATTTTTGAAGCTTTTCAAACTGTTGATGGCGAACGTAAATTAATTTATCATACTAATGTGATGATGTGTTTAGGCGAAACTTTTGCTGTGATTTGTGCAGATTCTATTGATGATAAAAAAGAGCGTAAAATGGTTTTGGATAATCTTAAACAAGACGGAAAAGAAGTTGTTTTAATAACAGAAGCTCAAGTAAATAATTTTGCGGGAAATATGCTTGAAGTTCGCGGAAAAGATGATAAGAGATATATCGTGATGAGTGCTTCTGCGTATCAAAGCCTGACTCCAAAACAAATTGCGCAGTTGGAAAATCATGCAGAAATTTTAAGTTCAAGTTTGGATACAATTGAAGCTTGCGGAGGAGGAAGCGCCAGATGTATGATGGCCGAAGTTTTCTTACCGAGAAGTTAAAAAAAAATATTTAGTAAAAAAAAGAAAGGGATAAAGTCATCACGATTTTATCCCTTTCTTTTTTAGAATATGATTTGAACTTAGAAATTTCCTTTAATAATATTCACAATTGCGCTTACAATATATTGAATGCCGATTGAAATAACTATAAAGCCAACAATTCTAGAAATCGCAACAATTCCTGAAGCACCTAATATTCGAGCTAAGTAATGAGCGCTTTTTAGAATTGCAAAAATAGCTACTGCAATTGCTAAAATCGCTAGTGAAGAAATGATGATTTCATTTATTTCATGATGTTCTTGGTAAAAAGCAATTAAAAGAGACATAGATCCAGGGCCAGCAAGCATTGGTATTGCTAATGGAGTAAGGGCGATATCGTTTCTGTGCTGCGCTTCATTTTCGATTTTTTTATTGATTCCTCGTTTTTTGTTGAATTTGCCAGAAAGCAAGGAAAATCCAGAATTTACAATTACGATTCCGCCAGCGATTCTTAAGGCGTCAATACTGATGCCAAAAAAAGTTAGAACATATTGACCAATGAAATAAGAGACCAGTAATATGATAAAAACATTGATTGCAGTCCAAAGAGAAATTCGAGATCTTTCTTTTTGCGAATCATGTTGTGTCAATCCAACAAAAATTGGCACTGTTCCGATTGGGTTTAATACCGAGAATAAAGCGGCAAATAAGTAAATAAATAATTCCATATTATGTTAGTTAGTAAAGTAAATGTAGTTATTTTTTGATGCTTTTGTATGAAATTATGTTATGAATATGTTTTTTATTGTTATCGATTCTGAATCAAAGATATAAGACGTAATCATTCTTTTTTGATTACTTTTGCAATCTAAATAAAAACCATGAAAAGTAAAAAAACATTAGTTATAGGCGCATCTACAAACCCAGAACGCTACTCGTTTAGAGCAGTCAATATGTTGGTTGGGAAAGGCCATTCGGTATTGGCAATTGGACAAAAAGCAGGTGAGGTTGCTGGAGTGAAAATTCAAACCAAGGCAATGCCAGTTAAAAATATCGATACTATTACTTTGTATTTAAATCCTGCTCGTCAAAGAGATTATTATAACTATATTATCGAATCGCATCCTAAACGTGTAATTTTTAATCCCGGAACAGAAAATCCAGAATTGTATCAATTATTAGAATCTAATGGTATTGAGGTAGAAGTAGCCTGTACATTAGTTTTGCTAGCTACTAGTCAATATTAAGCTAAAAGCATTTTTTGAATAGATGGTTTTTGAATGTCGCTAAATACATTTATTTCGGATAGAAAAAGAAAGGGGTTTCGGAATAATTTTTCAATATCGCTAACGCTTGAATTTAATGGATGTAATGTAGGCTAAACCATTAAAAGTATTACTTTTGTCGTCATGGAATTTTCATCAAAATTAATTGAAAAAGCAGTAAACGAAATGTCGCAATTGCCTGGTATAGGTAAGCGTACAGCACTTCGATTGGTTCTTCATTTGTTAAAACAGCCGAAGGAACAAACTGTCTTTTTATCTCAGGCATTATTGAATATGCGTGAGGATATTAAATTTTGCGAAAGTTGCCATAATATTTCGGATACTAAAGTTTGTGAAATATGCGCTAATCCGATTAGAAATCATGAAACAATATGTATTGTAGAAGATATTCGAGATGTTATGGCCATAGAAAATACCGGGCAATTTAAAGGTATATACCATGTGTTAGGCGGGAAAATTTCGCCCATCGAAGGAGTTGGTCCTAACCAGTTGAATATTTCTAGTTTGGTGGCGAAAGTGAAATCTGGGAAAGTATCGGAGATTATTTTTGCTTTAAGCTCAACAATGGAGGGCGATACAACAAATTTTTATATCTATAAGCAAATCGCGGACTCCAAGATTATTATTTCAACAATAGCGAGAGGAATATCGGTCGGAGATGAATTGGAATATGCAGATGAAATAACATTAGGGAGAAGTATTCTGCACAGAATCCCTTTTGAAAAAACATTTAAAAATAATTAACTAAACCCCAAATAACAGCTAGTTTTTTCTGGAAAATAACGGAAAAGCTATGTGAGATAAAATTTAACGAATGACAAAAAAAAGCTTTTTTCTATTCTTATTAATTTCAGCATTATTTACCTCATGCATTCCGATTAAAGATCTAGTTTATCTTCAAGATAAAAATGATTCTGGCGAACAAAAAGCAATTGCTGCAGTAGAAGCAAAACCATATCGCTTACAGGTAAATGACATTTTGAAAATCAATATAAAAGCAATCGATCCGAAATTAGTTTCTATTTTTAATACAACTGAGGATCAAGGAGGACAAGCGGGGAAAAGTGAATCGGCTTTGTATTTTGATGGATTTACGGTTGATGATCACGGAAATATTAGAATGCCAATTCTAGGAGAGATTAATGTAATTGGCTATACTCTTGAAGAGGTTCGCGTAAAAATTGAAAAGAAATTACTGGAAGAATATTTTAAGACTGAGGCCAATGTTTTTGTTACAGTAAAGCTGGCAGGTTTTAGATATACCATTAATGGGGAGGTTGGAAGCACTGGAACAAAAACATTGTTTAAAGATAATGTGACCATCTTGGAAGCTGTTGCAAATGCAGGAGATATTACTACAGTTGGAAACAGGAAAGAAGTGACCGTAATTCGACAAACTCCAACAGGTGTGCAGATGCATGATATTGACCTTACTGATGTGAATGTAATGAAATCGCCTTACTATTATTTACAGCCAAATGATTATATTTATGTAAAGCCGCTAAGACAAAAAACTTGGGGAACTGGCCAGACGGGAATACAATCTATTGGAACAATAATTACATTGTTATCTTTGGCTACAACGGTTTATCTAATAATAAAGTAAAAAGAGAATTTTAAAATGTTAGATATTAAAGACTTGGCCATTTTTGAAAATCAATCTCATTTTGATTTTAAAGGGTTTCTGCTTAAAATTGCAAGCTATTGGAAATGGTTTCTTGTAAGTTTGATTATTACTTTCACAGTTGCTTATCAGATAAACATTCGTAAAGAAAAGATTTACGAAATGCAAACTTTGGTTTCTATTAAAGAAGAAAATAATCCTTTTTTTACATCGAATACCAGTTTGGTCTTTAACTGGGGAGGAATTTCTGATCAGGTAAATGGGATTTCCACAATTCTCCAATCTAGATCTCATAATGAGTTGGTGATAGATAAACTTCAATTTTATATCGATTATTTGGAGCAAGGGGAGTATAATTTGATAGACTCTTATGGAGCTGTTCCATTTTATGTTGACATTGATAAAACCAAAGGACAGATTGCAAATACATTAATTAGCATAAAATTTTTAAGTGAAAATGAATATCAGATACAGATTCCATTTGAAAGTAATTCAGTTTCGCTAATCACTTATAGCAATAACTCTTATAGCAATACTTCGGTACAGCCTGTAATTTTTGCCAAAAAATATAAAGTAGGAGAAAGTGTTAATCTGCCGTTCTTAAATTGGAGACTTCAAATAAATGATAATCCAGGCTTTTATAAAGGCAAAGAATATTTTGTAAGATTTAACGATTTTGACGGAACAGTTTCTCAATATAAAGGAGTAAATGTAGATGCAGGAAAAAGTGGCGGGTCAATATTAACCTTGTCAATGCAAGGAACTAATAAAGCAAGAATGGTTGATTATTTGAATTCGACTGTAAAAATGCTTATTAAAATTCAGCTTGACGGCAAAAATCAGTTTGCTACCAATACGATTAGATTTATCGATAGTACGCTAGTCGCGATGGAGTCTCAGCTCAAACAGACTGGCAACGAATTAAAATCTTTCCAAAAGGATAAGAATATTTATGAAATAGAAGACGGCGGCTCTAAAGTTTCAGAGAAAATAATGGATTTTGATGTTGAAAAAGATCAGTTAACAAGAAAGATAGCTTACTATAATTCGTTAAAATCGTATTTAAACAATAGCGTTGATTATTCTAGATTGCCGGCTCCTTCTGTTGCAGGAATTGAAGATCCAAATATTGTTGCCAACGTTTCTAAACTTATTGCGCTTTCAACTCAAAGGTCTGAAATGGCTTATGCTGTAAAGAGCGAAAAAATATTTAAAGATTTTGATAATCAGATGGCTGCTGTAAAAAATGTTCTTCAAGAGAATATTGTCACTGCAAAAGCTTCTTTATTGTATGATTTATCTTTGGTAAACGCAAAAATTGGTCAAGCGGAAAGCACAGTAAAAAGACTTCCTGGTGAACAGCAAGAATTATTAAAAATCAAAAGGAAATATGATTTAAATGATAATATTTATACAGAGTTTCTTCAGAAAAGAAATGAAGCAGAAATTGTAAGAGCATCTAATCTGTCGGATATTCATTTTATTGATCCTGCAAAGGATATTGGAGGAGGATTAATTGGGCCAAAGACCTCTGTGAATTATATCATGGCTTTGTTTTTAGGGATTTTAATTCCTTTATTATTTGTTCTGGTAATCTTTTTTGTTAGCAATTCAATTCAGAATAGTGAGGATATTAGCAAGTTAACACAAATTCCTTTGCTTGGAGTTATTGGGCTTAATAATGATTCCACTAATTTGGCAGTTTTTGAGAAACCAAAGTCAGCTCTTTCAGAATCTTTTAGAGGTATTCGTTCTTCGCTTCAGTTTTTGTATAAAAAACAGCAAGTTAGCGGAGCAAAAACATTAATGATTACGTCTTCAATAAGTGGTGAAGGAAAAACGTTCTGCTCAATAAATATTGCCACTGTTTTTGCTTTAAGCGAAAAGAAAACGGTAATCGTTGGTTTGGATTTAAGAAAACCTAGATTGGCAGATGAATTTCAAATAAAATCACCTTTGGGAGTGGTTAATTATTTGATAAAGCAAAATAGCTTAGATGAAATCACTAATTCGACATTAATCCCAAATCTAGATGTAATACTTTCGGGGCCAATTCCTCCAAATCCTTCAGAATTAATTTTAAGTGATGGAATGAAGGAGCTGATTGATGAATTAAAGAAGAAATATGATTATATAGTTTTAGATACTCCGCCAGTTGGTCTAGTTGCAGATTCATTAGAATTGGTTCAATTCGCAGACGTAACATTGTATATCGTAAGGCAGAATTATACTAAGAAAGATATGATAACGTTGTTAAATACGAGACTTAAACGTGGAGAGCTAAGCAACGTAAGCATTATATTGAATGGTTATGAAAATAAAGCCAAATATGGTACCGGTTATGGCTACGGCTACGGAGCTTATTCAAATGGTTATCATGAAGAAGAAGTTAAAGCTGGATTTTGGAAAGCATTCATAAATCGAATCAGAAAAAGTTAAACTTGGATAAATGGAAAATAAAGCAAAATATACAATTTTAATTACAGGAGGAGCTGGATTTATAGGTTCGAATTTGACCGAGTATTTTTTAAGCTTAGGTTATAAGATTGTTTGTTTGGATAATTTTTCCACAGGTCACCGTCATAATTTAAAGGATTTTTTAGATAATCCAGATTTTAAACTAATTGAAGGCGATATTCGAAATTTATCTGATTGTAATTTGGCGGTTGAAGGGGCAGACTATGTTTTGCATCAGGCAGCTTTAGGATCTGTTCCTAGATCAATAAAAGATCCAATTACAACCAATGATGTAAATGTTTCTGGATTTTTAAATATGCTAACAGCAGCCCGAGATGCAAAGGTTAAACGATTTGTATATGCAGCCAGTTCTTCGACTTATGGAGATTCTCAAGGATTGCCAAAAGTTGAGGATGTCATCGGAAAGCCATTGTCGCCCTATGCAATTACTAAATATGTAAATGAGTTATATGCAGAAATCTTTAGCAAAACGTATGGCGTAGAAACAATCGGTCTTCGTTACTTTAATGTTTTTGGAAGGAAACAAGATCCAAACGGAGCGTATGCTGCTGTAATTCCGAAGTTTGTAAAGCAATTTATGAATCATGAAAGCCCAATAGTTAATGGGGATGGAAATTATTCTCGCGATTTCACATACATTGACAATGTTATTCAAATGAATGAGTTGGCTATGACTTCTCAAAATCTAGAAGCAGTTAATACCGTTTACAATACAGCATTTGGAGATAGAAACACATTAAATGACTTGGTGAAATATTTAAAAGAATATTTGTCAGAGTTTGATCCAGAAATAAAAAAGGTTCCAGTTATTTATGGAGAAAACAGAGCAGGAGATATTCCACATTCTTTGGCAAGTATTGAAAAAGCAAAAAAAATGCTAGGGTATAATCCAAAATATTCGTTGCAAGATGGATTGAAAGAGGCTGTAGGATGGTATTGGAATAATTTAAAATAAATAGATCAAAATAAAATAGATCAAATGAAAATTACAAAAATTTGCTGCATTGGCGCAGGATATGTTGGTGGGCCAACGATGGCAGTTATAGCACAAAAATGCCCGCACATTCAGGTTACAGTTGTTGATTTGAATGAACAAAGAATCGCAGATTGGAACGATCCAAACCCTGAAAATATTCCTATATATGAACCTGGTCTTTCTGAAATTGTGGCGGAAGCAAGAGGGAGAAATTTATTCTTTTCTACAGATGTGGATAGAGCAATAGATGAAGCTCAAATGATATTTATTTCGGTAAATACGCCAACCAAGACGTATGGAAAAGGAAAAGGGATGGCAGCTGATTTGAAATATATAGAGTTATGCGCTAGACAAATCGCAAGAGTAGCCAAACAAAATAAAATAGTTGTAGAGAAATCTACTTTGCCAGTTAGAACTGCTGAGGCCATTAAAAGTATCTTGGATAATACAGGAAATGGTGTTCAATTTCAAATTTTATCTAATCCAGAATTTTTAGCAGAAGGTACTGCGGTTGCAGATTTGTTAAATCCAGATCGAATTTTAATTGGAGGCGATAGTACGCCAGAAGGAGAAGAAGCAATAAAGTCTCTTGTAGATGTTTATGCAAACTGGGTTAGCAAAGATTTGATTTTGACAACCAATGTTTGGTCATCAGAATTGTCTAAACTGACTGCAAATGCATTTTTAGCGCAGCGCATATCGTCAATCAATGCAATGTCAGAACTTTGTGAGAAAACCGGCGCAGATGTGAATGAAGTTGCAAGAGCAATTGGAATGGATAGTAGAATTGGACCTAAATTCTTAAAATCTTCTGTCGGATTCGGGGGGTCTTGTTTTCAAAAAGATATTCTGAATTTGGTCTATATCGCAAAATCATACGGTTTGAACGAAGTTGCAGATTATTGGGAACAAGTCATTATTATGAACGACCATCAAAAAAGAAGATTCTCTAATAAAATTGTACAAACATTATATAATACCGTAGCGGATAAAAAAATTACTTTTTTGGGCTGGGCATTCAAAAAAGACACAAACGATACAAGAGAATCTGCGGCCATTTACGTAGCTGATGATTTGATAAATGAGCAAGCCAAAATTTCTGTTTATGATCCTAAAGTTTCTGAAAATAAGATGTTAAGTGATCTGAACTATTTAGAAACAAGATCAAGGGAAGAAAATAGTAAAGCCCTAAAGGTTTTGGATAATGCTTATGAAGCTTGTAAGGATGCTCATGCAATTGCAATCTTAACAGAATGGGATGAATTCACAACTTATGATTGGAAAAAGATCTACGATTCGATGCATAAACCAGCTTTTATTTTTGACGGAAGAAACATTTTGAATGCTAAAGAATTAGAGTCAATCGGTTTTGTTTACAGAGGTATAGGTTCTTAAGATCATCTTGTGAAGAAGTAAAAAAGGATGTGAAAATGTGAAGTAGTAAGGTTTACTTCGTTATAAATAAAAAGATGAACTGGTACGTAGTTTATACAAAGCCTAAATGGGAAAAAAAAGTTGCTGATAAACTCGATCAATTAGGAATTGAGTGTTATTGTCCTCTTATTACTCAAGTTAAGCAATGGTCAGATAGAAAGAAAAAGATTGAAACTCCGCTTTTCAGTTCCTATGTTTTTGTTCAACTGGAAGATTCAGAAAGGAATTTGGTTTTTCAGGCTGCTGGAGCGATAAGGTATTTATTTTGGCTTGGAAAACCAGCAATTGTAAAAGATCAAGAAATTGAAGCTATAAAAACTGGTTTAAAATCAACAAATATTAGTGAAGTAAGTGTTTCTGCTCTTCAGGTTGGAGACAAAATCAAATTAGAATCAGGAGCATTTATTAATCAGAATGCAATTGTTCAGGAAGTTTCTAATAATTATTATATACTAGTTTTGGAAACTTTAGGGTGTGTTTTAAAAATAAAATATAGATAACAGCGTTATCCAATAAAAATTAAACGGAAGAGAAGTCTTTTTTTAGATTTTTTCTTCTTTTTTTTTTA
Organism: Flavobacterium sp. TR2; assembly: GCF_025252405.1. Taxonomy (NCBI): domain Bacteria; kingdom Pseudomonadati; phylum Bacteroidota; class Flavobacteriia; order Flavobacteriales; family Flavobacteriaceae; genus Flavobacterium; species Flavobacterium sp. TR2. The sequence goes on along the minus strand of NZ_CP104307.1, from coordinate 351,993 downwards.
TAAGGGAATTATTTACAGTCTGATTAATAACGTATTGTAGTTAAGCGTATTTTAATTAACAATTTGTTTTTGAGTATTACGTGAAACCGTATTGAATAACTAGACTTATTATACTATATTTGCGCGAAAATGATTAATTTAGGTATCTGAGTCAGATTTTGTGACTTGGAATGGCGAAGCCGTGAATTTTTGAAAGCCTAAAGGAATTAAGAAAATGGAAGTAGAAAAAAAAGTTAAAATTGCGGTTATTGGTTTAGGGTATGTTGGACTGCCATTAGCTAGATTATTTGCAACAAAATATCCTGTTATTGGTTTTGATATAAATGAATCTAGAGTTAATTCTTTAAAATCGGGAACAGATACAACTTTTGAGGTTGAAGATGATGTTTTACAAAATGTTTTAGTAGATAAACCAACTGAAAAAAAAGGATTATATTGCACTACATCTTTAAATGATATAGCTGAGTGTAATTATTATATAGTTACAGTTCCTACCCCTGTAGATAAAAACAATAGACCAGATTTAACACCTCTTTATAAATCTAGCGAAACCGTTGGTAAAGTTCTAAAAAAAGGAGATATTGTTATTTATGAATCGACTGTTTATCCTGGTGTGACGGAAGAGCAATGTGTGCCTGTTTTAGAGCGAGTTTCTGGATTAAGGTTTAATGAAGACTTTTTTGCAGGATATTCGCCAGAAAGAATTAATCCAGGAGATAAAGAACACACTGTTGAAAAAATCTTAAAAGTGACTTCTGGTTCAACCCCTGAAATTGGATTAAAAGTTGATGCTTTGTATAAGTCTGTAATTACAGCGGGAACACATTTAGCGCCTACTATAAAAGTTGCAGAAGCAGCAAAAGTGATTGAAAATTCACAGCGGGATATCAATATTGCCTTTGTAAACGAACTTGCTAAAATATTCAATTTAATGAATATTGATACGCAAGAAGTATTGACGGCAGCAGCGACAAAATGGAATTTCTTGCCTTTTAAACCAGGTCTTGTTGGAGGACATTGTATCGGAGTTGATCCTTATTATTTAGCTCAAAGGGCACAAGAATTTGGCTATCATCCTGAAATTATATTAGCAGGAAGACGTCTGAATGATAGTATGGGCGAATATGTAGCTTCGCAAATAGTGAAGTTAATGATCAAAAAAGGTATTTCTGTTAATGGCGCTGAATTATTAATGCTTGGGATTACTTTTAAAGAGAATTGCCCAGACGTAAGAAATACTAAAATCGTAGATGTAGTAAAAGCTTTAAAAGAATATGGAATTTTAGTGACCATATTTGACCCCCTTGCAAATGCAGAGGATGTAACAAAAGAATATAATTTAATAACATTAGACTCTATTCCAAACAATAAATTTGATGCCATAGTTCTAGGAGTTTCACATGCTGAATTTTTAGAATTAGATTTTGCTGCATTGCAAAAATCAAATAGTTTATTATATGATGTAAAAGGAGTTTTAGGTACTATAGCTGATAATAGGCTATAGTGCTAAAAGTCTTTTTTTATTTTAGAGAAAATGGAAACAAAAAATACAATAATACATGTTGTTTTGACCGGTGGAGTAGGCAGTAGATTATGGCCTCTTTCTCGTAAAAGCAGACCAAAACAATATTTAGAGATATTTGAAGGGAAATCATTATTCGAAATGACGGTAGAGCGTAATAGTCATTTGGCTGATAGAGTGATGGTTGTTGGGAATGTTGATAATCATCATTTGAGTGGTGTCGTTATGAACAAAACCAATACTGCTTATGTAAATATTGTGGAAGCTACACCTAGAAATACTGCAGCAGCTATTGCCTTTGCTGCTTTTGCTTCAAAACCAGAAGATATATTAATTGTAACTCCTTCTGATCATATAATTGATAAGATATCGGATTACAATAATGCGATCCAAGAGGCAATTTCTAAAGCAGAAGATGGATATATAGTTACTTTTGGAATTATCCCAACAAAACCAGAAACCGGTTATGGCTATATAGAATCTAAAGGAGATAAAGTTTTATCGTTTCGAGAAAAACCTAATGAAACTACAGCTAAAGAGTTTATTTCTAGAGGAAATTTTCTCTGGAATAGTGGTATGTTCTGTTTTAAGGCAGGAGTTTTATTGGACGAATTAAAACAATTTCAACCAGATGTTTATGAAAAATCTAAAGCAGTTTGGGAAGCTTCTCAAGAAGGGTTTTTAGATTTAGAATTATCAATGCAAATTCCATCTATAAGTATTGATTATGCTGTGATGGAAAGGAGTAAAAAAATTAAAGTAGTTCCTGCATCTTTTTCTTGGTCTGATCTTGGTTCTTTTGAATCAGTATACGAATATTTAGTTTCAAAAGGGCATCCTGTAGATTCTAATGGGAATATGGTAATCGGTTGTGATAGCCATACTGTTTTTTTAGGCTTAAGAAATACTATTTTTGTACATACTGACACTGCAAATTTGATTTTGCAAAAAGAAAATTCGCAAGATGTAAAGGATATATATAACGAACTGGAAAAACAAAATTCAGATTTATTAAATTAAATAAAAGCATTTTAAAATGAAAAAAATTCTAATAACTGGTGGAGCTGGTTTTATTGGTTCTCATGTAGTTAGACGTTTTGTGAATAAATATCCAGAATATCAAATTTTCAATTTAGACGCATTGACTTATGCGGGAAACCTTGAAAATATAAAAGATATTGAAAATAAACCAAATTACACGTTTGTAAAAGGAGATATTGTTGATGAAAATTTTATTAATGAACTTTTTAAACTTCATAACTTCGATGGTGTTTTACATTTAGCAGCAGAATCTCATGTTGATCGTTCAATTGAAGATCCATTAGCATTTGTGAAAACAAATGTTATCGGAACAATGAATTTATTGAATGCAGCTAAGAATCAATGGAAAGATAATTCTCAAGGGAAAAGATTTTATCACATTAGTACAGATGAAGTTTACGGTTCCTTAGGTTCTACTGGGCTGTTTACTGAACAAACACCGTATGACCCTAATTCTCCATATTCTGCTTCAAAAGCAAGTTCTGATCATTTTGTTAGAGCTTATGGAGAAACTTATGGTCTTCCATATGTTTTAACTAATTGTTCAAATAATTATGGATCATATCATTTTCCTGAGAAACTTATTCCTCTTTTTATTAATAATATTATAAATAATAAGTCACTACCTGTTTACGGAGATGGAAATTATACGCGTGATTGGCTATTTGTAGAGGATCATGCAATTGCAATAGATTTAGTTTTTCATGAAGGAAAAAATCATGAAACTTATAATATTGGCGGATTTAATGAATGGAAAAATATAGATCTCGTTAAGTTGCTATGTAAAATAATGGATAGGAAATTAGGAAGGGCGGAAGGTGCTTCTGAAAAATTAATAACATACGTAAAAGACAGACCAGGCCACGATTTGCGTTATGCTATAGATGCCTCAAAAATTAATAAAGAATTAGGTTGGAAACCTTCTGTTACTTTTGAAGAAGGATTAGAAAAGACTATAAATTGGTGCCTAGATAACCAAGAATGGCTCCAGAATGTTACTTCAGGGGCTTATAAAGATTATTATCAAAAACAATACTCATAAAGAAGATTTTAGTAAATAAATATCTTTGAAATAATTTTCTCGTAAATATGAAAAAAATAACATACGTTCTTGCTCTATTTTTTACGTTATTAATATCCTTAAATGCAAATGCCCAAGATATTGTAAAATCTAAAGACCTTAGTACTGTAAAAGTAGATTATTTGTCAGATGATGAAATTGCAAAAATTATTGCGCAATTAAAAAGTAATAATGCAACTATTAATGATGTTGAATCTATGGCTTTGTCCAAAGGGATGAGTCAAACGGAATTTGATAAGTTAAGAACTCGTATTACAGAATACGAAAAAAAGAATACTTCAGATAAGGATAAAGACAAAAATAAAAAGGATCAGGACAAACTTAAAAAAATAGATAAGGACTCAGAGTTTGGTAGAAAACAGGAAAAAATAAAAAATGAGAAAATTAAAGATTCTTTAAATGCTTTAGTTTTTGGTTCAGAATTATTTGATAATCCTACTTTAAATTTTGAACCAGATCTGAAAATGGCTACACCAGTTAACTATGTTCTAGGGCCAGGAGATAAATTAGAAGTTAGTATATATGGTGTTCAGCAATTTGAAGATACTGTTCCTGTAAATTTTGAAGGTAAAATTTCGATAACTAATGTTGGACAAATTTCTGTGGCAGGAATGTCTATTGAAGCAGCTACACAAAAAATTAGAGCTGCAATTGCTAGAGTATATAGTACAGTTAGATCTGGGCAATCTCAGGTTAGTGTTAGTTTAAGTGATATAAGAACTATAAAAGTAACAATTGTTGGAGGTAAACAGCCAGGAAATTATTCAATATCATCTTTAGCATCCGTTTATAATGCATTGCATTTGGCAGGTGGACCTGGAAAAAACGGTAGTTACAGAAATATAGAATTAATTAGAAATAATAAGATTTATAAAAATGTTGACATCTATAAGTTTTTAGTAAAAGGAGATCAATCCGATAATGTAAGCTTAAGAGATAATGATGTCATTAGAATCCCTGCTTATACTCAAAGAGTTGTAGTAGAAGGAGAAGTAAAACGCCCAGGTATTTTCGAAATGAAAAAAGGAGAAAAGTTTTCTGATCTATTGAATTTTGCATCTGGATTTAATGAATTTGCTTATACAGCATCAGTGAATGTATTGCAAAAGACAGGAAAAGAATTTAAGGTACATGATATAAATGAAAGCGAATATAATTCTTATCAACCTCAATCGGGAGATGTTTTTAGGATTACTAAGATTTTAAATCGATTTGAAAACCGTATTAAGATTGAAGGAGCCGTTTTTAGACCAGATTATTACTCATTTACAGAAGGAATGAGAATTTCAGATCTTGTTACAAGAGCAGAAGGATTAAAAGAAGACGCTTATAGTAAGCGAGCAAGAATTATTCGTCTGAAAACAGATTTGACTACTGAAATTGTTAATGTAGATTTAGGTGCTGCATTGTCAGGAGACTTAAATGCAGACATTGAATTAAAAAGAGAAGATATAGTTACAGTATATTCTATTTTAGATTTTAGAGAGGAATATAAAGTGACTATAGATGGAGAAGTAAAAAATCCTGGCGAGTATGAATATTTCGAGAATCTTACTTTAAATGATTTAGTTGTCCAAGTTGGAGGATTAACTGGCTCAGCTTCAAAAAGAGTTGAAATTGCGAGAATGATTAAATCTGATGCTATTGATGATGCAGATCCGAAGCGAATAGAATTAGTTGAATTAGAGATAACGGCAGACAATAATGAACAAATTAAGAATTTTGTTTTAAAACCCTTTGATGTTATTAATATCCGTCGAATGGCTGTCTATGAGAAACCAGAAATGGTTAAAGTAAGCGGTGCCGTTACCTATCCAGGGAAATATGTTCTAGCAAATAAAAAGGAGAGAGTTTACAATGTAGTAATGAGAGCTGGAGGACTAACATCTATTGCTAATTTAGATGGTATGAAAATCAAACGACCAATCAAAGAAGAGCAGATTGAGCAGCTAGAAACCATAAATCTTAACCTTGAAAAGAAAGAAACGTTAGAGAAAAAAGAAGGAGCTCCAGAGGAATTAAATTTGAAAACTAAAGATACACTTAAATCTAAGTTATCAAAAAAATTAAGAGACGAGTTAAAATACACAACTATTCCTGTGAATTGGGAAAAGATCGTGAAAGATAAAAATCACTATTCTAATGTTACCTTATTTCCTGGAGATGAAATTGAGGTTGCGGTATATAATGAAGGAGTTAAAGTTACAGGAAATGTACTTTTAACTTCTGAAATTCCTTATAGAAATGGTAAAGGGTTTAAATATTATATTAATTCTGTTGGAGGTATCGATAGTAAAGGATGGAAAAGAAAATCATATATAATATATCCTAATGGAAAGGCAGCTGTTACAAGTTCGTTTTTATTCTTTAGATCTTATCCTAAAGTAGAGCCAGATTCGCAAATTGTCGTTCCTGAAAAGCCTGAAAAGAAGAAAATGACTGCTGGAGAATGGGTAGGTATAGGAAGTGTAATTTCTAGTTTAGCTTTATTAATAGTTACAGCTTTTAAATAAATTTTATGGAAAATCAGTCTGTTGAAAACAGCGAAATATCGTTAAAAGAATTAATTCAGATAGTAAATGAATGGAAAGGGTATTTACTATCCAAATGGAGAATACTTGTCTTAATGGGATTAATTGGAGGTGTTTTAGGATTTGTATATTCATACTTTAAAAAACCTATTTATACGGCAACATTGACATTTGCGTTGGAAGATGAAAAAACAGGGGGTGGATTAGGCGGAGCACTTGGTCTAGCTAGTACGTTTGGAATTGATATCGGTGGCGGTGGCGGAGGAAGCATGTTTACCGGTTTAAATTTAACTGAATTATTTAAATCACGCCGAATGGTAGAGAAGACTTTACTAGTGCCTGTTAATGTGAATGGCAAAGTAATTTCTTTGGCAGAAATGTACATACAAGATAAAAAGTGGCGTGAGAAATGGGAAGATAGTCCTAAATTAAAGAATATTCAGTTTGTAAACCAAGATGAAAGTAAGTTTACTCGAGTTCATGACAGTATTTTAGGAATGATTTATCAAAATTTGTATAAAAATTCTTTATCAGTAGTCCAAAAAGATAAAAAAATTTCTATCATTTCAATGGATGTTTCTTCAAATGATGAACTATTTTCACTTTACTTTTGTGAAGCACTTGCAAGACAAGTAGGGGAATTTTATGTAGAGACGAAAAGCAAAAAAGCACGTAAAAACATGGAAATTTTGGAACGTCAGGTAGATTCTGTAAGAGCTGAATTAAATAGTGCAATTACTGGGGTTGCAATTGCAAATGATAATGCTTTTAATCTTAATCCGGCTCTCAACATTCGTAGGGCTCCTTCCGCTAGAAGACAAGTTGATGTACAGGCAAATACAGCTATTCTATCTGAGCTGGTGAAACAAAGCGAATTAGCAAAAGTTACGTTGCGAAAAGAAACACCTTTGATTCAAGTAATCGATAGACCTATTTTACCATTGCCAAAAGAGAAAACAAGTAAGGTGAAAGGAATAGTTTTTGGAGGTTTTCTCTTTACTGTATTAACTATTTTGTTTTTAATTTTAAAACGCAAGTTTAATGAAGCTAATAGCGAAAATTAATTTTAATTGTTTTTGTGACGTCTAAAATTTAAGTTTTTGATTGTTTTAGTTGGTTCTTAAATTGAATTCAAAATAATCGTTAGAAACTTTGGAACAATTAATAATATATAAAATTATAAAACAAAATATTGGAGATGGAAGAGGGATTAGTTATTACAGTTAGTTATTGTTTGTTATGAAAGAGAAATTACTAAATGTAAAAACATTGATTATTGAAAATAGAAAAGTTATGGAAAATTATTTTTTCATGACTATTTTACAAATATTAAGTTCATTGTTTTATTTTCTTATCTATCCTTTTCTTATACGTACTTTAGGTGCGGAAAGCTATGGTTTATACATTTTTGCAACATCAGTAGTAACTTATTTTATTACGTTTATAGGAAATGGTTTTGATTTTCCTGGGGTTAAAGCGATTGCAACTAATGGGAATGATTTAGAAAAAAAATCACATGTTTTATCATGTATATTTACTGCAAAAATGTATCTGCAATTTGTATCTACTATTGTATTTACATTAATTATATTGACAATACCTGCATTAAGAGAAAATTATGTAATATATGTAATTTGTTTTCTTCAAACTTTATCGGGTATTTTTTTTCCTCAATGGTATTTTCAAGGTGTGCAAAGAATGAAGATTGTTACTTACATTCAATTGCTTTTTAAAATTTTGTCTTTACCATTTATTTTCATTATGATTCATAGTCCAAAGGATCTATGGATTTTTGCATTAATTACAACTTTAGTTAGTCTATTAGGAGCTATTACAGCAGCTTTAATTGTAAGGTTTAATGAAGGAATAAAACTAAATTGGGTTTCATTTAAGGAGGTTAAAATTTGGTATAAAGAAGCTTTTCCATTCTTTCTGAGTTCATCGCTTGGGATTGTTAAAGAGCAAAGCATCACAATTATAATAGGTTCTTTTTTTGGAATGAGAGATGTTGCAATCTATGATTTGGCAAATAAAATTATACTAATTCCGAGGACGTTATTAGTAAATGTGAATTTAGCTTTGTTTCCAAAAATAGTTGCAAATGTCAAGCCACAACAAATCAAAAAAATCATTCGTTATGAAGCTTTAGTTGGATTGTCAGTTATTGCTTTAATAGCAATATTTGGAAGATGGATAGTATTAATAATGGGAGGCGAAACAATGTTGGATTCTTATCCTGTTTCAGTAATTTTAAGTGTTGTTGTTCTTGTTTGGCTCGTTGTAGGAGCATTTATTTCATTTGTTTTCATTCCTCAAAACAAATATAAATATGTTACCAATAATCAAATAATAGCTTTATCAAGTTTTGCGTTATATTCCCTTATTGGTTTTTTAATAACCAAAAGCATTTATGTTTTAGTTTTGTCTATCGCTTTATCAGGATTAACAGAAATAGCATATTGTTGGTATCTAACTAAAAGAGAAAAACTATTATAATTTAAAACAAGATACTACATTAAAGAAAATTCTTTATGGCAAATGATCAAAAAAAATTATCGGTAATAATTCCTATATATAACGTAGAGAAATATCTCCCTAAGTGCATAGAATCTGTAACGAATCAAACTTACAAAGACTTGGAAATAATCTTAGTTAATGATGGTTCAACAGATAGTTGTGGTTCTATATGTGATTCGTATGGAGCAGGCGATTACAGAATTAAAGTTGTTCATAAACAAAATGGAGGATTGTCTTCTGCCAGAAATATTGGTTTAGACAAAGCTACGGGAGATTACATTGCTTTTCTAGACAGCGATGACTGGATTGATGTTGAAATGTATGAAACATTAATTAATTTAATAGAAAGTGAAGGAGCTGAAATAGCAGTTTGTGGATTTAAAGAAGTTTATGAAAATGAAACTATTGCTAATTCTCAGACAGAATCCATAACTATTTATGACAAAACTAGTGCGGTTAATTCTTTGTTTGAGAGTAATTTGAATGTTAGATTTGAAGTCTGGAATAAAGTCTTTACAAGAGACATTATTGGTGATGTAAGGTTTATCGACAAACAAATATTCGAAGATGTTTATTTTGACAGAAACATTTTCTTAAAGATGAATCGCTTGGTTTATTTTGATAAACCTATGCATAATTATCTAAAAGTACGTGCAGGGAATACAAATAGTCATTTCAAAGAGAATAAATTATCTGTCTTTAAAGAATTTGACGATTTTATTTCTAATCTAAGATCTTTAGGGATGGAAGATAGTGCTAATAGATTTGAGGCATACGCCCTAGGCAGTTCTATAGCAATGTATTGCAGTGCTTTTGAATTAAATTCCTCAAAAGATATTCTAGACAAATTAAGAAGTCAACATAGACAATACCTTAATCAAATGAATAAGAATCCATATTTTAATAGAAAAAATAGCTTAATATTTCAATATTTACCTTCTTTTTATTGTTGGATCTCTAAAATTAAAAATAAAACTCGATAGTAATTTTTGATAGAAAATTACGGAAGAAATTATATCAGATGAATTTTACCTCTTTCAAGTATATAGTATTTATTGTTCTACTATACTTGTTCGTTTATAATCCACCGTTTCAAGGGCTACCTGTGAGCCCTGTTGAAATTATGATTATACCGGCGGTACTTTATATTATAATATCTTGGAAATGGTACTCAACTATAAAAATATTTAAGGTCGAAACATTTCTTTTTTTTCTTATTATTTTTTTTAGTTATTTAAGAGACTTTGAAAGGTCAGAGAGTGTGTTTTTTAAAGCAAATGTGTTACTGTTTCTTGAATCTATTGTTATTCCAAGTGCATTGCTTATTTTTTATTCTAAGCTAAAAAATGGCGGAAATTTATTTAAAGAAATTGTATTTGTAGGTGGAATAGCAGCTTTTATTACATTTTTTTTAATATTTGTACCACCTTTAAATTTATTTGTTAAAAATGTTCTGTTGCAACAAAATGAGTTTTCTGAATTTATAGCATTTCGTTCCTTCGGATTGTCTGAAGGATTAACTTTTGCATTTGGTGTTGTGCAAGGATTGGTTTTCGCATTTGCATTCTATTTTTCTAGGACAAAGTCAAAATACTTAATTTTACTTCCGTTTTTACTACTCTCCATTTTTTTTAATGCTCGTTCAGGGCTTATTCCGGTTGTTTTTATCCTAGTCTATTTTGTAATCTTAAAGTTCAATTTTAAATTTATTGGGGTTTCTTTTCTTATTGGTTTTTTATTTTACTTGATTTTATTTCAAACTCCTTTTTTCAAAGAATACGCGCAGACACTTGAATGGGCATTTGATTTTTTCGTACAAACATCTGATTTTTTTACTGGTAAAGCAGATAATGCAGATGTAAATACATTTTCAACTTTGTTTGGTGACATGGTTGTTCTTCCACAAAATTTGACAGAATGGCTGATAGGATCTGGAGATAATGTTTTTCTTTTCAAAACCGGTAATTCAGATGTTGGATACATAATCCAACTTAATTATGGAGGAGTTATTTATTTATTTTTAATAGTTCTTTTAATAAGCCATTTAATTTTAAGACTGAAATTTTTGAATAGAAACCATAGATGGTTTGTTTTAATGCTTCTATTTACGATCGTGATAGGAAATGTAAAAGGGCTCTTCATCTCTGTTAACGCCAATTTTAGGCTAATTATGCTAATGTATTGTTATCTAATTTTTGAATATAGAAAAGGTATAAATCATATAAATAGTCTTTTTGTAGCGTAATGCTGATTTGATTAAATAATATTATAACGAATGACAAAAAATAAAGTATTACTTATCACTCATGATTTTTTTCCAGACAACTCGCCAAATACGTACAGATGGTTAAATGTTTTAAAAGAGTGGAAAAGAAATAGAGATATTGAAATATATGTTGTAGCATCTAAACAAGATGGTTTCTTGGACTATGAAGAGATTCACGGTATTAGAATTTTTAGAACAGGTGATTCTTGGTTTAATAAAATTAAAGGAAAATTACTTCGTGTAAGTAATACAAAAGAGAATGTTCCATCGGCAGTAGGCAATAAAGTATATAAGGAAAGTCTTTTGAGGAAAATTTATAATTTGACTTGGAAGAAAATATATTTTCCCGATTTTGCTTTTTTATGGCAAAAATCAGCTTATAAGGAAGCTCAAAAGCTTATAAAAGAGAATGATATTGAAAATGTTATAACAGTATCGTGGCCATTTTCGGGACACGTCGTAGGATCAAAACTAAAGAAAAACAACGATATCTTTTGGATAGCAGATACAATAGATCCTTTTTATCTAAGTAAGGCGGTAAACAATAATTTTCTATACAATTCATTAAATTATAAATACGAAAAGAAAATTTTAGAAAGTGCAGATGTTGTAACAGTCCTTACTGAAAAACTGAAGAATAAATATGCCTCTCTATACCCGGCTATCGCTAAAAAGATAGTAGTTAATCATAATATTTTTATTCCTTACAATATCAATTTTATTGATAAAAATAAAGATAGCGATAAAATTAAATTAGTTTTTGTTGGGACTTTAACACCAATTACTAGATCCCCAAAAAAAATATTAGATTTTTTTGCTGCGCTTTTAAAATACAAAGACCTTCAAGATAAATTAGAATTGTATTTTTATGGAAATGTAAAGCAATGCAGTTTGATATTTAATGAGTATAGTGATCTTTTGGAAAAAAAAATATTTGTAAAAGGATTTATGCCTAGAGAAACAATTCCAAATATTTTAAGCGAAGCGGATGTACTAATAAATGTTGGTAATAATAATGAATACCAAGAGCCATCAAAAATTTTAGAATACGTATATCTAAAGAAACCTATTTTGAATATTTGTACGATAAAAAATGATACAGCAAAAGAAATGCTTGAAACCTATCCAATGTTCTTTAATGTTGAAGAAGATGAGGTTACATGTAAAATAAGATTGGGGGAATTTAGAACATTTTTATTATCTGGCACTCGTAGTATTTTATCTAATGATGATGTTCAAATGAGATTAAAGAAGTATTTAATTTCTGAAGTGGAACAAAAATATTTTAAATTGCTAAAACAAGATAATGGATAGTTTAAATTTAGAAGCTAACATTAATAACATTGAAGTTAGTGTTATTATTCCTTTTTTCAGTAATAAAGATTGGTTGATTGAGGCTTTAGAAAGCGTAAAGAAGCAAACTCTAAAGCGCTACGAAGTAATTATAATTAATGATGGCTCTACGGAAGATATTTCAGATTTGGAATCTAATTATAAAGATTTTAATTTTTATAAAATTTCAAATTCTGGCCCTGGAGTAGCAAGAAATATTGGGATTGAAAAAGCAGTAGGTAATTATATTGCATTCTTGGATTCGGATGACCTTTGGAAACCAACAAAACTAGAGTCCCAAATTCAATTTATGAAAGAGAATGAATTTGCATGGAGCCACACAAGTTATATTCAATTTCGTAATAAAAATGAAATAATAAAAAAGGTTAGAACCGATTTTCATGGACAGATAATCCCAGATATTTTAATTAGTTGTCCTATTGCAACACCATGTATAATTATTAGACGTCAAATTTTACTCAAAAACTCTGAAATGAGATTTTCTGAAAAAACTAGAGTAGGAGAAGATTCTTATTTTTGGTTTAAAATAGCAGAAGGTTTTCCATTAGGATTTTTAGATGAATATTTGACTTTAGTAAGAATTAGAAATAATAATGCTGCATACCAAGCACTTTTACAATTAAAATCTAAAGCAGATGCGTATTTTTTTGTAAAAAATAGTTCAAAATTTTTTAAAAGTAAAACTTATTTTACGTTAATGAAATTTGGATATTTTATGTGCTACTGTTTTTATTCTTTCTTAAAAAAGATATCTAAGGCATTTTCATTAGGTGCTAAAAGTCAAGAATTTTTTTCAAAGATTTTATATCTATTACCATATTTATATTTAAAAACAATACTAATCATTTACAAAAATAAGTAATGAAAATACAAAATAAAATTCTTCTAATAACTGGAGGAACAGGCTCGTTTGGGCATGCAGTATTAAAACGTTTTTTACATACTGATCATTTTAAAGAAATCAGGATTTTTTCTCGTGATGAGAAAAAACAAGATGATATGCGTAATCAGTTAAAAAATGACAAACTTAAGTTTTACATTGGTGATGTTAGAGATTATAATAGTATTGAACGTGCAATGAGAGGTGTTGACTATGTATTTCATGCAGCAGCATTAAAACAAGTACCGTCATGTGAGTTTTTTCCACTTGAAGCAACTAAAACTAATGTTTTTGGAACACAAAACGTAATTGATGCCGCAGGAATAAACAAAGTAAAAAAAGTTATTTGTTTAAGTACAGATAAAGCGGCTTATCCAATTAATGCTATGGGGATATCTAAGGCGTTAATGGAAAAAGTCGCAGTCGCAGCTTCTAGAAATTTAACTGATACAACTGTTTGTCTTACAAGATACGGTAACGTTATGGCTTCTAGAGGTTCTGTTATTCCATTGTTTTTAAAGCAAATTAAGGAAAACAGTCCAATTACTATTACAGATCCTAATATGACAAGATTCTTAATGTCATTGGATGAGGCTGTTGAATTAGTTTTATTTGCGTTTGAAAATGGTAATCCTGGAGATTTGTTTGTAAATAAAGCTCCTGCGGGAACTATTGGAGATTTAGCACAGGCCCTAAAAGAAATGTGTAATGCAGATAATGAAATTAAAATTATAGGAACTCGTCACGGTGAGAAGTTATATGAAACTTTATGCACGAGAGAAGAAATGGTGAAAGCTGAAGATATGGGAGAATTTTATCGTATTCCAGCAGATAACCGTGATTTGAATTATGCACAATATTTTTCTGAAGGAGAAGAAGATGTTTCGTTAATTGAAGATTATCATTCTCATAATACAGAGCAACAGGGAGTAGAAGGAATGAAAAAGCTTTTGTCAACGCTTCCACTTATTCGAAAAGAAGTTTTTGGAGAAGATGTCGCTCAAATGCCAAGCTAATTAATTTATGGATCCCAAATTAATTGCAGGAAATTGTCATTCTGATCAGCGAGGAATTTTATTATATAATAATGATTTTGATGCTTCAGTAATTAAAAGAATTTATGTTATAGAAAATGCTGATCTTGAATTTAAGCGTGGTTGGCAAGGTCATCAAATAGAACAAAGGTGGTTTTCTGCAGTAAGTGGAAAATTTAAAATTCAATTGGTTAAAATTGATAATTGGGAAGAACCATCCGTTAATTTAGAAGTTTTTACATACTTCATTGATTCTAATAAATTGAATGTATTGCATGTCCCTAAAGGATATGCTAGTAGTATTCAGTCTCTGGAATTAAATTCTAAATTACTAGTTATGGCTGATTATTTGTTAGGAGAGACTAAAGATGAATATAGGTACAATATTGAATATTTTAAAATTTAAGTAAGCTAATGTTAAAAGTAGGTATTACAGGTCAAGCAGGTTTTGTTGGAAAGCATTTATATAATACGATCGGCTTATTTACAGACGAATTTGAAAGAATTCATTTTCGAAAAGAATACTTTGAAAATGAAGAAGCATTAAATGCTTTTGTATCACAATGTGACGTAATTGTTCATTTAGCCGCGATGAATCGCCATAATGATCCTCAGGTTATTTATGATACAAATGTGAATTTAGTTCAAAAATTGATAAATTCTCTTAAAATAACAAATAGTAAAGCACATGTACTTTTTTCTTCTTCAACTCAAGAAGAAAGAGATAATTTGTACGGGAAATCAAAAAGGACTGGTAGAGAATTAATGATCGATTGGTCAAATAATTCAGGAGGGCAATTTACAGGAATGATAATACCTAACGTGTTTGGTCCTTTTGGTCATCCGAATTACAATTCTGTTATTGCTACTTTTTGTCATAAATTATCACATAATGAAACCCCTACAATCGATGTTGATGGTGATCTAAAATTAATTTATGTTGGAGAATTAGTAGATTGTATTCTGACAGAAATTAGAAGTAAAAAAGGGAAATCTGAAATTCTGATACCACATACATCAGAATCTAAAGTCTCACAAATTTTACGTTTGTTAGAAATTTACAAAACAGAATACCAAGATAAAGGCATAATCCCAAATATAAACAACACTTTTGAATTGAATTTATTCAATACATTTCGTTGTTACATGGATATAAAAAATCACTTTCCTGTAAAATTTATCGAACATACTGATCCGCGTGGTTCTTTTGTCGAAATTATTCGATTAGGAGTCGGAGGACAAGTTTCTTTTTCGACTACTGTGCCAGGTATTACTAGAGGAAATCATTACCATACTAGAAAAATTGAGCGTTTTGCAGTTATTAAAGGAAAAGCTTTAATTCAACTTCGTCGTATCGGTACTGATGAGGTTTTGGATTTTATTCTAGATGGAAATGAACCAGCATATGTAGATATGCCAATTTGGTATACCCATAATATTAAAAATATCGGCGAGGAAGTATTGTACACTAATTTTTGGATAAATGAATTTTACGATCCAAATGATCCCGATACCTATTTTGAAAACGTTTAAAAAATAATCAATTTCTTTATATATAATGAAATCACAATTAAAAGTAATGACTGTCGTTGGGACAAGACCAGAAATTATTCGTCTTTCAAGAGTAATGGCAGCTCTAGATAATTCAGATGCAATCGAGCATGTAATTGTACATACTGGACAAAATTATGATTATGAATTAAATCAAATTTTCTTTGATGATTTAGGAATTCGTAAGCCCGATTTTTTCTTAAATGCTGCTGGAGCAACAGCAACAGCAACTGTAGGTCAAATCTTAATTAAAATAGATCCTTTATTAGAATCAGAAAAACCAGATGCTTTTTTAGTTTTAGGAGATACTAACAGTTGTTTGTGCGCAATACCAGCAAAAAAAAGACACATTCCAATTTTCCATATGGAAGCTGGAAATCGCTGTTTTGATCAACGTGTTCCTGAGGAAACCAATAGAAAAATTGTAGATCATACTTCTGATATTAATCTAACTTACAGTGATATCGCGAGAGAATACTTGTTGAGAGAGGGTCTGCCTGCAGATAGAATTATCAAAACGGGTTCTCCAATGTTTGAGGTTTTAAATCATTACTTACCATCTATTGAATCTTCCGATGTATTAGAAAGATTAGGATTGGAAGAAGGAAAGTTTTTTGTTGTATCATCTCATAGAGAGGAGAATATTAATAGCGAAGCAAATTTTAAAGGTTTGATGGATAGCTTAAATCTTATTGCTGAAAAATATGATTACCCAATCATTGTTAGTACGCACCCTCGAACAAGAAATATGATTGAAAAGAAAAATATTCAAATGCATGCAAATGTTCAATTCTTAAAACCGCTTGGATTTAATGATTATAACGCTTTGCAAATGAAATCTTTTGCTGTTTTATCAGATTCAGGAACAATTTCAGAAGAATCTTCAGTATTGAATTTTAGAGCTCTTAATATTAGAGATGCACATGAAAGACCAGAGGCAATGGAGGAGACTTCAGTAATGATGGTAGGTTTAAATCCTGAAAGAATTTTGCAAGGATTAGTGCAGCTTCAATACCAAAAAACAGGAAAAGAAAGAAATTTTAGACCAGTTGCTGATTATTCAATGCCAAATGTTTCTGAAAAAATGGTTCGTATTATTTTAAGTTATACGGATTATGTGAAACGTGTGGTTTGGAGAGAGTTGTAAAATGAAAATTCTATTAGTTACACAATACTTTTTTCCAGAAAATTTTAAAAGCAATGATATTGCTTTCGAACTCGTTAAAAAAGGGCACGAAGTTACAGTATTAACAGGTCTGCCAAATTACCCAGAAGGTAAAATACATCCTGATTATGGTTTTTTTAAAAAACGTAACGAAATCATTAACGGTGTAAAGGTTATAAGAACTTTGTTAATTCCGAGAGGAAAAGGAGGAGGGGTTAGACTTTTTCTAAATTATTTCAGTTGGGCATTTTTTGCCTCTATTAGGGCTCTTTCTTTAGCTTTTAGAGATAAATTTGATGCTATCTTAGTACATGAGCCCTCTCCCATTACACAAGGATTCCCTGCAATTGTGGTTAAAAAAATTCAGCGAATTCCCTTATATTTTTGGGTTTTGGATTTGTGGCCAGAAAGTCTAACTTCTGCTGGTGGAATTAATAATAAAATAGTACTATCTTTTTTTACTAAAATGGTGAAGTACATTTACAATAGTTCAGATAAAATTTTAATTAGCTCAAAGGGATTCAAGGAATCAATTTTAACAAAAGGGGATTATGAAGAGAGACTTGTTTATTTTCCTAATTGGGCAGAAGATTCTATTTTAAATGGTGATTCGGATTATGTAATTCCTAAATTGCCAAGTGGATTTATAGTTTTATTTGCTGGAAATATTGGAGTTGCACAAGATGTCGATTCGATAATTAAATCAGCATTAGTTCTTAAAGAAAACCTAGATATACATTTTATTTTTGTTGGAGATGGTAGAAGTAAAAAACAACTGGAAGATTTTGTATCTGAAAATGAATTGAGTAATACGGTTCATTTTTTAGGAAGATTTCCTATAGAGGCAATGAAAACTTTTTTTACAAAATCGGATGTTTTGTTAGTTTCACTAAAAGATGAATTAATTTTTAATTTAACAGTACCTGCAAAGTTACAAGCTTATCTATGCACACAAAAGCCAATTTTAGGAATGCTAAATGGAGAAGGTGCTTCGATTATTAAAGAAGCAAATTGTGGATTTTCAGTAAATGCAGGAGATCATGAAGCATTAGCCAAAGAAATAATTAAATTATCTGAAATGGATAAAAAAGAGCGAGATCTTCTTGGACAAAATGGATTTAAATATTTCGAGGAGAATTTTACAATGGCAAAATGTATAAATAATTTAGAGTCCATATTAAAAAAATAATGATAAAAGTTGCAATAACGGGATCTACAGGTTTTGTAGGAACCAATCTTCAAAGTTATTTATATGATACGTGTAATGTTGAATCACTTAGTGTTAGATATGTTCCAAATCAAAAATTTAATCTGGAGACAGATGTATTAATTCATCTTGCTGGAAAAGCACATGATCTTAAAAAAGTTTCAAAACCGAAAGATTATTATGAATCAAATTTTGAGTTAACAAAGCAATTGTTTGATTCATTCTTGTTGTCAGATGCTTCAGTATTTATTTTTATGAGTACAGTAAAAGCAGTAGCTGACAAGGTTGATGGAATTTTAACTGAAGATGTAATTGCTGACCCCAAAACACATTATGGAATTGCAAAATATAAAGCTGAAGAATATATTTTACAACAAAAATTACCAGAAACTAAACGAGTTTATATATTAAGACCATGTATGATTCATGGGCCAGAGAATAAGGGAAATCTGAACTTACTATATAAATTGGTTTCAAAAGGTGTACCATGGCCTTTGGCTTCATATAAAAATGAAAGATCATTTTTAAGTATTGAAAATTTATGTTTCATAATCAAAACAATTATTGAAAATAAAAATGTTGATTCTGGAATTTATAATATTGCTGATGACGAATTTATATCGACAAATGAATTAATTCATATAATATCTTCAGTTACAAATAAAAGAAATATTTCTATTGCGATACCTAAGTTCGTAATTGGAAGTTTTAGTAAAATTGGAGATTTGTTAAGATTTCCTTTGAACAGTGAAACTCTTCAAAAGCTAACGGAAAATTATAAAGTTTCTAACCAAAAAATAAAGAAAGCAATCGGAATTGATAAACTCCCATATAGTGCACAGAAAGGATTAGAAATAACAATTAAAAGTTTTACAGAATAAATAATGGAATATACCATACTCGGAATAATTTTAATGATCATTATGCTGCTTTATTTCAAAATAGCAGATCATTTTAATATAATTGATAAGCCGAACGAAAGAAGCTCTCATAAAGAAATAACATTACGGGGAGGAGGAATAATTTTCTGGTTTTCGGCTTTAATTTATTTTTTACAGAATATTCAAAGCAATTACTTTTTCTTTACAGGTATAACCTTAGTCAGTTTAGTTAGTTTTTGGGATGATATTCAAAGCCTATCAAACAAAATTAGAATTGCAGTTCATTTTCTTTCAATTACTTTGATTTTTCATGATTTAAATTTATTCCATTTAATGCCTGTTTGGGGAGTTGTAGTTTCTTATGTACTGGCCATCGGACTAATAAATGCCTATAATTTTATGGATGGAATTAATGGAATTACTGGCCTTTATACTTTAGTTGTAATGGGATCATTATTGTATGTCAATACAAAAATCCAGCTTTTCATTGATGGAATGTTTATTAAATATGCAATAATTGCTAGTCTAGTTTTTCTATTCTTCAATTACAGAAAAAAAGCAAAATGCTTTGCCGGGGATGTTGGAAGTATTGCAATAGCTTTTTGGATAATTTATTTGGTTGTAAAACTAATTCTTGTAACAGAATCACTTATTTGGCTGTTGTTTTTAGCTGTATATGGGGTTGATGCGGTTTGTACAATTTTGCATAGACTTTATCTGAAACAGAATATTTTTGAGGCGCATAGATTGCATTTGTATCAAATATTAAGTAATGAATATAAAATGCAACATAGATTAGTGTCTCTTCTTTATGCCTTAGCTCAAGCTGGAATTTCTTTACTAGTAATTCTTTTTTATCAAAAAGTTCAAGATTTGCTTATTTTCTTAATTGTAATTTTACCTTTATTGTTGCTTTATTCTTCAAAATTTTATTTGTTAAACAAAAATAATTTACGATTGAATCATGGAGCCTAAAATAATTCAGGGAGGAAAATTTTCAGATCAACGAGGAAGTATATCGTATGTAAATGATTTTAACTTTACTGATATTGAAAGGTTTTACATTATAACTAATTCGAAGGAAAATCCAGTTCGAGCTTGGCAAGGACATAAATTAGATGCTAAAAACTTCTATTGTCTTTCAGGGGCTTTTAATATCTATTTTCTAAAAATTGATAATTGGGAAAATCCTTCAAAGGATTTAACGATTGAGACTGTTTATGTTTCTGAATCTGACAGTAAAATAGTTCACATACCTGCTGGTTACGCAAATGCAATAGAATCTCTGGAAGAAAATTCAAAATTAATATCTTTTTCTACATTGCCATTGAGTAATGTTAGCGATGACGATGTTCTTTATCCGTCGGATTATTGGCGTATTAATAATGGAAAATAAAAGGATTTATTTATCATTATCTCAAGAAAGCGGATTTGAGCAAGATTACATTCAGAATGCTTTAAAGTCAAATTGGATTACTTCTGGAGGACCAAATGTAGAGGAGTTTGAAAATATACTTCAGGGTTATTTTGGAAATGAAAACTTTGTTGCCACTACAAATTCTGGAACATCCGCTATACATTTAGCTTTAATCTTATTAGGTGTTAAAGCCGGCGATGAGGTAATTTGCCAAAGTATGACTTTTTCAGCTTCTGCAAATCCAATTTTATATCAGAATGCATCTCCATTATTTGTAGATAGTGAAGCAGATACTTGGAATATTTGCCCCGAAAAACTTGAAATAGCCATAAATGATCGAATAAAAAAAGGAAAAAAACCCAAAGCGATTATAGCGGTTCATTTATACGGTATGCCATATAAGGTAGATGAAATACATTCAATTGCTGATAAATATGAGATACCAATTATTGAAGATAGCGCTGAAGCGCTTGGTAGCAGTTATAAAGGGAAAAAATGTGGTAGTTTCGGATTCTTTGGTATTTTATCTTTCAATGGAAATAAAATTATTACGACTTCTAGCGGCGGCGCATTAATCGCTAGACATAAAGAACAAAAGAAAAAAGCAATTTTTTATGCTACTCAATCAAAAGATGCAGAGGTACATTATCAGCATAGTGAAATAGGCTACAATTATAGAATGAGTAATATTTGCGCAGGAATAGGTTTGGGGCAAATGAAAATCTTAGAAAAAAATATTAGATTAAGACAAGCAAATCATTTATTCTATAAGGAGATTTTTAAAGAAGTCAAAAACGCAAAACTTTTTGATAATCTGGACAATGACTCCATTTCTAACTATTGGCTTAATACAGTACTTTTAAACACAAAAGAAGAAAAAGAAAGTTTAAGACTCGCTTTTAACGAAGCAAATATAGAGAGTAGGCCGTTATGGAAGCCAATGCATCTACAGCCAGTTTTTAAAAAATATCCATATTATGGCGGTATAATTGCTGAAGAATTATTTGAAAAAGGATTATGTTTGCCATCAGGATCAAATTTAACAGGTCAAGATAAAGAGAGAATTAAAGAAGTTATTGTCAATTTCTTTAAATGAATATAAAAATAGAATATGAAAATTGAAGAAACATTTATAAAAGACCTGGTAATTGTTGAGCCAACAGTTTTTGGAGACGAAAGAGGATATTTTTTTGAGTCTTATAGTAAAATCAAATTGGAAGATTTAGGAATTAATATTGAATTTGTTCAAGATAACCAGTCTTTTTCAAAAAAAGGGACTTTAAGAGGGTTGCATTATCAAAATCCTCCTTTCGCTCAAACAAAGTTAGTTCGTGTTTTAGAAGGAGAAATTATTGATGTTGCTGTAGATTTAAGAAAAGATTCCCCTACTTATGGAAAGTCATTTAGTATTTTATTATCAGCAGAAAATAAAAAACAATTGTTAGTTCCTCAAGGATTTGCGCATGGATTTTCAGTTATTAGTGAAACGGCTTCGGTAATGTATAAATGTGATCAATTTTATAATAAAGCCTCAGAAGGAGGGATTAAATACGATGATCCATCTCTAAATATTGATTGGGGGATGAACTTAAATGAGGCAATCGTTTCCGAAAAAGATCAAATCCTGCCTTTTATCGAAAATTGTAATAGCTTATTTTAATGAAAAAAATTCTAGTAACTGGTGCAACAGGGCAATTAGGATCTGAACTTTCAGTTTTAGCGCCTTCATATTCTCATTATGAATGGGTGTTTGCTGATCGAACGCAGGCAACATTAGATAATTTAGAATTGCTTCAATCTCAATTAGATAAGATTAATCCAGATATTATATTTAATTGTGGAGCTTATACGGCTGTTGATAGAGCTGAATCAGAAAAAGATTTGGCTTTTAAAGTGAATCACTTAGCGGTAGAATTAATTGCAAAATACTCTGCAGAAAATAATGCAAAATTAATTCATATCTCAACAGATTATGTTTTTGATGGATCTTCATCAATTGCTTTAAATGAAGAAGCTGAAACTAATCCTATAAATATTTATGGAGAAAGTAAATTGGCTGGTGAAATTGCTTGTTTGAAAGAAAATCCAGAATCTATTATAATTAGGACTTCTTGGGTTTACAGCAAGTATGGAAGTAATTTTGTAAAAACCATGCAGAGATTAATGCAGGAAAGAGATGAAATCAATGTGGTGAATGACCAGATTGGTTCTCCAACTTATGCAGCTGATTTAGCACAGGCAATGATTGATATAATTGAATCATCCAAATGGATACCTGGAATTTATAATTATTCAAATGAAGGCGAAATTAGCTGGTACGAATTTGCATTAAGTATTAAAGAATTTGGAAATTATAATTGTAAAGTAGGAGGGATTCCCTCGTCATCGTACCCAACTCCTGCAAAGAGGCCTAGCTTTTCATTATTAAGCAAGGAAAAAATAGAGACAGTTTATAATATGAATATTCCAAATTATAAGGGAAGTTTAAAAAAAATGTTTGTTTAAAATCTCTGATTTAGAGATTTGAAAAATCAGATGTCTGAAATCTAAAATCAAAAATTAGGATTTATGAAAGGAATTATATTAGCTGGAGGTTCTGGCACAAGATTGCATCCATTAACATTAGCTGTAAGTAAACAATTAATGCCTGTTTATGATAAACCCATGATTTATTATCCGTTATCAACTTTAATGATGGCTGGAATCAATGAAATTTTGATTATATCTACTCCTCATGATTTACCGCACTTTAAGAAGCTTTTGGGAGATGGAAGCTCAATAGGTTGTAAATTTAGCTATGCTGAACAGCTAAATCCTAATGGACTTGCTCAAGCTTTTGTGATAGGTGAGGAATTTATTGGCACTGATAAAGTAGCTTTAGTTTTGGGCGACAATATTTTTTTCGGAACAAATATGCAACAGCTATTAAAAGATAATGCTAATCCAGAAGGGGGGGTTGTCTTTGCATACCATGTTGCGGATCCAGAAAGATATGGAGTGGTAGAATTTGATGAAAATAAAAATGCTATTTCAATTGAGGAAAAACCTTTAGAGCCTAAATCAAATTATGCGGTCCCAGGCCTATATTTTTATGATAATTCTGTTGTAGAAATAGCAAAAAATATAAAACCTAGTGCACGTGGCGAATACGAAATCACAGATGTTAATAAAGTCTATCTTGAGAAAGGAAAATTAAAAGTAGGGATATTAAGTAGAGGTACTGCTTGGCTAGACACAGGAACATTCAATAGTTTAATACAGGCAGGGCAATTTGTACAAGTTTTAGAGGAGAGACAAGGTTTAAAAGTGGGTTGTATTGAAGAAATTGCTTGGAGACAAGGCTTTATTGATGATGCAAGACTGGAGGAATTGGCTCAGCCATTGCTTAAATCAGGGTACGGAACCTATTTATTAGAGTTTTTGAAGCAAAAGAAAAAAGGTGTTAAAATTTAATTTGCACCACTAAGTAATTATTTAAAACCTTTAATTTGTATTTTTGTATAAAGTTCAAATTTTACTGACTTAAAAAATGCTAAATTGAATACAGAAAAACCAAATAACATAACCTCTTTGTTATATAAGACCTTTTCTCCAAGAAATCTTAGAGCAAACATCAATAATTTAAGCTATCTGCCAAGATGGATTATTATTGCTATTGATGTAATGGTCTTGTTTTTTTCATTTTCTTTTACGTATTTGCTTTTTGACGGTACAGCGATAGGATATATTATAACATCTCATGATTTTTATTTTGTAGCTAGTTTAATAACTGTCAATGTTTTTTTCTTTTGGCTCTTTAGAACCTATTCCGGAATTATCAGACATTCATCTTATATTGATGCTATAAAACTGCTTTTTTCTCAAATGTCGGTTTTGGTCTTCTTTCTATTTATAAATTTAATCTTTGAACTTTATACCGGGCATAAAGCATTTTTAAATACAGCTCTTTTTATCAACTTAGTTTTGTCTTTTTGTGGGCTGTTTTTATATCGCGTTATTGTAAAACAGACATTCGAGATGTACTTTTCAGAAAAAGCGACTACTAAGCTTGTAAGAACAGTTATTTACGGTACAGATGCAAATGCAATTTCTGTTGCAAATGCTTTAAAATTTGAAACGCCTTCCAGATTTAAAATTGTAGGATTTGTTGATAAGAATAATCAGAATGCATCAAAGCGTATGCTGGATCTTCCGATTTTAATTTTAAGAAAAAAACTTCCTGCGCTAATGAGATCTGTTGCTGCAGAGGGAGTAATTATTGCAGATAAAAGCTTGACTAAGGATGAACAGCTTATTATTGTTGATCAGTGTTTAGAATTTAATTATCGGGTATATACAGTTCCCTTGATTTCCGATTGGGAAAACCAAAAAGAGATTTCTCAGAAAGTAAAAAACATACAAATTGAAGATTTACTTGAAAGAAAACCTATAGTTCTAGATAGTAAATCAATTTCTAAGCAATTAAAAGATAAAACAATTTTAATTACTGGTGCAGCCGGTTCAATCGGAAGTGAGATTGTAAGGCAGGTTCTAAATTTTAATCCTAAAAATGTTATTGTTTTAGATCATGCAGAGACACCTTTGCACAATTTATGCTTAGAAACTCAATCAATGAATTTCAGTACAAAGATTGTAGCTGTAATTGCAGATGTGAGAAGTAAAAAAGCATTGGATAAAGTTTTTAAAAGCTATAATCCGCATGTTGTTTTCCATGCAGCGGCATATAAACACGTGCCTCTGATGGAAGAAAATCCTGCTCAGGCAATCCAAACCAATATAAAAGGAACCAAGAACCTTGCTGATTTAGCTTGCAAATATCATGTAAAGAAATTTGTAATGGTTTCTACGGATAAAGCTGTGAATCCAAGCAATGTAATGGGAGCAAGTAAGCGAATCGCTGAAAAATATGTGCAATCTTTATTCTTGAAAAATCAAAGAGAAAACGTAGAAGGAGGAACAAAATTTATCACTACTCGCTTTGGAAACGTTTTAGGCTCAAATGGTTCAGTTGTTCCGTTGTTTACTAAGCAAATTGCAGAAGGTGGACCAGTAACCATTACACATCAAGATATAATTCGTTACTTTATGACTATTCCAGAGGCTTGTCAGCTTGTATTAGAAGCAGGTGCAATGGGTAATGGTGGCGAGATTTATATTTTTGATATGGGTAAACCCGTTAGAATTATTGATTTGGCTCGAAAAATGATAAAACTTGCAGGTTTTATTCCAGATAAAGAAATTAAGATAAAAATCGTTGGTCTGAGACCAGGTGAAAAGCTTTATGAAGAATTACTAAATGATACTTCTAAAACTCTTCCAACATATCATAATAAGATTATGATTGCTCAAGAAATTCAGGATGAGTATGAAACCCTTCATAATGATGTTGACGAATTAATTGGCATTGCTGATTTTTATGAAAATGACGATATCGTCGCTAAGATGAAAAAAATTGTTCCAGAATTTAAGAGCATGAATTCTACTTTCGAGATTTTAGACAAATAGTATAGAGATAAAAATATAAATTCAAATATAATCAAAAGGTGTTTTTTTAAACGCCTTTTGGCATTTTTAAACAAATTACAAAATGTTAAAAATCTTGTTAATTTTTTAACAAACGATTTTTAAGTTCGTTTCAATGGATTCTAAAAACACAAATGACTGGCTGTTTGAAATAACACCCAAGAATAAATTTTTCTCCCTGAATTTTAAAGAGATTTGGCAGTATAGAGATTTATTGATGCTCTTTGTAAAAAGAGACATAATTACGGTATATAAGCAGACAGTTTTAGGGCCACTTTGGTACCTAATTCAGCCTTTGTTTACTTCTATAACCTTTACTATAATATTTAACAATGTTGCAGGAATTAAGACTGGCCTTATTCCGCCATTTTTATTTAATCTTGCAGGAATTATGGTTTGGAATTATTTTACTGCTTGTCTAAATGGAACTTCCGATACATTTAAATCTAATGCTGGAATATTTGGAAAAGTGTACTTTCCTAGAATTATCACACCTTTATCTATAGTGATTTCAAACTTGATTAAATTTGGAATTCAATTTTGCATATTTGTTGTTTTCTACATTTTCTTTTTTTGGCAAGGAGCAGATTTAAGTTTAAATGTATCATTGCTTTTTTTTCCTGTCTTAATTGCATTTATGGGAATTTTGGGGTTAGGTTTGGGGATGATGATTTCTTCAATGGTTACAAAATATAGAGATTTAAATAATTTAGTTGGATTTGGAGTACAGCTATTAATGTATATTTCTGCTGTAATGTATCCGATGGAATTGATAAAAGAGAAGCTTCCAAAATTTGGTTGGATTGTCCAATATAATCCCTTAGCTTATGTAATAGAAACTTCTCGTTATATGCTTTTGAATATTGGCAGCATATCATTATTAGGTTTATTATA
The DNA here is from genome assembly GCF_025252405.1 of Flavobacterium sp. TR2. Lineage (NCBI taxonomy): Bacteria > Pseudomonadati > Bacteroidota > Flavobacteriia > Flavobacteriales > Flavobacteriaceae > Flavobacterium > Flavobacterium sp. TR2. Next base: position 325,130 of record NZ_CP104307.1, on the reverse strand, counting down.
TACAGCAATAGTTACATTGATTGTTTTCTTTGGTGGATTATTGGTTTTTAATAGAACAGAAAAAAGCTTTATAGATACTGTATAAATGAAGGATATAATATTAAAAGCCGAAAACATTTCAAAGCAATATCGTCTAGGAGAGGTTGGCACAGGAACTTTGAAACATGATTTAAATAGATGGTGGTACAAAATTCGTGGGAAAGAAAATCCATATTTAAAGATTGGTGATGTAAACGATCGTTCTAAAAAAGGAGATTCAGATTATGTATGGGCCTTGCAGGATATTAATTTTGAAGTAGAGCGTGGAGAAGTTTTAGGTATTATCGGTAAAAATGGTGCGGGAAAATCTACACTTTTAAAAATTCTTTCGAAAGTAACCGCTCCTACAACGGGTAGTATAAAATCTCGTGGACGCATAGCTTCATTATTAGAAGTGGGGACAGGGTTTAATGGTGAAATGACCGGAAGAGAAAATATTTTTCTAAATGGAGCCATTTTAGGAATGACCAAAAAAGAAATTACATCCAAACTTGATGAAATTATTGAGTTTTCTGGCTGTGAGCGTTATATAGAGACTCCTGTAAAAAGATATAGCTCTGGAATGACAGTTCGTTTAGCATTTGCGGTAGCTGCTTTTTTAGAACCTGAAATTTTAGTTGTAGATGAGGTTCTAGCAGTCGGAGATGCTGAATTTCAAAAAAAGGCAATTGGTAAGATGCAGGATATTTCGAGAGGTGAAGGGAGAACGGTTTTGTTTGTCAGTCATAATATGGCTGCGGTTAAAAGTTTATGTACTAGAGGGATAGTTTTAGAACATGGAAGTATAAAATTTGAAGGAAATATTGATGATGCTTTAATTGTATATAATTCCGATATAATTGATTTAGTGAGGGAAGTGAGTTGGGATATTGAGGAAGCTCCGGGTAATTCAAATGCAAGGATTAAAAGCGTAAAACTTACATCAGATAGTCATTTTTTTTATATAGAAAACAAAATAAATGTTGAAATAGAGTTTGTTAATATTTTTGATAATTATATTGTTAATTGTTCTATTTCAATTTTCGATGATAATGATACTTATATTTTAGCATCTCCAAATTTAGAAAGAATTCCTTTAGAGAAAGGCACTTATAAAAGTGTATGTGTAATTCCTGCAAATTTCCTAAATAAAGGGAAATACTTCTTCTCAGTAATTTTAGTAGGAAATAATTTTGAGATCATTTCACAATTAGATAAAATCGTTTCAATTGATATTGATGAACAAGGTCTTTATAGAAAAGATTATTTTGGTCACTGGAGTGGTATAGTAAGACCATATTTAAAATGGGAAAACAAGCAAATCGATTTCTAAAATGAATCTCAAAAAAATTGCCGAGCATAAATTAAAAGATCTTTTTAATATAATTAAAATCTTTTTTTATAAAGACTATTTTGTTCTCTATAAAGGGCTAAAAAAAAATGATTTATTAATCTTTGATGATATTTTTCCGCATCCCATTTCTGGTTTTAGACTTGAAGAATTTACTTTTTTATTAAATTGTTTAAAGAAATCTAAGATTGTTGTTTTACCAACTGCATATAGGTTTATAAATACACCAGTTGTAGAGCATAAAAAACATATAAAAGAATTCGAGTCTCAATTTAAGCTAAAGAATAAAGTAAAACTTAGAAAGGGATTTTTAAATATTAATGCAAAAGTTTTTTATTGTGTGTTTCTTCATAACATATCAAGAAATCTATCATGGTTAGAAAAACACAAAATACCTTTTATATTTACTTTGTATCCTGGTGGAGGATTCGAATTAGAAGAAAGCAAAAGTGATAATGAATTAAAAAAAGTTTGTGAATCACCAATGTTTCGTAAAGTTATTGTGACGCAGCAAATAACTTATGATTATTTACTAAAAAAGAATATATGTAAGGCAGAAAGTATAAAATTTATTTTTGGATGTGTTGTGCCTCAGATTTCAATGATCAAAGATTTAGTAAACAAAAAAAGTTATTTAATAAATAAAAAAACATTCGACATTTGTTTTTGTGCAGCCAAATATACTCCCACAGGTAAAGATAAAGGTTACGATGTATTTATTGAATTTGCGAAAATGATTGCCCTAAGGTATGATTTTGTTAAATTTCATATAATTGGGGGTTTTAGCGAAAGTGATATTGATGTTTCTGATATAGAAAATAAGACAAAATTTTATGGATATCAAAATTTTGAAGCTTTAGGAGGAATTTACCAAACAATGGATGTTTTAGTATCGCCAAACAAGGCATTTAAGTTAGGCAAAGGTGGTTTTGATGGGTTTCCGTTAGGTACTGTTGTTGAAGCAGCTTTAAATGGGGTTGTGGTTCTGATTGCCGATGAACTTAAACAAAACAGTCTTTTTATTCAGAATGAAGATTTAATCATAATAGATAGTACCTCCGAATCTATTATGAAACATATTGTAGAATTGATTGAAAATCCCCAGAAATTGTATGGCATTTCCCAAAAGGGGAGGCAAAAATTTCGAGAGATTTATTCTAATGAAATTCAAATGAGCCCAAGAATTACCTTAATAAAGAGCGAGATAGCTAAAAAATGATAAATGTAACAAAAACTTTTCTTCCACCTCTAGAAGATTATAATAGAATAATACAACGTGTTTGGGATAATGAATGGCTAACCAATAGAGGCGAATTAGTATTAGAACTTGAAGAAAAATTAAAAAAAAGTTTAGAGGTTTCAAATATTATTATTACAAATAATGGTACAATTCCATTGCAAATTGCAATAAAACTATTAGGCCAAAAAGGAGAAATAATTACCACACCATTTAGTTATGTTGCTACTACATCATCAATTGTGTGGGAAAATTGTAAACCTGTTTTTGTAGACATACATCCAGAGTATTTTACAATTGACGAAACTAAAATAGAAGAAGCAATTACCACAAGAACAACCGCGATAGTAGCAACTCATGTTTTTGGAAATCCTTGCAATATTGAGGCTATAGAGGCCATTGCTAAAAAATACAATTTATGGGTTATTTATGATGCAGCGCATTGTTTTGGAGTAAAATACAATGATAGATCTATTTTTGAATTTGGAGATGTAAGTACCTGTAGTTTTCACGCTACAAAATTATTTCATACAGGAGAAGGGGGAGCAATGTTTGCAAATGATATCGAGTTGAGACATAAATTATATTATTCGCATAATTTTGGACATAATGGGCCATTAGCTTTTCACGGTTTAGGAATTAACGGAAAAATATCAGAACTTCAGGCGGCTATGGGACTTGCGGTTTTCCCCTATATGAATAATATAATTGATGAAAGGAAAAAAATAGTTGAATTTTATAATTTAAACATTAATTTCTCCAAAGTCTCATCTTTGAAAATTAGGAAAAATACAGAATGGAATTATAGTTATTACCCAATTATTTTTGAAACAGAACAAGATTTACTTGATCTTCAAAAAGAATTTAATAATCGCAATATTTTTCCCCGAAGATATTTCTATCCATCATTGAACACAATTCAATATACAAAGGGTGCTGAAATGCCTATTTCTGAAAGTGTCGCCTCACGAATTATGTGTTTGCCACTTTATGTAGGTCTAAAAGTAGAAGAATTAGAAAAAATTGTTTTACTAATAAATACTCATTTATGTTAATTATTGGAGCAAAAGGTTTTGCGAAAGAAGTTTTGGAAGTCGTAAATGAATCAGATGAAATTGATAATTTAGTATTTTATGATGATATCAGCGAGTCTGTAGATAATATTTTGTTTAATAGATTTCCAATTTTAAGGAATCGTGAAGAGGCCTCGAATTATTTAAAAAAAATTGATAATAGATTTACTTTAGGTATTGGAAATCCATTGTTAAGAAAAAAACTTTATCAAGTTTTTAAGGATTTAGGAGGGGTTTTTACTTCTACTATTAGCACTAAATCAAATATTGGAAATTATGATATAAATGTTGGAGTAGGATCTAATATTTTAGCAGGATCGACTATTTCAAATAGTGTTACAATAGGAATGGGAGTTATATTATACTATAATTCAGTTGTAACTCATGATTGTATTATTGGAGACTTTGTCGAAATATCACCTGGTGCTACAATTTTAGGACGCTCTAAAATTTCAGATTATTGTCAGGTAGGAGCAAATTCTACAATACTTCCAGATCTCAATATCGGCACAAATGTTATTGTAGGAGCTGGAGCGGTCGTTACAAAAGATATTCCAGATAATAGTATAGTGGTTGGGATTCCAGGTAAAATTATTAAAGAATTGCCCTCCCTTAATTTTTAAATTATGCATTCTGATTTTAAAGTTAGTGTTTGTATGATCACTTATGGTCATGAAAAATATATTCGTCAGGCTATAGAAGGAGTATTAATGCAAGAGTGTGATTTTGAGGTTGAGCTAATTATTTCTAATGATTGTTCTCCGGATATGACTGACGAGGTGGTTCAAGATATCGTAAAAAATTATCCTAAAAAATCAAGAATAAAATATTTTAAACATGAAATTAATCTAGGAATAATGCCTAATTTATTTTTTTCTTTAGAGCAATGTACAGGAAAATATGTTGCTATGTGCGAAGGGGATGATTATTGGATAACAAAAGATAAATTACAAAAGCAAGTCGACATTTTAGAAAATAATGAAGATGGAGGTTTAGTTTATTCAAATGCTAAACACTACATCGAGAAAACTGGAGAATACTTAGAATTTCCTTATAAGGATATAAAAAATCCAAATCAGATAATTCCTGAAATGTTAAAAAGTAAATTTATTGAATTTGCTTCTACAGTTTTTAGAAAAAAAATATTAGATACAGTATTAGAGACGTTAAGAGAAGAATTAAAAGGGAAAGTAATAGGAGATACAAGAATACTATTAGAAACAATTTATATCTCAAAATTATATTATTTGAATGAAGTTTCTTGTGTTTATAGAATTTTAGATGGGAGTGCGAGCCATCCCATGACCATTGATAAATTTATTTTTACTTTACAAGATTCCTATTTCTGTAGAAAAAGTTTTGTTCAAAGAAATAATTTAAATAGAGCTTGGTTATCTGATTCAATTTGTAATACAAATAGGATATTAATTAACAAGGCTTTCGTTGTTAATAGCTGCCTAGATACTATTCATCTATTAAAAAATATTTTAATTTTAGATACTTTTAAATATTGTAAATGGAACGTCTTTAAGAAAAAAATGAATTTAAGTATTTGGATAAAGTTTGTCCTATCACTAATTGGTATAGGTGTTTTAAGACAGAAACTAAAATGAATAAATCTTCTATTATAAGCGTTTGTATGATTACTTATGGCCACGAAAAATATATTCGTGAAGCAATAGAAGGGGTATTGATGCAAAACTCTGATTTTGAAATTGAAATAATATTATTTAATGATTGCTCTCCTGATAATACAGATAAAATAATTCAAGATATAATTAAAAACCACGAAAGAGGCTCATGGATTAAATATATAAAACATGATCAAAATGTAGGCATGATGGTTAACTTTTTACAGGCACTCAAAGCTTGTAAAGGGGATTATATTGCCCTTTGTGAAGGCGATGATTATTGGGTTGATCCTTTAAAACTGCAAAAGCAAATTAGTTTTTTGTCTTCCAATCCTCACTTTAGTTTATGTTTTCATAATAGTATCATTAAGAGTGAAAACAATGAGAGGGTAATGTTAGAAGAATTAGGCAAATTAGAGTTTGATACCAAAGATATTCTGCATCAATGGTTTATTCCTACTGCTTCGATTGTTTTTAGAAATTATTCTGATTTTGTTTTTCCTGATTGGTTTGTAAATTGTCAAAGTGGAGATATTCCATTATTGTTGTTACTATCACTTAGAGGGAACATAAAATATATAGATGAAGTAATGTCTGTATACAGGCTTCATCAAGGAGGAGTCTCAAATACACATAGAGAATATTCTAAAGTTATTGGCATGGTATATATCTATCAATCTTTCAATTTTTACACAAAGCTAAAATTTGATGAAGAAATTAAAAACGCTATTATTTATGAGATGAGATGCCATTTGCCAGAAATTCAAGAATTAAAACAATTAAGAAATAATAATAAGAGTCTTTTAAAAAGAATCCTTGTTAGATTAAAAAAGAAACTTAGATAATGAAAAAGATATTATTTATTTCACACCAGAATTCATTATCAGGAGCTCCATTAGTTTTATTATATTTCATGCAATGGCTAAAACGAAATCATGAGGATTATCAAATTGATTTACTAGTGTTAAATGAAGGGAAACTGTCAGTCGATTTTAAAAGTCTTGTAAAAAAATATTACAGTATCAACGATTTAAACAGCAAATTGATTTTTCAAAATCAGCTTCCGCTATTTATGAAAGTGAGAGTTGATAAGCATTTGAATAAAATGCTTTTAAAAAAGATTAAAAAAGAAGATTACGATATAATCTATGCTAACACTGTTGGTGCGTTAGGAATAGCATCTAAATTAAAAGAAAATTCGAATTCAGAATTGGTACTGCATATTCATGAATTAAGTACAGTTATAAAGCAGATATTGCCCAACTTTAAGAAATTAAAAGATAATGTAGATAAATTCATTGCAGTTTCAGATTTAGTAAAAAATGAGTTGTCTGAAAAATGGGATGTTGAAACTCAGAAAATAAAAAGAGTATATGAGTTTTCAAAAATTGTAAATGCTATTCCGATAAAAAAAAATAATTCCGAAGAATTCATTGTATGCGGATGCGGATATGTAGATTGGAGGAAAGGCACAGATTTATTTTTACAGGTTGCAAGACTTATCCATTCGAAAAAACACAACAGAACGATAAAATTTATCTGGATTGGTAAATTAAGTTTGGCAGATAGATTAGTTATTGAGGCTGATATAAAAAAAATGGGATTAGAAGATTTTGTAGATTTTATTGGAGAAGTACCTAATCCTCATGATTATTTAAAGAAGTGTGATGTATTTTTAATGCCGTCTAGAGAAGATCCTTTTCCTTTAGTATGTATAGAGGTTGCAATGCTAAATAAACCAATAATCTGTTTTGATAAAGCCACCGGCATAGCAGAAATTATAAAAAATGGAGGAGGTTTTGTAGTTCCTTATCTTGAAGTTGAAAAAATGGCGAACAAAGTTGAGTATTATCTAAACAATCCGGAGATGAAATATCAAGATGGTCTTATAAATCAACAAAATTTTTCAAATTTTACTCCAGATAAAATGTGCCCTGAGATATTTGATTTCCTAGAAACATATGAATCACAGCTTGTTTAATTAAAGCTTTTTGGGTAACATTTGAAGTCAAAATTTTGAATCGTTTAAGAGAATATCAGCTTATGATTAATATAATAAGTTTCGGTATATTCAAAAAATGAAAACTCCTAATCTGTAATTATTTCTATTAAAAAGAATATGATTTCAATAATTATATGTTCCAAAGATCTTAATCTGTTTTCTCAAATACAAAAAAGTATTAAAGAAACAATAGGAGTAATTGCTTATGAAATTATAAGAATCGATAATTCTATAAAGAACTTATCAATAACTAAAGCTTATAATATAGGAATTAATAAGTCAAAATATGAATATTTGGTTTTTGTTCATGAAGATGTCCTTTTTCACACTATAAATTGGGGAAAAATTCTTGTGAATATATTTAATTTAAACCCAAAAATTGGATTGATGGGAGTTGCTGGAACAAAGTATAAAAGCAAATACCCGAGCGCATTTTGGCATACGAAAGAAGATTTTTTAAATATTAATTTGATTCAGCATTATCCACATAAACCAACGAGTCATTTTAAACTAGGTTTTAATGAAAATCATGTCGAAAAAGTTGTAGCAATTGACGGAGTTTTTATAGCTCTTAAAAAAAGTATAGGAGTTCATTTTAATGAAGAAATTATAGGTTTTCATTGTTACGATTTAGGTATTAGCATTGACGTTTTAGATGTAGGGCATCATATTGTAGTAACCGATCAGATTTTAATAGAACATTTTTCCATTGGAAATACAAATCTAGATTTTATAAATGGAGTTATTAAATTTCATGATTTGTATAAAAAAAAACTGCCAAAAAGTATTGATCATAAAAATAAGAACTTAGCATCCTTGGCATTAAAAAAATTTTTAGAATTGTGTCTAGATAATAAAATGGTACCTTCTAATTTATGGATATTCAACATTGCTTATAGCCCTTTTGATAAATTAAATTATCAAATATTGAAATTAAAAATCGATACATTAAAAATGAAATTTAAAGTTAATGGTTAAAGTTTCGATAATATTACCAAGTTATAATCATAGTGAATTTTTGCTAGAAAGATTAAAAAGCATACATAATCAAACTTACAAAAATTGGGAAGCAATTATAATTGATGATCAATCTACGGATGATAGTGTTCCGATAATTTCAAGTTTTCTTGGGCAAAATACCGATTTTAAGGTAAAATACTTTATTGTTAATGAGAAAAATTCAGGAAGTGGTTATTTCTCCTGGCAGAAGGGAATTGAATTGGCTGATACCGAATATATTTGGATAGCAGAAACGGATGATTATTCGAGTATTAATTTTCTGGATAAAATGATAAATGTTTTAGAAAATAATCCGCAGATTGCTTTAGCATTTTGTGATTCTAATTATGTTGATAAAAACAAAGAATATCTATATGATAGCTCCAAAAGAACATCAGTTTTAAAAGTAGCTATAGAAGAATTTGGAATCTTTAACAATAAAATTTTATTAAATTCAATGCCTCTAAATCCATTAATAACAAATGGAAGTAGTGTTGTTTTTAGAAAACCTTTAACTGAAATTCCGATTGAAATATTTCAGCAAAAACAATTGTCAGATCTTTTTTTATGGTCTTATTTAGTAAAAAATAAAGATTTTAGTTTTTTAAACAAAAAATTAAATTTTTTTAGAAGACACGAAGGATCAACTACTACAAAAAATCAATTACTTTATAAACAGGTATTATTTGATGAGATTATTTTTTATAGTAATTATTTTAGGGTTTCAAAAGAAAAGTTAAAAGCTGTAATTTATTATTTTGTCCAAAATTCTACATTTTCAATGAATGCATTAAAAAAAATAGAAGGTTTTAATCAGCGAGAGATTACTTATTATTATGTGAATTCAAGCTGTAAAATTTTCATAAAAAAAATAATAAAATCTTTATGCCAACTGTATCGGTAATTATTCCAACATATAACAGAGCTAAATATTTGGCTTTAACATTGGAAAGTATTGTAAGACAAACTTATCAGGACTTTGAAATAATTGTTGTAGATGATGGTACACCAAACAACGAAAATGAAATTATTTGTTCAAAATTTGATAAAGTACGTTATTATAAAATAAAAAATACTGGAGGACCAGCTGCTCCAAGAAATACAGGTATTCAAAAGGCTTCTGGAAAATATATTGCCTTTGTTGATGATGATGACTTATGGCTTCCTCAAAAACTAGGAATACAAGTTAAAATATTAGAAACTAATCCAGATTTTGGATTAGTTCATTCTTATTGTCAGGTAATAAACGAGTATGGTATTGTACAAGATAAAATTATAGGGAGACCAGGATCAATTGACATAAAGCATGGTGACGTTCGAATGAAAATGATAGGTAATTGGACTATAATGTCATCTACACCACTAATTAAAAGAAGCATTATTGAGAAGGTTGGATATTTTAATGAAAAGATGCCACCTGCAGGAGAAGATACTGAATATTGGACTAGATGTTCTTTTGAAACTAAATTTTATTATATAGATGAGCCACTAGTAAAATATAGGGTTCATTCTAAAAACATATCATCTGATAAGAAGAAATATTACAAACTAGATCTTTATTTAAAAGAAATTTTATTAAAGCAAAAAAAGAAGAATAAAATTTCGAATACTATCTATAAGAAACTTTTAAGTAAAATATGTATTAAGCAAATAAATCATATTAAACAGCATTGTTTTTTATCACTTAAAATCCTTTTTGAACTTGATACTTTTTGGTTTTTAAGATGGACTAATTTTAAAAGCCTAATAATCGTTGTTTTTTTTAACAAAATTAAAAAATAAATAATGCTATTTGAATTACTATGAGAAAATCGATTTATGGGCTAGCTAATAAACTAGGCTTCAAAATTCAAAATAAAAACAGAGAAAGAAAAAGAAGAATAAAGCATTTAAGTTCTTTTTGTAATTTAGTTGTCAATTATGAATTACTTGTAGATTCATATGACTCTATAAAGAACTTAAAAATTAAATTTCCAGAATTTAAAATAGAAAGAATAAATGATGGTTTTTTGGTTTTTTTTGATAATCAGAAGTTTATAATTCATACGCGAGAAGAATTTTTTATTTTAAATGAAGTGTATATTTCTTTGGATTATGAATTTTTTACACATAAAGATGTGATTTTGTTTGATATAGGAGCAAATGTTGGTTTATCAACACTCTTTTTCTCTAAAAAAGAATATATTAAGCAAATTTATTCATTTGAACCTGTTGAAGAAACTTATGTCCAAGCCAAAAAGAATTTTCAGCTTAATCCATTGCAGAGCAATAAAATTACTTCATACAACTTTGGATTAGCGGGAGAAGATAAAGAGGTGGTTTTTGTATTTGATAATGAAAGAAAAGGTAGAAGTGGTTTGCGTCAAGGCCAAAATGATTTAGCAAATAAGGTACTGACGAAAGTTGTCTTAAAAGATGTTTCAAAAATTTTAATGCCAATTATAAAATCGAATCATGATGTGAGTTTTGTTGTTAAAATGGATTGTGAAGGTGCAGAATATGAAATTTTTGAAAATATGATGAAGGGTGAAATATTAAACCATATAAGTATATTTATGATTGAATGGCATGATAAAGGAGCAGATGAAATTAATTCGATTTTGATTAGAAATAACTTTACGGTTTTTAATAATTATTTAACCCCAGTATCTGGAATGATTTATGCAGTTAAACAGTCATAATAAAATTTCAATAATAATTCCTACTTATAATCGAGTAGATGTACTAGTAGAAACTCTAAATAGTGTATTAGGACAAACCTATAAAAATTGGGAATGTATCATAGTTGATGATGGTAGTGAAGATAATATTTCTGAGGTTTTAATTCCTTATTTAAAAGATTCAAGATTTAAATTTTATAATAGACCACCTGAAAAGAAAAAAGGAGCTAATTCGTGCAGAAATTACGGTTTTGAAATGAGTAGTGGAGAATTCATAAAATGGTTCGATAGTGATGATATTATGCTTCCTGATTTCTTACAAAAGCAATGCAATTATTTAGAGCAAAATAAAAACCTAGATTTTTGTGTTTGTTTATCTGAGACTTTTATAGAGGGAACTGATAAAACATATATTAATAAAGCAAATAGAAATGCTTCTGATAATCCTATTAGCTCGTATCTTTTCAAAAATCATTTTTTTTTAACTGCGGCGCCTTTATGGAGAAAGGAATTTTTAAGGTGCAATAATTTATTATTTGATGAAGAGCTGTCAAATAGTGATGAGTCAGATTTTCATTTTAGAGTTATAATTTTAAGACCAAAATATTATTATTCAGATGATATTCTTTATAAAGTTAGAAGAGGTAATATGAGTATAACTCAAGACAAAAAAAATCTTCTTCCTACTTTATATTCAAAAGTAAGATTCTTTAAAAAAGTGGAATTAGAAATAAAAAAAATTAAGATAAAAGATGAAAATCTAATTTATGATTATTTATTATCTCGACAGCTTAATTTATTTTATGAAATTCAAAAAATAAATAAAAGATCTATAATTGAATGTTGCCATGATTTTAGCCAATTGTTTTTTCTTTTAAAAAAAAGTCGTATTTCTATTTTTCATAAAATTAAAATTCTAGTTGGTTTTTTACTGGTTTCATTTTTTGGAAAAGGATATCAATTAATTTACTTTAAGGTTAATTGTAGAGAGTTAATCGAGAACTGATGCGAATAGATTTTAACCCAAATAAAGATAAACAGCGAGAGCCGAACTATTTTTTTCATCAGGTAATTATCCCTATTTATATACCAAATTTTAATGGATATTTTAGAGAAAGTTTTCAGATTCTAAAATATTGTTTGGAATCTTTATTGAAGACAGCCCATTCTAGAACATTTATAACTTTAGTTAATAATGGAAGTTGCAGAGATGTAGTTGATTATCTAGATGAATTGTACCGAATTGGAAAGATACATGAAATTATTCATACTTCTAATATCGGAAAACTTAATGCTGTCTTAAAAGGTATTTCGGGTCATGATTTTTCTCTTATAACGGTGTCTGATAGTGATGTTCTTTTTTTAAATGATTGGCAGGAAGAAACCTATAAGGTTTTTGAAAATTTTCCTAAAACCGGAGCGGTTTGTCCAACTCCTTCTTCACGTTCTCTCAAAAATTATACATCTAATATTTGGTTCGAGTTATTTTTTTCAAAATCGCTTTATTTTTCAAAAGTTAAAAACCCAAAGGCCTTAAAAGCGTTTGCTGAAAGTGTTGGGAATTCTAGATTTTATAATGAGGCACATCTCGAAAAATACCTTACGGTTTCTAATAAAAATAGTAGAGCAGTAGTTGGAGCAGGACACTTTGTTACGACTTATAGAAAAGAAGCTTTTGAAAAAAATAATTTGAAATATTCAGATTTCGTCCTTGGAGGAGAAAGCGAAAAGAAATTGTTAGATTTACCAGTCATTAGAAAAGGAATGTGGAGACTTTCTACAGAAGATAATTTTGCATATCATTTAGGAAATGTAGAAGAACAATGGATGAAAGAAGTTTTAGGTGCTTTAAAATCAAATAATTATGTTGATGAGAAACCAATTATTTTGAAAAATATTAGAACCTCAAAATTTGAATTTTTTATAAAAAACACAATATTTTCAAGGATCATTGCACAAAAGAAGATTTGGAGGTATTGTATAAAATATAAAGGACTTTCAAGCAAGGAAGCTGCAAAATATTAATAAAAATGAATGAGTCAATAAAAGTTATTCTAATATCTCAAGTGGCTCTTCCTTATTCAAAAATAGGAAGTTGGCCAGCATTGTATAACAATTATCTGGAAAATGACCATAAATTAGATTATATTGTTTGCCCTGAAACAAGCAAAAAAAATAATTCTATACAATATTATTTTGTTCAGGAAACTTTTCTGGACAAATTGCAGCAAAGAGTATTTAAGCGTAAAAATCAGCAATATCTTAGGGCTTTAGCTAAGATTATTCAACCAAATGAGAAATACATAATTCAGATTATTGATAATTATGGAATGGTGGAGCCTGTTCATGATTATTTGGTTTCTAAAAAAGTTTTAACCAATTGTTATATCCATTTTTTTTATCATGGATTTTCTCCATACATTAAATCAAATTCAGGAATTAATTTTTATGATGTTATAAATGAATTGACCGTTTTAACTTATGATAGTTATAAGGAACACAAAAAAAAAATAAATGTTTTACCCTGCCATTTTTCTGTTCTTCATAACGGTATAGATACTACAAAGTTTAAAAAAGCATCTATTGTTGAAAGAGAAGACCTAAGAAAAAAAATTCATGTAGAGAATAAAAAAGTCTTTATTTGGTGCTCACAAGATCGGCCGAAGAAAGGATTGCACATTATTTTAGAAGCATGGGCAAATATCTATAATTCTCAAAAGAATATAGTTCTGCTAGTTATAGGATGTGAGAGAAAGGACGAAATTGAGGGCGTCAAGTTTTTAGGAAGAATGCCAAATGATGAATTATCAAATTACCTTAAAGCATCAGACTGTTATCTTTTTTCAACACTTTGTCAGGAAGGTTTTGGGCTTAGTTTAATTGAAGCCTTGCACTGTGGTAATTATTGTATAGCATCGGCAATGGGAGGGGTACCCGAAGTTTTGCAATATGGGAAATTAGGTAAATTAATAGAAAATCCACATTTTGTTTCGGAATGGGTCGATGCAATAAATGATTTTTTAGCAGGAAAATTTGTGACTCCAGAAATCCCTAATGATTTGTATTCTTCGGAAAAATGGAATATTGGAATGAATGAAATCATTGAAAAAGCAAGACTAAGATTAGCAAGTAAATAATTATTGGACAATCAATGGCAATATCAATTGTCAAGGTGTCATTTTAAACATGAAAATAGATTGGAAGAATGAATCCATCCATAAAAACAGAAAACAATAAGGTGAAATCAAATTTGCAACCATTTATTATTGCCGAAATAGGTCAGGCGCATGAAGGTAGCCTTGGAATTCTACATTCATATATAGATGCTTTGGCTCAAACAGGTATTGATGCTGTGAAATTTCAGATGCATATTGCTGAAGCTGAAAGTAGTGAGCATGAACCTTTTCGGGTAAAATTTTCATTGGAGGATCAATCAAGATTCGATTATTGGAAACGAATGGGGTTTTCCTTAGAACAATGGAGAGGCATAAAAAAACATTGTGATGAGGTAGGTTTAAAATTTATTTGTTCTCCTTTTAGTAATTTGGCAGTTGATTGGTTAGAAGAACTTGGAGTTGAACAATACAAAATAGGTTCTGGAGAGGTTAATAATTTTCTGATTTTAGAAAAAATTGCGCATACAAGAAAACCTCTAATTTTATCATCAGGAATGAGTTCATTTGGGGAACTAGACAAAACTGTTGAATTTTTAAAAGAAAGAAATGTGGAGTTTTCCATTCTCCAATGTACTACTTCATATCCAACCAAACCTGAACAATACGGATTAAACGTAATTGAAGAATTGAAAAAACGCTATAATGTGCCCATTGGTTTTTCTGATCATTCAGCAAAAATAGAAACATGTATAGCTGCGACTTCTTTAGGAGCAAGTATTTTGGAATTTCATGTCGTTTTTGATAGGGCAATTTTTGGACCAGATTCAAAATCTTCATTAACTATTTCCGAAACAAAAGAATTAGTGTCGGCAGTAAGAAATATTGCGAGCGCAATTTCTAATCCTATTGATAAAAACGATAATCAAAATTTTTCTTCGTTAAAACAAATTTTTGAGAAATCATTGGCTGTAAATAAAGATCTGCCTAAAAATCATATTTTGACTTTTGGTGATTTGGAGTCCAAAAAACCAAAAGGTTTTGGAATAGATGCTTTGCGATTTCAAGATGTAATTGGAAAAACCTTAAATAAAGATTTAAAGCAGTGGGATTTCTTAAATGAAAAGGATCTTTTTTGAAACTAGATTCCTTAGTAAACTTAAAATTCTTTTTTATCTCGCTTTGCTAAAATATAATAATTAAAAATGCAAAAAAGAAAAATAGCTGTTGTGATTACGGCACGTCCATCTTATAGTCGCGTAAAAACAGTATTGTCTGCGATTCAAGAACATCCTGATTTGGAGTTGCAATTAATTATTGCAGCATCAGCTTTGTTAGATCGTTATGGTAGCGCAGTAAATTATATCGAAAAAGATGGTTTTGTGATTGCTGCTAAAGTTTTTAATGTGTTGGAAGGAGAAAACCTAACCGCAGCGGCTAAGACTACTGGAATAGGAATTTTGGAGCTATCTACCGTCTTTGATAATCTAAAACCAGATATCGTTGTAACTGTTGCTGATAGATTTGAAACAATGGCAACCGCTATTGCTGCATCGTACATGAATATACCTCTTGCGCATATTCAAGGTGGCGAAGTGACAGGAAATATAGATGAAAAAGTGCGTCATGCCATAACAAAATTAGCGGATTATCATTTTGTTGCTTCAGAAAGTGCTAAGGAAAGGGTTATAAAGCTTGGAGAAGATAATAAAATGGTTTTTAATACAGGATGCCCATCAATTGACTTAGCCTCAGAAATAAGAAATAGCAAAAAACTTTCATTTGATCCTTACGAAAAATACGGTGGCGTAGGAGCAAAACCTGATTTATCTAAAGGCTATTTGGTGGTCATGCAGCATCCTGTAACAACGGAATATAAGGATTCTAGAAAACATGTAGAAGCTACGCTTGAAGCGGTGTACAAATTAGATAAACCTACATTATGGTTTTGGCCAAATGTAGATGCAGGAGCAGATGGAACGTCAACAGGAATTCGTGCTTTTAGAGAACAACATCACTTGCCAAATGTTCATTTTTTTAAGAATATGGAAGGTAAAGATTTTTTGCAGTTGTTAATGCATAGCGATTGCCTGATAGGAAATTCTAGCGTGGGAATACGTGAGTGTGCTTATTTAGGAGTTCCTGTAGTAAATATTGGCTCTCGTCAAAACAGAAGAGATCGAGGAGGAAATAGTGTAGATGTTGATTACTCGCAAGAAGAGATAGAAAAAGCCATTGTAGATTCTGTTCAGAAAGGAAAAATTGTTTCATCTCCGATTTATGGAGATGGAAAAGCAGGCATCAAAATAGCAGAATTATTAACAAAAGTCCCTTTGCAATTTCACAAAACAATAATGTATTAACATGAAAGTTCTAGCAGTGATTCCAGCCCGAGGAGGTTCGAAAGGAGTACCAGGGAAAAATATTAAAGAATTAGGAGGGAAACCATTAGTTGCGCACGCAATAGAATGTGCTGTTCAGTCTAACTGTGTGTCTAAAATTGTGCTGTCAACTGATGATGAAAAAATTGCTGCTATTGGCAAACAATATGATATTGATGTCCTGAATAGGCCTGCTCATTTAGCTGAAGATAATAGCAATGTTGTAGAAACTGTAGAGCATATAATCAAAGAATATGATGAAGATTTTGATCTTATAGTTTTATTACAGCCAACATCACCATTAAGGACTTATGTTGATTTGAATAATATTGTTAATCTGTTAATTGATAGAACAGAAATTGACGGTATAATTAGTGTAGTGCCAATGAATGATATACATCCGGCAAGAATGTACAATCTGATGGAGAATGATGAATTAACTCCATTAATTGGCATTGGGGAAAATGTGAGAAGACAAGATTTGAAACCTGTATTCTATAGGAATGGGTGTTTTTATGCTGTTAGAACTAAAGCTTTTGTATCACAAAAAAACTTTATGGTTGAAAAAAAATTAGCTTATGTTATGGACCCAGATTGGTTGGTTAATATAGATACAATAAGAGATTTCAAATTAGCAACACTTTTATATGAAGACTGGAAAAAAGAAATTATTAATAACTGAATCTGATAACTTTAGTAAAAAAGCATTAGCAATTTTAAACGAGGCCTTTGAAGTAAGGTCTGTAAAAATAAAAGATCGAGCAGAATTGAAACTTGAGATTTCTAGTGTTGATGTTATTTTTATAAGGTTAAGATTTGTAATTGATAAAGAAATTTTAGATCAAGCAAGTAACTTAAAATATATATTAACTGCAACAACAGGACTTGATCATGTAGATGTCAATTATTTTGAAAATTTGGGAGGTGAAGTAATTTCACTAAAAGGTGAAATAGATTTCCTAAAAAGTATACCATCGACAGCAGAACATACATGGGCATTACTACTTGCGTTAATGAAAAAAATTCCAAGTTCCTTTGAACATGTGAAAAATGGAGGATGGAATAGAAATTTGTTTATTAATACGAATCTAAAAGAGAAAAAAATAGGCATTTTGGGCCTAGGGAGAGTTGGCGTACAAGTTGCTGATTTTGCGAAAACTTTTGGAATGGAGATTGGCTATTTTGATGTTAAAAATGTAGAGAGTGAATTTTTGAAATTTACTACACCTAAAGAGATGTTTAATTGGGCTGATATTATTTCGATACACATTCCATTTTCTTTAGAAAATGAAAATTTTATTAATAAAGAACTATTGTCTTTTGTAAAAAAAGGAGCATTATTAATCAATACATCTAGAGGAGGCATTTGGGATGAAAACGAAATAGCGAGATTAATTAAACTTGGTGCTATTGGTGGTGTTGCATCAGATGTTTTGCAAGATGAATTAAAAGAAGAAAAAGTAATATTGAATCCCTTGGTTGATTTAGCTAAACAAAATTTTAATGTTATTATTACGCCGCACATAGCGGGAGCAACTAAGGAGTCTATGGAAATGACAGAAGAGTTTATAGTAAAAAAGCTCCTTTTAAAAGGGGATATTTTTTCTGATTTATAGTTTTTATAGCTAATAATATTATAAAAAATTAATCATTAGCTTTGCGCGCATTTATAGATACTTTAGCATTTTAAAAATACAATCCAACTTTAAGAATATTTATGTTTTTTAACTCTATAGCTTTTGCTATTTTTCTGCCAATCGTTTTCTTCTTGTATTGGTTTGTTTTTAATAAAAACAAAAGCACGCAAAATGCATTGTTAATTGTTGCGAGCTATTATTTTTACTCTTGCTGGGACTGGAGATTTTTATTCTTACTGGTTTTTTCAACCTTTCTAGATTATTATACTGGAATTCAAATTGAAAAAGGAAAATCTCAGAAAAGTCGAAATTTTTGGTTTTGGCTTAGTATCACGGTGAATTTGGGCTTTTTAGGAGTATTTAAATATTATAATTTCTTCGCTTCTTCTTTTGCAGAATTATTGACTTCAGTTGGATTTAAAGCAAGTCCTATTCTGCTAAATGTTATTCTTCCCGTTGGAATTTCGTTCTATACATTTCATGGACTTTCGTATGTAATTGATATCTATTTTAAAAGAATAAAAGCGGAGTATAATTTTGTTGATTATTCGTTGTTTGTGAGTTATTTTCCACTTCTTGTCGCTGGACCTATAGAAAGAGCAACACATTTATTGCCGCAAGTTAAGGTAAAAAGAGAGTTCAATTTTCAGACAGCTAAAGAAGGTGTTTATCAGATCATCTGGGGGTTAGTTAAGAAAGTGGTTATTGCAGATACTTGTGCACCTTATGCAAATGCCATTTTTGATAATTACACTTCAATGAATTCTTTCTCTCTTATGGTAGGGGCGATTTATTTTGCTTTTCAAATTTATGGAGATTTTTCAGGGTATTCTGATATTGCCTTAGGAGTTTCAAAACTATTTGGTTTAGATCTGTTGCGAAACTTCAATTATCCCTATTTTTCAAGAGATATAGCCGAGTTCTGGCGTCGTTGGCATATTTCACTTTCTTCGTGGTTTCGAGATTATTTGTACATACCGTTGGGAGGAAGCAAAGGCGGGCTTTGGATGAAAATTAGAAACACTTTTATAATTTTTGTAGTTAGTGGTTTTTGGCATGGTGCAAACTGGACCTATATCGCTTGGGGATTTATAAATGCGGTTTATTTTCTACCCTTACTTTTATCAAACAGCAATCGAAACAACATGGATACCATTCAATTAAAATTCAATTTTGATTCTGTAAAGGTATTTGCTAGCATATTATATACGTTCACATTAACTTGTATAGCATGGGTCTTTTTTAGGGCGAGAACGATATCAGATGCAGTTTCATATCTCAAACGCATTATAACAAGTAAAGATTTTAGTTTTCAGTATCTCGATAACGAACGTTATAGTTATGAGCTGGTATTGATGATTGGAGTGTTTGTTTTAATCGAATGGAATAATCGTTCAAAAATAGAACCGCTTTCAGGAAAAAAGAGCCTCTTAAAAACAGCCTTAGCCATTTTAGCTATAATGGCTTTTGGAACTTTCTCAGATTATAAAGAATTTATATACTTTCAGTTTTAATGAAGAAATTTTTAATTTATACAGGTACAATTGTTTTAATGACTGTGTTAATAGCATTTTTATTAGACGGAATCTATACCTATGCCTTTATGCAATCTAATAAAAGAGGAAAAATTGAGAAAGTTTTCAATTCTGATGCTAAGAAGTACGATGTTGTGATTCTTGGGTCTTCAAGAGCAAACAATCATTTTGTGGCTCAAATGTTTGAAGATAAAGGACTGGAAACATTTAATTACGGGATGAGTGGGGGGCATTTATTTGAGGCAGCATTAATGCTAAAATTAATGATTGAAAGAAAATACGAAATCAAAAATGTTATTCTCGAGGCTGACTTAAATCTTTCTAATGATCATCAAGCTGAAGGAATTTCTGCTAGATTCTTGCCATACATTCATAACTCAGAAATCATAAAAGATCATTTCTCTAAAGAATCAGATTTTAACGAGCTGTATTATGTTCCTTTTTATAGATATATCAAATACGACAGTAAAATTGGATTTAGAGAATTTTTTTTCATTTCTGTCGGCAAAAAAACTAATGCACAAGATAATTTAGGATATTATCCTCTCGAAAAACATAAAAATGGCAATATGAAAAATAATATCGTCAATTTGAACCCATTAAATAGGAACAAATATTATGAAGAAATTAGAAATATTTGCAAAGAACATCATATAAATTTTATTTCAGTAATGACTCCTATTTGTGAAAATACTGCCGGAATGAATTATTTTGAAAAGGTTAAAAAAATCTATCCAGAAATTCATAACTATGAAAATGTAGTGGTAGAAGATAAATACTTTTCCACTTGTGGACACATGAATGATGCAGGGGCAAAGATTTTTACAGCAAGGATATTAAAAGATTTTTTCGCAAAAAAATAAAATGAAAAAAGACAAGGTTTTATTATTGTTTCCAGATGGTGTTGGAGTAAGGAATTATCTTTATTCCAATGTATTTAAAGATTTTCAAGGAGATTTAGTTCTCTTCCATAATTTCGATTCAGAAACTATAAAAGCAATTGAAGAAAATACTCCGATAAATGAAGATATTATAATCCCAAATTATAAGGAGTCTGTCAAAGAAAAGTTTCTTCGCGAATTGATATGTCTTTCAAGATTATATTACAATGAATCAAAGGTTAATAATTCAACATTGCTAGCAAACTGGAAGTGGGAACAAAAATCATTTTCGAAAAATATTTTTTACAAATTAATTCAGATTATAGCTCCATATTGTAAAAGTTACTCTAGTATTTTAAAGCTTGAAAAAAAATATCAGCAAGCTATCCGCAAAAATAAGTTTTATAAAGAGGTTAAAGATATTTTAGAAGAAGCCAAACCTTCGGTTGTTTTTTGTTCTCATCAAAGAGCATTAAAGGCAGCCACAATTTTTAGCGCTGCAGCAGATTTGAATATTCCCACAACCACCGTTATATATTCTTGGGATAATTTACCAAAGGCACGTTTGGCATTACGAGCTGATAATTATTTGGTTTGGTCAGATTATATGAAAAACGAACTGAATCTGTATTATCCAGAAATAAAACCAAAGCAGATTCATGTTACAGGAACTCCTCAATTTGATTTTTATGGCGATTCAGACAATATAATTGATAAAGAAGTTTTTTATGAAAAGTATAATCTAGATCCTAATAAAAAAATTATTTGTTTTTCGGGCGATGACACAAAAACATCTCCAGATGATCCAAAATATTTAAAAGATATAGCAGAAGAAATTTCGAAGGCAAATTTGCAGCATGAATATCAGATTTTATTGAGACGATGCCCAGTTGATTTTTCAGAAAGATTTGATAGTGTTGTACGTCAGTATAAAGATTTAATTAAACAAGCACCACCTTTATGGTATTTCAGTAAATCTAAAGAATGGAATTCTGTTTATCCAACTCTAGAAGATGTCAAGTTATTAGTAAGTACAGCATTTTATTGTGATATTGTTGTAAATGTTGGTTCTACAATGGCTTTTGATTTTGGGATGTTCGATAAGCCTTGTGTTTTTATTAATTATGATCAGGAAGAAAAAACAGTTGATGATTGGTCCGTAAAAACAATTTACAATTATCAACATTTCCGAAGCATTCCAAATGCTGATGCAGTTATTTGGTTGAATGGAAAACAGGAAATCGTTGATAAAATTATTTTTAGAAAAGGATGGGAATCACTTGCATCTCTGAAAAAATGGTCCGAAATTTTAATTGGAAAAAATTATAACAAGGCATCGATTAATATTTCTAATAAGCTAGAGACATTTTGTAAAAAATAATGCTATGATTAATACTATAAGAAAAATGTTTTGGCGCCTCTTAGGAATCAACTATTATTTTTATTTAAAAGGAAGACATCATGTCTATTTAAAAGATGCGAAGTGGGCCGACATCGGAAGTAAGACTTATGATAATGGTGCTTTTGTTTGGAAATGGTTTAATGGTTCTTCATTGTCTATAGGCAAATATTGTTCTATTGCAAATGATGTGAATTTTGTATGTGATTCGGGTTACCATACAGAAAGTGAAATTACATCTTTCCCTTTGTTTCATGAAGTTTTAGAAAAAGATGATAATGTAATAATCAATAAGACGTCATACGTCACAGGAGAAATAACACAACAACTAAAGCCCTCAAAAAGCGGTATCATTGTGGGTAATGATGTCTGGATTGGAATGAATGTAACCATTTTGCCTGGAGTAAAAATTGGCAATGGGGTTACAATTCTGGCAGGAGCCGTTGTTTCTGAAGATATTCCAGATTATGCTATTGTTGGCGGTGTACCGGCAAAAGTAATTCAGTTTAAACACGATAAGGATAAAATTGAAGCTCTAAATAGAATTTCTTGGTGGGACTGGTCTGAAGAAGAAATTAAATTGAATGTGAATGATTTTTATTTGACAGTGGATATTTTTATTAAAAAACATTCATAATGCATATCTGTTTCTTAACTAATGAATATCCAAAGGAAGGATTTCCACATGGAGGAATTGGCAGTTTTGTCAAGACTTTGGCTCTGGCATTGGTGAAAAAGGGATTTAAAGTTTCTGTCGTCGGAATTAATTATACATTGGAAACCGAAACTCAAAATATTGAAGGCGTAGATATTTATCGATTAAAGCCAAATAAGACTAAAGGGTTGTCGTGGTATTTCAATTTTAAAGCGATCAATTCCAAACTTCGAGAAATTCATAAAGAGAGTCCCATTCAAATTATTGAATCTTCTGAACTTGGCCTTGCATTTATTTCTAAAATAAAAGCTGTTAAGTATATTATTAGGCTTCACGGCGGGCATCATTTTTTTGCAGAAAGTGA
This sequence comes from Flavobacterium sp. TR2, assembly GCF_025252405.1. NCBI lineage: Bacteria > Pseudomonadati > Bacteroidota > Flavobacteriia > Flavobacteriales > Flavobacteriaceae > Flavobacterium > Flavobacterium sp. TR2. The sequence continues at coordinate 302,194 of NZ_CP104307.1, read as the reverse complement.
GAAAAGAAAGATCAATAAATGGAAAGGCTTTCAGGAAAAAAGATCATTTAAGAAAAGTGATGGCTTTGTTGCTGTTTCTCATTATGTAAAAAATCATACGGAGAATTATTTAAGTTACCATAATAAACCTATAGCTTACATAAGTAATCCTATTGATACAGAATTTTTTACTCCAATTGAAAGTAAACAAGAACATGAAAGCAGAATCGTTTTTGCTGGTACAGTTTGCGAAAAAAAAGGTGTGCGCCAATTAATTCAATCTTTTCCATTTGTTAAAAAAGAATTTCCAAATGCGACTCTTGAAATTTATGGTAGGGACTGGTTTTTTCCTGATGGGAGTTCTTATATAAAAATGCTTAAAGAAAAAGAAATTCTGCATCTAGGCAAATTAGCAGAAGATATTCATTTTCATGGAGCAATTCCTTCTAAAGAAATACCAGAAGCATATTCTGAAGCTTCAGTATGTGTGTTTCCTTCTCATATGGAAACGCAAGGTCTTGTAGCTCCCGAGGCGATGGCAATGCAAAAAGCCGTAATTTTTACTAAATATGGTCCAGGCCCAGAAGCTGTTGAAGATTTTGTTACGGGACTTTTATGTGATCCATATAGCCCAGAAGATATAGCTCAGAAAATTGTTTGGGTGCTTTCTAATAAAGAAAGAACAAAAATAATAGGAGAAAAAGCACGTGAATTTGTATGCGGGAAATATGGATTGAATGTGATTGTAAGTCAAAATATTGATTTTTTCGAATCCTCGGTAAATTTTTCGAATTAAAGAAATTAAAGTTATGAATGTATTGCAACTCATAAAATCTGATTACAGAAGGTATAAAAATTACGGAGGGAATTTTTTTGGAATTGTATTTTTTACACAAGGTTTTTGGGCTGTTTTTCAATATAGAATTGCTCATTATATTTTTTCGAAAATAAAATGGCAACCATTTAGATTTTTATTCACTTTTATAGGGCTGGTAACTCAAAAAACTATTGAAATTATAACAGGAATATCTATTCCTGCTTCTGCAAAAATTGGACATTCTTTTTATATTGGACATTTTGGTGGAATCATTATTAATGCTAAAGCAGTAATTGGGAATAATTGTAATATTTCACAGGGTGTTACAATAGGGGTTTCTGGACGAGAGGGGAAAAGAGGAGTGCCTATAATTGGTAATGAAGTTTATATTGGCGCAAATGCAGTTATCTCTGGAAATATTATCATAGGAAATCAGGTTGCAATAGGGGCCTGTTCACTTGTAATTAGTTCGGTAGGAGAAAATTCAGTGGTGTTGGGTGTTCCAGCTGTAGTTATGTCAAAAAATGGTTCTAAAGGTTATATTTAATGAAACTATTAGTTATTTCTGGGGCTCCGTTTATATTTAAGGGTAAAAAAAGTTTCGCTTACAGTCCTTATGTAAAAGAATTAATCGTATGGGAAAAATACGTTGAAGATATTTTGTTTTGTTGCCCAGTTTGGAAAAATGAAAATGGACTTTTAATAGAAGAAATTCCTTTTCATTTTCGAAAGCATTATAAATTGATTGATTTTAATTTAAATAGTTTTCCGAATATTATTAAAAGTTTTTTTTTAGTTTTTTGTAATATCTTAATTATTATTAAAGCTGTATATGATGCGGACCATATTCATTTAAGATGCCCTGGAAATATGGGATTATTAGGTTGCATTGTTCAAATATTTTTTCCCTCGAAAAAAAAGACAGCCAAGTATGCTGGAAATTGGGATCCAAGAAGCAAACAGCCTTTGACATACAGAATGCAAAAATGGATTTTAAATAATACATTTTTAACTAGAAATATGCAGGTTTTAGTTTATGGAGAATGGGAAAATCAGTCCAAAAATATTAAGTCCTTTTTTACCGCTACTTATTCTGAATCTGAAAAAGAGGTTGTAGCGAAAGATAATATAAGTAAAGAGAAAACTTTTGTTTTTGTGGGAGCTTTGGCTTCTGGCAAAAATCCAATGTATGCCATAAAACTAGTTGAACAGTTAGTCAAAAACAATAATATGGACTTGCTTCATATTTTTGGAGAAGGGAGAGAACGAGTGAATTTAGAAAACTATATAAAAGAGAACCAGCTCGAAAAGTTCGTTTTTTTGCATGGAAATCAAAACAAAGAAACACTTAAGCAATTTTATAAAAAAAGTCATTTTGTTATATTGCCATCGAAAAGTGAAGGCTGGCCAAAAGCTATTGCTGAGGGAATGTTTTGGGGATGTGTTCCACTGGCGACAAATGTTTCTTGTGTCCCTTTTATGATTAATTATGGGGAAAGAGGACTTTTATTAGATATGAATGTGAAAAGAGATGTAGCTCAAATACAGGAGATTCTATCAGATCAAAATAGGTTTGAAGAAATGAGCAAATTAGCATCGGAGTGGTCTCGTAATTATACTACAGATATATTCGAAAAAGAAATAAAAAATTTGCTAGTAAAATGAGAATAGTGCAAATTATAGACTCTTTAGAACCAGGAGGAGCTGAAAGAATGGCGGTAAATTATGCAAATGCATTATCAAAAAAAACTGAATTCTCAGGATTAGTATCAACTAGAAAGAAAGGAGTACTTTTAGAAGAAATAGATGAAAAGGTTTCTTTTCTGTTTTTAAGAAAAACTAAAAAGATAGATATAAAATCAATTTTTAAATTAAAAGCTTATTTAAAAAAGAATAGGATAGATGTAATTCATGCCCATAGCTCTTCTTTTTTTTTAGCAATATTGATAAAATTAGTTTTGCCAAAAATTATGATTATCTGGCACGATCACTATGGAATTTCTCAAGATTTGTCAGCAAGAAAAAACTTGAGTTTAAAAATAGGATCACTTTTTTTTGCAGGAGTCATTTCGGTAAATTTGAATTTAAAAAATTGGGCAAAGAGTTATTTGTTTTGTTCCAATATTATTTATTTTCCAAATTTCATTGATGAATCACTGAAAACTGATGAGAAATTAAGTTTGAAAGGTAGTGAAGATAAGAGGATTGTTTGCGTAGCAAATTTACGTCCTCAAAAAAATCATGAATTATTAATTGAGGCCGCAAATTTAATAAAGGGAAAATATCCAGATTGGACTTTTCATGTTTTTGGAAAGGATTTTGAAGATGATTATTCTAATAGAGTGAGAAAGTCCATAGAGGATTTAAAATTAGAAAAAGCTATTTTCTTTTATGGAACAACAAATAATGTTTCATCAGCTCTTAAACAATCTGATATTGCAGTACTGCCTTCATTATCTGAAGGTCTCCCATTAGCACTTTTAGAATATGGATTCCATAAGTTACCTGTTATAAGCACAAATGTGGGACAAGTTTCCAGTGTAATTACTTCAGATAAAGTGGGAATAGTAATCGAATCTCAAAACCTTAAACAATTGGTAATAGCAATTGAAAAGCTGATTTTAGATCAAAAATATAGAGAGGAGTTAGGTTTGGCTTTGTATAATGAGGTTAAATCCAACTTTAGTGAAGAAAAAATAATTGAAGACTACTTTTTATGGCTGAATTCTTTTATTCCTAATGCTCTTTCATTAAAGAAAACGACAAAATGAAAAATAATTCAATATCATATATCTTTCTTGTCTTGATTCATGTAATCATAGGATTGGTTATTTTTGTTGTGCCTCTTTTATCTAAAATTTATGCATTATTAATACCTATTGTAGGGCTTTCTATTGTTATTCGTAATAAGAATAAAAATAATGAAGTGATTTTTGTAGCTGCATATCTTGTTGGGGTTGAGGTATTTTTAAGAATGACTGGAGGTAATTTTAGTAACGAATATGTGAAATTTCTCGTCATTTTTTTTATGATAATTGGGATGTTTTATAGTAACTTCTCAATGAGATCGTTTTTATATATTGTTTTTCTAGTTTTATTAATACCTGGGATCTTAGTTGCTGCTTCGGTAGACGATCTTGGCTTTGACCTTAAAAAAGCTATAGCTTTTAACTTGTCAGGATCATTTTGTTTGGCAATTGCGTCTATGTATATGTACAAAAAAAGGCTGTTGTTTTCAGAATTGCAAAATGTTGTAATTGGAATTGGTCTGCCAATTGTTTCAACAGTTCTTTATTTATTTTTATACAATCCTAGTGTAAGAGATGTAGTGACGGGAACTCAGTCTAATTTTGAAACTTCAGGTGGATTTGGACCCAATCAAGTATCAACAATTTTAGGACTAGGAATGTTTGCTTTTTTTTCGCAACTGATTCTTTTTTCAAAATCAAAAAAAGAAATAATACTAAATGCTATTTTATTAACATTTGTAAGTTATCGAGGTATTGTTACATTTTCACGCGGAGGAATAATAACTGGAGTCGTTATGATTCTTTGCTTATTGCTTTTGCTTTTTGCTTTTTCAAATGATCGCGGCAAAAGGAAAATTACTCTAGTTTTTTTATTAGTAGGAGCGCTAGGAGTTGGGATATTTTCATACACATCGTTGCAAACTTCTGGACTTATCGAAAAAAGATATGCCAATAAAGATGGTAAAGGAAGGGAAAAAAAAGATCGATTAGGCGGAAGAGAAGCTGTTATTGATACAGATTTAAAACTGTTTGTAGATAACCCTATTTTGGGTATTGGAGTAGGAATGGGGAAAGAAAATAGGAAAGAATCATTAGGGCAAGCTGTAGCAGCTCACAGTGAGGTCTCACGTTTACTTAGCGAACACGGTTTGTTTGGAATATTTAGCTTTCTTATTTTACTTTTTGTGCCTTTTACTCTTTATATAAACAATAGACAGCACATATATTTTTTCTCTTTTTTTCTCTTTTGGCTTCTTACGATAAATCATGCGGCACTAAGAATTGCAGCCCCTGCTTTTGTGTACGCGCTGTGTCTTCTTTCGGTTCAAATAAAAATACCTGAAAAAACAGAGAACACCACTAGCTAAATTCGTTTTTTATAATACATTTGCCTCAAGTTTAAGCCCCTAACAAACTGAAAGAATGTCATCAACAAAGAAAATGCATTTTGAAATATCGGAAAGGAAAATATTGCTCCTTACTTTCGATGCTGTTTTTATTTTATTTGCTTTATATCTCTTAAGCGCGATATTTGATTATCATTATTTCGCTTTTAATGTCAATAGTTCATTTAGTATACTTTTATTAGTCAGCTATCTTTATGCTTTTGGCGTAATATTCGAGATTTATAATTTGCAGGTAGCAAGTAATCATCTTCAAATTCTGCAGAACGTAGTTTTTGCCGCTACAGCTACCGTCTTAGCGTATTTGTTTACGCCAGTTCTCTCTCCTGTTTTGCCAAAACAAAGATTAGTTATTGTAATCTTTTATTTTACAATACTGATAACATTGCTTTTATGGCGTTTGTTTTATTGCTATTTCTTGGCATCTCACCGGTTTTCTCAAAATGTTGTCTTGATTTGCGACCAAAGTGAAGTGGAGGAATTAGTTTTAGGACTCGAAAATGTAGATCCGCATTATAAAATTATTGGTTTTGTCAACTCCGATTCAATCGCAGATGAAAATTTAGATTTTCATTATGTGAATGAAATAAAAAAAGAAGATTTAGAGCATTTCGTTTCTACGCATTATGTTTCTGAAATTGTTATTGCTTCTCAGAAAACAGATGGCATTACTCCAGATCTATATCAGCAATTGCTTCATTTGTTAGAATCTGGAAATATTATTCGCGAGTATACGCAAGTTTACGAAAGCAAGACACAACGAATTCCTGTTCACCATATAGAAAGAGATTTTTATCGATTTTTCCCTTTTAGCAGGAGTAATAGCAATAAGCTGTATTTGTTTTTTGTGCGCCTTGTAGAAGTTATATTTTCTGTTTTAGGACTTTTAATTAGTGCAGTTTTTATTCCGATCATTTTTCTCTGCAATCTATTTGCCAATAAAGGAAGCTTATTTTACACTCAAGAAAGAATAGGTAAAAATGGAGCAGTTTTCAAGATTTATAAGTTTAGAACCATGACAGAGAATTCAGAAACAAATGGTGCTGTTTTCGCTGCTCATAATGACAAAAGAGTTACTCCATTTGGCAAATTTATGCGCAAGTCTAGAATTGACGAACTGCCTCAATTTATTAACGTCTTAAAAGGAGATATGGGCGTAATTGGGCCAAGACCTGAGCGTCCTTTTTTTGTTGAAGAAATTGCTGCCGTCATGCCTTTTTATGAAACACGCCATGTAATTAAACCAGGGCTTACAGGCTGGGCACAGGTTAATTATTCTTATGGAGAGTCAATCGACGAAAGTTTGGTTAAACTACAGTACGATCTGTATTACATCAAACACAGAAGTATATTTCTAGATTTGAGCATTACTTTCAAAACCATTACCACGGTTTTATTTTATAGAGGCCAATAATATTTTAAATTATAATCGGAATTGGTTTTTTGTTGCGAATTGCTGTTCGCACTAAAACCACTCCACTTGTAATGATCAATGGCAAAGTGATAAAGAAATGGACTTTATTGATTAAAAACAAAAAGTAAATCACTAAAAGCACAAAGTTGATTAGCGAAAATCTATAAGTCCATAGTTTGTTCTTGAAAATTGAAACCAAAACCAAAACCAGTAATAGCGGACTAAAAAGCAGTGCATTGTAATTCATTGCCAGTTCTTGGTGAAACGAGTAAAATCCCATAATAACAAAGAATATTCCAATTAAAGATAGGACTAGGAAATAGACTTTATCGACTGTTTTACTTTTGGCAAAAATTACAAAAAGTAAGATAAAGAGATAAGTATAAATGTTATTCCACCAAGATTTTGGAGTTTCTTTAGTGAATTCTAATAATGTTTTGCTTTTAGCCACCAAAGGTTTATTTTGGAAAGTCGTTTTATCTAAACTGTTTTTCAATTCAAAAGGAAGAAAAATTCTGGTTCCCATTTGATCTACTTTTGTTCCGAAAATGATGCTTGTACCCAATTGATCGTAAAAATGGCCATCAAAATAAGGAAATAGGATCGAGCGGTAGGTTTTATCCGCATCTTCTTTTTTTGAAATTACATTTCCTCCTAAAGTTTTGTTCACTACATCAACCACCATCGAAGTGCAGTTTTTATCAATAAATTTATAAGTATAATAACGCTCATCAGAATCTAAAACAGCATTTAACTCATTAAAAAGTTTTTGCTTTAAATCTTGAGAAATCAGTAGTTCCTGTTCATAAATGCTTCTTTTCTCATAAGTGTATTCGTTAAAAAAATCGGCATACGAATGCACAGTTGCAAAATACTGCAAATCTCCTTTTGCAAACTTTAAAACAAAGTTTGGAGTTCTAAAATCAAAAGTTCCATAATTGTAAACAACGTCAAAATTGTTTTCTGGATCTAAAACTCTAATTCCAGTATGTCCAAAATAAGAATAAGTCTCGTTTCCAAGACCGCAAGTCAAAATACTTATTTTAGCATCTTTAGATAAAGCCAAACTTTGACTGAAACCAATAAAACCGGATAAGAATAATAAAATAAAAAGCGCTTTTTTGAACATGACAGTTTTCATGGTTTAAAATTTTAAATGTTTTTAAAGTTTCTATCTAAAGATACCTAAATCTACTTTTAGTGAAAAAATATTAGAATACAATGCTGTGCTTTGGTTGCCCAAATCGGTCAAAGCATAATCAATTTGTATGCCTTTATATCTGAATCCCAAGCCAATATTGGGCTGAAAATTTACTTTTTCGGTATTATCCAATTGCATGACATTCTGAAAGTTTCCTGCTCCAGCTCGTACGAAAACCAAATCGGTATAGCCAAACTCAAACCCTAGAGCTGGGTCTATACTTATAGCTTTTGAAGAAATAATATCGTTTGTCTGCTCGAATCGCATATTTAGATTTGCTGAGGTTACAAGACTGCATTCATTATGAAAGTCGAATCTTTTTGAAACTCCTAATTGCGCTTTTGGCAATGTAATTTCTGTGCTTTCTGGCAAAGTATTGTTTTCTCCCGGAATTGCATTGGCGATTTTAGCATATTCTTCTTCGTCGATATTCCAAACATTGTAAGTAGTGGTAATATCGCGAAGCATTAAACCAAACTTCCAGTCATTTCTCTCAAACTGAAGTCCAATATCAAACCCAAAACCCCATGAGTTGGCAAATTTTCCAATTATTCTTCGAATTACTTTTGCGTTTACACCATATTGAAATCCGTCAACAGGCAGTTTTCTGGCATAAGAAAAAGTAAAACCATAATCTGCCGTAGAAAACAAGCTGATTCTATTATAATCTATATTTCCTTGATTATCGATTAATTGCGTGGTGTCCATAATGTCGTCTACCCCGAAACGAATCATCGAAATTCCCCATGCGCTTCTGTCATCAATTGGACTGGCGTATCCTATGTAGTCGTATTGGGCAATGTTGGCAAAGTAGCTGGCGTGCATTAGCGCAATCTGATGGTCTTCAAGATGTGTCAACCCAGCTGGATTCCAATAAACGGCATTTACATCATTTGAAGAAGCAGTTACAGCACTTGCCATTCCAAGAGCAGCGGCATCGACTCCAATATTCATAAACTCGTTCGAATACTTTCGAGCGGTTTGTGCATACTGAAAAGTACAACTCCAAAAAAATAAAAACACTAAATATTTCTTCAACGTATATGTTTTTGCAGATCGAGGCCTGTTTTAAAAATTTTATCAAAAATATAATATTTTACTCATCTAATAAGTTCCTTTACTTAAATATTGCCAAAGTCTCACTTAGAAATAAAAAACTCTCGAAAAAACTCGTTTTGCATCGAGTTATTATGCTAAATTTGTCCTTGCCATTATCAAAATTTAAAGCTATGAATATCAAAAAGCATATCCCAAATCTAATTACATTAATTAATCTTTTCTGCGGCTGTGTCGCAATTGTTTTTGTCTCTAAAGGAGATTTTTTAATGGCTTTTTACATGGTTTGCTTAGGAATCTTTTTTGATTTCTTTGATGGTTTTTTTGCCAGATTATTTAAAGTTTCAAGTCCGCTTGGGTTACAATTAGATTCTTTGGCCGATATGGTGACAAGCGGCGTTGTACCAGGTTACGTCATGTACAGTATGTTTGCTAGAGGCGGTGACCAACTAGGAAATCAAGCAATTGTTCCTTTTTTAGGATTTATTATAACTTTGGGTGCCTGCTATAGATTAGCCAACTTTAATATCGATACTCGTCAGACCGATTCGTTTATTGGTTTGCCAACTCCTGCAAATGCCATTTTTATTATTAGTTTGCAAATAGTTCTGGATATGTATGCAGATTCGTCTCTTGTAATTCTTGAATTATTGACAAATCAATGGGTTTTATTACTTGTCACTTTGGGCAGCGCTTACATTATGAATGCTGAAATTCCATTATTTTCTTTAAAAATTAAAAAATTCAGTTTGAAAGAAAATGCACTTCAAATCGTATTTTTGATTATCTCTGTATTAATGATTCTTTTCCTTCAGTATATGGCAATTCCGTTGATTATTGTCTTTTATGTATTGCTGTCGATCATAAATAATCTTTTTTTGAAAAAGTAATTCTGTTTAATGGCAAGAAAAACGACTTATCGTAAAACATATTCAAGAAAACCAGCAGGAAGATCTTTTCTGAGCAGACTTTTTCGAGGACTTTTATTGATTTTTTTCGGACTTTTATTCATTGCAGTAATCTATCATTATCGCAAAGGGCTTGCTTATTACTTAGGTTTTAGAACAGAAAAAGTTTTAGAAGAAGATGAGGTTGACAAACATCTTTCTGATGTGCGCAATATTCGGGTTCTCGAAAATCATAAAGGAAAAGTAATCGGAATTGACGTATCTGAGTTTCAAGGAAAGGTAGATTGGGAAGAAGTCGAAATTTTGGACGAAAAATATCCTGTACAATTTGTTTTTATTCGCGCAACCGCAGGAAATGATCGTGTAGACAGGCAGTTTAAAAGAAATTGGGAAGGTGCAAAAGAAAATAAAATCATGCGTGGCGCTTATCACTATTATCGTCCAAACGAAAATTCTATTGAGCAGGCAGATCTTTTTATCAAAACAGTAAAATTGCAGAAAGGCGATCTTCCGCCTGTTTTAGATATCGAAAAATTACCCAAAAATCAGCCTTTAGACAGTTTGAAAAAAGGTTTGAAGCGTTGGCTGAATAAAGTTGAGAAACACTACCAAGTTCGTCCAATAATTTATTCGGGAGAAAGGTATTATTCGGATTTTTTGAAAGAAGAATTTAGCGAATATCTTTTCTGGATTGCCAACTATAATTTCTACAGAGAAAAAATTGAAGATGACTGGCTGTTTTGGCAGTTTACAGAAAAAGCGTCTCTGCCGGGAATCAAACATCGTGTTGATGTTAATATTTACAATGGCGATTTAGAGCAATTGCATTTTATTACTGTCGAGTAATACTGAATACTTTTTTTAAGCTATTTCAATAAAACTAAAACAACAATTATTATAAAAGGCAAAAGAAGCATTACAGAATACGGATTGGCAAAATTTATCGTATAGCCCATCCATTGAATTTTTTTGGGAGGAAGCAATCTTTTGTCTTTAGGATTATAATAACAGGTATTGAAGAAATACCAATTCTTTGGGTCTTTGTGCCAATTATCGTAATCTTCCTGAGTTGGTTTTTCTGATTTCATTTAGGATTTCTTAGAATTCTGTTTCAAAAAAAATGGTAAAAAGCAATTCACATTTTACTTTTTACCACTTTCATATTTTTTTTAAAATTCAAGTTTCTTTTTACGAAGCTCAAAGTTTTGTCCAAGATAAACACGGCGGACCATTTCGTCTTCTACCAGTTCTTCTGGAACTCCGGCTTTTAGAATTCCTCCTTCAAACATTAGGTATGTTTTGTCGGTGATTGCTAAAGTTTCCTGAACGTTGTGGTCGGTAATCAAAATTCCGATATTTTTATTTTTTAACTGTGCTACAATTCGCTGAATATCTTCAACTGCAACAGGGTCAACTCCTGCAAAAGGCTCATCCAATAAAATAAATTTTGGATCGGTTGCCAGAGCACGCGCAATTTCGGTACGACGGCGCTCACCTCCAGAAAGCAAATCGCCTCGGTTGGTGCGAATATGCTCTAAGCTGAATTCTTCAATTAAACTCTCCATTTTAGCAATTTGAGCTTCTTTAGAAAGTTTAGTTAATTGAAGTACGCTCAGAATATTATCTTCAATGCTCAATTTTCTGAAAACAGAAGCCTCTTGTGCCAAATAACCAATTCCCTGCTGAGCACGTTTGTACATCGGATAGTCGGTAATGTTCAAATCATCAAGAAAAATATTCCCTTGATTTGGCTTTACCAATCCCACAATCATATAGAATGACGTTGTTTTTCCAGCTCCATTTGGCCCTAAAAGCCCCACGATTTCTCCTTGATTCACTTCAACAGAAATTCCTTTTACAACACTGCGTCCTTTATAAGTTTTGATTAAATTATCGGCTCTTAGCTTCATTTTTTAATTAGATGATTAGATAATTTGAAAATGAGATAATTGAAAAACTAGCTCATACTCAATTTTTTAATTTGATTTGAAAAGCAAAATAAATGTAAAATAATTAATCGGGTAAATCAATTAACAAATTATTGCGTTTTCAAAAGTTTGGAAATTGCGCTTCAAAAGTAAATAATTAGAGCATTTCAAAAACTATCTAATTATCAAATTGGCACATTTTCTAATTATTTTCCTCCTTCTTCAAGAGCTTCCCAAAATTCGTAAGCTCTTCTTAAGTGTGGGATTACGATTGTTCCTCCAACAAGAGTCGCAATTCCCATTGCTTCCATCATTTCTTCTTTAGAAACGCCTTCTTTATAGCTTGTTTCTAAATGGTATTTTACACAATCGTCACATCTTAAAACTGCCGATGCTACCAAACCTAAAAGTTCTTTTGTCTTTACATCAAGAGCTCCTTCAGCATATGCATTGGTATCAAGATTAAAAATACGCTTTACAATTTTGTTGTTGTCAGCAAGCAGTTTTTCGTTCATTTTAGAACGATAGTCGTTAAATTCTTGAACTATATCAGACATTTTCTTCTTTTAATTTATTTTTATAAACAATCTTCGAAATTAGAATACTAACCTCGTAAATAAGCAGCATCGGAATTGCAACAATAGTCTGGCTCACAACATCTGGCGGCGTTACGATTGCGGCAATAATTAAAATAATTACAACGGCATACTTCCAATATTTTCTTAAGAATTCAGGAGTTACTAATCCTAGTTTAGTTAAGAAATAAATAGCGATTGGGAGTTCAAAAAAGATGGCGCTTCCCAAAATACTCGTTTTTACCATTCCCATATACGACTCCAATGTAAACTGGTTTTTTACCACATCACTGATCGAGAACGTTGCAACGAAATTTACCGACATCGGAATTACCACAAAATAGCCAAATAGCACTCCTAAAAAGAAAAGCAAGGAAGAAACAAAGATGAACAATTTTGCATTTTTTCTTTCTTTCTCATAAAGCGCTGGGCTGATAAATTTCCAGATTTCCCATAAAATATAAGGGAAACTCAAAATAAAACCTGCCAAAAGACACATCCAGACAAAAATATTTACCTGGCCTTCCATTTCAGTATTTTGAATAATGAAATTCAGTTCGGTAATACAGATGCTGTCTGCAAATCCTAACGAATGAGATAAGTCGCAGAACCAAACATACGTAAAGAATGTTGGCCTAATAGGACCTAAAATAATTTGATCAAACAAATAATCGCTAATAAAATAAGTAACAATTGCCATGATAATCGTTGCAAGTGTACTTCTAACCAATAACCATCTTAATTCTTCAAGATGATCTAAAAATGACATTTCGCCAAGATTTTTCTTTGCCATTATACGATTCCTTCTTTTAAAATGTCATGTAAATGTAAAACTCCTTTATATTCTCCGTTGTCTGCAACAATCAATTGCGTAATCGAAAAGTCTTCTAAAATATTTAAAGCATCGACAGCCATTGTTTCAGATGAAACTACTTTTGGATTTTTAGACATAATATCTTTTGCAGTTAAGTCTGCAATACTATCTACGTCGTTTAGCATTCTTCGGATGTCTCCATCTGTAATAATTCCGATAATTTTATTGTCTTCAATTACAGCAGTAACTCCCAATCTTTTTTCAGAGATTTCAAAAATCGCTTTTTTGATAGAAGTATCTGGCGTCACCATTGGTTTTAACGAATGTTCGATCATATCTTTTACGCGAAGCAGCAATTTTTTTCCTAAAGCACCTCCAGGATGATAAACCGCAAAATCTTCTGGCTTGAAATCACGCATTTCCATTAAGCACACGGCTAATGCGTCGCCCATGACAAGCTGTGCTGTAGTGCTGTTTGTTGGCGCTAAATTGATTGGGCAGGCTTCTGTGTCAACAGTTGTATTGAGGACAAAATCTGAACCTTTTGCCAAAAATGAAGTTGTGTTTCCTGTAATGGCAATTAAAGTGTTTCCGAATCTTTTTAATAGAGGAACAAGCACTTTAATTTCGGGGCTATTTCCGCTTTTAGAAATACAGATAATGAGGTCATCATTCTGTACCATCCCTAAATCGCCGTGAATGGCTTCTGCAGCGTGCAAAAACATAGAAGGTGTTCCGGTAGAGTTAAAGGTGGCTACCATTTTTTGAGCAATGATAGCGCTTTTTCCAATTCCTGTAACGATCAGACGGCCTTTAGATTCGTATATGCGTTGGACAGCTTCGTAAAAATTTTCGTCCAAAAAATCAATTAGTTTTGTAATTGCTTCACTTTCAGAGAGTATTGTTTTCTTGGCGATCGCCAATATATTTTCTTTTGTGATCAAAACAGAATATTTAAAATTTGTATGTATAAAAGAAAGTTGTATCTTTATGTGTTGCAAATTTATACAAAATACAGTTAATATAGAGAATGAATTCAAATGAAATTGAAATACATAAAGAATTAAAGAAGTATTTCGGCTTTAGCCAATTTAAAGGCTTGCAGGAGCAAGTCATTACGAGTATTTTAGAAGGAAAGAATACATTCGTAATTATGCCGACCGGTGGAGGAAAGTCTCTTTGCTACCAATTACCGGCTTTAATTCAAGAAGGAACAGCAATTGTTGTTTCTCCTTTAATTGCTTTGATGAAAAATCAGGTTGACGCAATTCGAAGCCTTTCGTCTGAAAACGGAATCGCACATGTATTAAACTCCTCTCTAACTAAAACAGAAATTGCTCAGGTCAAAAAAGATATTACTTCTGGATTGACCAAACTTTTGTATGTCGCCCCAGAATCATTAACAAAAGAAGAATATGTGGCTTTTTTACAAAGTGTTCCAATTTCTTTTGTTGCCATTGATGAAGCGCACTGTATCTCAGAATGGGGACACGATTTTAGGCCAGAGTATAGAAATCTGAGAAATATAATTAAGCAGCTGGGTAAAGTGCCAATTATCGGACTTACCGCAACCGCAACACCAAAGGTTCAGGAAGATATTCTGAAAAACCTTGATATGGCCGATGCAAATACTTTTAAAGCATCGTTCAACAGACCGAACTTGTACTATGAAGTTCGTACCAAAACAAAAAACATTGAGTCGGATATCATTCGATTTATAAAACAGCATAAAGGCAAATCTGGAATTATTTACTGCTTAAGCCGTAAAAAAGTAGAATCGATTGCCGAAGTTTTGCAGGTAAACGGAATCAGCGCTGTTCCTTATCACGCAGGTTTAGATGCAAAAACCCGGGCCAAGCATCAGGATATGTTTTTGATGGAAGATGTTGATGTCGTTGTGGCAACAATCGCTTTCGGAATGGGAATCGATAAACCAGACGTTCGCTTTGTAATTCACCATGACATTCCAAAATCACTAGAAAGTTATTATCAAGAAACAGGACGTGCAGGACGTGACGGTGGAGAAGGACACTGTTTAGCTTATTACTCCTATAAAGATGTAGAAAAGCTCGAGAAATTTATGTCTGGAAAACCAGTTGCCGAACAAGAAATTGGCTTTGCGCTTTTGCAAGAAGTTGTGGCGTATGCCGAAACTTCGATGTCACGCCGAAAATTCCTTCTTCATTATTTCGGAGAAGAATTTGACAGTGAAACTGGAGAAGGAGCCGATATGGATGACAACGTTCGTAATCCAAAACATAAAGTTGAAGCCAAAGATCAAGTGGTTAAACTACTTGAAATTGTTCGAGATACCAAGCATATTTACAAATCAAAAGAAATTGTATTCACTTTAATTGGCCGTATCAATGCGGTTATTAAAGCGCATAAAACAGATACACAGCCTTATTTTGGATCAGGATCTGATCATGATGAAAAATATTGGATGGCATTGTTGAGGCAAGTTCTGGTGACAGGGCTTTTGTCAAAAGACATCGAAACTTATGGCGTAATAAAAATTACCAAAGAAGGTCTGGATTTTATCAAAAAACCAGTTTCGTTTATGATGTCTGAAGATCATGAGTACACCGAAGCAGATGATGAAACTATTGTGGCAGGAGGGAAATCTTCTGGAACTGCAGACGAAGTTTTGACAGGAATGCTTCGTGAGCTTCGTAAAAAAGTGGCTAAAAAACTTGGAGTTCCTCCATTTGTAGTTTTCCAAGATCCTTCCATCGAAGATATGGCTTTAAAATATCCGATAACAATTCAGGAATTATACAATATTCATGGTGTTGGTGAAGGAAAAGCAAAAAAATACGGAAGCGAATTTGTTGCTCTAATCAGCCGATATGTTGAGGATAATGATATTATTCGCCCAGACGATTTGGTTGTAAAATCTACAGGAGTAAATTCTGCCAACAAATTATACATTATTCAGAATATTGATAGAAAACTTCCGCTAAGTGATATCGCTTCTGCAAAAGGGCTTTCTATGGATGCGCTGATTAAAGAAATGGAACAAATTGTTTATTCTGGAACAAAGCTGAACATCAAATATTGGTTAGACGATATTTTAGATGATGATCAGCAGGAAGAAATTCACGATTATTTCATGGAATCGGAATCGGATAAAATCGAAGACGCCTTAAAAGAATTTGACGGCGACTACGATATTGATGAACTTCGTTTAATGCGTATTAAGTTTATTAGTGAAGTAGCTAATTAGATATAAGTTAAAAGTGAGATGTGAAATGTGTTTTCTTTGACACACAAACATCTCACTTTTTTCATTTTACATCTTACTCAGAATAAATTTCTCCACGGTGCGGTTTCAAAGCATCTCTCACTTGAATCATGTTTTCGTCTGTAACGACCATAAAAGCAATGGCATACATTTCGTCTATGACTTTA
Source organism: Flavobacterium sp. TR2 (assembly GCF_025252405.1). Taxonomy (NCBI): domain Bacteria; kingdom Pseudomonadati; phylum Bacteroidota; class Flavobacteriia; order Flavobacteriales; family Flavobacteriaceae; genus Flavobacterium; species Flavobacterium sp. TR2. The sequence goes on along the minus strand of NZ_CP104307.1, from coordinate 285,938 downwards.
AATCCTGTAATATTCAGAGGCAATTTTTCTATTGCGATGTATTCTTTTAAATGAATTTCGTGGTGTTCGGCAGTCTTAGCCGAAGCAGGTCCGCGAAAATCCCAAATCAGTTTTATTTTTCTTGACATTTTTTTTTTATTAGGTGCAAAGGTTGTGAGGCGCAAAGGTACAAAGGTTTTTTTTAAGGTTCTATGTAGAGACGCACTGCAGTGCGTCTACGCAATGTATGTTAGTAATATGTTATACGAACTGCCGTAGTTTCTACGATATTCTTTGTGCTGAAAATCTGCTAATTTGCCTCAAACGGCGTGCAAATTTTACAGTAAATGTAAAATCTCATTTCAAAATAGTACTTTTGTATGTTCTTTTCATAGAAAGAAAAGCTAATAGAATAAATAAGACAAAATGCCTAAAGAACTTTTACTTCAAGTTACACCCGAAATCGCTGCAAACGAATCATTGCTTAAAGATTATTTGTCCAAGCAGATAAAAGTTTCTTCAAACGAAATTCAGCACGTTTCAATTTTAAAACGCTCTATTGATGCACGTCAAAAAGCGATTAAAATCAATTTGAAAGTTCTTATTTATTTAAAAGGCGAACCTTTTCAGGAAACTAAACTAGAGCTTCCTATATATAAAGATGTTTCCAACGCACAAGAAGTTATTGTGGTTGGCGCGGGTCCAGCCGGGCTTTTTGCCGCTTTGCAATTAATCGAATTAGGTTTAAAGCCAATCGTATTAGAACGCGGAAAAGATGTTCGAGGACGTCGTCGTGATCTGAAAGCGATAAACCGTGAGCATATCGTAAACGAAGATTCTAATTACTGTTTTGGTGAGGGAGGAGCAGGAACCTATTCTGACGGAAAATTATATACCCGCTCTAAAAAACGTGGAGATGTGACCCGAATTCTAGAACTTTTGGTGGCTTTTGGAGCTTCTGAGGATATTTTGGTTGAAGCGCATCCGCATATTGGGACTAATAAACTTCCGAAAATCATTGAAGATATTAGAAATAAAATCAGGGAATTTGGCGGACAGGTTTTGTTTGAAACCCGTGTTGATGATATTTTGGTAAAGAATAATGAAGTTGAGGGAATCGTAACGCAAAACGGAGATAAAATTCACGCCAATAAATTAATCTTGGCAACGGGACATTCAGCTCGTGATATTTTTGAATTATTAGATAAAAAGAAAATTTTAATAGAAGCAAAACCATTTGCTTTGGGAGTTCGAGCAGAGCATTCGCAAGAATTAATCGATAGCATTCAATATAGTTGTGATTTCCGTGGAGAACATTTGCCTCCAGCACCATATTCTATCGTAAAACAAGTTAATGGCCGCGGAATGTACTCTTTCTGTATGTGTCCGGGAGGCGTAATTGCGCCTTGTGCAACAAGTCCGGGAGAAGTAGTTACAAACGGCTGGTCGCCATCTAAACGTGATCAGGCAACAGCAAATTCTGGAATTGTGGTCGAATTGAAACTAGAAGATTTTAAACCTTTTGCAAGATTCGGAGCTTTGGCTGGAATGGAATTTCAAAAAAGCATCGAACAAAAGGCTTGGCATTTGGCTGGAGAAACTCAAAAAGTCCCAGCTCAAAGAATGATTGATTTTACAAAAAGCAAAGTTTCAGCAGACATTCCGAAAACTTCTTATGTTCCCGGAACAACTTCGGTAGAATTGGGACAGGTTTTTCCAGGTTTTTTGACTCAAATTATGCGTCAGGGATTTCAGGAGTTCGGAAAATCAATGCGCGGTTATTTAACTAACGAAGCTATTTTGCACGCACCAGAAAGCAGAACTTCATCGCCAGTAAGAATTCCGAGAGATCCTATGACTTTAGAGCATTTGCAAATCAAAGGATTATATCCATGCGGAGAAGGTGCGGGGTATGCCGGCGGAATCATTTCTGCCGCAATTGATGGTGAAAAATGCGCCTTAATGATTGCGGAAGCTTTGAAATAATTGACTTCAGGTTTTTTGCTGTAGTAAAAAGATTGCTATCTTAGTGGTTTGATTGTAATAGAATTTGCCCCAAAGATGACAATACAAGAAATAGAAAAGAAATACGGTTTCAATTTTCCACTTTTATACAAGCAATTAGACGCTGATGGAATGCTCGATGTTGGAGAATATGGCCCAAATTGGTATACAGAAGTTTATCCAACCTTAAAAGATAATCCGCCTTTGCTTTTGCATTCTTATGATTTTGAATCGCTGAACTTGAAATCGGTTGTAGAGGAAATAGAAGAACTTCAAGATCCTGAGGATTATCGAAACATCAACCCAGAATTTAAATTTATTCCGTTTGCCAAAAGCGGCGGCGGGGATCATTATTGTTTTTTCTTAAATGAAGAAAATAATGGCGATGTGCCTATCGTTTTTGTCTGGCACGATTCTAACGAGGTCAATTATTTGGCAAAAAACCTTCAAGATTTTATCTTCAAAGTTTTATTGATCGATATGTCAAAACAAGATGTGTATAATGAGCTTACAGATGAGGAGTTTAGAGAAGATATCGAATCGGTATTTAAATCGCACAAAAAGTATCTGACTGAGCAGCAAAATGCAATTCTATCATCCATCTTGGAAAGAGATATTGTGGATTATGAAATAAATGTTTCTCCAAAAATTATAGAATCGGCTAGAGGATTATTGACAGATTTCGAACTGGAATCAATTGTCAACGAAGTGATTCCTTTTGATAAGATGAATCAGAGTTTTAAATATTCAAACGATTAATTTTTAATGTAAAAATATATGGGCTTTTTCTCCAATTTATTTAATAGAAATAATGATCCGAAATCAATCATTTCTTTTGACGTTATTGATGCAATTTATAGCCATTTATATCATGAATGTAATAGTTTAGAATTCAAAGTAAAAGGAATTCATGACACGGTTACCGTAAATTTGTATTCGGTTCCTTCCTCGTTAGATCATGAAGACGGTAGGGTAGAAGTTAAAAGAGCTGGATTTAATAATGCTTATGAAGTTCTGAACGAACTTTATAAAAAACTGAATATTGGAGGCTTGTCAGAAGAAGCGATGCAGGATGATTTGCAGTATGATTTTATTCATATTCAGTTTTATTCGCGACCAAGTCAGGAAATGAAAAAGCACTTTACAAGTGTTATCAATAACTTCATGATTTTCTTTTGCTGTACTAATAGTTTAGAAATAAACGATTTTAGAATGTTATATTCTAGCAGCCATTTTTCTGATTATGTAAAAGGTTTGCTAGATTCTGAATATCTCGATTTTAACAATCCTCAGAGTGAAACTCAGGAAATAGGAATTAAGGATTTCAAAAAAGTTTTGCAGGCCATCTGCCAGTACTTTGCTATTGATATTCCTGCGGGTATTGAGCTTCCGTCTTCAGAAAATCTGCTGCAGGATGACATAGTTGTTATGGAGGAATTTGAAGAGTTTGTCAAATTGGTTTCAAGAAATAGCATTGAAGAAAATGAAGTGAAAAAATATTCAGAGAAGCTTTTTGAGAGTTTCAATGCTGAAACTAAAGCGTATTACGAAACCACAGAAGATCATTTTGCTTTTTTTGACGAAATAAATACGTGGCATAGCGATTGGAAATTTGATCCCGAAGATGCCGAATATTTTATTTCTGAAATGCTTGGAGAAGATTTTAAATTTGATTACCCAGAAGAAACCTATAGTCATGATCTGTTTCCGTACATTCAATCGGAATTGGAAAAATCAAATTTGGAGCTATTGACTTATGAAACCTACGGAGACAGTTATCTGTTTTTTGTGGTAAACAAAGATGAAGTGGAAAGAATTCTTGAGCTGTCTGACCGAACAAAAATTGAAGTTGCACAGTTGTAATAGATAGCCACGAATTCACGAATTATATTTTAAACAATTCGTGAATTCGTGGCGAAAAAAAATTAAGGAATCAAAATAATTTTTCCTGTGCTTTTTCTGCTTTCCAAGAAATCATGCGCTAGTTTTCCTTCGGACAATTTGAAAGATGTTGGTTCTGAAAGTTTGATTTTTCCTTCTGTAATCCAACTGAATAGTTGAGTGGCTCTTTTGATTCTTTCTTCTTTAGAATTTAAATAGCTCCACAAATCGCCTCCAGTTAAAGTTTTAGAATCATCCATTAGCATTCTAGGGTCTACTGGAGCTGGATCGCCGCCGGCCATACCGAAGAAAACAACTTGTCCGCATTCTTTGGTGACTTCAAAACTTTCCATTAAAGTGCTTCCGATACTGTCGTAAACAGTATCTACACCGTTTGGAACCACTTTAAAAACTTCCGATTTCCAATCGTCATTATAAAGAAAAACATGATCGGCGCCTTGTTCGAAACCAATTTTTGCTTTTTCGGCAGATGAGGTTAGCCCGATAACAGTAGCGCCCAAAAGTTTGCTGATTTGTGTTAGAATCTGACCGACTCCGCCTGCAACTGCATGAATTAAAACGGTTTCTCCTTTTGCTGTTTTGTGGCTGTCTGTAGCAAGATAGTGGGCTGTTAAACCCTGAAGCAAAACTGAAGCGGCGGTTTCAAAAGAAATTTTTTCAGACAGCGGAATGATGTGGTTTACATTTACTGCAACCAGTTCTGCATTGGCAAATGGCGCATCGGCAAATGCTACGCGATCTCCAATTTTATATTCTGGATGATTGTTGGCATCGACTACAATTCCTGCACCTTCATAACCAGCAATAAAAGGAGGATTTCCTTTTAAATGATAATTTCCTTTGCGTCTGTAAACATCAGCAAAATTTAATCCGATGGCTTTCATTTCGACTAAAATCTCGTCGTTTTTTAATTGCGGATTAGGGATATCTATATATTCTAAAACATCTGATTCTCCAAAAGAAGAAAAGGTAAGTGCTTTCATTTTTTACTATTTTAAGAAAGCAAAGTTCGTGAAAAATACGGCGCGGTGATGTTTTAAATTTATTGTTTTAACACATAGAAACATAGATTAGCTTTGTGTAAAAAGGCGTTTCACTTGCATCAATTCACATAGCTATGTGCGGAAGCAGGCTTCTTCTTTTTTAGAAATAAAAGATCTATTTTTTCTGTGTTTAAGGAAATTTTTACTGTTTTAAGAAAGAAAAGTTCGTGAAAAATACGGAGCGGTGATGTTTTAAATTTATTGTTTTAACACATAGAAACATAGATTAGCTTTGTGTAAAAAGGCGTTTCACTCGCATCAATTCACATGGCTATGTGCGGAAGCAGGCTTCTTCTTTTTTAGAAATAAAAGATCTATTTTTTCTGCGTTTAAGGAAATTTTTACTGTTTTAAGAAAGCAAAGTTCGTGAAAAATACGGAGCGGTGATGTTTTAAATTTATTGTTTTAACACATAGAAACATAGATTAGCTTTGTGTAAAAAGGCGTTTTACTTGCATCAATTCACATAGCTATGTGCGGAAGCTGGCTTCTTTTTTAGAAATAAAATGATCTATTTTTTCTGCGTTTAAGGAAATTTTTACTGTTTTAAGAAAGAAAAGTTCGTGAAAAATGCGCAACGATGATGTTTTAAATTTATTGTTTTAACACTTAGAAACATAGATTAGCTTTGCGTAAAAAGGCGTTTCACTTGCATCAATTCACATAGCTATGTGCGAAAGCTGGCTTCTTCTTTTTTTATGGAAATAAAATGATCTATGTTTCTATGTGTTAAAGTAATCTTTTAAAATTAGATCTTAGGAAGTTTCATATCGTTAAAAGTGCTTTTCTGTTTAGCCAAAGCTTCAATATCCTGCCATTTTCTTGGAGAATCTGCAGATAGGTTTTCGTATGAATTTTTAAGCATTAGAATATCATCTTCAATGCGAATACCAATATTCCACCATTTTTTGTCGCATTTGCTGTTTGCTGGAATGTAAATGCCAGGCTCAACGGTCAGGATCATATTTTCTTTTAAAGTTCCCATATAATTTCCTTTGTCGTGAACATCTAGGCCAAGAAAATGCGAACAGCCATGCGGATAGTATAGTTTTACATCTTTCGGGTCTGTGATAATTCCTAGTTTAATTAATCCTGCTGTAATAACTTCTTTTGCTTTTTTATTCAAATCCTGAATTGGAGTTCCTTCTTTGCAAATTTTAAAAACTTCCTCTTGCGCATCATAAACAATTTGATAAATCGCTTTTTGCTCTTCAGTAAACTTTCCGTTGGCAGGTATTGTTCTGGTAACATCTGCAGAATAGCCGTGGTATTCAGACCCAACATCCATTAGCAATAATTGGTTGTCCATTTTTGTGGCATTGTTTTCTCCGTAATGCAAGATGCATCCGTTTGCTCCCGCACCTAAAATTGGATGATAGCCTTCGCCTTCCGCGCCATAGTGTCTGTGTATATAGGCGTGAATTCCGTCAGCTTCATTTTCGCTCATATCGGGACCAACTGCTTTCATCACTTCGTTGTGGGCAATGCAGGACAATTTTACGGTTTTACGCATCAAAACAAGTTCTTCTGGCGTTTTGATTTCACGAAGAGAATTTGTGATATTGGTAAACAAATCTGTTGAAGCTTCGCTCTCTTGTGTAATTCCTGCTTTAGATTTAAAAATTTTAACTAAATCAAAAAGATCTGCTGTGTTGTAAGTATAATCATGAATTCCAGGCGCCGATTTATCATATATGATTTTGTCAAATTTTTTGAAGTCAATTGCAAAGCCATTAAAATCTTTTCCGTTGTAGACAGTCGTAAATCCTAATTTCGATTTTGCTCCTTCAGTGCCTAAACGCCTTCCTGTCCATGTTTCGAGAGTTGCATTTCTCTCTCGCACAAAAAGAACTTCAGTGTATTTTTCTGTTCCTTGAGGTTCTTTAAAAAGCAATAAAACAGCATCTGGTTCTTTGTAGCCTGTTAGATAATACATATCAGGATTTTGGTGGTAATTGTAATCAACGTCTTTTGAGAAAACCCTTTCTGGATATGAAAAAACAACGGCAACTGAATTGGCAGGCATTAAAGCTCTAAAAGCGTCTCGGCGTCCTTGATGAAATTCTTTTGTGAGGTAATCGGTTGGCAGGTTTTCTTGCGAATGAACAAACTGCACTGTAAATGCAAATGCAAATAAAAATAGAAATTGCTTCATTTTTTAAGTTAATTGATGATGATTTTTTGGTTTTTAGATTCGTGCAAATTACAAAAAAAATAATGCCACTTGTTTTATTTTAAACATCTGGGCTATAAAACTTTAAAAAAATGTAGTAACTTAGTTACAGAAAAATATACCTTTTGAAAAAAAATAAACTTTGAAGAAACCTGTAACTGGGCACGAATATTGAGAAAAGAACTTTTATAGAATTATTTTAATCTAAAAAAAACAAATTATAAATCTTTAAAATACATTTTTATGAAAAAATACACATTTGCAGTCCTTTCCGTTTTAACCTTATTATTTGCTTCATGTACGGCATCAAAATCTGCTTCAAGCGGCGAGGATTTATTTGGAACAACTTGGGAATTAGAATATATCTCGGGGCCAAGAATAGCATTTGGAGGATTATATCCGAACAAAAAGCCTCAAATTACTTTTGACAAGAAAGAAACCAAGGTTTATGGAAATAATGGCTGTAACGGTTACAGTGCGCCATATACTTTAAGCGGCAAATCTTTAACTTTTGGAGAGCCTGGACCGACAACGATGATGTTTTGCGAAGGTGGAGGAGAACAGACATTTTTGAAACAAATGGAAAAAATTACAAGTTATTCTATTGATAAAGATGGAAAACTAAATTTAATTGAGGGCGATGTGCCAATGATGCGATTTAAAAAAGTAGCCAAACAATAGTCTAAAAATAAATACAGAAGAAAGTGAAATGAAACCAATCATTTCACTTTTTTTGTTTTTATGGCAAAACAGTTTAGTTTAACTGCTTCATATTTTTACTGATAATATTTTTGTCTGCTGCCGTTTTAGCTAAATCAAATGCGGTTTTGAAATGTTGTGACGCTTTTTTTGAATCAATTTCAGAATACAGATTTCCGAGTAGGGAATAATAAAAGTGATTGTCGGTTAAATTCAGTTTTTCTGCTTCTTCGATTGCTTCTGTTTTGCCTTTTACTTTAGACAGGGCATAAGTTCTATTTAAGGCGACAATTGGCGAGTATTCTAAAATAATCAGATTGTTGTAGAGTTCCAGAATATTTTCCCATTTTTCGATAGTTTCTTTTTTGATGGTGTGCCAATAGGCAATTCCGGCTTCCAAGTGATATTTAGAAAGTGAATTTCCAGTTGAAGACTGGCTTAAAAAATAGGTTCCTTTGTTTATTAATTCCTGATTCCAAAGCGATTGGTCTTGGTCTTCATACAAAATAATTTCGCCATTTAACCCAGTTCGCGCGTCAAATCTTGAAGAATGAAAACACATCAGTGCCATCAAAGCATTGGTTTGCGGCAGATTTGTGCTTTCATTTTGAATCAATAAATAAGTCAGGCGCATCGCTTCCGTGCAAAGATCTTTTCGTAAAGTAGTGTTTTGCGAAATCGAGTAATAACCTTCAGAATAAAGCAAATAAATCGTTTTCAGAACGGTTTGAATTCTGTCTTTTATTTCAGAACTGCTCGGATTCTGAATCTTTATATTTTCTTCTTTAAGTTTTTCTTTAGCGCGATTAATCCTTTTGTAAATGACTTCTCTGTTAGACAAAAAAGCATCAGAGATTTCATTTACTCCAAAACCGCACAGTAAATTTAAGGCAAGGGCAATTTGAGCTTCTTCAGAGTTGCATGGATTGCAAACCGTAAAGATCATCGCGAGCTGACTGTCGGCAATATTCTGATCTGATAAATCAATGTCGATTTCAGGATTGTTTAGCGAAGTGTTGTGTTTTATTTCGGCAACAATTTTGGTTTCAAAGACGTTATTTCTTTTCAGGTAGTTTTTGGTTTTGTTTTTTGCTGCGGTATACAGCCAGGCAGTTGGATTTTCTGGAATTCCTTTGATGGCCCAAGTTTCTGAAGCTGCTAAAAAAGTATCGCTTACAATATCTTCGGCGATTTCGATATGCTGAATTCCGAATAAGCTGCAGAGAACTGAAACTATTTTTTGATACTCGGTTCTAAATAAATTGGGTATAAGTTCTTTGTGCTCCATATTCTAAGGAAAAAAATGCCTAAGTAAAGATACAAAGGCATTTTTATATAAGGTGGTTTTTTAATCTAAACGGCCATTCTAATTTCGACATTTCCGCCAAAATTCAAAACAGGACATCCTTGTGCGATTTCGGCAGCTTCGTCATAATCTTTGGCTTTAATAATGATTAATCCGCCAATAGATTCTTTGATTTCGACAAAAGGTCCGTCTGTAATTCCTTTATTCGAATTTACAAGTTTTCCCTGCCCATCCCAGCGCTGTAAAGGTCTTGCCAATTTATCTTGAGCCGCAAGACTCCCGAACCAGTTTTGCCATTGCTGCAAATGCTCTTGGTATTCTTCTGGAGAGGGCTGTGCTTCTTTTGTTTTAAAATCTCTTCTAAAAATCAATAAAAACTCATTCATTTTTTTATGTTTTTATAATTGAATAATCTGTTTTAAGCTGTATAAAGTTAATTGTTTTTAGAAAACAAAAATCAATAATGATTTATCCAAATTGTCCCACTCTATAAGATCCTGGCGTGTTGGCAAATGTGATGTTAAGACGATTCCAGGCATTAATAGCCGCAACGGCAAGTGCAAGATCAATCAATTCTTGTTCTGTAAATTCGGCTTTTGCAATTTCGTAAATTTCGTCTGGAACATCGCAGGCATTTACTGCTTCGGCTAGAGCAAGAGCAACTCTTTCTCTTTTTGTATAATAAGGAGTTTCTCTCCAAACGCTTAATCCAAATAAACGCTGTGGTGTCTCTCCAGCAGCCAAAGCTTCTTTTGAATGCATATCTAAACAATAACCGCAGTTGTTGATTTGAGAGATTCTGAAATTTATTAATTCCATAAGAGAAGCTTCGATTGTTCCTTTTTTCAAGTACCCGCTGATTCCAAATAATGTGCTAATTGCTTTTTGACCTTTTTCGAATAAATTAATTCTAGTTTCCATGATGTATAATTTTTAATTGTTTATACCCTAATAACAATCGAACTTTCAGAATTGGACAAATAATTGGAAAAAAAATGAAATATTTTTTTAATTAAAAGAAAATCCCTGTGTTTGCAGGGGTTGGGGAAATAAAAAAACCGCCCATTTTGATAGACGGTTTCAGAATAATATGTGTATAATCGTTATTTCTTTTTCAATTTGTCTTTAAAAACCTTTTCAAACTTTTCTAGTTTGGGCTGAATGACCATTTTGCAATACGGCTGGTTTTTATTGTTGGCATAATAATTCTGATGGTAATCTTCGGCTTTGTAAAAAACTTTGAAAGGTTCCACTTTGGTTACAATCGGACTGTTGTAAACCTTTGCTTTGTTTAGTTCGGCAATAATGCTTTGCGCCGCTTTTTTCTGTTCGTCATTTTTGTAAAAAATAACAGAACGGTACTGTGTGCCAACATCTGCTCCCTGACGGTTTAAAGTTGTCGGATCATGCACGGTAAAAAAAACTTTGAAGATTTCGTTAATATCGGTTATGTTTTTATCGTATGTAATCTGAACGACTTCAGCATGGCCAGTTGTTCCAGTGCAAACTTCTTCATAGGTTGGATTCGCGGTTTTTCCGCCAGAAAATCCAGAAACTACAGATTTTACTCCGTCAAGATTTTCGTAAACGGCTTCAACGCACCAGTAGCAGCCTCCGCCTAGTGTGATTGTTTCTAGGTTTGCTTTTTTATTTTGAGAAAAGCCATTCGGCGAAAGCGCAAAAAGGCATATTAAAAGTATATTTTTCATTTTTAGATTATTTATTGTCGGGAATAAAATCAAGAGCAATCGAGTTCATGCAGTAGCGTTTTCCGGTAGGAGCAGGGCCGTCATCAAATAAATGTCCTAGATGGCCGCCACAGCGTCCGCAAAGCGCTTCAATTCTTTCCATTCCAAGAGAATTATCATTTTTAAAAACAATGCTCTTTTTGTTTCCCTGTTCAAAAAAGCTTGGCCATCCGCAGCTGCTTGAGAATTTTGCCGTAGATCTAAAAAGCATATTGCCGCAAGAAGCGCAATAATAAGTTCCTTTTTCGTCGGTGTTCCAGTATTTTCCAGTAAAAGGCCTTTCAGTATCAGCTTCACGCATTACGGCGTACACATCTTCAGGCAAAACCTTTTTCCATTCGGCATTGCTTACATTTAATTTCGTTGTGTCGGTATTTGAATAATATGGATTTCCCGGCTTACTGATTTTGTTTTCCATGACAGCAGTTTTTGCAGGTTGTTTTTTTGTGTTTTGTCCGCAAGCTTGTAGAATAAAAAGCGGTATTATAAAAGTGAGACTGAGAATTATTTTTTTCGTTTTCATATTTTAAGCTTTAAATTGAATATTGTTTTTCAAAGGTACGAGGAGACTTATCATGAAAAATGTCACATAGTTGACAATTCAGATATTTTTAAGTATGTTTTAACTTTTTATTAGTTACGTAAAATGAGACAATGTAGTTTTTATGTCTTAATTTTAACAGTTTTTAAATTTTAGCGTATAATTATCGCATTGAAAATCAATAGAATAGAAATTGGGTGAAAAGTTGAGCTTTTGCCAAGCTTAATTAGCATTTTTAAGCCATTTCTTTTTTCGTATTTTTGTTTGCTTAAGAAGCCTTATGATAGAAGAAAATGTAATACTAGTTAATCAAAACGATGAACAGATTGGCTTAATGCCAAAATTGGAAGCACATGAAAAAGCGCTTTTGCACCGTGCCTTTTCGGTTTTTATTTTGAACAGTAAAAACGAAATTATGCTGCAGCAGCGTGCTCATCATAAATACCATTCTCCTTTGCTTTGGACAAACACTTGCTGCAGCCATCAGAGAGAAGGTGAAAGCAATATTGAAGCAGGAAGCCGAAGATTGTTTGAAGAAATGGGTTTTAAAGCTGAATTGAAAGAGCTGTTTCATTTTATCTATAAAGCGCCTTTTGATAATGGCTTGACAGAACATGAATTGGATCATGTTATGATTGGCTACTATAATGAGGAACCCAACATAAACCCAGACGAAGTGGAAGACTGGAAATGGATGAGTATTGAAGATGTAAAAGCAGATATTAAAAAACAGCCCGAAATTTATACCGTATGGTTTAAGATAATTTTTGATGAATTTGATCATTATCTCGAAGACCATAAATTATAGCCAAACCAACCAGAAACAGAAATGAGAGTAACCATATCAAGAAAAGCACATTTTAATGCTGCACATCGGCTGCATCGAAAAGATTGGTCATTTGAAAAAAACGATGCTGTTTTTGGAAAATGCAATAATCCTAACTTTCATGGTCACAATTATGGTTTAACAGTAAGTGTTACAGGAAAGATTGACCCAGAAACTGGTTTTGTTCTCGATGTGAAAGTATTAGCGGATATTATACGAGAAGAAGTAGAAATTCCGTTTGATCACAAAAATCTTAATCTGGATGTTCCAGAATTTGCAGATTTGAATCCGACCGCAGAAAATATTGCTGTTGTGATATGGAATAAAATTAGACAACGAATTCATGCTGACTTTGATCTGGAAGTTGTGCTGAACGAAACGGAACGAAATTTTGTAACTTATAAAGGAGAATAAAAAATGTCATTAAAAATAGGAGATATAGTTCCGAATTTTACTGCGAAAGACAACAATGGAGAACTTTTTGAAAGCCAAAGCGTTTTAGGAAGAAAGCCGCTGGTAATTTATTTTTATCCTAAAGATAATACGCCTGGCTGTACAACTGAAGCCTGCAGTTTTCGGGATCAATACGAAGATTTTAAAGATCTGGGTGCTGAGGTAATTGGTATTAGCAGCGATAGTGTAAAGTCACATCATAAATTTGCCGCTAAACATAAATTACCTTTTATTTTGCTTTCAGATCAAGATAAAAGATTAAGAAAACTTTTTGGTGTCCGCAATAGCCTGTTCGGACTTCTGCCAGGACGTGTTACCTATATAATTGATAAAAATGGTTTGCTGATTTCGATATTTGACAGCGCAAATGCGGCCAAACATATACCGAAAGCTTTAGAAATCGTACAAGAATTAGTATCATAGAATACCAAAATAGTATCAGATTAGAATTAATTAAACAAATATATTAGCCTAAAAAACATGAGTCAAAATTTATACCCTTTGCAATTTGAACCGATTTTGAAAGAAAGAATCTGGGGAGGAGAAAAATTAAAAACAATTCTGAATAAGCCAATCGTTTCTAAAATTACTGGCGAAAGCTGGGAATTATCTACTGTGCAAGGAGATGTAAGTGTGGTTGCAAATGGAGTTTTAAAAGGAAAATCTTTAATGGATTTAATCGATGAAACGCCAGACGCTATTTTAGGAACTAAAGTTTATGAAAGATTTGGAAAACAATTTCCATTGCTTTTTAAATACCTAGATGCAAGAGAGGATCTTTCTATTCAGGTGCATCCAAACGATAAGCTGGCAAAAGAACGCCATAATTCATTTGGAAAAACTGAAATGTGGTACGTTATGCAGGCAGATGCCGATGCTCGAATTATTGTTGGTTTTAAAGAAGATTCAAGCAAAGAAGAATATTTAAAACATTTGCACGATAATACTTTGGTTTCTATTCTGGATGACGTGAAAGCCAAATCGGGAGATGTTTTCTTCTTAGAAACGGGAACGGTTCACGCAATTGGCGCTGGTTTAGTAGTTGCCGAGATTCAGCAGACTTCTGATATTACTTATAGATTATACGATTTTGACCGTGTAGATGCACAAGGAAATAAAAGAGAATTGCACGTAGATTTAGCCCTAGATGCTATAAACTACAATAAAGTTGATACGCAAAAGAAATACGATTCAAAAACCAATACTTCAAATGTTGTAGTAGATTGCCCTTATTTTACGACAAACTTTATTCCGTTAGAAGATAAAGTGGAAGTTTCTAAATCTGGAGAAACATTTACAGTTTATATGTGCATTGAAGGAAGTTTCGAAATAGAATATGACGGATTTAAGCAGGCGTACAAAAAAGGAGATACTGTTTTGGTTCCAGCTGCGATAAATGCATTTGTTTTGAGCGGAAAAGCTTCAATTTTAGAAATTTACATTTCTTAACACTTATTCTAAAGATAATATGTACTTTTGCAGACGCAAATTAAAATTATAAAAAAATGGCAAACGTTAAAAATTTAAAGAAAGACATCAATTTTGTATTAGGAGATATTATTGAGGCAGTTTACTTGTTTGAGATGTCTACAACAGGAAATCCTACTCCAGAAACGAATGCTTTAATCGATGAAGCTATTGCTGCATTTGATACTTTGATTACAAAAGTGAACGCTAAGAACGTTGAAAATAAAAAAGCACACTTTAAACAAATCAATGTTGAATTAGAACAAACTGCTAATCAATTGATTGAAAAAATCAACGCACTATAAGCAAAAAAAAGTGTAAAAAAGTGCAAAATTATTTTGGGAAATTGAAAAACCGCTTTATATTTGCACCCGTAATGAGGCCGATGTAGCTCAGCTGGCTAGAGCAGCTGATTTGTAATCAGCAGGTCGTGGGTTCGAGTCCCTCTATCGGCTCAAACGGAAACCATCACAGAAATGTGATGGTTTTTTTAATTATAGAGAGAGGTGTGAAATTTTTTTTGGAATATTAAAAAACATTTATATCTTTGCACTCGCAAAATAGGCCGATGTAGCTCAGCTGGCTAGAGCAGCTGATTTGTAATCAGCAGGTCGTGGGTTCGAGTCCCTCTATCGGCTCAAAAAACCATCACAGAAATGTGGTGGTTTTTTTTTGTTCCAAAAAAAATAAATTCCAATTTTTAAATTCCAAATTCTAAACATCACCTTTGTCAAAGTTTAAAACTTTGACAAAGGTCTTTATAGCGAAAATTTAAATTTTGGAGTTTTATTGGAGAAGTTTTTCAAATATAGCCTGCGGTTTCAACTGCGGGAAACGTATTTAGGGAAATGCATTATATTGAAGCAATAAAATTGCGCTCTAAGGGGCGAAACTGCTAGCAATGATGTTTTGTGTCTTTTGCAGGAATTTCGTCGGTTTAAGCATAAAAAAAACGCCCTGAATTTTCAAGACGTTTATTTTGTTTTTGTTTTATTCTGCTGGAGTTGCAGTTGCTGCTGGAGCTGCTGGAGTTTTTTGTTCCTCTTTCTTAATTTCGGCAACATATTTTGTCAGTTTCTTTCCGTAAAGCGATTGAGCTACTTTTGGAGTCATCGATTTTTGAATTGTATCAAGAAACTTCAAATTGATATCGTAAATCTCTGCTAAAGCAATATAAGGAGCTACTTCGTGATCTTTATTGTTGATGGCAAAGTTTGTAGCGTACAAATATTTTCTTTTAATATTAGACTGCTGTTTTGCGTCAATGCTGTCAAATGCTTTCTGGTCTTTTCTTTTTAAAGCTTTAAATTTTGACTCAACCATAGAAAGATTTTCATCTCTAAAACGAACATTTATTTTCTGATATTCTTCGTACAATTCTTGGTTCTTAGAACCAGTGATTTTTGCGCCAGCGATGAAGTTGTCTAAATTGGTTTCAATATTAATATTTCCTGGCTCTGCAAAGAATAAAATATTGTTGTCTAATGAATTTGTTACACCTCGATCTAAATATAGATATAACATTTCTGGAGATTCTAATTTAATATCTCTTTCAAAGGCTGAGTTTCCATCAATTTTAATGCTGTCGATGGCAACAAGAGAAGTGTCAACAATTCTTTGGATATATAAAGTTCCGGTTTTTAAACCTTTAATGTTTCCTGTGATGTGTAGGTTGTCAGCGGCTGTTTCTTTTTTGCCGCAAGATGCTAATAGTGCAAGAGTAACAAAAGCAATTAGTGTTTTTTTCATTAGTTTTTGAGATTTTGGTGCAAAATAAAGAAAATAGTTTAAATGTAAAGAAGCAGATGCTGTTTTTATAAAAAAAATAAATCCCAATCTATTTCTAAATTGGGATTTTTAAAGTGGTGCAAGAAAAGGTCTTACATTGATAGTTTGAATGAAGAGCCGTTTTCGTGTGTATAAGTGTAAAGGGCGTCGCAGTCATTGTTTCCGTAATCTACCACGCCATTTAAAATGCCTCCTTGTACTTTCAGCTGTCCTTTAGAAATAAATAGGCATGAATATTTTTTAATCAATGGTTCTTTTACTGTCAGAGTAAGTGTTTCTCCTTTTGATGAGGTTACTGTATGTGTGCCTTCTGTAATCTCATACACATTGTCAGATAAAACAAAAGGAGTATCAACGCCTGCTGTTTGTTTGGTTGTATAGATTCCTGAATTGGTATAAACTGCTCCTTGCGAATCTGTAAGCTTACCATTGGTCACTTTTCTAGTCCATTGTGGTACAGTAGGAGTAGTAGTAGTGTTGGTGTATTCAATAGTTCCTTCTAGCTTAATGTCTTTTATAGAGTAGTCAATTCTTTCAATCGTCATTTTGCTTCCAGTTGTAGTGATTGGTCCAGAAAGTGTTACTTTTAGTTTTCCTTTTCGGACAAGACCATTTCCATCTTTGCATCCAGCTGTTCCAAAATCGGCTAAAAAGACTTTAGGATAATCTCCTCCGTTTGGTGTGGTAATTGTGATCGTGGCACAAATTCCAGCAGGTGTTTCGGCAGTTTTTCCAGTTGATGAGGTGCTGGTGCTGATTAAAAGTCCGCTGTTAAGATCCATTTCGTTTGATGTGTCAACAGCAACAGAAGCTCCAATGCTTCCTAGGTTGGTTGAAACGGTGTCTTCGTTGTGGTCGCTTGAGCAAGAAACATAAATAAGTGCGGTTGCGCAAATTGCTGTTAATAGAATTGCAGTTTTTTTCATAATGGTTTTGTTTTTGGATTAGATTAATAAGGCATTCAAATGTAATAAAAAAAATAAATTACAATAAAAAAAATCCTGTAAGGGTTAGTTTACAGGATTTTACAACGGTTTTTTGAAATAAAAATTATGGTTGGTTATATTAGAATTGATTTTAAACTGATTTGTAATAATTGCTTTTGGCCTTCCTGATTTTTTTGTATTCTTCCCAGTTAAAGCGGTTAAGGAAATCGGCTGCATTTTGCGCTCCTCTAATAAAAAGATCGATTTTTGCATCGTCGGTAAGATTAAAATTCAGCCAATTATGGCTTCCTGTATCAATGTATCCGATTAAGTGTTTGAAATCTGGATTCTTTTGCAGAAATTCAGAATCGTAACCATATCGGGAAGTGTCAAAAAGAGAGCTGATCAAGTTGGAGAATTTTTCATTTTTATTGATTTCGTTTTTGTCATAACCCAGTTTGATTCCGAAAGTTGGAGACGCGGGCACATTCATATTCTCATGAAAGATGTCGATTGGAAAATTTGAAATAATGCCGCCATCCATAAACATAACCTCTGAAGGAACTGATGTTCTCAGGCAGGTTGCGTCGTTCCATTTGTTCCAAGCATCAATTCCGCCTGGAATATTTTTAATTTTAAATGGCGAAAAAAATAAAGGAATCGACATAGAGGCGCGAACAAAATCGGCTGGGTTTTGAACATCTGGGTTGGAATAAAACAAGTCGATCATTTTTGGGAAAACAATTTTGCTTTCGGTAGTGATATCTGCAGTGATAATTGCCATTTGGCTCCAATGATCGACTCGGGTATATTCTGCTTTATCTCCAAGATTGGGCATATTTATTCGGTATAGTTTGTTTTTGTCTGAAATGCCTTTTTCTCTTAAGGCTTTTAAATCGGCATAATTTTTTATTCCTTTTTGCGAAAGCAGATTGGTCATCCATTGATGAAAATTGTTTCCGGGATTTAATCCCAAATCATCTTTAAAATTATCTACGACCTGACAGCCTTTCATCACTAATTTTAGATTTCCGGCATCACTTAGCAATGCGTCAATAAATTCACGGGCATCATGATCGCCGTCAACAAAATCATATAAATTTTTATTGCACAGACAATCCAAAATCCATTCCGATTTTTCGATATCGCAGGTTCCGGCAGCGGCCATAAGCATGGTGTTGATGCTTCCTGCGGAAGTTCCTGCCAAACTTAAAAAACGAATTCCCATTTTTTCTAAAACATATACATAGCCTACCAGCGCGATCCCGAGCACACCACCGCCTTCTTGCACAAGATCAACATATTGGCAGTTATTGTTGTCAATAATGTCTGAGAATTTTTTGTCTTTAATCTGTTCTTTTAAATCTTTTATAATTGCTAGAACTTCTCCGTTTTCTGTAAACTTTCTTTTGTCCATGATTTCTAGAATTTTAGATTTACGAATTTAATTTGTTGATTTTCAAAATTATAGAATCCTGTTCTGTAAGAAAAGGGGAGAATAGCCCTTTTTTGAAGGGGATTTTAGAGCAAAAAAAATCCTGCAAAACTTAATTTGCAGGATTTCTGAATATTTGTTTTCGAATGATTATTTAATCATTTCAAAGCTTCTCTTAACAAATGCAGTAAGCGCTTCACCTTTTAAAAGGTTTTGAGACAATTTAGCCAAATCTAAAGCTTGTTTAACCAAATGCTCTTGGTGTGTTTTATCTTCTGTATTTAAGATGCTAGAAGCTAAGTCAGAATTTGTGTTTACAACCAAATTGTACATTTCTGGCATATTGCCCATTCCGAACATTCCGCCGCCGCCAGTTTGGCTCATTTCTTTCATTCTTCGCATAAATTCTGGCTGCGTGATAATGAATGGAGCTGCTTGAGAATCCATAGCTTCTAACTGAACGCTGTATGCTTTTGGAATGTAAGCTTCTAAAGAAGTTTTTAAAGCAGCTTTTTCGTCATCAGATAATTTTGAGATTGTGTTTTCTTCTTTTTTGATCAAGTTGTCAATATGATCAGAGTCAACACGTACAAAAGTTAATCCGCTGTTATCGTTTTCGATTTTTTGGATTAAATGCGAAATAATCGGAGAATCTAAAAGCAAGACTTCGTAGCCTTTGTCTTTTGCTGCTTCGATATAAGAATGCTGCGCATCTTTGTTTCCGGCATAAAGAACTACTAATTTGCCATCTTTATCAGTTTGGTTTTCTTTTAGTTTTTCTTTTAATTCCTCTAAAGTAAAGTAAGTGTCATCTACAGTTGGGTATAAAACAAATGCACCCGCTTTTTCGTAGAATTTCTCTTCAGAAAGCATTCCGTATTCTAAAACGATTTTAATATCGTTCCATTTTGCTTCAAAATCAGCACGGTTTTCGTTAAATAAAGCTTTCAATTTATCAGCTACTTTACGAGTAATGTAGTTTGAAATTTTCTTAACAGCACCGTCAGCCTGTAAGCCAGAACGAGAAACGTTTAACGGAATATCTGGAGAGTCGATCACACCTTTCAGCATCGTCAAGAATTCAGGAACAATTCCTTCTACGTTGTCAGTAACGTAAACTTGGTTTTGATATAACTGAATTTTGTCTTTCTGGATTTGCATATCTGTACCCAATTTAGGGAAATACAAAATACCAGTTAAGTTAAACGGATAATCTACATTTAAATGAATGTGGAATAACGGCTCTTCAAACTGCATTGGATACAATTCTCTGTAGAAGTTTTTGTAATCTTCATCAGATAATTCAGAAGGCTGTTTTGTCCAAGCTGGATTTGGGTTGTTAATGATGTTGTCAGTTTCAACAGTTTCGTTAACGTAATCTTCTGGAGCATCTTCCGGTTTTGGAAGCGTTTCAGTTCTTGTTCCGAATTTAATCGGAATAGGCATGAATTTGTTGTATTTGTTTAATAAACCGCTGATTTTAGAATCGTCTAAGAACTCCAAAGAATCTTCAGCAATGTGAAGAATGATTTCTGTTCCGCGTGAAGTTTTGTCAGCAGGCTCTAAAGTAAATTCTGGGCTTCCGTCACAAGTCCAGTGCGCAGCTGGCTCATCTTTGTATGATTTTGTAATGATTTCCACTTTTTCAGCTACCATAAAAGCAGAGTAGAAACCAAGACCAAAATGACCGATAATTCCAGAATCTTTAGCAGAATCTTTGTATTTGTCCAAAAATTCCTCAGCACCCGAAAATGCTACCTGATTGATGTATTTTTCAACTTCATCAGCAGTCATACCTAAACCTTGATCGATAATGTGGATTTTTTTACCCTCTTTGTCCACTTTAACTTCAATGATCGGGTTGCCGTATTCTACTTTAGCTTCACCAATGCTAATAAGATGTTTTAGTTTTAGAGTAGCATCAGTACCATTAGAAACAAGCTCACGCAAGAAGATTTCGTGGTCACTGTATAAAAACTTTTTGATTAAGGGAAAAATGTTCTCTACCGAAACGTTAATTTTACCTGTTGCCATATTTTTTAATTTTTTGATTTAATTTGATGATTTTCATTTATTCAAATAGAATACCAATTGTTTTTTGGGTGACAAAATGTCGGAAATGTTAATCTTGAAAGAAAATAAATAGATTCTAAAACAGAAAATATCTTAATGAATCGTATATTTGTGGTACAATAATTGTTAAAAAGGCAAGTTATTAATCTAAAAAAAATTGTACAAATGAAGAAGAGTATTTTTATATGCTTGATTGCCGCTACGTTTTTTGCGTGTAAATCAGCTTCGTCAACAACAGCTTCGTCATCTGAAGCTACAACGCTTTCAACAAAACTTGACAAGAAAACTCAAGTAGCGCTAAAAGGAAATTGGGTGCTTACCAATGTAACTTATCCAGGTTCAGATTATATCAAAGTAAATTCGTTTGATCTTGCAGATTCAAAATGTTTTATTGGAAGTAATTGGAGCTTTATTTCAAATAACAATAAAGGAAATATGGCTTTGACATCACCAAGTTGTACTGGATTTTCTTCTCCAATTGTATGGAGTATAAACAGCCAAGGTTTGTTTGTGCTTAAGATTCTTAATGCAGGTGAAAAAGCTAAGAAAGTAAGAGATGGTTATTTGTTAAAAGTTGCTGGAGTGACTGAAAGTTCATTTCAGTTAGTAGACAACATTAATGTAGGAGGTCAGGTAAAAGATGTGACTTACCAATTTCAAAGAGCTAATTAATATTTTAAAGGGATAAAAAATGAGAAAGATAACGGTTTTAGGATTAAGTAGTTTAATGGTATTAGCTAGTTTTTTTACAAGTTGTGATTCAGTAAAAAATGCAAATAATACACAAAAAGGAGCTGGAATTGGTGCCGTAGCAGGTGGTGTTATTGGTGGTATTTTAGGAAACAACCTTGGAAGAGGCGGAAACGCTGCCTTAGGAGCTGCGATCGGTGCTGCTGTAGGGGGTGGGACTGGAGCTTTGATTGGAAATAAAATGGATAAACAAGCTCGTGAAATTGATCAGGCTTTACCAGGTGCAGATGTTGAAAGAGTTGGTGAAGGAATCCACTTGACATTAAATGAAAATGCGGTTCGTTTTGATACTAACAAATCAACTTTGACAACTCAGGCAAAAGCAAATTTAGATAAATTGGTTCCAGTATTTACTGAATACGGAGATACTGATATTCAGATTTTTGGATACACAGATAATACAGGTAAACCAGAGTACAACTTAACGCTTTCTGGTCAGAGAGCTGCTTCTGTTCAGGCTTATTTAATTTCTAAAGGATTAAAAGCAAGCCGTTTCAAAACTTCAGGTTTAGGTATTGCAGATCCAATTGCAACAAATGATACTCCAGAAGGAAGAGCGCAAAACCGTCGTGTTGAATTCTCAATTACAGCAAACGACAAAATGGTAAATGACGCAAAAGCGGAAGCTGGAAAATAATTTCAAGACAAAATAAAATATAAAAAAAGCTGTTTCATAATTGAAGCAGCTTTTTTTTGACTTTAGAAATTAAACATTGTAAATTTGACGTCTCATATTACAACTCATGCTCGACATACAAAATATATCTTTTTCGTACACCGAAAGCCCCGTTATAAAAAACATCTCTTTTTCTATTGAAAAAGGTCAGAATATTGCCATTATTGGTGAGAGTGGCTGTGGAAAAAGTACGCTGCTCAAGCTTATATACGGACTATACGATCTAGACGAAGGAAAGATTTTTTATGGTGATAAACCGATTTTGGGCCCAAGATTCAATTTGATTCCTGGAATGCCTTACATGAAATATTTGGCACAGGATTTTGATTTATCGCCTTATGAAACGGTTGCAGAAAACGTAGGTAAGTTTCTATCGAACGGTTTCGCCAACATGAAAAAACTTCGTGTTCAAGAATTATTGGAAATGGTAGAGATGGATCAGTTCTCAAATGTGAAGACAAAATTCTTAAGTGGAGGACAGCAGCAAAGAGTGGCTTTGGTAAGGGTTTTGGCTTTAGAACCAGAAGTGATTTTGCTTGACGAGCCTTTCAGCCAGATCGATGCTTTTAGAAAAAATGCGTTGCGCCGTAATTTATTCCGTTACTTAAAACAGAAGGGAATTACCTGTATTATTGCAACGCATGACAGTACAGATGCTTTGTCTTTTGCAGATCAGGCAATTGTGATGCGAAATGGGGAAGTCTTGGTAAAAGATGATCCTGCAAAAATATATGAAGATCCGCAAATTAAATATGTTGCCTCTCTGTTTGGTGAAGTAAATGAAATTCCGACTCATTTATTGTTGTCCTATGCAGACGAAACTCATAAGACGTTGGTTTATCCGCATCAGTTTAAAATGGTTTCAGAGTCAAGATTGATGGTGAAAATTAGGAGAACATACTTTAGAGGAAGCCATTATTTGATAGAAACTGTTTATAAAAGACAGTTGATCTTCTTTGAAAGCGAGATCGATTTGCCACTCGAACAAGAAGTGTTTTTAGCTTTGAATTATTTATAATTAGGGAATGTGTCAATTAGAAAAATTAGATAATTTCTAATTGTTAAAATAGTAAACCCGACAGTTTTTAAGAACCTGTCGGGTTTACTTTTGGAATCAAATTATGAATTTAGTTTTTCAGATATTTTTCTAAAAATTGATCCTGTTCCCATAACAGGTGCAGAATATTTTCTTTTGCCGCATATCCATGAGATTCTTTAGGCAAAATAACCATTCTCGCTGGAGCTCCCAATCCTTTTAAGGCTTGAAAATAACGTTCTGTCTGTAAAGTAAATGTTCCAGGATTATTATCTGCTTCTCCGTGAACCAATAAAATAGGGGTTTTCATTTTTTCGGCATTCATAAATGGAGACATGGTGTTGTAAACTTCTGGAGCTTCCCAGTAATTTCTTTGCTCAGATTGGAATCCGAAAGGTGTTAACGTTCTATTGTAAGCACCGCTTCTGGCAATTCCACAGGCAAAAAGATCAGAATGCGTCAATAAATTAGCTGTCATAAATGCCCCATAAGAGTGTCCTCCAACAGCCACTTTTTTACGGTTAATATATCCTAAAGCATCAACGGCATCAATTGCTGCTGCAGCGTTGTCAACCAATTGTGAAATAAAGTTGTCGTTTGGTTCTGTAGTTCCTTCACCAATAATTGGGAAAGCCGCATCGTCTAAAACAACGTATCCTTTTGTAACCCAATACACAAATGATCCATAATAAGGAAATGTGAATTCATTAGAATTTTGAGTCGATTGCGAAGCACTGTTTCTGTCTTTATATTCTGCAGGATACGCCCAGATCAATAAAGGAAGTTTTTCTTTTTTACTTTTATCATAGCCAGCAGGAAGGTATAAAGTTCCCGAAAGTTCCAATCCGTCTTTGCGTTTGTATTTAATAACTTCTTTGCTAACGTTTTTAATGCTTTCAAAAGGATTTTTAAATGCCGTAATTTGGGTTACGCTATTCTGCTTTTTAATATTTCTGAAATAGTAATTCGGATATTCTGTTTTGGACTGAATAAGAACTAAGACTTTGCCAGACTTGTAATCAACAATCTCATAAATATCTTCTTTTTTGTCTTTATAAGGAGAAGTGTAAATTCGTTTATTTTGTAATGTTTTAAAGTTAAATTCATCTATAAAAGGAAATTGTCCTTCTTTTGTGTATCCTTCTCCAATTCTGTAAAGATTATCTTTTTCGATAGCCAAAGCAAATTTGCCGTACTCGTTTTTTCTAGTCTCAAAAAAGCCTGGATCAGAATAGACATCCTGCGAATTTCTATCTGTAATTACTTTTGGCTGCTGACTTGGGTTAGACGGATTTATTAAATATGTTTTGGTATTTCTGGTGTCGTACCATTCATCTGTAATAACTGCTAAATTGTCGTTCCCCCAGATAATGTCGCTAAAACGTTGTGGCGTTTTTGCCATTGATGAAGCTTCTTTATCAAAAGGTGCCTCCCAAAGAAAAATTTCATCTCTAAAATCTACTTTGTTTGAAGGATCGCCTTCATCTAAAGCCACAGCATAAAAAAGAGTTGCAGGCTTGTCATTTCTCCAGTTCATCTCTCTTTTTCCTTTTCGGACAGCCATAAAACCTTTTGGCATAATTTCGTTTAACGGTACTTCGTTAACCGTTTTGATTTCTTTACCCCTTATGTCATAAACAATAGTTTTGGAAGGAAATCTGTTTAATGGAACCACGTAAGAAAATGGTTTGTGAATAGTAGTTAGCATAATATAATTGCCGTCAGGAGAAATTTTTTCTCCGGCAAACATTGCAGCCTCTTTAAACAAAACAGCGTCACCATTTATTTTTACTTTGTATAATTCAGAAGTAATGCTGTTTTCAAAATTAATCTCATCATTTTTGTTTTTCAGCATATCGGGATATGTTCTGTTTTGAGATTTTTCTCCAGAAGTGGTAGAAACAATTGGACCAGTTGGCAAATCTTTTTTTGAGTCTAACAGTGCAGGTTTGTTTTTAGGAAGCATTTTAACTAAAATGGTTTCGTTGTCTGAAAACCAGCTGAAGGGATTTCCTAAATTAGCATTTACAGTTGCTTCAGTAAGTTTTGTAGCCTTTGCCGTTTCGACATCAATAACCCAAAGTTCAACGCCAGAACTAGCTGTATGAGAAAATAAAATCTTTTTGTCGTTTGGAGACCACAATATATTGGCGATTTTTGGATTATCGGGTAAGCCAGAAACCTGAACCGCTTCTTTGTCGCTTACTTTTCTTAGTGTAAGATTGTTGAAATAAGTTACAGTGCTCGAAATATTAGTAACGGGATTGATTCTTAATCCTGCAAGACGAACTTCGTCCTGATTTAAATCGTCGAGTGTTTTATAGGTATTGCGATACATCAAGAGCATATTTTCTTTCTTTGTATCCATTGATACAGAAGGAGCCCTTTGATAATCGGCTAAATCAAGAATAGATTTGGATGGTTTTTGATAAGTTAGATTCTCTTGGGCAAAAGAAAAAAAACTTATATTTAAAAATAAAAACAGCGTAACCTTTAATTTCATAGTGTAAATTTTATGGGTTTCTAATAGGATTCAAAATGTTTGTCTAAAATACTTTTATGTTGTTACATCTTGCGCCTGATTTTTAATTTTTTTCAATGTTTATGTCTCAAAATTATCTTTTCAAGAAGTAAATGATGATAAGTGCCTGTATAATTAAAATATATTAAATTGCTAATAACGAAAAAAATAGTAATTTGTACACATATATTTTAAAGTATGCGTAAATTTGCAATCCAATTTTTTAATAAATAATAATAGATTATGTATCATTCAAAAATAGCTGGTTTAGGATATTATGTTCCTTCCAATGTCGTAACTAACGATGATTTGTCTAAGATAATGGATACCAATGATGAATGGATTCAGGAAAGAACTGGAATTCAGGAAAGAAGACACATCATTCGTGGAGAAGATACCACGACTTCAATGGGAGTAAAAGCAGCTAAAATTGCAATAGAGCGTTCGGGTGTTGCCAAAGAAGATATTGATTTTGTAGTTTTCGCTACATTAAGTCCAGATTATTATTTTCCAGGACCAGGTGTTTTGGTTCAGAGAGATTTAGGTTTAAGAACAGTTGGAGCATTAGATGTTAGAAACCAATGTTCAGGATTTGTCTATGCACTTTCTGTTGCCGACCAGTATATTAAAACCGGAATGTATAAAAATATTTTGGTAATAGGTTCTGAGGTTCATTCAACAGGATTAGATATGACAACTCGCGGGCGAGGTGTTTCGGTAATTTTTGGAGACGGAGCAGGAGCAGCAGTTTTAAGCCGTGAAGAAGATTTGACAAAAGGAATCTTATCGACTCATTTGCATTCTGAAGGAGAACACGCTGAAGAATTGGCTTTGCAGGCACCAGGAATGGGCGCGCGTTGGGTGACAGATATTATTGCAGACAATGATCCAAACGACGAAAGCTACTATCCGTACATGAATGGGCAATTTGTATTCAAAAATGCTGTTGTGCGTTTTGCAGAAGTAATTAATGAAGGATTAGAAGCAAATGGTTTGCAGGTTTCAGACATTGATATGCTGATTCCGCATCAGGCAAATTTGAGAATTTCGCAATTCATTCAAAACAAATTCAAATTAACAGACGACCAAGTTCATAATAATATCCAAAAATACGGAAACACAACAGCAGCATCTATTCCGATTGCGCTGACAGAAGCTTGGGAACAAGGAAAAATCAAATCTGGAGATACGGTAGTTTTAGCAGCTTTCGGAAGTGGATTTACTTGGGCAAGTGCTATTATTAAGTGGTAAAATAATCATCTTACATTTATATTTTTTTAAAACCTGCATCTTATTTAGGAGCAGGTTTTTTTTATAAATTGCATGCTTAAATCTGACAGGTTTTTAAAACCTGTCAGATTTCATTTGGAGAAAAATTATTTAAATCAAAATGAAAAAAAATCAACTGGAAATAGCTTGTTTTAATTATCAGTCTGCATTAATTGCTCAAGCAAATGGTGCGGATAGAATTGAGCTATGTGAAAATATGAAATTGGGAGGAACTACTCCAAATTCGATTTTGGTAGTGAAAGTCCGTGAAAGTTTAAATATAAAAATGCACGTCATTATAAGACCTCGCGGAGGAGATTTTGTTTATTCGGATGAAGAACTTACCGAAATGAAACAAGACATCAAACAATATAAAAAACTAGGTGTCGACGGTTTTGTTTTTGGAATTTTGAAGGAAAATGGAAAAATAAATAAAAAGCAGAATAAAGAATTAGTGCATCTAGCACACCCATTATCTTGTACTTTTCACCGTGCTTTTGATGTGGTTAAAAATCCTGAAAAATCTCTCGAATCAGTAATTGACTGCGGTTTCAAAACAATTTTGACTTCTGGTCAAGGCGTAAATGTGGAGGAAGGAATTATGGCACTAGAAAGACTTCAGGAATTGGCAGGAGATCGAATAGAAATTATGCCAGGAGGCGGCTTGCGCTCTTCAAATATAAAATTACTGCAAGAAAAATTAGATTTGACTTTTTATCATTCCTCTGCAATCACAGACAATTCTGAAATTGCGAACCCAGAAGAAATAAAGGAATTGCGCAATTTCTTATAATATCATCAAAACAAAAAAAGTCTGGAGTTGGCAAGCTCCAGACTTTTTTTCTACAAGAAATTATTCAAAAATTATTTAAAAAATCTTCTCAGACAAGATTAGAACATTCCGCCCCCGCCTTTGTTAGTATTGTCGTCTCTTTGTTTACGCTGTAGATTTTTAATTTTTCCGCCACCAAAGTTATATGTCAAACCAAAGTAAACCGTTTGACTTTCCCATTTAAACTGACCTGCTTGCGGATAAGGATTTAATGTGTCGAAAGCATATTTCATAGTATTGAAGACATCATTAAAACGAACACTTAAATTCATTTTGTTGTCTAGCAATGTATAACGCGTACCAATATCCATTTTGTACATTTCGTGACTGTTGTTTTGAAGCCCATCTGTAGCGCCTCTATAAAATCCGAAAGCTAAGAAACTTAAACGTTTGTTTACTTTGAAATTAGAGTTCATACGTCCATTAAATGCAGCAACGGTAACGGTTTTATTTGTTGGTCCAATTTTATTTTCTTCTGGAATAAATGCATATATAACTCCTGATTGATCAATGCTAGAAAAATCGATCGATGGTTGGATATCCCACCATTTTGTGATTTTATAATTAAATGACATTTCAAATCCGTAAGCAGTATTATGGTCAAAATTTGTAAAACTCATGATCTGTTTTTGCCCGCTTGCATCTGTAGGATCTGGATATAAAATTCTGCTGATCTGGTCATTAATGCTTCTTACGAAAACTCCAGCAGTAAAACTTCCTTTCTCAAGAGTTTTAGTATAATTAACTTCAACTGAGTTGGTAAACTGAGGACGTAATTCTGGGTTTCCGATAGAAGTAACTAGCGGAGTAGCAAATTCACGAATAGGTTTTGTCTGCTCTAAACTCGGGCGGTCAACACGACGGCTATAGCTTAATTGCAAAGTATTTTTCTCAGTGATATTGTATGTTAAATAAGCCGATGGATACAAAGTAATGTAATCATCATCAAATTTCTCTTTGCCATAATTTAAGTTGGCTTGAACTTTATAGCTTTCAAAACGTGCACCTACTTGGTAGCTAAGCTTTTTGAATTTTTGCCCAAATGTTACATAAGCCGAATAAATATCTGTGTCATAGGTATAGTGAGACGTTTGGTCTGCAACAGGAAGCAACGGATTTCCGGTAATGTAATCGTTTTCAGTTCTTGTAATTCTTGCTTCTGCTCCAGCTTCAAGAGTCGTTTTTTCGTTTAACGGATTAACGTAATCTACATTTATAGTGCTTAATTTTCTGGTTCCTTTCAAATAATCTTCATAGAACACATTTCCAGCAGTATTGTCTGTTTTTGTCGTTTCAGTATCAAAAGAAGCGTTTTGAGTTTCTTTATTGTCACTGTAGTTGGCTTCAAAATCTAAAGTATGGCCTTCTTTTTTAAAGATGTGCTTGTATGCTAAATTGTAAGTTCCAACTTGGTCTGGTCCCCAATATCTTGATTTTTGAAAGATATTCGAAATATCAGAACCAGTTACATTATTGTAGTCAATATCTGTGTCTACATAACCTTTTCCATTAGATTTATTCTGGTTAGTGTAAAAAGATAAAGTATTATGATCATCGATTAGATAATCCATTCCGATTTTGTATAAATAAGAATCATTATCATTCAAAACATTTATATTTTGAACAATATCTTCATCAAATCTTTGGATGAATCCCGTGTTTTGATATGTTCCAAAGTTTTGTCCCACGTTTCCGAAGAAGTTTACTTTTCCGGTTTTATAGTTTAAATCTAAAGACTGATTGTATTTAGCCGTTTTACCAAAAGTAATACCGCCGCTGTAGCTTCCATTAAAACCAGTATTCGCATTTTTATGCAAAATAATATTAATAATTCCAGACATTCCTTCTGGATTGTATTTTGCACTAGGGTTAGTAATTAATTCAATTTTCTTGATAGAAGTAGATGGAATTTGTTTCAATAACTGAGCAGGATCAATATTTGTTGGACGTCCGTCAATTAATACACGAACATTATCATTTCCGCGAAGCGAAAGTTTTCCGTCCTGATCCACATTCACAGAAGGAATATTGTTCATAATGTCAGAGGCAGAAGCTCCCGCCGTAGTTAAATCTTTACCTACAGTTACTACTTTTCTATCAATTTTTTGTTCGATAGTAGAGCGCTCGCTAATAATGTTAACGCCTTTAAGCTGAGTCGCCTCTTCTTCAAGCGAAACATTTACAGTAGCAGTTTTTTTGTTTTCGCTCAAAAGCACAGAACCGATATATTTTCTAAACCCAATGTATTGAATTTCGATGGTGTAACTTTTTAAAGCAATATTTTTAAAAGAAAAGTCTCCGTTATCATCTGTATTAACGCCAGAAACTACTTTGCCATTTTCTTTAAGCGAAACTGTAGCATAAGAAATTGGGGCATTGTTTGACTTTTCTGTAATTTTTCCAGAAACACTTCCGGTATTCTGGGCCTGTGCAGTTGCGATTATTCCCAATAACGCAAACAGAAAGAATTTTAATTTCATGATTTTTTTACTGATTATTTTTTTTGATTTGATTGATGATGATTTCGTTTTGTTAGTTTTTCTTTTTTGTTTTTTCTTGACTTCAAAAAATTTAAGGTCTCTATTAAGACTCTTTTGCGGTTGATATGTTACAAGAAATTGCAGAAAAAAAAATATTTTTTTTCTCATCGGCTGTTTTGTAAGAGTTTAGTCTTTTGGTTTTTTGATAATTTTAACAATTAAAAAATGTGCTTTTTTGTCAAATTGAAACTCTTTTCTCGAATTTAATATGTTTTTGATTTTCTCTAATTGATGAATATGCAGTATCTTTGCTCACTTTAAAATAAGTTTACATGTCATTACAACAAATTCTTACACCTTCTATACAAAAAGCAATACAAGCATTATTTGATGTTACTGTTGATAAAATCGAGTTTCAAACTACTAGAAAAGAGTTTGAAGGAGATATTACAATGGTAATTTTCCCGTTGCTAAAAGTGATTAAAAGCAATCCTGCAGAATTGGGAAATAAAATCGGAAATTATCTAGTTGAAAATGTTTCTGAAGTTGCACGCTTTAATGTAGTTTCAGGTTTCTTGAATATTGTGATTTCAGACAGCTATTATGTAAATTTCTTCAACGGAATTAAAGACCAAAAGCAATTCGGATTTGTAACTCCAAGTCCTGATGAGAAAGCGGTTATGGTAGAATATTCTTCTCCAAACACCAACAAACCTTTGCACTTAGGACACGTTCGTAACAATTTGTTAGGATATTCTGTTGCAGAAATTTTAAAAGCTTCTGGTAAAAAAGTCTACAAAACGCAAATTATCAACGATAGAGGAATCCATATCTGCAAATCGATGCTGGCTTGGGAGAAATTTGGAAACGGTGAAACTCCTGAAACTTCTGGTTTAAAAGGTGATAAACTAGTTGGTAAATATTATGTAGAGTTTGATAAAGCTTACAAAAATGAAATTAATGGTTTAATAGAAGCTGGTAAAACAGAAGAAGAAGCCAAAAAACAAGCGCCAATCATCATTGAAGCACAGGATATGCTTAAAAAATGGGAAGCTGGTGACGAGAAAGTAATTGAACTTTGGAAAAAAATGAACCAATGGGTGTATGATGGTTTTGCCACCACTTATACCAATCTTGGAGTTGATTTTGATAGATATTACTACGAAAGCAATACTTATTTGTTAGGAAAAGATGTTGTTCAAGTAGGTTTAGATAAAGGAGTTTTTGAAAAAGATCCAGACGGTTCTGTTTGGATTGATCTGACAGATGAAGGTCTTGACCGTAAAATTGTTTTGCGTTCTGACGGTACAGCAGTATACATGACACAAGACATTGGAACAGCAATTCAGCGTGTAAAAGATATGCCAGATGTTGGCGGAATGGTTTATACAGTTGGAAATGAGCAAGATTATCATTTTAAAGTTTTGTTCTTAATCTTGAAAAAATTAGGTTTTGACTGGGCTTCAAGTTTGTATCACCTATCATACGGAATGGTTGATTTGCCTTCTGGAAAAATGAAAAGCCGTGAAGGAACCGTTGTAGATGCAGATGATTTGATGCAGGATATGACCGATACAGCAAAACAGATTTCAGAAGATTTAGGAAAACTGGATAGCTATTCTGATGAGGAAAAAGCAAAACTATACAAAACTATAGGCCTAGGAGCTTTGAAATATTACATTTTAAAAGTAGATCCTAAAAAACGCATCTTGTTTAATCCAGAAGAGTCTGTTGATTTTGCTGGAAATACAGGTCCGTTTATCCAATACACATACGCGAGAATTCAATCGATAATCCGTAAAGCCGATTTCGATTTTTCTGCTGCAATTGAAATTGAAGAATTGCACGAGAAAGAGAAAGAGCTGGTAAAACAAATTGAACTTTTCCCTGAAGTAATTCAGAATGCGGCTCAAAATCATAGTCCGGCATTAATTGCCAATTATACTTACGATTTAGTAAAAGAATACAACTCTTTTTACCAGTCTGTACATATCTTAGGAGAAGTTGACTTAACAAAAAAAGTATTCAGAGTGCAGCTTTCTCAAAAAGTTGCCGAAGTAATAAATTCTGCATTCCATTTATTAGGAATCGAAGTTCCAGAAAGAATGTAAGAATTTTTAAATATATTCAAAATAGCCAAAAGCCAGTAATTTTTAAATTATTGGCTTTTTTTTATATTTTTTTGTCTCATCTAGTATTTTTTGTAGTCTAATTCTGTAGTAATTTTGATTCAAATAATAAGAAGAGCTTTTTGTTGTAAGAAAGAAAAGTATTTGAATAAGTAAAAGATATTTCCTTATATCATTATTAACTATTTTGAATTAGTACGCTTTTAGAGAATTATGGTTAAGGTTCTAAACCGTTTGGTCTTTAATGCCAGGCGGTTTTTTATTTTAAAAGTTAAAACCCTATATGTGATTATTGTAAGGTAATATTTATATTATTTAATGTTAAATGTTCTAAAATTCTTGTTAAAATTATTTTTTTGTAATATGTTCGCTACATAATTTTAAAAAGAATAATCTTATGAAACAAAAATTAAAAGTATTCACAATGCTTTTTCTTTTTCTTGCACAATTTAGTTTTGCTCAAGAAAGAAAAGTGACTGGAACAGTTTCTGACAACTCAGGGATGCCAATGCCGGGTGTTAGTGTTTTGGTTAAAGGTTCAAAATCTGGAGCTCAAACAGATTTTGATGGTAAGTTTGCTATAAAAGCTACTCCTAACGATCTACTGGTGTTTAGCTATGTAGGAATGAAAACTCAAGAAGTGACTGCTAGCTCATCTGTACTTAATGTGAAGTTAGTTGCAATTGCACAAGAACTTGAAGGGGTTGTGGTTACAACTGCTCAAGGTATTAAAAGAGAAAAAAAATCTCTAGGTTACGCTTCACAACAAATTAAAGGAGCTGATTTAAATGGTGGGGCGCCAACGTCAAACGTTGCGAATCTTTTGCAAGGAAAAGCGGCAGGGGTAGAAATCACAAGAAATACTAACTTTGGTGGTTCTACAAACGTTGTAATTCGTGGTAATAAGTCATTAACAGGAAACAATCAAGCTTTATGGGTAATTGATGGTGTGCCAATCGATAACACAAACTCTAATGCTTCAAGCCAACAGACAGGAGGAGGAGGTTATGACTACGGTAACGGAGCGTCAGATATTAATCAGGAAGATATAGAATCGATCAATATCCTTAAAGGTGCTGCGGCAACTGCTTTATATGGTTCAAGAGCTGCAAATGGAGTGGTTATGGTTACTACTAAAAAAGGAAAAACTAAAACAGATAATTCTATTGGTCTTACTTTATCTAGTGGTTTTACAAATGGAAGCATTGATAAATCTACTTTTCCTCAGTACCAGAATAAATATGGCTCAGGTTATGGATTAGGAACTTCATTTTTAGGAGCTGGAAATCCAGATACAGTAGATACTTCAAATGATGCTTCTTACGGAGATAAGTTTAATGGAGTTCCTGTTTATCAATGGGATGCTTTTACGCCATCTTCTCCTAATTACGGAAAAGCGACTCCATGGCAAGCGGCTAAGAATGGTCCTGTAACTTTTTTTAAGCAAGCGCATACTTTTACAAATAGTATTGCTTTTGAAAAAGCAACAGAAAAATCTACTTTGTCATTGTCTTATTCAAATTTTGATCAGACGGGTATATTGCCAAATAGTGAGTTGAAAAGAAATCAGTTAAGTGCTCGTTTCAGCCAAAAAATTACAGATAAATTAACTGCTAACATTTACTCAGCAGTAACTTTACAAAACACAATTGGAAGAAACTCAACTGGATATAGTGATAATATCATAGGGTCTTTCCGTCAGTGGTGGCAGGTCAATACTGATGTGCAAGCTCAGAAAGATGCCTATTTCAATTCTGGAGGACAAAATGCTACATGGAATTTAGCAGATCCTACAAGTGTTGATGGTTTGGTGCCTATTTATTGGGATAATCCATATTTTACACGTTACAAAAACTACTCTTCAGACAATAAAACTAGATTTATTGGTTATGCTTCTCTTAACTATGAGATTGCTCCTTGGGTATCAGCAATGGGTAGAGTTTCCTTGGATTCTAATAAACAGCTTCAAGAAGAACGCAGAGCGATTGGATCTGTTGCTTCAGGATTTGGTTTGTCTCCAGTAGATGAAACTTCAGGCTACCAAAGAAATGATTTAAATTATCAAGAAATCAATTATGATTTAATGTTGAACTTCAATAAAAAATTTGGAGAAGATTTGAGTTTAACAGGAGTATTGGGGTCTAATATTAGAAGACAGCATAATGATAATGTATTGTCGTCGACAATTGGAGGTTTAGTAGTTCCAGAAGTATATGCATTATCAAATTCAAGATATGCACTTCCTTTCCCAAGAGAAACTAAAAATGATATTGGCGTAAATGGTATTTATGCTCAAGGTTCGTTAGGTTATAAAAACACCTATTTTATTGATGCTTCTGTAAGAAGAGATATTTCTTCTACTTTGCCAAAAGGAAATAACTCTTATGTTTATCCGGCTATTTCTGGTGCAATTGTATTTTCTAATTTATTGCATGCAGATTGGTTGAACCTTGGAAAATTAAGAGCCAATTATGCTGAAGTAGGAAATGACGCATTACCGTTGCAGTTAATAAATACTTTCACAAGAAGTTCTAATTTCCACGAGCAGCCTGTTTATAGCAATATGGATGAAAGAACATCTGTAAATAGAAACCCTAATCTTAAACCTGAGAGAACAAAATCTTTTGAGTTTGGTTTAGAAGCAAGTATGTTAGATAATAGATTAGGTTTTGATGTTACGTATTACAAAACGCTATCAGTTGATCAAATTGTTACGGCTGCAGTATCTTCTGCTTCAACTTATACGGATGCAGTGGTTAATGGTGGTACGATAGAAAATAAAGGTTTTGAAGTTCAATTAACAGGAACTCCAATAAAAACAAAAGATTTTAGATGGGATATTGTCGTAAACTGGTCAAACAACCGAAGCGCTGTAGTTTCTTTGCCTAACGGATTAGAAAATCTACAATTAGCTTCTTTCCAAGGGGGCGTAACTTCTAATGCAACTCCAGGCGAGCCTTACGGAGCTTTAAAAGGAACTGATTATGTTTATACTAATGGACAGCCAACTGTTGATCAGGCTACTGGTAGATATATGATTACTCCAACTGCAGATAAAATAATCGGAAATATAAATCCAGACTGGATCGGTGGTATCAGAAATAAATTCAACTATAAAAATGTGTCGTTAGGATTTTTAATTGATACCCAGCATGGTGGAGACATTTTTTCTTTAGATATGTATTATGGTCTTGCAACTGGATTGTATAAAGAAACTGCTGTTGGCAATATTAGAGAAACGGGTGTAGTAAATCAAGGTGTTAAACCTGATGGAACCCCAAATACTATGGCAGTTGTAAATCCGGGTACTTTTTCTAATAATTATGGTTATACGGCAGCGCCTAACAAAGCTTTTGTTTATGATGCTTCTTACGTTAAATTGAGAGAAGTTTCTGTGTCTTTCAATTTCCCAAAACCATGGTTAGCCAGAACTTTTATAAAAGACGCTACGTTTAGCCTATTAGGAACTAATTTATGGATCATCCATAAAAACTTGCCTTATGCAGATCCAGAAAGTGGCTTGTCATCAGGTAGCAAATCGAGAGGTTACTCTACAGGATCATTGCCTACAACGAGAGATATTGGGTTTAACTTAACGCTTAAATTTTAATACAGAGAAAGATGAAAAAAATTATATATGCTTTGGGAATTTTGATTCTCACAATATCTTGTAATGAGGACAATCTAACCGATTTAAATCAAAACGAGAAAAATCCAGAAGTGGTGCCTGCGTATACTTTGTTTACAAGTGCAATTAAAACGACTGCAGATCAGGTAACAAATACAAATGTTAACAGAAATATTTTCAGATTAGTAAATCAGCAGTGGACGGAAACAACTTATACAGATGAAACCAACTATAACTGGACTACCAGAAAGATTTCTGATAGTCATTGGACTGCCTATTTTGCAGGTCCGATTGGTGATTTAACGAAAGCAAAAAAATATTTGACTGAGTCAGTAATTGCTTCAAACGATCCTGATTTTGCTGCAAAAACAGCAGTTAAGAAAAATCAATTGATATTAATTGATATTTTGACTGTTTACGATTTTAAAATTTTAGTGGACACTTTTGGAGATATTCCTTATTCAGAGGCTTCTAAAGGATCTGATAATTATTTGCCTAAATATGATAAAGCAATTGATATCTATACAGATCTTATTGCTCGATTAGATAAGGATATTGCTAATCTTGACGTTAGCCATGCAGGATTTGGTGCTGCCGATGTTCTTTATGGCGATAGTATGTCACACTGGGCGAAATTTGCAAACAGCATCAAATTACAGTTGGGAATCAATCTTAAGGCATCAGGGCTAAACAATACTTTGGCTGATGCTACAATTACGTCAGCGGCAAAGGGAGCTTTTACTTCTAATGCAGATAATGCAAAGGTTGTTTATATGAATGCTTTACCAAACACAAATCCACTTTATGTAGATATGGTATTCTCAGGAAGACATGATTTTGTACCTGCCAAACCATTTGTTGATGCTTTGAATGCTTTAAATGATCCGAGAAGAGTAGCGTATTTTGCTAGCAACAAAATGCCATATGTAGGAGGAGTGCCGGGTGTCAAAAATAGTTACGGTAGTTTTACTCATGTCAGTGATGCAATTCAGGCACCAACTTTTCCAGCGACTTTATTAGATTACGCAGAAGTTCAATTTTTATTGGCTGAAGCTGTAGAAAGAGGTGTTGCTGTTGGAGGTACTGCTGAAGCGTACTATAATGATGCAATTACTGCTTCGATGCAGGATTGGGGAGTAGCTCAATCTAGTATTACAACTTATTTAGCCAATCCTGCTGTTGCTTATGTTACCGCAGCACCTACTTGGCAGCAAAAAATTGGACAGCAAGCTTGGTATGCCTCGTATAATAGAGGATTTGAAGGATGGACTTCGGCAAGAAGATTAAACTTTCCAGCACTTACCGCACCGGCTACTGCTGACCCAGCTGCTAAAGGTCAAGTTCCTGTAAGAATGACTTACCCAATTAGAGAGCAAACTCTAAATCCTACCAATTATAAGGCTGCAGCAGCTGCAATTGGAGGAGACTTCTTATATACTCCACTTTTTTGGGATAAATAATATTTAAAATGAAAAACATGAAAAAATATATAAAACAATTTTCTTTATTGGTTTTATTTGTGGTATTTGCTTCTTGCAGTAATGATATTGGTGATGATAGGTCAATGCCACAAGCAAGCGGAAGGCCAGTGCTTGGAGCAAGCACGAATCCAGTTAGGACAGCTGCTGATGCAAAATTTTTGCGTACAGATTTAGGGAAACCTATTTTTATTTACACATTTTTAAAAGAAGGTGTAACACTTAAATCGCTTGAGATTCATAATGATACAGCAGCTTCTGGTGCTGTGGTCGTTGGAGCGAAGGTAGCAGATGCAACAGTAGATAAAGATGGAGCAACTGCTTTATTTAATTCTTCTGCATTAAGCTCTAATCCTGCGTTTAGTGGTACAGGAAGCAAAACAATCCGTTTGGCTTTTGTTGCTACTTTTTCGGATGGTTTAACACTTACAAACGGTGGGGTATTAACAATATACTAATTGTTGTCTCATTACTATATAATAAAAACCACCAGCATTGCTGGTGGTTTTTTTATGCTTTTTTATTTTTTAACGAATTTGTCGATAATAGCATCAGATTCTGCTTTTGTTGCATTTGGCTTTAAGTCAAATAAAAGAGAATACAAGGCTTTTCTTTCTACTTTTGCTTCTAGATTTAAATCTTGATGTCTGTCAAAAAGAGTCTGCCATTTGTCACGAACGTTTTTCCAAAGAGCATTATTTTCTTTCCACCATTTTTGAGCAGCAATACATTTTACATCAGGAACTTTAGTGTAAACATCAAATCCTTTTTCTTGCGCTAGCAATACATCTTTTCCAGCATCATCACGAACTAATTTATCATTGTCTTGTTCATGGTTCCATCCTGTAGAAGTGATTTCGTGAATGTTTCTTCTTTTCAAAACATTGTAATCGTTACGTTTTGTTTGTTCTCTTCTTGGAAGCGGAGCATCGGCAACGTTTGCCCAATAATCTTGCCCATCAACGTGTACCCAAGTTGAAGATCCTTCGTATCTCGGGCTATCGTCTACTTGATATACTTTTTGAGTCCATTGACCTTTAACCGCTTTTTTGTCTAATTTTTTGTATTTCCAAGAATTGCCTTTGTCAAAAGAATATAAGTCTGTGTTTTCGTATAGCCAATCTTGTCTCCAGTGTTTGATGATCATATCGTCACTTACAATCAATAAATGCTGCATTACAATTTTGTTAGGAGTATCTTCCAATAATTCTACCCATTCTAAAGCAGATTCGTGTTTTGTTTCAGAAGGCTTATAAGTAAGAGAATCTTTTGGATAAGAGAAAGTTTCTGTGAAATTAAACTTTACCTCATAACAACCACACATCGATTTAATAGATTTTATGTCTTGTTGTTTTTTGTCCTGACTAAAACCAAGACTAGATGTTAAAGCCATAGCGGCTGACAAAAAAAGGCTTTTTGAAATCATAACTTATTGTTTTGTTTTTAAAATTTTCGCAAATATATAAATTTAATTTAGAACAATTAAAAATAGTTATATATTTGCCTCGATTATTAAGACTGAATAAAAATAATGAAAATTAAATTTACCCTTTTTGCTGGATTTCTATTTTGTACATACTCTTATGCTCAGCAGAAAGACAGTATTGCCTCTAAGGAAAAACTTTCTGAGGTTGTTGTGACAGGACAATTAGAGCCACAATCGATTAAGAAATCTGTTTTTAATGTTCGCGTGATTTCTAAAGAGGACATTAAACAATTGGCAGCAAATAATCTTTCAGATGTTTTGAATCAGTATCTGAATATAACAATTCAGAATAGTGGAAGTGACGGGCGTTCAACGGTTTCAATGTTCGGATTAGATTCGCAGTACTTTAAAATTTTAGTAGATAATATTCCATTAGTGAGTGATACAGGAATGGGGACTAATGTTGATTTGACGCAGGTAAATCTTGACGATGTAGAACGCATCGAAATTATTGAAGGTTCAATGGGAGTAACTCATGGGGCTAATGCTGTAAGTGGTATCTTAAATATTATCACAAAAAAAGGAGGGCCTAATAAATGGGACATCAGTGCAACTATTCAAGAAGAAACAGTAGGCAAAGAATATTCGTTGACTGATAAAGGCCGACACATTCAGTCTGCAAAAGTTGGACATAACTTCAATGATAATTGGTTTATTAATCTTGGCGGAAATCATAATAATTTTAAAGGTTTTTATGATGATAAGCAGGGAAAAGATTATAGTGTTAATGATGGTTTAAGAGGATACAGCTGGCTGCCGAAAGAGCAATGGGTTGGTAATGCCATGTTAGGCTATCAAAAAACTAATTTTAAGATTTTTTACAAGTTTGATTACTATGGTGAAAATGTAGACTATTATAGTCCAGTTTTAGTTCCTCAAGATAATTACCCTTTTCCAGAAACCTATTTCGCAAGAGATAAACGCTACATCACAAATCGTTTTTATCATCATTTGAATGCAAATGGGAAACTTTTTTCTAAGTTAAATTATAATGTTTCCGTTTCACATCAAAAACAGGAACGAGATGCAGAGTTGTTTGATTATCAGATGGAGACTAAGCAAGAATCAAACAATAACAGATTTACATATCAGTCTAAAGAAGTTCTTTATTCTACAGGAACTCTAAGCAACTTCTTTAATAATAAAAAAGTCGATTTTCAGCTTGGCTATGAGATTACGAACGAAAATGGGTTTTATAATAGTGCTGCAGGAACATTTTTAGACGATCAGCTTCAGTCTAAAGATGTTAGAAAAAGACTAGAAAATTATGACATTTTTACGGTTGCCGAAATTAGTTTAACAGATAAATTTTCTATTCGTCCGGGTCTTCGATATTCGTTTCAGTCTGCTTTTGAAAACCAATATGCGAGTTCGTTAGGACTGAAATATCTTTTCAAGAAAGGATTAGAAGCCCGAGCTTCATTGGGTAAATCATATCGTACGCCAAATTTTGATGAATTATACACCTATTTTGTTGACTCAAATCATAATGTGCAGGGAAATCCAAATTTGGTTCCAGAAAACAGTACTTCGTATGAAGTGAGTTTTAAGAGGTTATGCAACTTTAAATCGGGTTTGCAAGTTGCTAATAATGTAGCAGTGACTTTTTTGGATGTCGATGATAGAATTGATATGGTATTAACTCAAATTACTCCTTCGAAATACAAATACATCAATATCAACAAATATAAAATGTGGAATATTTCGACAACAGAACAATTCGCTTATAAAAACTGGAATTTAAAAGTGGGAGCAGCTGTAGTTGGGATTTCGCAAAAACTTGATTTGGCCGAATTGAATATTACTTCAGATGATAAATACTTGTATTCATTGCAGTTAAATTCGAGTATATCATACAATATTCCTAAATGGAACACCCTATTTGCACTTTATTACAAATACAACGGACAGCAGCAGCAATTTGCTACCGGAACTGATGGCAATGGCAATGCAGCGTTTTATTTAAACGAAATTAAGCCATACAGCTGGATGGACGCTTCTATTAGAAAATCATTCTTTAAAAATCAATTTGAAGCTACAATTGGAGCACGTAACATATTTAATGTGACCAATGTACAGATTACACAAGGTGGTGGCGGGCCTACTGGCGGCGCGCATGGAGGAGGAGGTGTATCGGCTATGATGCTTGGATACGGCCGCTCTTATTTTCTTAAACTTACGTATAACCTAAATTTTAATTAATATATAAATACCATGAAAAAGAACTTCGTTTTAATTCTTTCTTTCGTTTTACTGGCTTTTACAGCTTGTAATAGTAACGATGATGGCCAGCAATCAGATGTAGCTGTTGCATTTGCTGAAGCTTCATACAATTTGACAAGTGACGCAACACCAGTTCAAATAAAATTTTCTAAAGCAGCTCCAGCTGCAGGAACAATTACGCTTGATATTACAGAAACTGCAGTAGCCTATACTACAGATTATACTACAACTCCTGCGGCTACTGCCAAAAAAGTAGTTATTCCGTTTGCACAAGGTGCAACTTCAGTTGAGTTTACTTTTAATAAAATCAAAAGCGCAACTGGAACTGAAGTGAAAAATGTAGTTTTCACTATTTCAGGAACTTCTTTTGGAGCTCAAATTTCTGGAAACAAAACAATTCAGCTAAATTTTAATGAAACAGCTTCTTTAGGAACGGCTTTAGCGCCTGAAGTTGGCGGTCCATTACAGCCAAATCAAGTTTATGTTGATTTAAGCAGCGGGAAAATGATAAACGTTGCTAGAAATTCTTGGGATTTAGGATTTTATTCTGGTTCAGACTTTAGAGTAGTATTAAATGGCTCTGTAAAAATGGCAGCAAAGAAATTAACAAGCACTAATATTGATGAAGTTCAAGTTGCAGATGAAACTATGATTATTGCTCAAGGAACAGGATTTTCTAATCAAGTTGATGATTCAGCTGGAGATATTACAAAAACTGCTATTGCTGCAATTTCTGCAACTGATTCTGAAAACAAAGTATATTTACTTTACTTAGGTAACAAACCTGCTGCTACTGCGCCAGCTCTAGGAAAAGAAGGTGCGGTTGGTGGAGAAACAAGAGGATGGAAAAAAATTAGAGTTTTAAGAAGCGGAAGCGATTACAAAGTTCAATATGCTGATATTGCAGCAACAACTCACGAAGAAGTTGTAATTTCTAAAAATAGTGCTTATAATTTTACATTCTTAAGCTTAATCGATAAAAAAGTAGTGAATGTTGAGCCACAAAAAAATCAATGGGACCTTAACTTTACAACTTTCGTAAACGTTATTCCTAATGGGGCAACAACAGTGCCATATTTCTATCCAGATTATGTGACAAGTAACTTAAACGGTAATGCAAAAGTGTATCAAGTTCTAACTTCTGCATTTACTTATGATGCTTTTACATTGGCAAATGTTGATAATGCTAAATTTACTGCAGACCAAAGAAATATTGGATCAAATTGGAGAAGTACAAGTGTTGTAGGTCCTGATGGAAATCCAGTTACTCAATTTGTGCTAAAAACAGATCGTTTCTTTGTAGTTAAAGATCCTGCTGGAAATGTTTATAAATTGAAATTTACTGGCGGTGCAAAAGCTGATTTGGAAAGAGGTCACCCAACATTCCAATATGCTCTTTTAAAATAATTTCAAGAATGAAAAAATCTAAAGATTATAAAGAATATTTCATTTTAACTTAAAAATGTTTCGGCATCAAAATCTAGTTAATCATTAGCTTTGTTTTTTTTATTTTTTTTTGATAAGGAGGTTAGAATTTTTCTAGCCTCTTTTTTTGTTCTACTTTCTTGTTAAAATTAAATAGAAACAAAATGTTATTCTATCTTTGCACAAATTTTTTCTGCAGCAAGTGATCCATTATTTATTGGTTTAGTTTTTGAATGCAGTTCTTCATATTTTTTTATAATTATTAAGTGAATACAAAATCTTATTTTTTTCAGTCCTTCGCGATCGTTGCTTTAGCGGTTGTTGCTTTTATTGGATTTAAGCAAATCCTTCCGGACAAAATATTTTCTGAGAGTAAGTTAGATTCTAAAAATATATTAATAGATAGTCTGCTTTTAGAATCTGTTGCCCAAGATTCTCTTTCTTTGGATAAGGACAGCATTGCTGCAAGTGAAAAAGAACTGAATCAGCAGAAAATTGTTTTTGATGAAACCGAAGGAATTGAGTTTCCTGCTGAAACATTCGAAAATTATAAAGGATATCAATATCTGATTTCTTTTTATGAGAAATTGTATCAGTTAGAAAAAAATCCGCAGAATAAGGTTAGAATCGCTTACTATGGAGATTCTATGACCGATGGCGATTTGATTGTTCAGGACGTTCGTACCAATTATCAGGAACGTTTTGGTGGAAATGGTGTTGGTTTTGTGTCTATTACTTCAGAATCTGCAGCCTCAAGAGGTTCTGTAAAATCAACCTATTCCAAAAATTGGAAAACGCAGTCTTACTTAAATGTAAAAAGACCAACAAGTCCTTTCGGAGTTAACGGCCACGTGTTTTTTGCAAATGATAAATCCAATTCAACTTGGGTTCAATATGAAGCCGGACTTAACAAATATTCTACCTCTTTAGATAATGCAACATTATTTTATGGGCGTTCTGCTAAAACAGGAAAAGTCAATTTTATTATAGGAAAAGATACGCTTAAGAAAAGCCTTTCGCCAAATAATCTCGTGAACACACTGAAAGTTTCGTCAGGAAGTTTAAAAGCTTTTAAAGCAAATTTTGTTCAAGCAGATTCTATTCCGATTTACGGATTTAATTTTGATAACGGAAGTGGAGTTCATGTTGATAATTTCTCGCAGAGAGGAAATTCAGGACTTCCAATTTCGATGTTCAATGCAGACGTGATGAGAGCTTTTAATAATAGCTTAAAATACGATTTGATTATTCTTCACTATGGAACGAATGTTCTGAATTACGGAACCAAAAATTATTCTTGGTATGAAAAAGGAATGACAAAAACCGTAAACAAAATAAAAGAATCTTTCCCAGGGGTTTCTATTTTAATTGTTTCAACTGCCGATAAATCGACAAAATATGATTTAGAAATGAAAACCGATTCGGCTGTAGTTCCTTTAATGAAAGCGCAAAAACACTATGCATTAGAAACTCATGCAGGATTTGTAAACTTGTATACTTTGATGGGAGGAGACGGTTCTATGATTAAGTGGGTTGATGAAACTCCAGCAAAAGCAAACAAAGATTATACGCACTTTAATCAGCGCGGAGCAAAAGCAATTGGCAATTTGCTTTATGGACAATTAAATAAAGGATACGAAGAATATAAAGTTCTCAGACAAAAAAGAGATGTTGAAGGGACTAAGCCAAAACCAGTAAAAAGAGCCAGACCCGATTCTGTTTCAGTAACAAAAGACAGTGTATGATAAACAAACTTATGGTTTTCTTTTGTTGCCTTTTTTTCTCGACAAATGAAAATCCCCCCCAAAAGTACATACAGCCAACAACTAAAAGTATGATTCAAAAAGTGGATACAGCAGCAATTGATGCGCCTTCTGATGGTCAGATTTATAACGCAAAAGCGATAAGCGATTTTTTCCAGAAGCTGGAAAAAAATGAAGATCAGAAGAATCAAAAAATCAATATTGTGCATATTGGAGATTCGCATATTCAAAGCGATTTAATGACCAATGAAATCAGGAAAAAACTGCAGCAAAGGTTTGGAAATGCCGGCCGCGGTTTGGTTTTTCCGTATCAATTGGCCAAAACAAACGGATCTTATAACGAACGTTTTAAATCGAACAGAGCTTGGGAAAGCTATAGAAATATTCACCCATTTAAGCAATGTCCGGTTGGGTTAAGCGGAATTGGGCTTTGGAGAGATTCTGGCGGATTTGTAGTGGAGATGAACGTAAAAGATCCAGCGTATAAATTCAATACAATAAAAATTATTACGCCTCAGAATCAGAATATGTTCGATTTGGCCATTTCGTCTAAAATCAATTCTATTCAGACAACAGAACGAAAAGTTATCACGCATAAAATTAAAAAAGGTGAAGTGCTTGGAACAATT
This sequence comes from Flavobacterium sp. TR2, assembly GCF_025252405.1. Lineage (NCBI taxonomy): Bacteria > Pseudomonadati > Bacteroidota > Flavobacteriia > Flavobacteriales > Flavobacteriaceae > Flavobacterium > Flavobacterium sp. TR2. The sequence continues at coordinate 241,250 of NZ_CP104307.1, read as the reverse complement.
GCTGATAAATACAATGTTTCGGTTGCTGATATAAAAAGAGACAATCGCTTAAAATCTAATAATATTCGAGCAGGAAGAACATTAAAAATTGCAACAAACGAAACAAGGCCTAAGACGATTTCAATGTCAGAATTTGTTCCGTTAGCAATAGAATCAGATGCTTATTCGCATTATTATAATTCAGAAAACGCTTTAAGCCGAATTTTCTTGATTCCGAACAAAGAGGCAAAAGATTATGAGTTAAACGGAATTGTTTTAGAAAAAGATGCTCCAGGTATTATTTATAGCGGAATTGGGGTAAACGGGGCGAAATATTCAGATTACAATAAATATCCGCTGTTTTTTGAACAGTTAAAATCGTTGCATCCCGATCTTTTGGTTTTTTCATTAGGAACAAATGAAAGTTACGATCACTTAGATGCAGAAAATTATATTAAAGAATTACGTAAGTTTATTAGCAATGTAAGAGCACAGAAAATAGATGCGCCAATAATTGTAATGACGCCTCCGCCATCATTGCTGAGAAGAAAACCCAATAATTATATTAATGATTATACCAGACAAATTATTGATATAGCTCAAAAAGATCGTCTTGCAGTTTGGGATTTGTACGACGAATTTGGAGGCATGAGCGGAATCAGACAATTAAAAGTGCAAGGGTTAATTGGACCAGACTGGGTTCATTACTCAAAAAAAGGATACGAGAAACAAGGAGATTTGTTTGCTCAAGCGTTTTTAAAATCATACGATAATTTTAAATTAAAGAAGTAAGTTGACAACAATAGAAAGCATTAATAATTGGTTTATTCAAAACTTTGGTGCAATTACAATAGAACAAGTTAAGAGTTGGTTTGTTTATAATCCCGACGAAAAACTTTTATTTAATACCGGTTTATTCCTAGGTTTATTTCTGGTTTTTTATTTTGTGTATGGGTTTTTACGCAAAACATTTTATTTGAGATTAACGTATGTTATTCTCTTTTCATTATTCTTTTATTATAAATCAAGCGGAATTTATTTTCTGCTCTTATTGCTTTCGTCTGTTGTAGATTACGGCTTGAGCCAGATTATTTACAGAGAAAGCAGAGATGGAGTTAAAAAGCTGTATCTGGTGATTAGTGTAATTTTGAATTTGGCGCTTTTGGGCTATTTCAAATACATGAACTTCTTGATTGTGACTTACAATGATATGTTTCATGGTCATTTTGCACTTCATGATGTTTTTCTCCCTGTCGGAATTTCGTTCTACACGTTTCAGTCAATGAGTTACATTATTGAAATTTATCGTGAAGAAATTAAGCCGACAAAAAACTACATCGAATATTTATTTTTCGTTTCGTTTTTCCCGCAGTTAGTTGCTGGGCCAATTGTGCGCGCAAAAGATTTCCTTCCTCAGATATATCAAAAATTAAACCTGACGAAACAAGATGTAAACAATGCTTTGTTTTTGATTATTGGAGGTTTAATTAAGAAGACTGTAATCTCAAATTACATATCGGTAAACTTTGTCGATCGTGTTTTTGATACGCCGATGAGTTATACTTCTTTCGAAAACCTAATGGCTTCGTACGGATATGCCATTCAGATTTACTGCGATTTTTCTGGATATTCAGATATGGCAATTGGTATTGCATTATTGTTAGGCTTTAAATTGCCAGCCAACTTTAGAACTCCATATAAATCAACTTCGATTACCGATTTCTGGAGAAGATGGCACATTTCGCTTTCTACTTGGTTGAAAGACTTTTTATACATTTCGATTGGTGGAAATCGCGAAGGATCTTTCGCAGGATTTTTGTTTCCAAGTTTATTTTTCTTTGGATTATTGCTTTGGGGAATGTCTTGTTATAATGAAAGTGTAATTCCGCTCATCATTGCTGGAAGCAGTATTGTGGTTTTCTGTTTGTCATTTTTACTTTCAAGTAAAATAAAACAAACTTTAGTAACCAATTTTAACTTGTTTACGACAATGCTTTTAGGAGGATTGTGGCACGGAGCAGGAGCACAGTTTATTGTTTGGGGAGCGCTTCACGGATTAGCTTTGGCAGTTCATAAAATATTTATGGAATTTTTCCCTTCAAAGAAAGATAAGAGCCCGAATTTCTTGTGGAGATTTTTCTCAATTCTTATAACATTCCATTTCGTAGTTTTCTGCTGGATCTTTTTCCGCGCCAGAGATTTCGAAACAGCTTTGCAAGTAATTAATAATATTGGCCAATTGACTTTCGAACCAGAACTTTGGAAAACGATTATATTAGGATATAAAAATGTTTTCGGATTAATGCTGTTCGGTTATGTTTGGCATTTCTTGCCAGAAACATTCACAAACGGAATGAAATCGGTTTTCGACAAAACACCTTTATTAGTAAAAGCAATAATACTTGGTTTCGTTTACTGGATTGTATACGCAACAGCCGTTGCTGGTTCGCAACCGTTTATTTATTTCCAGTTTTAAAAGTAAGGTTCAAAGGTACATAGTTACAAAGGCGCAGAGGTTTTTCTTTGCGCCTTTTTTGTTTGCCACGAAGGCGCAAGGGCGCTAAGTTTTTTTTCTCGCAGATTACGCAGATATTTTATTGATGGAGAATAAAAAAACTTTGCGCCCTTGCGAGCAAATAAAAATCTGCGTAATCTGCGAGAGCAAAACAATTCGAGAAATTAGCGTAATTCGTGGCCAAAAACTTTGCGTCTTAGTGCCTTCGTGGCAAAAAATTGCGTATAAATAAAAATTGCCTGAAATATCTAATTAGATTATCTTTGCACTTCAAATAAAAGAAATAGTATGTTTGATAATTTAAGTGATAAGTTAGATAAAGCGTTCCATATATTAAAAGGGCACGGTAAAATTACAGAAGTAAACGTTGCTGATACCTTAAAAGAAGTTCGTCGTGCCTTACTTGATGCCGACGTTAACTTTAAAATTGCTAAAGATTTTACTGCTAGAGTAAAAGATAAGGCGATTGGACAGGACGTATTGACAACCTTACAGCCAGGACAATTATTAGTAAAACTGGTAAAAGACGAGTTGACAGAATTAATGGGTGGAGATGTTGCTGGTGTTAACTTATCAGGAAATCCAACTGTTATTTTGATGTCAGGGCTTCAAGGTTCTGGTAAAACTACTTTCTCAGGGAAACTAGCTAACTTCTTAAAAACAAAGAAAAATAAAAAACCACTTCTTGTTGCCTGTGATATCTACCGTCCCGCGGCGATCAATCAGTTGCACGTTGTGGGAGATCAAATAGGTGTTGAGGTTTACTCAGAACCAGAAAATAAAAATCCTGTAGAGATTGCTCAAAACGCAATTAAACACGCTAAAGCAAACGGATTCAATGTTGTGATCGTCGATACAGCAGGTCGTTTGGCAGTAGATCAGGAAATGATGGATGAAATTGCGCGTGTACACAAAGCAATTCAGCCGCAAGAAACATTGTTCGTTGTAGACTCTATGACAGGACAAGATGCTGTGAATACAGCAAAAGCTTTCAACGATATCTTAAACTTTGATGGAGTTATTTTAACGAAATTAGATGGTGATACACGTGGTGGAGCTGCGCTTTCAATTAAATCTGTTGTAAACAAACCAATCAAATTTGTAGGTACAGGAGAGAAAATGGAAGCAATTGACATTTTCTACCCAGATCGTATGGCTGAGCGTATCTTAGGAATGGGAGACGTTGTGTCTCTTGTTGAAAGAGCTCAAGAGCAATTTGACGAAGAGGAAGCAAGAAAACTTCAAAAGAAAATCGCGAAAAACGAATTTGGTTTTGATGACTTCTTAACGCAGATTCAGCAAGTGAAGAAAATGGGTAATATGAAAGACTTGGTTGGAATGATACCAGGAGCTTCAAAAGCCATGAAAGATGTTGAAATCGAAGATGACGCTTTCAAACATATCGAAGCGATCATTTATTCGATGACGCCAGCGGAAAGAAGCAAACCAGCCATTATCGACGTAAAAAGAAAAGCCAGAATCGCTAAAGGTTCGGGAACAAAAGTCGAGCAGGTTAACCAGCTGATGAAACAGTTTGACCAAATGAGCAAGATGATGAAGATGATGCAAGGCCCAGGCGGAAAAAATCTGATGAAAATGATGGGAGGTATGAAAGGGATGCCGGGTGGTATGCCAGGAGGAATGCCGAAATAATAAAACTAAAAGTTTCAAGTTTAAGGTTTCAAGTTAAGAGGCCAAAACTTGAAACTTTTTTAATTACATAAATATTTAAGTTTCATTTTCAACTTGAAACATAAAACAAATTAAACCTGAAACAAAACAACAAAATGCAACTACTAGACGGTAAAAAAACATCTAACGACATTAAAAACGAAATTGCAGCCGAAGTTCAATCCATAAAAGCAGCTGGAGGGAAAGTGCCTCATTTAGCAGCGGTTTTGGTTGGGAATAACGGAGCAAGTTTAACTTACGTAGGAAGTAAAGTAAAATCATGCCAAGAAATTGGTTTCGATTCAACTTTAGTTGCTTTGCCAGAAACCATTACAGAAGACGAATTATTGGCTAAGATTAAAGAGTTGAACGAAGATGATAACCTAGATGGGTACATCGTTCAGTTGCCTTTGCCAAAACATATTGATGAGCAGAAAATCTTATTAGCAATCGATCCAGACAAAGACGTTGACGGATTTCATCCAACAAACTTTGGAAGAATGGCTCTTGAAATGGAAAGTTTTATTCCAGCAACACCATTCGGAATTATGGAATTGTTAGAACGTTATAAAGTAGAGACTGCCGGAAAACACACCGTTGTTATTGGAAGGAGCCACATTGTTGGGCGTCCGATGAGTATCTTGATGAGCCGTAAAGGAAATCCGGGAGATTCAACAGTAACATTAACACACAGCCGAACTAAAAATTTAGCTGAATTTACTAAAAATGCTGATATCATTATTACAGCTTTAGGAGTTCCAGAATTCTTAAAAGCGGATATGGTAAAAGAAGGAGTGACCGTTATTGATGTTGGAATTACACGCGTAGACGATGCATCAAATCCAAAAGGATACGTTATTAAAGGTGACGTTGATTTTGATGGCGTAAGCAAAAAAGCATCATTCATTACGCCAGTTCCAGGTGGAGTAGGGCCAATGACAATTGCAATGCTGCTTAAAAATACACTTTTAGCAAGAAAAATGAGAAGCGCGAGAAACCACTAATTTCTTTTCAAAATATTTTACAAAGCCTGTTCAATAGAACAGGCTTTTTTATTGCGCTAAAACTTTTCTAACGTATAGAAACATAGAACTTGGCTTCTAAAAAAGATATTAAGCAGAAACAAGTTTCTCACATAGTAAGCTTAAGCCTTATCGATGTTTATTTAGAAAAAGTGAAATGTCTTTATAGCCAGAATATATGTCTCTTAGTGTTTAAAAAAACGCTCAAACTGCCATTTTAATATTTAATTAATAGTTTAAAGTTTCGGTTCTTAAAAATAAAGGATACTTTTGCAGCACTTTAAAAAATAACCCTTCTCCAAATGGACGATTATTATTATTCGTTAGTATTAAATTAAGCAGCTTTTGAAATTTCAAAATGCTGCGCTAAAAACCTGTATTTTGAAATGAAAGCCTTTTACACAAACAACAACGGATTGGTAGAAATCCAAAAATGGACTTCAAATTGCTGGATTCACATCGAATCTCCAACAGAATCAGATAAGAACTATTTATTAGAAGAGCTTCAAATTCCCGAAGCATTCTACAATGATATTGAGGATATCGACGAAAGACCTCGTATTGAAATCGAAGACGGTTGGACTTTGATCATTATGCGTATTCCCATAAAAAGCGGCGATGTAAAGATCCCGTTTCACACCGTGCCTCTCGGAATCATTTTTAAAGACGATATCACTGTTACCATAAGTTTTTATAAAACAGAAATCATAAAAGATTTTGTGGCTTATTCACAACGCAAAAACATCGAAATAGAAGATAATTTCAATTTAGTTTTAAGATTGCTTTTGTCATCAAGCGTTTGGTATTTGAAATATTTGAAACAAATCAACCATAAAATAAAACTGGCAGAAGATAATTTAGAGAAATCAATCAAAAATGAAGAATTGCAAGCCTTGCTTCAAATCGAAAAATGCTTTGTATTCTTTATCACGTCGCTAAAAGCAAATGATGTTTTGTTTCAAAGAATCAAAAATCTTAAAGCGCACAAAGCCAGTTACGATCCAGAATTGTTAGAAGATGTCGAGATCGAATTAAATCAGGCGCAGGACACAGCCAATATTTACAATAACATCTTAACAGGAATGATGGATGCTTACGCTTCTGTAATCTCAAATAATATGAACAATATTATGAAGCAGATGACGTCAATTTCGATCATTCTTATGATTCCAACCCTAATTGCCAGTTTATACGGAATGAACGTCCCAAACGGATTAGAAGAAAGCAAATATGGCATCTGGATCTTGCTTTTAGTTTCAATAATTTTATCAACCTTTGGAGTCTTCCTATTCAAAAGAAGAAGATGGTTCTAAAACTTTAAATAATGCAAAGCCTGTTCGTTAAGAATGGGCTTTTTCGTTTTTATGCTTTGGGCGTGACCCCGACGCGTTGAGAGGGCAAACATACTTTACGCTTATGCGCCCTCTCAACGCGTCGGGGTCGGGCTATCCGCGCTACTTCGGTAGCCAGCTCCTATCCCTCACGCAACTTTACGGAGGGACCTAACAGTTTTTTAAAACCTGTTAGGTCTTGTTGAAACAAAAAAAGTTATTTTTTTACTTGCCATTTCAAAATAAATAATAACTTTGTAACGCAAAGTACTTTAATTATGAATCAAAAGCATCAAGAAGATTTAGCACATATTCGTTCCATGATGGAGCGCTCTTCAAGATTTATATCGTTAAGCGGACTTTCGGGAGTTTTCGCAGGTCTTTCGGCTTTAATTGGTGGAATCTATGTATACCAGTTGTTTAAGGCAAATGGAATGGATTATCTTAATGATGATCATAGATTATATTCTGCCAATTTAGTTTCAGAATTGTTCTGGATAGGAATCGGAATTTTAATGTGCGCTTTTGCATTTGGCATCTTTTTTACCATTAGAAAAAGCCGAAAATACAATCTGCCGATATGGACATCAGCAACCAAGAAAATGCTGTTCAATTTAGCAGTTCCTCTTTTTGCAGGAGGAGTGTTCTGTTTGGCTTTAATGTATCACGGGTACTTTGGGCTGGTAGCGCCATCTACTTTGCTTTTTTATGGTTTAGCACTTATTAATGCAGAAAAATATACTTTTTCTGATGTAAAATATTTAGGTTTCTGCGAACTTTGTTTAGGGTTAATTGCTCTTTTCTATATCGGATATGGATTGCTTTTCTGGATTCTCGGATTTGGAATCCTGCATATCTTATACGGATTAGTAATGTTCAAAAAATACAAATAATTGAATGGGAATTATTGACAAACTAAATAAAGATTTCGAAAGCCGTGTCAGACTGGGTATCATGTCCGTTCTGATGGTTAACGACTGGGTAGATTTTACCGAGATGAAAACGCTTTTGAATATCACCGATGGTAATTTAGCGAGTCATTCTTCTGCTCTGGAGAAATCTGAATATATTGAGATTAAGAAAGAATTTGTGGGCAAAAAGCCCAAAACATCTTATCAGGTAACACCGCTTGGCCGCGCGGCGTTTAAAGAGCACCTTTCTTACCTCGAAAAATTAATGAAATCCTAAAAACTAAAATTTTTTACCTAAAAACTTTGAATTACAAAGTACTTTTAAAAATTAAGATCATGAAAAAACATCAAATTATCTTCGTATGTACAGCGGTTTTTATACTGCTTTTTTACAATGAATCTGTCGGAATCAATATTTCTATTTTTGGCGTTTTGCTGACGCTCTTAATTAGTTATTTCTTTCAGGAGAAGCTTGTAGACAGATCGCATCTTATCTTGGTCATGACCTCTATTTTGTCATGTTTCGCCTTTGCTTGGTATGGAGATGCGGCATCTTTTTTTGCTTTAGCACTATCAATTTTGTTTTTGCAGTTTAAAACGCAGGAGAGAGAGCTCAAAATTGTGCAAATCTTTCCGCTTATATTTTTAAACGGATTTACTTCGATAGGACGCATTTTTATTTTTAGACAATGGCTTCCAGAACGAAAAATCCATAACGATTTTGCCAAGAAGCTGGTGGCATTTGTAGTTATTCCAGTACTATTTTTAGGATTGTTTTTTATTGTTTATTCTTTTGGGAGCGATCATTTTTCTTCGCTATTTACAGACTATGAGTTTGATATAAATCTGCCGCAATTAATTGCAATGTGCATTTTAGGGTTTTATATTTCGTTTAGTTTTTGGAATTATTGGGTTCCAGATGCTTGCTACGAATTCAATCCAAAGCTAAATAATGATTTCAGCGATGTTTCTGAAGTCAAAAACCAAAGCACATTTTCATTCCTCGACTTGGACTTCGAAAGAAAAAGCGGAGAAATTACCTTGTTTCTTCTAAATATTATGCTTTTAGTTTTTATTGGAACGTACAATTATGAACAATTTTTTGAAGTTATTGAGAAAACAAATCTAAGCGCCGACACACATGAACGCGTAAATGCGGTTATTTTCTCAATTCTAATGGCGGTTGGAGTAATCCTGTTTTACTTTAAAGGAGGTTTTAATTTTGATGAAAAAGCTAAAGCTTTAAAAAATCTGGCAAAAGTTTGGCTGGCATTAAATGTAGTTCTAATTGTAAGCGCTATGGCTAAAAATACAGAATACGTTTCGTTTTATGGACTTACTTATAAAAGGCTAGGGGTTTATGCTTTTCTGATTCTTGCAATTATCGGATTGGCAGTTTCGTTTCAAAAGATAAGAAAGCAAAAAACCAACGCGTATCTTTTCAACCAAATGGTCTGGTATTTTTATGGAACAGTTCTTTTATGCAGTTATGTAAATTGGGGGAGTTTGGTGACTAATTATAATATCTCTGTAAATAAAGGAGTAGAACCGGTCTTTTTAAGCGGATTGAATTTTAATGATGACATTCGCCGTGAATATTTCAAACAAAACAGCCTAGACGGGAAATATGCAGAAGCAGTAAGAGAGGAATTGATTTTGAACTATCAAAATTCAAACTTTTTGTCAAAAGCCTTGTATTATGAGTTTTTGGATAAAAGAGAATAGTCTAAAAAATATTTCAAAGGATAGTTTTTTTGCTGTAAAACCCCAGAGAGGTAAAATATTTATAGCATTATAAAAAGACAAATGATAAAAGCTCCAGAGAGCGACATATATTTAAGAATAAAATTATGTCGCTCCTGTGGAGCTTTGTGCCGTAAACATTTGTCTTTTGCTACAAATAGTTTGATTCTCTCAAGCTTGCAAAAAATCTACAAATTTGCCTCTTTTTATTTATTATCTCCTCTTTTTTTAAATCGAGGATCATGTTTTGAAATAAATGTTTTTCTTCTAGTTGGAGTTGAAGCAGAGCTTGAATTTTCAACTTTAGGAAAACTCGCTTCTTCAGTTTTGCTTGAAGGTTCAATAAGTTTATTGAGTTCTTTTATTTCAGCATCAGTTAAATCACGATAACGGCCAACGGGAACATCCAAAGAAATATTGATAATTCTAATGCGTTTTAAAGCTGTAACTTCATAACCCAAATATTCAGACATTCTTCTAATCTGGCGGTTTAATCCCTGCGTTAGAATGATCTTAAAAGTATATTTGCTGATTTGTTCTACTTTACACTTTTTAGTAACCGTATCTAGAATCGGAACGCCATTTCCCATTCTCTGAATAAAGCGTTCTGTAATAGGTTTGTTTACCGTAACGGTATATTCTTTTTCGTGATTGTTTCTTGCGCGAAGAATCTTATTGACGATATCGCCGTCATTGGTCATGAAGATTAATCCCTCACTGGCTTTATCCAATCTTCCAATCGGGAAAATTCGTTTCGGATAATTAATATAATCAACAATATTATTTTTGACTTCTAAATTGGTTGTGCATTCAATTCCCACAGGTTTATTGAAAGCCAGATAAACCATTTTTTCGTTTTTTTCAACGATTAATTTTCCGTTTATGCGCACTTCATCATCTGGCGAAACTTTGGTTCCCATTTCTGCAACAGTACCATTTACGGTCACGCGTCCTTCTTCGATCAATTTATCAGCTTCACGACGAGAACAATAGCCCGTTTCTCCAATAAATTTATTAAGACGTTTTAAATTTTCTTCCATACTGCAAAAATAGGCAAAAGTTTAGACATCTTAGAGTTTTAGATTTCAGACTTTAGACTTTAGATTTTGAAAAAAAACTTTGTTGCTTTCAGCCTCTGTACCTTTGAACCTTTTTTAGGAATCATGAAAAGCCGAACTGTCTTCTGGAGTTTCTTTTCTGTCGAACATTCCGTAGTCACGCACTACAGCTGCAATTCGTAAATGATAATTTTTAAAAACTTCATTTCGGCCTTTAGCTTGTGCGGCACGATGCATTTCAAGATTTCTCCATTGCTGAATGCTTTCTTCATCTCTCCAAAAAGATAAAGACAGCACTTTTGAAGGATCGGTAAAGCTTTGAAATCGCTCTATCGAAATAAATCCTTCAATGTTATCTAATTCTGGACGCAGACTAGCTGCAATATCCAGATACTCTTCTTTCTTTCCTTCATGAGGAACAACTTCAAAAATTACAGCGATCATTTTATTTGAATTATAAATTATGAATTATGAATTATGAATTATGAGTGACCTATGTCACTTTGAATCTTCTGAAAATAAAAACTCAATCACTTTGTCATACAATTCATCATCATGCATTCCGTGTCCTAAACCAGTGGTTTCAATAAATTGACTGTTTTTCCAATTGCTGGCTATTTTTTTACCTTCGGCAAAAGCCACAATATTATCTGAAGTGTCATGGGCAATCAATCCGGGAATATTAAATCCTGAAGCAAATTTCTGTCCCGAAAAATCTTCTAGCTTGAAATTGAAGCGATCCATAAATTTGCTTTCTAAAAGTGAAAACATTTTAGTGTTGAGACTCAGCATCGAAACATAGTTGTCGATCAAAGTTTTTAGATCTGATGGAGCGCCTAGAATAACCATTTTGTTAATGCTCGTATCTGGAAATAAGTGCTGATGATAAACACAGGCAGCGCCACCAATAGAGTGCCCAATAATAATTTCTGGCTGATATTTTTCTACCGCTTTATTGATGAATTCTGCATAAAGAGGAACATTAAATTCTTTTCCGCTGCTTTGTCCGTGAGCGGGTGCATCGATGGCGATTATGGTGCTTCCTGATTTTTGAAGATGGGGCAGTGTTTTTTTCCAGCGTGCAGCATTGCTTTCCCATCCGTGGACCAAAAGAATTTTGGTTTCATTTCCTTTCCAAATATAGGTTTGAAAATGGTGTTCGTTATGATGAAATGTTTCGGTCTCGGTATGTCGCAAAACTTTTGGAAGGGCTTCTTTTTGCAGTCTTCCAATTCTTGGCTGGCTGAAAAGAGCATAAGAAAGTTCCATAGCTTTTTGCGGACGCACATAACTTAAAAAATTGATATAAGAGCCAACAGATTTTAAAGTGATAAAGCGAATTCCTTTTTTAATTTTCAAAACTTAAATTTTTTCTAAAGATAAAAAAAGGTCTGCCACAAATTGCACAAAATGACCACGTTTTTTATTCTCACTATTAATAGATGGAAAAAGAATTGGTTGAAATTAGTGGAATTTGTAGCGAATAAAAAGCAAAAAAAAAAAGTCCCGATTTAATCGGGACTTGATATTTAGAATTTTGCGAACAGTTGTTCCATTTTCTCTTTTTCTTCTTCAGCTAATTGAGTGTCAACTAAGATTCTTCCAGAGTGCTCATCTGTGATGATTTTCTTTCTTGAAGCAATTTCTACCTGAGTTTGTGGTGGAATTGTAAAGAAAGATCCAGCAGAAGCTCCTCTTTCGATAGAAACTACAGCCAATCCGTTACGAACACTGCTTCTGATTCTGTTGTAAGCGGCTAATAATCTTTCTTCGATTTGTGCAGCATACTCAGCAGATTTTTCAGTTAAGAAAGCCTCTTCTTTCTGAGTTTCAGCCATAATAGCATCCAATTCAGATTTTTTATGTTTCAAATGAGAGCTTTTAGCGTCAAGTTTTTCTTTTAAGTTAGAAATAACTTCTTTTTTGTGCTCGATAGAAGCTTTCATTTCTTTGATTTGCTTTTCAGCCAATTGAATTTCTAATTCTTGAAATTCAACTTCTTTTGTCAAAGAATTAAATTCTCTGTTGTTACGTACCGATTCTTGTTGTTTAGTGTACTTTTTAATAACCTCTTTATGCTCCTCAATAGCAATTTTCTTTGCTTTGATTTGCTCCTCAATCACTTCAAGTTCACCTTTCAGTTTCTCTGAACGAGTGCTCAAACCTGCAACTTCATCTTCTAAATCTTCAACCTCTAAAGGAAGTTCTCCTCTAACGTTTCTGATTTCGTCAATTCTAGAGTCAATAAGCTGTAAATCGTATATTGCTCTTAACTTGTCCTCAACACTTAATTCTTTCGTATTCGTCATATTTTATAAGTACTTAACTGGATTTGTATTTTCTTCCGATAAAATGATTGCAAAATTAAGAATTTTTTTTCGAAGATAATCAACAATATAATTTTTTGTATAGCGTTCGCTCTCAAAATGACCAATATCCGCCAAAAGCAGCTTGTTTTCAGCTTCGTAAAACTGATGATACTTCAAATCGGCAGTCAAAAAAGCATCGGCTCCGGCACTAATTGCGTTTTTAATGGCAAAACTTCCTGAGCCTCCTAGAACAGCTACTTTTTTTATTTTTTTGCCTAAAAAAGCAGAATGGCGAATTCCGTTGGCAATCATTTTATCTTTTACAAAATGCAGAAAGTCTTTTTCATTCATTTCAGTTTCAAATTCGCCAATCATGCCTAAGCCAATATTTTGGTGTGCGTTTTCGAGATTGTAAATTTCGTACGCTACTTCTTCGTAAATGTGATTGGCAAAAAGCGCTTTTAAAATGCGGGATTGCAAATATTTTTCAAACGTAACTTCGATTTTGATTTCTTGAGTTTCGGTCAGTTCATGACGCTCGCCAATTACAGGATTACTTTCAGAATTTCCTTTGTATGTTCCAGTTCCTTCAGAGTTAAAACTGCAATTATCGTAGTTGCCAATTGTTCCTGCACCTGCCTCAAATAATGCTTTTCTAACTTTATCGGCATTGTCGGGAACGGTATAAGTGACAAGTTTTTGAATGAAATTATTTTTAGGAACCAGTATTTTGGTGTTGGTAAGTCCTAATGCATCGCAGAAAATTTTATTGACTCCTTGCGAATGATTGTCAAGCGCTGTATGAACTGCAAAAATGGAAATATCATTTTTGATCGCTTTTAAGATGGCACGCTCGACATAATTTTTACCTGTAATCTTTTTAATTCCTGAAAACAGAATCGGATGAAAACAAACTACCAAATTGCAGTTTTTAGCAACGGCTTCGTCAATTACATTTTCTAAGGCATCATGACAGACCAAAACGCCTGTGCATTCGGTTTCAGAATTTCCAACTAAAAGCCCGACATTGTCAAAATCTTCGGCGTAAGCCAAAGGTGCCATTTCTTCAAGAGCAGATATTATATTTTTGATTTTCATTTTGAGTTTTGTTTCAAGTTTAAAGTTTCATGTTTTGTCTGTTCATCGAAACTTTAAACAAATTAACGAAAAAAATTATACTTCAAAGTTCGAAGTGAGTTGATAATTGGTTTTAGAAACAGCTTGCCTAATGTGGTTTTATAAGTAGGTCATTTACGTAATGTAAACTATGATGTAAACTAAGTTAGCGACTTTTCGTATATTTGTAAATCTAAATCAAAAGTCATGACAACTATAAAAATTAACGAACGTACAAAGACGGGGAAGGCATTTATGGAAATGTTCGAAACTTTTTTTAAAGGTCTTGATGGCATTGAAATTGTTGAATCTGATGATTATGGACAGGTTAATGAGGAACAGAGTACTTACAATCCAGAGTTTGTAGATATGGTTTTGAAATCTGCTAAGGATAAAAAAAGCACAGAAATTAATCCAAATGATGTATGGGGAAGTTTAGGATTGAAATAAAAGAATTAGCAAAAAAACAAATTATTCAGCATTATAAGTCAGGAGATAAAAAGAGTATTAAAAATATTGAGAAAATTCTTTTAGAGCTTTCTGAAACTCCTTTTGAAGGAATTGGAAGCCCTGAGCCTTTAAGATATGAACTTGCTGGTTTTTGGTCAAGACGAATAAATCAAAAAGACAGAATGATATATTATCTAGAAGATGATACTGTGACAATTTTTGTTGTGTCTGCAAAAGGTCATTATTCTGATAAATAACTTCTATGAACTTACTTCGAAAAATACTTTTCCCATTTGCCATTTTATACGGATTTATTACTTCGATCCGTAATTTTCTTTTTGACAAAGGAATTTTAAAATCTGCTTCATTTGATCTTCCTGTTATTGCTGTCGGGAATTTGAGCGTTGGCGGAACTGGAAAAACGCCGCAAATCGAATACTTGATTCGCTTATTGTCTGACAAATATAAAGTAGCGACTTTGAGCCGCGGCTACAAAAGAAAATCCGAAGGTTTTGTTTTGGCTGACGAAAATTCGAATGCCGAAATTTTGGGAGATGAACCTTTTCAGTTCTATCAGAAATTCCCAAATGTGATGGTCGCTGTAGATGCTAATCGTACTAACGGAATTCAGCAGCTGCTTTCGCAAAATGAAAAGCCAGAAATTATTTTGCTGGATGACGCCTATCAGCACAGAAAAGTAAAAGCTGGGTTTTATATTTTACTGACTTCTTACGGCGATTTGTATGCCGATGATTTTATGCTGCCAACAGGAAATTTGAGAGAAAGCAGGAGTGGAGCAGAAAGAGCTTCTATTGTTGTGGTAACAAAGTGCCCTAAAATTTTGACGGAAGAAGAGCAGACAGAAATTAAATTAAAACTGAAGTTAAAATTTCACCAGCAAATCTTTTTTACTTTCATAGATTATGATCTGGTGATTTATGGTAAAAACGAAAAAATTGCTGTTGGCGAAATTAAATCAGAGTCAAAATTGCTGCTGGCTGGAATTGCAAAACCAAAACCATTTTTTGATTATTTAAAAAATGAAAACGATGAATGTCTCACTTTTCCAGATCACCATCATTTTTCTGATGCAGATTTAAGTGCAATTCGGAACAAAGCAAACGGAAGGAAAATAATTACCACCGAAAAAGATTATGTGCGTTTGAAAGATTCTGAGTTAGTTGATTTATTGTACTATCTGCCTATCAAAAGTTCTTTCATCAACCATCAGCAAGACTTTGACGCTACAGTTTTAGAGTATATCAAAAATAGCTTAGAATCTTAGTTGAAAAACTTAGCAATAGTAGTATAGAAATCGTCTGGGACAAAAGGTTTTGTAATCACATCATCCATTCCGAAAGAAAGAAGCATATCGCGGTTTTCGTCAAGCGAAATTGCAGTTAAGGCTATAATCGGAGTAGTTTTGTCAAATTCGCGAATCAATTTCGTTGCCGTTGTGCCGTTAATGCCAGGAAGATGAACATCCATTAGAATCATATCAAAACGCTTAATTTTTAAAAGTTCAACAGCGTCTTCTCCATTATCAATAATCTCGCAGGTAATGTCTTTGTTTTCCAGCATCTTACGAGTGATCATCTGATTGATTTTGTTGTCCTCAATCAATAAAATAGATTTGTTTTTCAATTGGTTGTCATTATATGGTTTTACTTCTTCGATTACTTCCAATGGCTCGTTGTTGATTTTGAAATTTAATTTGAAGGTAAACGTAGAACCTTTGCCTACTTCACTCTTTAATTTTATTTCGCCTCCTAAAAGTTCAATCAATTTTTTTACAATAGTAAGGCCAAGACCCGTTCCGCCATATTTTCTATTTACTTCAATAGAGCCTTGAGAGAAGCTTTCAAAAACCGTTTGAAGCTTATCTTCAGGAATCCCTATTCCGGTATCAACAATTTCGAAATACACTGTCGCATTATCCTCTTCTTGCGAGTATAATTTAGCAATAACATTTACGTGTCCGTTTTGAGTAAATTTTAAAGCATTGTTGATTAAGTTAAGTATGATCTGAGATAGCTTTGTAGGATCTCCAATTAAATTGTCAGGAATCGCCTTGTCTATTTCTAAGTTGAAGTAGTTTTTGTTGGCTGTCGCCAGCTCTTTTAGCGAACTTTGAATGTTAAAAAGCAATTCTTTCAAATTAAAGCTGATATTTTCAACTTCAGCTTTGGTCGAATCAATTTTATTGATCTCTAAAATTTCATTGATAAAAGTGGTCAAATAGTTGCCCGAGAATTTTAGAGACTCTAGGTATTTTAATTGTTTTTTCTTTGGCTTATCTTCAAGCAGGATATGCGTAATTCCGTTAATAGCATTCAACGGTGTCCGGAGTTCATGGCTTACAGTTGATAAAAACTCAGATCGGGCTTTCGATGCTTTTTCTGCTTTGTTTTTAGCCAAAATCAATTCTTTGTTTTTCTCGCGAAGCAGTAAATTGTTCTGGTTTCGTATAATATTGTTTTTGTACAGCGCCAAACTCAAAAGAGACAAAATCGAAATCAAGGCAATTGCCAGAATGCTGACTAGCTTAGAATAGCGATAGGTTTTAAGCTGAAATTTTTCTTCGCTTTCCTTTTTGATGGTATTGTTTAAAGATTGATTTTTTTTGAATTTTTCGTATTCATCCAAATCAACTTTGGCATTTTTTAGTTTTAAAAGATAATTTTCGAGCTGGTAATGCTCGTCTAAATACGAATACGCGAGATCATAATTTTTGTTTTGCTTGTAATATTGGCTTATCGCTAAAACAATTTTCGATTTTTTTTGAAGATCATTGATTTTATCATTGTAGTCTAATGCTTTATCAAAATATATGATAGCCGAATCATTTCTTTTGAGTTGTCCTTCAATTAAGCCAAGCTGATAGTATGCATCTATTTTTGTTTTAATAATGGCATTATTATCTGGCTTTTTGGTGATTTTTTTAAAAGTTTTTGCAGCTGATTTAAGGTCGTTATTGGTTTTAAAAGCTAAAGCCTTTTGATAATTTAATACTTCTGCATTATCTTTAATATCCAGCTGTTTTAATAAATCCTGAGCTTTTGTGTAATATACAGAGGCTGTTTTATAGTCGCCCTTGGCGGTATTGGTTACGCCAATATAATGCAGAGCCAAAACTTTTGTGCAGCTAGGTTTTAAAGTGTCAAATAAAGAAACTGTTTTGTGAAAGTTTTTTAAAGCGTCTTCAAATTTTCTCTGGTTATAATAAATTTTACCCAGCTTGAAAGTCTGATTGGCCAGATTCTCCTTTTTGCCATTTTCCTCGCAAAAATTAATCGACTTCTCTGTGTAAAAAATGGCCTGATTGTACTTTTTATTGTCCAGATTAGAATTGGCAAGCTTGTTATAATAGGTCACGCTATCCGTATTCTTCTTGGCTTGAGAATACAAAAACGAGTTAAAAAAACAAACAACAATAAAAAGACAGTATTTCATGTATGGCAATGCTTTTACAATGAATCTTATTATTTTCTTATCAGTAAAATTAAATCAATCAATCTTGATGAATAGCCAATCTCATTATCATACCAGCCTACAACTTTTACCATTTTATCGATAACCGAAGTTAGCTGAGCATCAAATAAGCAAGAATGTGTGTTGCCAATCACATCAACCGAAACAATTGGATCTTCGGTGTAATCTAATATTCCTTTTAAATTTGTTTTTGAGGCTTGTTGAAATGCTTTATTTATTTCTTCAATGCTTACGGCGCGTTTTACATTGAAGGTTATGTCTGTTAATGAACCGTCTGGAACTGGGACTCTAATACCACAGCCACCCATTTTATTATGCAATTTAGGAAAAATTTTTGTTAATGCCTTAGCTGCACCCGTAGTTGTTGGAACAATCGACTGGCTGGCGCCTCTCGCACGGCGTAAATCCTTATGTGGCTGGTCGTGAAGGCTTTGGTCTGTCGTAAAAGAATGTATAGTGGTAATGTAAGCTTGTTCAATTCCGCACAATTCCTCGATAATTTTGATCATCGGAGCAGCATTGTTTGTGGTACAGCTTGCATTTGAAACTATATTTTCATTTCCGTCCAAAATATGTTCGTTTACCCCAAGAACTACTGTTTTTATAGTATCAACTTCTGATGGAGCCGAAAGAATTACTTTTTTTGCTCCAGCTTCCAAATGCGCATTTAATTCTTCATGCGTTTTATATTTTCCTGTCGATTCGATCACAATATCAATCGAATGCGATTTCCAATCTATGTTTGAAATATTCTTTTCGTGAAAAAAGAAAAATTGCTTTCCGTCTACTATAATATTGTTTTCATCGTGGCTTACTGCGTAAGGTAAAACGCCATGAATACTGTCATATTTAATTAAATGCGACATGGTTTTATTGTCTGCAATGTCATTTATAGCAACAACTTCGATTTCGGGATGATTTAAAAGCAAACGGAATAAATTTCTTCCAATTCTTCCAAATCCATTAATAGCAATTCTTGTTTTCAATTATTTGTTTTATTCGTTTAATTGTTAACGTTCAATTTGGTTTCAATCGTTAAGCGTTTCTGAAATTAAGCGATTTACCAAGTTAAACGATGAACCTAAAATTTATAAAATATGTTTTTGTGCTTTGTATGAAGAACGAACTAGCGGGCCACTTTCTACGTGTCTGAAACCTAATTCAAGACCAAATTTCTCATATTTGGCAAACTGTTCTGGTGTAATGAATTCTTTTACAGGAAGATGTTTTTTACTTGGCTGTAAATATTGTCCAATTGTTACAACATCAACATTTGCATTTTTCAAATCGGTCATCGTCTGAAAAACCTCTTCTTCAGTTTCTCCAAGACCTAGCATAATTCCAGATTTGGTTCTGTTGATTCCTTTTTCTTTTAAATAACGAAGAACTTCTAGGCTTCTGTCATACTTAGCCTGAATACGAACCTCACGAGTCAAACGTCGTACAGTTTCCATGTTGTGAGAAACCACTTCAGGATTTGCCTCTACGATACGATCTAGATTTCTTTCAATTCCTTGAAAATCTGGTATCAATGTTTCAAGAGTAGTCTGAGGATTCATTCTTCTGATGGCTCTTACAGTTTCCATCCAGATAATAGAACCGCCGTCTTTAATGTCGTCTCTGTCTACACTGGTAATTACGGCGTGCTTGATATTCATGATTTTAATAGAACGGGCAACTTTTTCAGGCTCATCCCAATCTACTGTTTCAGGTCTCCCGGTTTTTACTCCGCAGAATCCGCAAGAACGGGTGCAGATATTTCCTAAAATCATAAAAGTCGCTGTTCCTTCACCCCAGCATTCTCCCATATTAGGGCAGCTTCCAGAAGTACAAATGGTATTTAAACTATATTTATCAACTAAACCTCTAAGTTCAGTATATTTTTGTCCGATAGGTAATTTTACTTTCAACCACTTAGGTTTTGTGGTTTGTATATTTTCAGTGACTGTTTCCATATATCAATGTTCAAAGTGCAAAGATACGGAATGTAGTTTATTTGAAGATTTGTTTGAGCCTTAATTTAGCAGTTTGGCATCAAAAACCAGTAATACTACGCTTTAATAATGTGCAATAAAAGAGTTAAATACCTGTATTAAAGCCACTCTTTTAGATTTAATCGTGTTTTTCTTTTTGTAAAAGGCAAAAGCAGTCATAATTATGGCAAAGAGTTGTGTTTTAGTCTTTTAAAATTTATACCTTTAAATGTTAAAAAAACTAGATTTCTGATTGAAATATGAAATCAGTTTTGTAGTATATTTGTTATTAAATTAATAAAGTAAAAATGAAAAAGAAATTTATTGTATTGGGGGTTTTATTGGCTGCTTTTAGCTTTACTAAAACAAATGCGCAGATTAATCTTGGAGATAAAGCAATTGGAGCAGTTCAGAAAGGGGTTACGAGTTTTACTTTTAGTAATGCCGATGCCGCTAAGCTTTCTAAAGAAGCAGTTGATAAGTTAGATGCAGAACATGAAATTGCTGGCCCAACAGACGGTTACACCTTAAGATTAAATCGTGTTTTTGGAAAACACGCAACTGGTGACGGATTTACTTTAAATTATAAAGTGTATAAATTGAAAGAAGTAAATGCTTTTGCAACGGCAGACGGAAGCGTTCGTGTGTATTCTGGATTAATGGATATTATGGATGATAATGAATTAGTGGCTGTAATTGGGCACGAGATCGGTCATGTAGCAAACAATGATTCTAGAGATGCTATTCGTGCAGCTTACCAAAAAGAAGCGCTAATGGAAGGTGCGGCTTCACAATCGGCTACTGTGGCTACAGTGACAGACAGCCAGCTTGGAAAAATAGGAAGCGCAATTATTGATAGCAAATACAGCCGCAAGCAAGAATCGGAAGCAGATTTGTTTGCTTACAATTTTATGAAGAAAAATGGTTATGATGTAAATGCTGAAGAATCGGCTTTTAGAATTTTGGCTAAAATGAGTGAAGGAGCCGAGGCTTCATTTATTGACCAGATGATGAGCTCACATCCAGACTCTAAAAAAAGAGCTGATGATGCTAAGAAAAGAGCAGAAAAAGATGGTTTGTATAAGCCGTATGTGCAGCAAAAAATTGTAAACACAGCTCCAGCAACAACTAAAAAAACAACTACCACAAAGAAAACAACGACAAAAAAGAAATAAAAGTTGTTTCTTGAATTATAAAACCCGGCAAGTCGAAACTTGCCGGGTTTGTTTTTTTATCCTAATACGTGAAAAGCAAGAATCTTTTGCACTTCATAAACATTAACCGATTTATTGAATTGCTTTACAATACTTGGCAGCTGTTCGCTAGAAATCCAAATTTTTAATTCGGCATCTAGATCAAAAGTTCCAGCGGTTTCTACGCTGAATCTTGTGATGTTTTTGTAAGCGATAGATTTATACTCTGTCTTGCTGCCGGTAATTCCTTGTACATCTACCAAGATTAATCTTTTGTTGGTAAAAATGAAAGTATCGCGGATAAGTTTAAAACCCATTTCGATTTCTTCATTTGCTGTTAAAAGCTGTCCGTACTTCTTAATTAAATCTTCTTGGCTTACTGAACCTGCGTTTCCAAGAATAGCTGAAAATATTCCCATTATTTTGTTTTAATTAGTTAAAATGAATTCCATTTTGGAGCAGTAAATGTAGTTGATTTTAAAATGAATGTAAACAAAAAAGCAGAACCTAAGTTCTGCTTTCTCACTTTTTCAAAATATTTGTATTATTCTACTTCTGTTTTTATTGTGATTGGAAGATTGTATGCAGTTCGTACTGGCTGCCCGTTAAGAATTCCTGGAGCCCATTTTGTTTTTAATGATTTTAAAACTCTAACGGCTTCTTTTCCCATTCCATAACCAGGATCATTTCTAACAATAATGTCAGTAAGCGATCCGTCTTTTTCCACTACAAAGGATATATACACTTTTAGTGTTTTTTCTACATCAAGTTCTGGTCTGTTGAAATTGTTTCCAACATACTTGTAAAACTGAGCGATTCCGCCTGGAAATTCAGGTTGTTTGTCCAAAATTGCAGAAGAAACAGGCCCTTCAATTTTAGGCGCTACTGAAGCAACAGCTCCATTACCGTCTCCACCTCCTGTTGTAGGCATTGAATTGACTGCAGTTCCATTTCCTTTTGCATTGTCTACAGCTGGTACATTTTCTGTGTTTGGAGCAATTTTCTCAACTGCTTCTTCTGGTTTTGTAACCACTGGGTTGATTAATTGACTAGCGTCTGTCGATTTTACAGCGCTTTGCTCAACTACTGGCGCAGGCGGAGCAGGCGGCGGCGGTACAACAATTGGGTCAACGTGCACAATTGTTGGTTCGTAAATCTGAGGTTCTGGCTCAGCTTCAACAGGCGAAGTCCTAATTTTACTAATAAGTACCGGTGCACTTCCTAAAGCCGTTATTAACAATAAACCCATAAAGAGAGCTGTAACAGAATTTTTGGAATTCTCCTGGCGTAATTGGTACGCGCCGTATTCTTTGTTTTTGTTCTCGAAAACAAGATCGGTCCACTTGTTTTCATAAATGCTTAATTTAGACATAATTTTTGGGTTTTAAGGTTAAGTAACTTTAAATCATACGCAGAAAAGGTTTTAGGTTTGAGCTAACAACGTAAAAGTTGTAGTTTTAGTGTTGTGGAAATGTGTTAATTTTAAGAATAAAGCTAAGAATTGTTTATTCTTTATTTAAAGATAGTAAATTATCTATTACGTTCGATAATTTCAGCTAATAATTTTTTAGCGCGCAAAAGTTTTACTTTAACACTGCTTAAAGGCTCGTCAATCTTAGCAGCAATTTCCTGATAAGACATTTCTTGAAAATAACGAAGCTGAATTACTTCTTGGTAGTGCGGTTTAAGTTCTTTGATGCATAAGAGCAGACGAGAAAGATTCTGTTCTTTAATTAAGGCATCTTCTGCAGATGGAGTAGGGTCGGCAATATTGTATGCCTGCTGGTCTTCGTTGTCTGTGATTTCTATAAAAAGATTGGTTTTCTTTTTTCGCAGCAAATCAATGTAGACATTTTTTGCAATCGCAATAAGCCAGGTGTTAAACTGAAATTCAGGATTATAAGAGGCTATTTTGTCAAAGGCTTTAGAGAAAGTTTCTATGGTAATATCTTCTGCAGTAGTTTCATTTTCGGTACGTTTGAGCATAAAAGCATATACTTCATTCCAATAATGATCTAATAAAAAAGTAAAGGCGATCTGATCGCCTTTTTTTGCTTTTTCTATTTTAGAATTTATTTCCAATATACGGGTTTTGAAAAGATATTAGTTATAAAGATATTAATTTGCGTTAATATCAGCGCTATCTCAACAACTGGAAACCAAATTTTGATATCTTTTTCTTTTAATTTTCCTGCTGAAAATCCAACGACTGTCCATACAACAGTATAGCGTGTTGCTAAAATTGCTAATACGGCAATCCATTGAAATTGAAAAGCTAATAGTATAATAACTAATAAAAAGAAAAATAATTGTGAAAGGAAGAATAATCCCAATTGCATCTTATCAAAAAACTTATAATGTTCTGCAGTAGAAATATGCCTTCTTTTCTGAGTAAACCATTCCTTAAATGTTTTCTTAGGTTCTGAATATGTAAAACTTTCAGGCGTATAAGAAATGGTGGTGTTTGTTTTGTTTGCAGCTTGATTGATGAATAAATCGTCATCGCCAGAGCGAATCTGAATATGATCAATAAAACCATTTACATTAAAAAACTCTTCTTTTTTATAAGCAAGATTTCTGCCGACTCCCATATAAGGAAGCCCCATCTTTGCCCAAGAAAAATATTGCATAGCCGTTAGAACAGTTTCAAAACGGATAATTTTGTTTAAAAACGAACGCTCTATTTTTTCATAGCCGCCATAACCCAAAACGATCGTTTTGTTCATGGTAAACTGCGAAGTCATAGAAGTGATCCAATCTTTAGAGCTTGGAAAACAGTCTGCATCTGTAAAAAGCAGATAATCTTTTTTTGCCGCTTTTATTCCAAGTGTTAAGGCGTATTTTTTATTTCCCCAGAAAGCCTCGTTATTTTCAACTTTTACTAAACGGATATTAGAAAATTGTTTTTCAAATTCTTCAAAAACCTCAAGAGTTTCATCGCTTGATGCATCATCAATTAAGACAATTTCAAAATCAGGGTAATCTTGCTGAGCCAAAAGCGGAACGTATTTTTTTACATTCTCTTCTTCGTTTTTAGCGCACACAATTACAGAAACCGGAAGATTTTTAGGCTTCAAGTGCTGCGGTCTGGCAAAAGCAAATTTTCCAAAAACTCCGAGATAATAAAAAAGTTGAACTGCAACAATAGCAATAAAAAAGTAAAATATGTATATAAGCATCTGATTTATTTGATTCTATTAATTTCACGTTTTGCGACTGCAAATGTACTTATCAATTCGCTAAATTCAATAGCCAAAACCGATTTTACTTTCTGCATTTTGACATTTCTTTTGCAACAGCAATAGACTGAGGGTTTTCGGTTTTTTCCAATTCCGAAATTATGTTTTTATAATTGTGATCGTCGCGATTTTGGGAGAGTTTTTTGGTAGCTTGAATTTCTTCAATTTCGATTTCAAAACCAAAGATTCCTCGAGCTTCTCGCATGGTTTTTTGAGATAAATCTTCCACGCGAACTGGATTTTTAGAATTTGCTTCGTATTTATCTACCAGTTTTTTTAATTGTTCTACCGAAGTGTCGTAATCAACAATCTTGATTCTGCCATAAATATGTACGGCTATATAATTCCAAGTCGGAACATTTTCATGATCGTACCAAGACGAAGAAATGTAGCTATGCGGACCTGTAAAAATGGCCAAAACATGATCATTTGCTGCAAAACCTTCAGCTTGCGGATTTAGTTTTGAAATATGCCCTTGCAAAATTTCTTTTCCTTCGGCATTCAATTCCAATTCTATCGGGATATGCGTGGCGCATAACTTTCCGTTCGTCTGATTAATCAGGATTCCAAAACTGTTTTCTTTCAAAAAAGCTCTGATTTCTTCCTGATTTTCGTTTTTGTATAAATCTGGTGTATACATGATCTTGTTGTTTATACAATTTGTCACATTGAGCGAAGTCGAAATGTTTTTTAGCAATGACTTCAACTCTGCTCAGTCTGACAATGGGTTAAATTTGTGGCAATTAGAGAAAATGGTGCTTTAAATCACATTCACTTCTGCTTCTATTTGAATGCCGAATTTTTCAAAAACCGTTTTTTGAACTTCTTTTGAAACAGCTAAAATTTCTTGTCCTGTTGCATTTCCGTAATTCACCAAAACCAAAGCCTGATTTTTATGAACTCCTGCATCTCCAAAACGTTTTCCTTTAAAACCAGCCTGCTCAATAAGCCATCCTGCCGGGACTTTTACTTCAGTTTCTGAAACTTCGTAGAATTTCATTTCTGGAAATTTCTGGTGGATTTCTTCAAAATCAGATTTTAATAAAATTGGGTTTTTAAAGAAACTGCCGCTATTTCCCAATTCTTTCGGATCTGGCAACTTGCTTTGTCTGATGGCAATTACAGCATTGCTCACATCTTTTAAAGTTGGTTCTGTAATATTATTTTTGGCCAATTCGGCCAAAATATCTCCGTAAGAAGTATTGATTTTATGATTGCGTTTAGTCAGTTTAAAAATAACCGAAGTGATAATGTATTGGTCTTTTGCTTCATGTTTGAAAATACTTTCGCGGTAGCCAAAATTACATTCAGCGTTGTTAAAAGTTTTCATTTCCTGAGTCGCAATGTTCATAGCTTCGCAAGAAACAAAAGTATCTTTGATTTCAGTTCCATACGCACCAATATTTTGAACTGGTGTCGTGCCAACATTTCCAGGAATCAGAGACATATTTTCTAAACCGCCAAAATTGTTGTCAATTGTCCAAAGAACAAAATCGTGCCAAGTTTCTCCTGCCTGACTTTCAACCCAAACAAAGTCATCGTCTTCTTTTGTGATTTTTTTTCCTTTTAAATCGATATGAATGACCAAAGCGTCAATGTCTTTAGTTAAAAGCATATTGCTTCCGCCTCCCAAAATAAATTTTTTCTCGTTTTTGTTTGCTGATAAAATCGTTTTTAGTTCAGCAATAGAATGAACGGCAACAAATTGTTTGGCACTGGCTTCAATACCGAAAGTATTGTATTTTTTTAAAGAAAAATTGGATTGGATTTCCATAAATAAAAGGCTTTTTAAGTTCCGAAACTTCGGAAAAATTCTGAGATCAAAAGTAACGATTATAATTTATTTGAATAGATTTTCTGTAAAAAGACTTTTTTCTAAATTTTACTTTATTGCTTCAATAAATCGTTGCATTTCTTTCATGGTGCCGATAGTTATTCTAGTCCATTTTCCGTTTTCTTCGTAGATTTTTGTTCCCTGTATATTATGATTTTCCAATTGTTTGAAGAAGTCTTTTTTGTAATTATCGAGAGAAAAATAGATGAAATTTGAATGAGATGGAATACACGTTAAATTGAGTTTACTAAGCTGTTCAACAGTATATTTTTTTACTTCTTCATTGGCGGCTTTTACCTGCTCAATAAATTTAGTGTCATTTAATGATGCTATAGCGGCGTTTGTTGAGACTACAGTTACAGATAAATTGGGAGATGATTTTAAAGCGCTGAGTTCTTCAATTGTTGAAGCGGCAGCAACGGCATAGCCTACGCGTGCACCAGCCAAACCGTACATTTTTGAAAATGTTTTGGTAATAATTAAATTTTTGTTTTCGATGGCAAGGCTGCTTAATGATTTTTCTTTTGTGAAATCGAGATAAGCCTCGTCGATAAAAACAATCGCATTTTTAGATGCTTCTTTTACAAAAGAAACTAATGCTTCGTAATCGCATATTGTGCCCGTCGGATTGTTTGGATTGCAAATGTAAATCATCTTTGTATCAGAATCGATGGCTTTCAGCATTGCGGTCAGATCGTGTTTTTTGTCTGCAGTTAATGGAACGGTGATTTTTTTTAAACCCAATTTTTCGGAAGGAAATGTCCAATAATTAAAAGTGGTTTCGGCCAATATAAAATTCCCTTTTTGCAAAGCGGTATATTGCAGAACCAAATCTAAAATCTCCGTCGATCCTGCACCTAATAAAATATTTGAGTTTGAAACATTGTTTTTTGTAGCAATAAGTGCAATTAATTCGTCTGAAAGATTCCAGCCGTAACGATTGCTGCTATTAATGCTTTTTTGCATGGCAACGCGTGCAAGTGGAGAAGGACCGTACGGATTTTCATTAGACCTCAGTAGAATAGGGGAATTGTCTAAATTTTGAGAAATATGATTTTCTGCTAACGGATTGGCAAACGTTTCAAAGGGAGTAATACTTAATCCTATTGCGCCCAAACCTATTTGTTTTAACCAGTTTCTTCTATTGCTCATGATTGTTTAAGAATTAAATTAGACAATTCGTTTTTAACAATATGTCGTTGCATTTTAATAAAAGTTACGGTCTGATTTTTGCGTGCAAAATTATTTGAAGCGATTCGGTGTTAAGTTTTAAAACTGATTGATATTCGCTGATTTTTAAAGGTTTAATAGTTTAAAAAAAATAAAGAGATGGCTGTCAAGAAAAGCAAAGGATTAGATTTAAGCAAGAATATAATGACCATGTTGTTTCTTTTTGTTCAATCGATAATTTCTGCACAAGTTGATGTATATGGAGATTGGAGGATTGACAAAATATTAGGTTTGGATGATTTTCAGGAATATTCAATGGTTAGAAAAGAGGAACAGAATCATTGGGGAAATCTGCTGACGCTAAATCTTAATGGAACATTTTTGTCTGGAAATAGAGCTCCATGCGGGAATGATATTTTCAGAAGTGTTTCCGGAGATTTTATAAAGATCGATGATTCGCATATTCGCTTTATTGTAAAAAGAAAATCGTCAACCAGTTTTAATAAAGTAAATAATTCAGAATCAAAGTTGAATGAAGACTTGGGGATTTTTTATATTTATAAAGATTCAAATTCTATTAGGATGATTCCAAGTAATGGAGTTTTACAGGAAGATAAAGACAAAATGCGTTATGCTCAGATGCTCGATTCTTTTGGGAAAGAATGGAAAAAGTATGATTTTGTCTGGGAAAGTACAGCTGAAAATCAGCCGGATGAAATTCTGAAAGACTGTAAAGACAAAAGAAAAGAGATTGATTTGTCTAATTATAGAATTGTGTTTTCTAAAACTGAAAGCTACGGGAATGTTTTTCTTTTAAGAGAAAATGAAAATTATCATTATATGGTTTATGATGCTGTGAGCAAAAGAGTTTCTTTGGCTTATCCAAAATAAGTTTTGGTTTAACCGCAAAGACGCAAAGTTTGCGCAAAGTTCGCTAAGCTTCGCGTTCATAGCGTAAACGCTTGCGAACTTTAGGGTTAAATTAATTTCTAGAATCAATCAATTTATGATATCGATCAGCGATAACCTTCATATTAATATCATAATTCGCATTTTCTTCCACAAATTTTCGATTCTGAATAATTGCCTCATTTCTTAATTCAGCATTTTTAAAAGACCAGATTAATTCTTCGGCCAGCATTTCAATATTATCAATTTCAATTAACTGACCGTTTTCGCGATGCGTAATCCAGCTTTGGTTCCCAGGAATATCAGAGACTAAGGGATAACAATTGCAAGCCATTGCTTCAAATAAAGATGCCGAAACACCTTCGGTAA
Organism: Flavobacterium sp. TR2; assembly: GCF_025252405.1. NCBI lineage: Bacteria > Pseudomonadati > Bacteroidota > Flavobacteriia > Flavobacteriales > Flavobacteriaceae > Flavobacterium > Flavobacterium sp. TR2. The sequence continues at coordinate 212,966 of NZ_CP104307.1, read as the reverse complement.
TGGGCATACTGATATAAATATTGGATTGTTGCAGTAATTTTGGAAGTTCTGTATTCGGAATTCTTCCTGTAAAAATCACTTTGTTTTCTATTTGGAGTTCTTTTGCTAAATCTTTTAAAAATTGCAATCTATTTCCGTCGCCAACAATGGTTAAAGAAAAATCAAATCCTTTTTGGTTTAAAATTCCGAAAGCTTTTAAAATTGAATCATGACGATATTCTGGCTGGAGAGAACGCGTTACAATCGCTTTAATTTTGTTTGAATTATTGGTTGAAGGTGTGAAAAGAGATAAATCGATTCCTTTGGGAAGAACCAAAACTTTGCTCATGTCGACGCCAACTGCTTTCATGTGGATGCTCATGACGGGTCCCCATGCATGAATCAAATGTGCTTTTTTGAAAGCATATTTCTGAATGAATTTTTTAAATGGATATAATTTAGACTCTTCTGGCCATAAATCGGTCCGACCCTGCTGTGCGATAGCAATGGTTTTTGATCCTGATAATGCGGCAAGAAAACCATAACTGGTGGTTCTTTCTGCAATCACCATGTCTGGTTTTTCTTTTTTAATTATTTTTCGAATGGAAATAGGAGCGAAAAAATACTCTAAGATACGTTTCGATCTGTAGTTGTTTGATGTTTGAAGTTCCCAAGTGATAATTTCAAAATCGCCAAATTCTTTAAGGCCTTTCATCCAAGTGATAGCATCGGCGCGGTAAGATTCTCCAAGAAAAAGTATTTTCCTATTCATTTATAAAAGTTTTCCACCGCGAATTTCACAAATTTTAGCTAATTAATTTGTGCCAATTCGTGAAATTCACGGCGATCTAATCTTTTTTAGAATTCTTCAGTGTCTAAAGCGCGGTTAATGAATTCGTTTAGCGGCTTTAGAGCAATCAGTTTTTGGCTTATCTTTTTTACGAAATCTTTCTGTGTGACTTCAGAAATGTCATATTTTTGAGTCGCTGTAAAACTCTTCAATTTTAGGAACTCAATAGCCGGATGGTCTTTTTCGTAACCTCTCGGCATACTTTTTAAAGAATTATTTTCGTTGAAATCTAAACTTCCAAATTCCTTTTTAAAGTTTTTATCGTTTAAAATTTCCTGTAGATCATCATAGAAAAAAGCAATTTCTTTGCGGACTTTTTTCAAATCTTCCGATTCAGGAGAGTAGAATCCGCCTGCGATAAAACTGGCGCCTTTTTCGATATGAACATAATATCCGGTACGGTTCAAGCCTTTTGTTCCGCCAGACATCCAGATTCCTAAATGTGCTTTATAAGGCGATTTGTCTTTAGAAAAACGAATATCACGATTGATTCTAAAAGTACAGTTTTTAACTTCCAATAATTCTAATGAAGGATCGAGCGGTTTCATTGCGTCAAGAAAATCGCTTACCAATTGATGGTAATCTTTTTTGAAAACTTCGTATCGTTTTTTATTCTCCTGAAACCATTCTCGGTTATTGTTCTTTTTTAAATCGTCTAAAAATTGCAATGATTCTTTCGCTAACATATTCTGTGTTTTTTGATTGCAGTTGTTTTTATGAGTGCCGCTAATTGCACGAATTTACGCTAATTTTTTATTTCGTGTTGATCAACTTTGACAAAGTTTTAAACTTAGTCAAAGTTTTTAATTAGTGTAAATTCGTGTAATTCGTGGCAGAAAAACTCTTATAAATTGAATATCTTATAAGTTTGATGCGTCGATTTTACAATCGCTTCGGTTCTTTCTGGGTGTGTGTCTGAAATAAAAAGCTGTCCAAATGTTTCGCTGTTAACCATTTCTACAATTTTGGCTACGCGCGTTTCGTCCAGTTTGTCAAAAATGTCATCAAACAAAAGAATTGGTTTTACGCCGCTTTGTTTTTTCAAGAATTCAAATTGAGCCAGTTTCAAAGCAATCAAAAAAGATTTCTGCTGTCCCTGCGATCCGAATTTTTTTATCGGGTGCGAATCAATCTCAAAAGATAAATCGTCTTTGTGAATTCCCACACTCGTGTATTGAAGCGCGCGATCTTTATTGATGTTGTCCTGTAAAAGCGTTAGAAGGTCTTTTTCAAATAAATGGCTTTCATAAACCAGCTGTACGCTTTCTTCAGATCCGGTTATAACTTGATGATGTTTATTAAATATAGGTATAAACTGCTCTAAGAAATCTTTTCGTTTTTCAAAAATCGATTTTCCGTAACCTTGCAATTGTTCATTATATATAGATAAGGTATCATTATCAAAAACATGATTCAGTGCAAAATATTTTAAAAGGGCATTTCGTTGCGTAATTACTTTCTGATACTGTATTAATTCGTGGAGATATGTAGTGTCTAACTGTGAGATTACACTGTCCATAAACTTACGGCGCGTTTCGCTTCCTTCAATAATTAAATCACGATCTGCGGGCGAAATAATTACTAGCGGAATGAACCCGATATGATCTGAAAATTTATCATAAGGTTTACCGTTTCGCTTTAGCACTTTTTTTTGTCCTTTTTTCAAACTGCAAACAATCTGTTCGGTTCTTTCGTTCTTTTCCAGTTCTGCATCAATAACGAAAAATTCTTCGCCGTGTTTGATGTTTTGAACAGCAAGCGGATTAAAATAGCTTTTTCCGTAAGCCAGATGGTAAATAGCGTCGAGCACATTGGTTTTTCCAATGCCATTTTTGCCCACAAAACAATTGATTTTGATGTCAAAATCAAAACTTGCTTCTGAAAAGTTCTTGTAATTGAATAATGAGATTTTGTTTAAATGCATTTTTTTTGGGACTCCACGTGTAAAATTTACCCTTTTTGAACAGTAAAAATTTGAGGCTGCAAATTACCGAAAATTATCGATATAATTAGCTTTAGCACATTCTTAGGCTCATTTATTTTACCGCTTCCGCGAAAGAACAAGCGGATATGAAAAATATTTATTTTAAAATAGTGATAAAATTGAAATTTTTTACCTCAGTTTCAAGAAAAATTTTATTTTTGCCGTTCACTAAATAAATTTTAAATGGCAACTTACAATAAAAGAGGATATAAGACACCAAAAGAAAAGGAAGTAAAAGAGGTAGTTACTGAAGAGCAACAAGTAATTATTGACGAAAAGGACAGTACTACAGCTGGAGTTTTCTCAAAATTAGATGAAACTGCTTCAAAAACTGAGGACTGGGTGGCTAAAAATCAAAAAATCATTATTGGTTTAGTTGCTGGTATCGCAGTTGCTACAATTGGATATCTGGCTTACCAAAAATTTATCGCAACTCCTAAACAAGAAGAAGCTGCAAGTGAAATGTTTGTTGCTCAACAAAACTTTGAAAAAGCGGTAAATGGTGTTTCTAGCGATTCATTATTCAAATTATCATTAAACGGTTCAGAAGGTAAATTCGGATTTATTAAAATCGCTGACGAATATTCTGGAACTGATGCTGGAAACTTAGCAAACTACTACGCTGGTATTGCTTACCTAAACACTGGTAAATTTGATGAGGCAATTAAATATTTAGGTGAATTTAAATCTGATGATGTAGTCTTAAGCGCTTTGGCTAAAGGGGCGACAGGAGATGCTTACTCTCAAAAAAATCAGCAAAAAGAGGCTTTAGATTTTTATGTAAAAGCTGCTGAATCTAACAAAAATGATTTTACAACGCCTCGTTTCTTATTAAAAGCTGGAAAAACTGCTTTAGCTTTAGGACAAAAAGAAGATGCATTGAAATATTTTAATGATATTAAAGATAATTACGACAGTACTCCAGAAGCGGCGTCTGTTGATGCTTTGATTGGATTAGCGCAATAAAAATTTTATCCCGAGGCTTCGAGATTAGATTTAAGATTGTAGATTTGTAATTAAGAATTTAAAATCAAAAATCTAAAATATAAAAGATGGCTACTCAAAATAAAAATCTATCAGAATACGATAAAAACACAATCCCAAACGCGAAAGACTTTCGGTTTGGGATTGTTGTTTCTGAATGGAATGATACTATAACAGAAGGACTTTATAATGGTGCTTTTGATGCTTTGGTTGATTGCGATGTTCCTGCTCAGCAAATTATCCGTTGGAATGTTCCAGGAAGTTTTGAGCTGATTTATGGAGCAAAAAAAATGCTTCAAACTCAAAATGTTGACGCGGTTATCGTAATTGGATGCGTTATTCAAGGAGAAACAAAACATTTTGATTTTGTCTGCGAAGGTGTTACGCAAGGAATTAAAGACTTGAATGTTCAAACGGATATCCCAGTTATTTTCTGTGTTTTAACAGATAATAATATGCAGCAGTCAATTGATAGAAGCGGGGGAGCTCACGGAAACAAAGGAACTGAAGCGGCGATTGCTGCAATAAAAATGGCGTACATTCGTCAGCAGGCTTCAATGTCTCATGCTTTCAATCAGCCATTATTGACTTCGGGAGCACTTCAAATTGAAGATTCTCCGAAAAAAATAGAAAACGAATAAAGCACATTTGTTTTAAAAATATTAAAACCTATACTGTTAAAAGTGTAGGTTTTTTTTATGTTTTTTTTGTGATTCTATTAAGTTCTGTCAAATTCGGAATTATATTACATTTGAGTTAGTCTTTAATTAAGTTTCTATGAAAAAATATCTACTTTACGCTTTTGTTTTATGTTTGAGCCAAAGCTATGCTCAGAAAAAAATCAATGAAAATTTGAAAAAGAGCTCGATTCAATTATGAAATCGGATCAGATTCTTAGGGAATATATCAATTTTGGTACTTCTGAAAGTCGAAAAAAAGAAATAGTAAAAGAACTCGGGCGCGAAAATGATCCGAATTTTAGAAACGGCATTTGGCTAGAAATGCAAAAAAGAGATTCTCTTAACTTGATTAAGGTTGAAGAAATTATTAGGCAGTATGGTTATCCAGGAAAAAGTTTAGTTGGGGAACCAACCAATATTGCGGCATGGTACGTTATTCAGCACAGTTCAAAAATTGGAGATTATTTGCTAATGATTGAGCAGGAAGCGAAAAAAAAGGAGATACCTTTTACTTACTTTGCTAAAATGCAGGATCGTTATCTAACCCAGCAAGGAAAAGAACAGATTTATGGTACACAGGGTCAGATGAAACAAATAACAAACAAGCAAACAGGAAAAAAAGAGTTTTTTAATTATGTTTCTCCAATTCAAAATCCTGCTAAAGTTAATGATCGAAGAAAGAAAGCAGGATTTACAACGACGGTTGAAGAAAATGCCAAAGAAATGGGGATGGAATACAAAGTTTATACCTTAGATGAAATCAAGAAAATGGATTAGTTTTTTTGTGTCTAAACGGTAATCTTTCTGTTTTTTAGACTATTGTAGTTTTTGTTTTTTTTATGATTAATCATATTCTAAAAGCCGACCAAAATTCACTAAATTTGTACTTCTTGGTTTGCAAAAACCTAATCTAAACTTTAAAACTATTTTTGCTTAATGTCGAGTATTATTCAATTGCTTCCTGATCACGTTGCTAACCAAATTGCTGCTGGAGAGGTGGTTCAAAGACCAGCTTCAGTCGTAAAAGAATTGTTGGAAAATGCGGTCGATGCCAAAGCAACTGATATCAAATTAATTATAAAAGATGCCGGTAAATCGCTGGTGCAAGTTATCGATAATGGGGTCGGAATGACCGTTACCGATGCGCGCCTGTGTTTTGCCCGTCACGCAACTTCCAAAATACGTCAGGCAGAAGATTTGTTTTCGCTTGGAACAAAAGGTTTCCGTGGAGAAGCTTTGGCTTCTATTGCGGCGATCGCGCATATGGAAATGAAAACCAAGCAAGATCAGGACGAACTTGGAACTCATATTGTAATTGAGGGAAGTAAATTTATTTCGCAAGAAGTAGCCGTTTTGCCAAAGGGAACTTCCTTTGCAGTTAAAAACCTGTTTTTTAATATTCCTGCTCGCCGTAATTTCTTAAAGTCAGATACGGTTGAATTTCGTCACGTAATGGATGAGTTTCAGCGAGTGGCATTGGCGCATCCTAATATTCATTTTAGTTTTTATCATAACGGAAGCGAAATGTATAATCTTCCAGCAGCAGGATACCGCCAGAGAATTGTGGGTATCATGTCTGGAAAAACAAATGAAAAATTAGTTCCGGTAAACGAAGACACGGAGATTATCAACGTTCAAGGTTTTGTATGCAAGCCTGAATTTGCAAAGAAAAACAGAGGAGAACAGTTCTTTTTTGTAAACGATCGATTTATAAAAAGCAGTTTCTTGCACCATGCAGTAATGTCTGCCTACGACGGATTGCTGAAAGACGGGTCTCAGCCAAGCTATTTCTTATACTTGCAAGTTCCCCCAAATACAATCGATATTAATATTCATCCGACTAAAACAGAAATCAAGTTTGATGATGAACAGGCATTGTATGCTATTTTAAGAGCGTCTATCAAACATAGTTTGGGGCAGTTTAACGTTGCTCCGGTCCTAGATTTTGACCGCGATGCCAATTTAGATACGCCTTATCATTATAAAGATGTAGAAGCAGAAATTCCGACCATTCAGGTTGATGGGACTTTTAATCCTTTTACAGATGATAAAACCAATCAGCATTATAGTAAAGCTGCTTCAGGATCATCAGGATATAGTTCAGGGGCATCTTCATCATCTTCGTCAGGAGCGTCTTTTTCAGGATCGTCTTATTCTGGTTATTCTAAAAGAGTCGAACCAACCGCAAGCTGGGAAAGTTTATATGTTGGTTTAGATGTCGAAAATCCTGAAAGTATAGAAAGTTCGCCATTTACATTCGAAAATGAAGAGGTAACCTCTTCTTTATTTGATGATGAAGAAGTAGAACAGGCAACACAGAAAACCTATCAGATTCATAAAAAATATATTGTATCACCAATAAAATCAGGAATGATTATTGTCGATCAGCAGCGTGCGCATCAGCGAATTTTGTACGAACAATTTTTGCTGAATATGACCGTTAATCAAGCGGCGAGCCAACAGTTGCTTTTTCCTCTAGATTTATTTTATTCGGCTTCTGAAATGGAGCTGATTGAAGAACTAAAACCTTCGCTAGCCACAACCGGATTTGTTTTTGATGAAAGTAAAACAGATCATGTTGTAATTTCGGGAATCCCTGTAAATATTACTGAAAGCGAAGTTCCGCAGGTAATAGAACAATTGTTGAGCGATTTGCAGGATGGAATTCCAGCAAACAGTTACAGCCAAAATGATACAATAGCCAAATCGATGGCTAAAAGTTTAGCGGTCAAAACCGGATCTTATTTGACCGAAAAAGAACAAGATAATTTGGTAAACGGTCTGTTTGCCTGCAAAGATCCAAATATTTCACCTTTTCAAAAACCTACCTTTATCACTATGCGTGTTGAAGATATAGATAAAAAGTTTGCTTTATGATGAATATGACTCCAGTAGTTAAACAACTGCTAATTATTAATATTATATTTTTTATTGGTTCGCAATTGGTTCCAATTTCTTATGAATATCTTGCGATGTTCTTTCCGGAAAATCCCAATTTTAAAGTTTGGCAGCCTATTACCCATATGTTTATGCATGGCGGAATTATGCATATTGCTTTTAATATGTTTGCATTGGTTTCTTTTGGATCTGCTTTGGAGCATTTTTGGGGTGGTAAAAAGTTTTTGTTTTTCTACATTTCATGCGGTTTAGGTTCTGCATTGCTTCACACGGCGGTAAATTATTACTTTTTTGAGGATACAATTAATGTTTTGACGGCTAATGGTTATCATAAGGCCGATATATTGAATATTTTAAGTCAGGGGAAAATAGATACCAGATGGCAGACTTTAGTTAGTGCAGCTCAATTTGATGGGTTTACAGGCGCGTATATAGGAACTGTTGTCGGGGCTTCTGGTGCTATTTATGGTTTGCTGACGGCTTTTGCATTTATGTTTCCTAATGCAGAATTAGCGCTTTTGTTTATCCCGATTCCAATTAAAGCTAAATATTTTGTTCCTGGACTTTTATTGATGGACTTATTCTTAGGTGTAAAAGGAACTTCTTTGTTTGGCGGAGGCGGCACAGGGATAGCTCATTTTGCACACGTTGGTGGTGCAATCACTGGTTTTTTAATGATGTGGTACTGGAAAAAGAATCAGTTTAATAACAACCGTTGGAATTAATTTTTAACTTTAAAGTGCAAATTCTAAAATAAAAGAGTTTCTATGAATATTCTAGATGATTTAAAATTACAATATAGATTAGGAGGTATTGCCATGCGTGTTATGTATTGGAATATAGCATGTTTTATTGTATCGCTTATTTTCTTCTATAACTATTCAAATGGGTTATTTAATTTTCCGAGTTGGATTGCTTTGTCTTCAGATCCTCAGGTTTTTATGTTTAAGCCTTGGACTTTTTTGACCTACGCTTTTTTTCATGACGGATTTTTTCATCTGTTGTTCAATATGATGGTGCTTAATTTTGCAAGCACTTTGTTCTTGACTTATTTCACTCAAAAGCAATATTTAGGCTTGTATCTTTTAAGTGCTCTTTTTGCGGGGGTGGCTTTTGCATTGAGTTTTTATTTTTCTAATATCAGCGGTTCTATTGTTGGCGCATCGGCGGCTATCATGGCCATCTTAGTGGCAGCGACAACTTATTCGCCTTTGATGAATGTTCGCTTATTCTTATTCGGAAATGTTAAGCTTTGGCATATTACGGCTGTTATTATAATTTTGGATTTAATGCAGTTCCGTTTAGGAAATATGGGCGGACATATTTCGCATCTTGCTGGTGCTTTCTTCGGCTTCATTTATATTAAACTGCTTCAGAATGGCACCGATTTAAGCATTGTTGTTTCTAAAACGCTTGATTTCTTCGTAAATCTTTTTAGAAAATCTCCTACGACCCCATTTACAAAAGTTCATAAAAATTACAAAAGACCTGCAGAAAAGACAACGTCAAGAATTGTTACGAAAGATAAAACACAGCAGCAGATTGATGAAATTTTAGATAAAATAAGCCAGTCAGGATACGATTGCCTGACTAAGGAAGAAAAAGAGTTTTTATTTAAAGCTGGAAAATAAACTTGTAGGAGATAAATATGAAAAACCTTTCTTGGTTTAATAAAATAATGTTCTTTTTGAACATAGTGCTGACTGTGCTTACATTTAGCATCTATGTTTTGCCTTTTTTAGCACCTAAAAGTTTTCCGCTTTTATCGGTGCTTACTTTGTTTATGCCAGCCTTTTTTGTGGCCAATGTATTGTTTTTTGTCTATTGGGGCATTCAATTTAAAAAACGCCTTATTTTATCAGGGCTAGTTTTGCTGACAGGGATTACATTTATCAGTAAATTTTATAAGTTTTCTGGAAAAGAGTACGTAAAAGACGAAAAGGATTTTTCTGTAATGAGTTATAATGTCCGTTTATTTAATGTTTTTAAATGGCTGGATCGAGATGATATTCCGTCAAATATTAAAGCTTTTATAGACGAAAAAGATCCTGATATTTTATGCATTCAAGAATATTCAAATTCGGCACATTTGGATTTAAAAGTATATCCGCACCGTTACATTTTTATTGATGGCAAAAAAATTAAAACAGGCCAGGCTATTTTTTCTAAGTTTCCTATTATCGATCAAGGAAATATCATTTTTCCTAAGTCGGACAATAATGTGGTTTATGCGGATATTAAGCGCGGAAAAGATATTATTCGTGTTTACAATATGCACTTGCAATCCATTAAGATTTCTCCTGATGTAAGTGAAATTTCGGATGATATCGATAATGTCAATCAGAAGAAATCGCAGCGCATTTATGCTAGAATCAGCAAAGGATTCACGCAACAGCAAGAGCAGGCTGAAATTTTTAAAGAGAACATCAAAAAATGCAACTACCCAATCATTATCTGTGGCGATATGAATAATAGCCCGTTTTCGTATGTGTACAGAAACATAAAAGGAAAATTGAAAGATGCTTTTGAAGAAGCGGGAGAAGGTTTTGGCGCTACTTACAAATTCAAATATTATCCTGCTAGAATCGACTATATTTTTATGGATAGCAAAATGAAAGTGAAGGAATTTGAAAGCTTCTCTGATTTTGAAAATTCAGATCATTATCCAATCATGACAAGACTTTCGATGGAATGATTTATTAGTCGAAAGTCAAAAGTCGAAAGTCAAAAGTCAAAAGTCAAAAGTCAAAAGTCAAAAGTCAAAAGTCGAAAATCAAAAGTGGAAAGCCAAAGGTTAATAAAGATATATGAGAACTCATAACTCATAATCCACAACTCATAATTTAAATTATTTTCTGTGTCTTCAAGTAATCCATTGCAAATTTACCTTCGTTAAAAAGCAAATCCAAAACGCTTAAATTGTTGATGAAACCATGTTTGTCATCAAATACCTGAGTATATTTTTCAAACGAATTAGCATCTTTTTTACCGTTTGCCAAGTATCTGAAATCGGTAAAGTCGGTAACTTCATGGAAATATTCAGCTGTTTTTCCAAATTCCAGTTTCATTCGAAGGCATTTCGTGACAACGTCCAGAACTTCGAAGTTCAAGTCCATTAAAAATTGATGTTTTTTCTCAAAAATAGGAGCGATATCATCTTCGAAGTACTCAAAGAACGGAGAACTTCTGTATGCTGCTTCAAGCGATTTAAAATGCTGTTTCTGCCAATCAAATTCGTTTTCAATCAAAATGTCTTTCGTCTTCTGATGCGTCGCTTTAGAATGCTTAACGGGAATGTTTAGCAATTGAATTCCATTCGGACTATAGATGTAAGTTCTATTTCTATTGGTCTGTTTCTGAAAATTATCTTCCATTTCAAAAGTAATGCTGTCAGATTGCGCTATTACAGCAAAATGGCTAATAGATGGGAAATAAGTCGGAAGTATTAAGGAATTCATTTCGTTTTGTTTCAAGTTTAAAAGTTTCAGGTTTCAAGTTTCAAATTTTGCGTGAACTTGAAACTTGAAACCTGAATCAAAAATAACTTATTTTTTATTATGCTTTATTTTCTCTTCTTTTTTTCCAGATAAAATCTCCAACGAAGTAGATGGCAAGAAGTATTAGGAAATATTTGAAGTAAGATTGAGGCTGGCCTTCGCCGTCTACAGTGGTAAAAACTCTGTTCCAGCGAACTTTATTGATGCCTTTTCCGTTTGTATCCCAGCTCATCCAAATGAATACTGGTTTACCTACGATATGATTTTCTGGCACATAACCCCAATAGCGGCTATCTTCTGAGTTATGACGGTTGTCTCCCATCATCCAGTAATAGTTTTGTTTGAAGGTATATGTTGTTGCCGGCTTACCGTTGATTAAGAATTTTGAACCTTGTAATTCTAACGTGTTTCCTTCGTAATTTGTGATTATCTCTTTGTAAAAAGGAAGAGATTCATTTGTTAATGCAACAGTTTTTCCTGCCTCGGGAATATAAATTGGTCCCATATTGTCTTGGTTCCATTTATTGATGTGAGGGAAAATATCGTTGTTGTTTCCTGTGTCAACTTTTCTAATAACGGCAGTAACTCCAGGAGTGTTTTTAAACCTTTGAGCTCCAGCTTCTGTTAAGGCACCTAAATAAAGGGTGTCTCTTTTTTCGGTTCTAAAACCTGCAGGATCTGTGATGTCTAATTCTTTGAAGATTGTTTCAAAGTCAATAGGTGTTTTTCCGTCCAATGCTACAGCATATGAATACTGTGGTTTTGCTCTTTCTGGCAGGGCTAATTTTTTTCCGTTAATGAAAACGTAACCATCTTTTATTGATAAGCTGTCTCCAGGAATACCAACACATCTTTTTACGTAATTTGATTTTTTATCAATCGGTTTGATAACGCCCGGTCTTCCTTTTGGTTCAAAGAAATAATGCACTGTATCGACTGGCCAGTTAAAGACGACGATATCGCATCGGTTTATTTTTTGAATAGCAGGTAATCTAAAATATGGCAATTGCGGCCAGCTTAAATAAGATTTGCTTTTAGTTAAAGGAATAGAGTCATGAACCATTGGCAATGCAACAGTTGTCATCGGGACTCTAGGGCCGTAGTTTAATTTGCTCACAAATAAGAAATCGCCAATCAATAAAGATTTTTCTAATGATGAAGTCGGGATGGTGTAAGGCTGTACAACATAAGTATGCACTAATGTTGCCACTATAATGGCAAAAAGCAAAGAACTTACAGTATCTGCCGCTTTGTTTTCGGGAGTTAATTTACGGTCTTTGTTGTACTCTAATTTTTGAGTGTAGTTGACAACATAGATGTAAAAGCCTAAAGTGAAAAGACCTAAAATAGTGTCTAAAGTACTTTTTTTGCCAAAAGTTCTTAATGTTTCTACCCATACAACTGGAAACATAATCAGGTTGATGATTGGGATGAAAAGCAATAATGTCCACCATGTTGGGCGTCCGATAATTTTCATTAAAACAATTGAATTGTATACCGGAATTGCTGCTTCCCAGCTTTTTCTTCCTGCTGCCTGATACAATTTCCAAGTTCCAAGAAAATGAATGATTTGAACGGCTAAGAAAAATACGAACCAAGAGTAAAGTGTCATAATAATTGTATTTTAAGTTTCAAATTCAAGATTTGTTTTCTCTTAAATTTTAGTCAATTTATTGTAAGTTTAATACGTCTTTCATTGAGAAAACTCCCTGTTTTCCAGCAAGCCATTCTGCAGCGATAACAGCGCCAAGAGCAAAACCTTCGCGGTTATGGGCAGTATGTTTGATTTCGATGCTGTCAATAGGAGAATCGTAAGTTACTGTGTGTGTTCCAGGCACTTCGCCAATTCTTTTTGCTTCAATATGAATCTGATTGTTTTTGGCATCTTCTAAAGTCCATTCTGAATAGCTGCTGTTTTCAATAACACCTTGGGCTAAAGAAATAGCTGTTCCGCTTGGTGCATCAAGTTTGTGGATATGGTGGATTTCTTCCATCGAAACTTTATAAGAATCGAATTGATTCATGATTTTCGCTAAATATTCATTAAGTCCGAAGAAAATATTTACTCCTAAACTGAAATTTGAACTAGAAATAAAACCTCCTTTTTTCTCGTTGCAAAGCGCAATCATTTCGTCATAATGTTCTAGCCATCCTGTTGTTCCCGAAACCACAGGAACGTTAGCGTTAAAAGATGCAGAAATATTGTTTACTGCTGCTGATGGAACGCTGAAATCGATAGCAACATCAGCTGTTGAAAGTCCGTCATAGGTGTTAAATTCATCTTTCTTTAAAACTATTTCATGACCTCTTTCTAAAGCAATTCTTTCGATTACTTTACCCATTTTTCCGTATCCTAAAAGCGCAATTTTCATTATGATTTATTTTTTGATTTTTTAAATAGAATGCAATCTATTAAAACTTATAATTAAAGGTTAGTCCGACGTTTGGTTTAAATGTTACATCGTCAGGATAAATTTCTGGACGCATTGAAAGCCGTTCGTTTACGTTAAACTGTATCAATGCGGCATCAACATTGGCATCGATAATATTTAAGACATAGAATCCGACAACAAACAAAGCAGATAAATCTCTGTTTCTCTGATAGAATTTTTGCCCTTCAATAAGACGATTGTCATCCAAAAATTGATATTTGTCATCGTTATAGCCTTCTAATCTTCGTTTGTAGGCGTCGCGATAATCGTGGTATTTTTTGTTGTTGTCTATATAGAAATATAAACTCGTTCCGATTGCTCCGTAAACCAATGGGATTTTCCAATATTTTTTGTTGTATGCTTGGCCTAAACCTGGTAAAATAGCAGAATAAAAAGCTGCTTTTGCTGGTGTAAGCGGGTCTATTTCTTGTAATGCAGTAGTGTCTTTTACGACCAAAACCGTGTCTTTTTTTACCTGGGCAAAAAGAGAAACGGTTCCTGTTAGAAAGAACAATAGACCAATGGGGACAATTTTATTCACTATCCGTTTATTAATTTTATAATTCTGTTAAAGTCGGCTTCAGAATTAAATGGAATTGTAATTTTTCCTTTTCCGTTGCCAGCGACTTTTATATCAACTTTTGAGCCAAAATAATCGTTGAAAGTGTGTTTTTGTGTTTCTCTAACAATAAATCCAGCATCAGCTTTAGGTTTGCCATCTGCTTTTGGCTGCTGGCCTTCATGGTAATTTTTAACTAAAGCTTCTGTCTCGCGAACAGATAAGTTTTGGCTAACGATTTTTTGATAAATATCAGTCTGAACGTCTAAATCTTCGATGTTGATAATTGCTCTACCGTGGCCCATACTGATAAAACCATCGCGAATACCCGTTTGGATAATTGGATCTAGTTTTAAAAGACGCAAATAGTTGGCAATTGTCGAACGTTTTTTTCCAACTCTTTCACTCATTTGTTCTTGAGTTAATTGAATTTCGTCAATTAAACGTTGGTATGATAAAGCAATCTCGATTGGATCTAAGTCATGACGCTGAATGTTTTCAACCAAAGCCATAACTAATGATTCGTTGTCATTTGCAATACGAATATAAGCAGGAACATGAGTTAGGCCTACTAATTTTGATGCACGAAGACGACGCTCTCCAGAGATTAACTGGTATTTATTAAAATCTAATTTACGAACAGTAATAGGTTGAATTACACCAAGTTCTTTGATTGAAGTGGCTAACTCGCGTAACGATTCTTCATTAAAATTGCTTCTAGGCTGAAACGGATTTATTTCAATCGCACTTATTTCAAGCTCAATAATATTTCCAACAACCTTGTCAGCATTTTTGTCTTCTACTGATTTAATGTCGTTTTCCGGATCTTTTAATAAGGCAGATAATCCTCTTCCTAAGGCTTGTTTTTTAATTACTTTTGTCATAAAAACTATTTACTGTTTTTCTTTATAATTTCCTGTGCTAAATGAATGTAGTTTACGGCACCTTTGCTTGTCGCATCATAATTAATGATACTTTCTCCAAAACTCGGAGCCTCACTTAATTTTACATTTCGCTGAATTACAGTGTCAAAAACCATATCATTGAAGTGTTTTTGAACTTCTTCCACAACTTGATTAGATAAACGTAATCTTGAATCGTACATAGTAAGCAGTAAGCCTTCAATGTCAAGATCTGGGTTGTGTATTTTTTGAATACTCTTAATAGTGTTCAATAATTTTCCTAGTCCTTCAAGCGCAAAATATTCGCATTGAATAGGAATAACTACAGAATCTGCTGCTGTTAATGCATTCAGGGTTAACAGACCTAGAGAAGGGGCGCAGTCGATAATGATGTAGTCATATTCTTCTTTTGCTTCTTCCAATGCTTTTTTAAGCATATACTCACGGTTTTCCTTGTCAACCAATTCAATTTCGATAGCAACAAGGTCAATGTGAGCAGGTATCACATCTACGTTTGGTGCTGTACATTTTAAAACGGCTTCTTTTGGTGTTACAGTATGCTCAAGTATTTGGTACGTTCCGGTTTCAACTGTTTCTACGTCAATTCCAAGGCCTGATGTGGCATTGGCCTGTGGATCAGCGTCGATCAATAATACTTTTTTCTCTAAAACACCTAATGAGGCAGCAAGATTTACTGATGTAGTAGTCTTTCCAACGCCTCCTTTTTGATTAGCAATAGCAATGATTTTGCCCATTTATTTTCTGAATTTTGAACCGTAAAAATACAATTATTTATGGTTTCTGAAAATCTATTTTGTTAACATTTGCGAAAGTTTGCTTAATCGGGGATTCATGGGTGTTTGGCAGAAAATAATTTAAAATTATCTTCAAAATTTTAAATTATTTAATCGATGTTTTTGCTGTAAAAAAGCGAGAATCTAAAAATTTTATCTTTAGAAATAGAATTTATTTTACAATTTCAATAGTTACAGATAGCAAACCGCTTTTTTTATTGGAAGCAATTTCCATAAAGGCTCTTTTGCTGAGATCAATTTCTCTTCTTTTGACATATGGGCCTCTGTCAATGACTTCTACAATTGCGAATTTCTTATTTGCTTCGTTTGTTATTTTTAAGATTGTTCCAAAAGGTAATTTTTTATGGGCTGCAGTAAATTTATTATTGTTGAACCTTTTGCCGCTTGCTGTTTTTCTGCCATTAAATTTGTCATGGTAATAAGAAGCATGAGCATTTTTTTTGTATAAAACACTTTCTCTAACTGATGCAAATGTATTAATAGCTGTTTTGGTTTTTTGCCGTGCAATTGCGATGATAGAAAAAATTAAAGCAATATATAGTGCAATCTTTTTCATTTCTTTTTTCTTTCTGATTGTGGGCAAAAAAAAGCTATTCAAGAAAATCAGATAGGTTTAATAAGGTTTATTTATCTTAAAAAAAGGTAAAAACTTCCCGTTTTGTAGTGTTTTTGATGAGAAAATTGAGCCTGAAAACGGACATAAACGTTAGAGATTATTGCTATTTTGGGCTTTCTTAAAATTATAAGTATTACAATCTATCAAACCACAAAATGAACATTCTTATGAGGAAAAAAGTAATCTCATTATTGACCGTATTTGCATTTATGATGCTTTTCTGCAGTTTTGTCCCACCTTATTGGACTAACGAAAAAAATGAAGGAAGTAAAAATATAGAACGTAAAATTGTTTACAGCAAAAAGAAACATACTATCACATTATCATGGTCAGCTTTTGGTACCTCTGGAAATTATACAATTACAAGAGGAGGCAGCCGTCTAGCATCTGATTTTTTGTCGGTAGGATCAACTTCTAAATTGACATTTACCGACAATAAGCCAAATGCGAATAAATACGAGAACTATTATAAAGTTAGCCGAAATGATATTACGATTGTGATTTCGCTCGAAAATCAGATTTTTGGAGATAATATGTATTTCTATGATAGAAAACATGAAAAAGCTGATGCAGCGCGAAACGAAATTAACTCACAGTTTAGCAGTATTGGTTTAGGGGGCGCGAACGGCGAGTGGACAACAAAACGCCAGGCTTATTATTTTAAACCAAATGTTAATGGGCAGACGTATGATGTTGGCGGTTCTGGTTCGGCATCATCGGCAGAAGCCAATGCTATCGAGTTAGGGTTTTATTCTCATATTGGAGGATTGGGCAAAGTGCCTTCAGATGTTAAATTGGGAGCAATATTTACAAGGCCTCATCTTTCTGGCGGGGCAAATGCAACTTGCACATTTTGGCGCTCTGTAGAAAATATAGAGGTAATGCGCGATTTCTCTTGGGCAGTTTCTCAATCAACTAGTGCTCGAAGACTGCTGATAGAAAGCACTTCAAAATATATTTCCGATATTGGAAATACAAATTTTTGGGGCAGTGGCGGTTTTATTGCCGATGCTCATTACACAACTTCAAGGCCAAATTGGGGAGGACAGCAGCAATGGTATACTCGAAATACAGTTTTTCCATCGGGTTCTGGAGCCATGGGAGGTTCATACAATATGGTTTGGCAGGGTTGTGTAAATCCTCCGCAGGCAAATGAGTCTAATTCTCCTATTTCGACAACACCAATTATTAGAGAAAAGCCTTTTCTTTTTATTGGTGATGATGGAGAATATAAAGTGTTTATTCCGGCATGGCAAAAAGATCGAGTAGGAGTTTCTTGGTCCGCAGCAAATATGGGTGAAGGAAAAATTCAAGATTTGATTTCAAGCTGGTACGTTGCTAAAGAAGGAGATACTGATGCTGAGATTAATGCCGCATTGAAAGCAGGTAAGAATATCTTTTTTACTCCTGGACATTATGCATTGAATGCTCCTATTCAAGTAAATAGAAAGGATGCCATACTTCTTGGTGCCGGAATCGCTTCTGTAACGCTAGAGCCTACAGAAAAAAATACTTGGGGCTGCATTTTTGCAGATGATAAAGACGGAATTATCATTGCTGGACTTTTAATGGATTCATTAAATAGTACTACATATCAAGTTAGGATTGGAAATGAGGGGGCAAATGCCGATCATACCGCAGATCCTATTTTGCTTAGTGATATAACTTGCCGTGTAGGAGGAGTTCAGTCAAAAAATATTCAGATTCAAGCTTCTATGCAGATAAATAGTAATAATGTGGTGGGAGATCATTTTTGGTTGTGGCGAGCAGATCACGGTTCGCAGAAAGGCGGAGACGCACGTTGGTTGAGAGATAGATGTAAAAACGGACTTGTAGTTGCTGGTGATGATGTCACGCTTTATGCATTGTTTGTGGAGCATTATCAGGAATATGAAGTGTTGTGGCTTGGAGAACGAGGCAGAACGTTTTTCTTTCAGAACGAGCCGCCATACGATGCGCCAAACCAAGCAAGTTGGAGTAGTCAAGGTGGAAAGGTTGATGGTTACGCAGCCTTTAAAGTTGCGAATACTGTAAAAGAACATCATACAATAGGAATGGGGTCATATGCTGTTTTTACTGGTACTGACGGAAATGTGAATAAGAAAAACGGTTTTGAAATTCCAAACAGTCCAAACGTGAAATTGGAGAAAATGTGCATTACTCGTTTTGCAGGTTCTGGAAATATTCAAAATGTTATAAATGGTACAGGTGGAAGCACTGCTACAGGAGTAAAACGTCTTGCGTCATATAATAATGGAGAAGGGGTACAACCTTTTGATGAAGAATTTATTTTGCCTAATAAAGAATCTTATCCTTCTTATATAAGTATGGAGAAATAGCAGGAACGATTTTTTTGCCACGAATTCACGAATTATTTTTTCAAATCTTTTCTATCATTTGTTCGGATTAATTCGAATAATACTAGCTAAAGTGTTTAAAAAGAAAATTCGTGAATTCGTGGCGAATACTATTTATTTCGTTTCTAGTATGTTTACGAAATAGCTAACAAAGTAGCAAAGTTTTTTATTTGAGTTTAAAGCAAAAAAAAAGTCTCTTCAAATAAATGAAAAGACTTTTGTCGGGGTGGCAGTCCCGAAAGCTTTCGGGAGAATCTGCGGCCTTCCCGATCAGAATCGGGACGCGATAACCTTTTGCTAATGTTTTTATTTTGAGTTTATTGCAAAAAAAAAGTCTTTTCAAAAAAATGAAAAGACTTTTGTCGGGGTGGCAGGATTCGAACCTGCGGCCTCCTGCTCCCAAAGCAGGCGCGATAACCGGGCTACGCTACACCCCGAAGATGTAATTTTTGTTGTAGTGCCCGAAAGCGGATGCAAAGATATAAATAAATTTGATTTGTAAAAGGAAAAAATGAAAATAAATAAAACTTATTTTGAGATAGTTATTTAGGATTTATTTTCGTCTGTATTTTTTATAATAAAGTTTACATTTGCAACTCAAAAAAACTATTACTATGTCAAATACAATCGAAAAAATTAAATGCCTTATTATAGGTTCTGGTCCTGCAGGTTATACTGCGGCAATTTATGCAGCCAGAGCTAACATGAATCCAGTACTATATCAAGGAATGCAGCCTGGCGGTCAATTGACTACGACAAATGAGGTTGAAAATTTTCCTGGTTATGTTGATGGAGTTACAGGACCAGAAATGATGATTCAGCTACAGGAACAAGCAAAACGTTTTGGTGCAGATATTCGTGATGGGTGGGCAACAAAAGTTGATTTTTCTGGAGATATTCATAAAGTTTGGATTAATGATACAATCGAATTGCATTGCGAAACTGTAATTATTTCGACAGGCGCTTCAGCTAAATATTTAGGATTGCCATCAGAACAGCACTATTTAAATATGGGTGGTGGAGTTTCTGCTTGTGCCGTTTGTGACGGATTCTTCTACAGAAACCAAGATGTTGTTATTGTTGGAGCGGGAGATTCTGCGTGCGAAGAAGCGCATTATTTATCTAAGCTTTGTAAAAAAGTGACGATGCTGGTGAGAAGCGATAAATTTAGAGCTTCTAAAATTATGGAAGAGCGTGTTCGTAAAACTGAAAATATTGAGATTTTAATGAATCACGATACTGTAGAAGTTTTGGGAGATAACAACGTGGTTCATGCTGTTAAAGCTTTAAACAAAACAACTGGCGAGACAATCGAAATTCCTGCAACTGGTTTCTTCGTTGCAATTGGGCACAAGCCAAATACAGATATTTTTAAAGATTACATTACGCTTGACGAAACGGGGTATATCATAAACACTCCAGGTACATCTAAAACAAATGTTGAAGGTGTTTTTGTAGCGGGCGATGCTGCAGATCATGTATATCGTCAGGCAATTACTGCTGCAGGTACAGGCTGTATGGCGGCATTGGATGCTGAAAGATATTTGGCTTCAAAGGAGTAAGTTAAAAAGTTTCAAGTTTCAAGTTTCAAGTTCCAAGTTGTTGAAACTTTGAAATCTTTCTATAAAAAAATCCCAGTCTAACAATTTTCAGACTGGGATTTTTCTTTTCGTTATATTGATTTTTAAACTTTAAAAAGTTTACAAAGTTGTTGCTTTTGGTTTTGCTGCGCCTGGCTTTTTGATCAGTTTGGCTTCTTCGCTAAAGCGTGTAAGTTCTATTTTTGGATCACCATACAATGAAATTTCAGACTTATCTCCAGCTGCTATTGCGATCGTGTTTTCTGCTAAAATAGTAGCAATGGCAGAACCTTCAGCTGTAACATTTGCATCTTTCAAGGTAAATTTTACTCCCGTAAAAACAGTGTTATTGTCCAATCTGATGGTTGCTTTTTCAGCAATGCCTTCAATTGCAGCAGTGGCTTTTTGGTACAAATCACATTTGAATTTTATTGCAGAAACCAATGTTTTAATTCCGGCATTTTTGCTCAATTGCAGATTTCCATCTTCAGCTTTTAAATTTAGCTCTGTTCTAGATTTATCATCCGCAATTAAATTGAATTTTTTTGAATTTACATTCAAATACAATTTAGAGAAGTCCATACAATTCATTGTAATATCGTCTAATTGCAATTCTTGAATGGCATACACAATAGCTTCATTTTTAGTGATCACTTTATTCAATGATTTAGTATAAGTGACCTTAACAGATAGTTTTTTGAAAATAGTAGACTCTTTATTGGTGTATAATCGAAGCGTTTTTTCTCTTAAATCCATTCCTACAATATCGTGCAGGTTGTCATCGGCTTCAATTTTGATTTCGTTTTTTTCTCCTTGCTCCAAGTAAACCTCCAAATTATCATCGACCTCAAGAGCGTCAAAACTTCCAACTTCTTTTACTGAGGTAGTTACAATTTTAGAACCTTTAATTCTTTCTCTTTTTTGAGCAAAAGTTAGAGTTGCAACAAATAATAATAGGAGTAGGGCGGTACTTTTTTTCATTAATTCTAGATTTGATTTTGACAAATATAAAAAAATCATCCACTTGCGGTGAATGATTTCGTTTATATTTAACAGTTCATTTTTTAGCTTTTGCTTACGTTTCCTCCTGAACTTTCAGATTTTTCAACCGTTTTAGGATTGCCGCCATAATTGATGTTTCCTCCGCTAGAGGCCTCTGCTTTTAAACTTAAAATCGGACGTACAGAAATTGTTCCTCCGCTAGATGCATCGGCATGAACATCATTTGCCATTAATTTTTCTGCATCAATGCTTCCGCCGCTAGAAACCGAAGTAGTTAGGCTTAGCGCTTTTCCTTCGATATCTACAGAACTGCCGCTTCCTGCGTCTATTGAGATTCTATCAGATTCTATATTAACATCCATTGATGCTGCGCTCGAAACTTCTAAAGTAATATCTTCTCCTTGCACAAGTCCATTAGTTTCAACAGTTGATGCACTCGAAGCTTCTATTTTATGGATAGCAGGCATTTTTACGGTTACTGTTTTTGATGTAATATTGCGGAAAGAGCTGTATTTGCACTCAATAATAAGGGTTCCGTTTTCTACTTTGGTAACTATTTCTTTTTGTAGATTGTCATCGGCTTCAACTGTAATTTCTGTTACATCAGACTGCTCAACAACCAAATCGATGGCATTGCTTACAGAGATATTTTTAAACTCTCCTTGAACAGTTCTTTTTTCTTTGGTAACATTTCCGCTTCCTTCAATTGAGTTCATGTTAAAGTTGCATGAAGCAAACAATAAAGCTGTAACAGTTGCAATTATAAATTTCGTAATATGAATGATTATTTTTATCATGGTTTAGTTAATTTTGATTATCACTCCGTTTTTATCAGTAGTTAGTCTTCCTTTAGTTTTTTTTCCGTTTAAAACTTCTTTTCCATTAATTTTAACCGAAACTTCTTTTATAGTGTCATTTGCGCTATCAGTGTCATTTTCGTAATTATTCTCATAATCATTTTCATAATTATTTTCGTAATCGTTGTCATTTTCTTCGTCAGCAGGGCAGTTTAAACATTTTACTTTAGTTCCGATAACTTTGTAATTGTAATCTCCTTTATAATTCAATTCAAAGAAATTATCATCTGAATTGTAATAGTCTCTAACAGAAGAATCTGGTTTAACTAATTGCCCTTCTGGTAAATAAAGGTAAATGTCAACTTCCTGTCCTCTAAATTTATTCTTTACATCTGTCAGAAAATAGTTGTCCAAAATTAAATGATTTCCGCTAATTTGAAACTTATAATTAATTTTTTCTGCTCTCTTTTTAGCGTTTGTAAACGAGTTTCCTCTTGCGCTTTTTTCAATCTGAATGAACGGAGTCGATTCGTCTGTGTGCAATACGTGAAGACGCACATCATTTGAGTAGATCAATTCGTTGTTTGCCGAGTCTTGTACAAATTCAAATTCTCTATAGTGGTTCAAACTTTTTGTATAGTAATCATTGTATTTGAATTTAATGTATAAAGTGTCAGTTGGTTTGATTGCCAAAACTTTTTTATCTACTACTTTGTTGTCGTATGAAATTTCAGTTGCCTGTTTAATCCCAATGCTAGTAAGAATTGCAATAGAAATAATCCAAAGAGCTAAAAGCGTATATTTTGTAATGTTCCCGATTGACTTTAAGTTTGGAGACAACAGTTTAAATCCTAAAAGAGTTAAGAAGAAAAACGGAATCCCAACAGCAAAGAACATTAATAGTCCAAATGACCAAAGCGGGTATTCTGTAAAGTTTCCTGCGTCAATAAAATTCTGCCAAGGAAAATCGATAAAAATGTTAGTCCCTAAGGTAAAAACGCCAATCAATAGCATGATTAAGGTTGAAATCCCTGATATGATTAGAATCACTCCTAAAAACTTAGCAAAAATTTTAAAAACCGTCATGATAAAGTCTCCAAACGAACTACTTATTCTCCCAGCTCCCGACTTTACCTGGTTTCCCATTTTGTCATAATCTGCATTTTTGAATTTTTCAGAAAGCGAATCAATTTCTTCACGAACTTTTTTTTCGATGTTCGAAATGGTTACCGGTTCTCCAGTCATTTCCAATTTTTCTGAAGTTGTAACTGCTTCAGGAGTTACAATCCAAAGAACGAAGTAAGCTAAAATTCCTGTTCCAAAACCTGCAAAAACGAAGATTAAGAATATGATTTTAATCCATACAGCGTCAATTCCAAAGTAATGTCCTAAACCTGTAGCCACACCTCCAATCATACCTTTTTCTTTATCTCGGTATAATTTTTTGTGTTTTCTTGCACCATAATTATTGAAAGATTGATTTGGATTTTCTTCATCCTCAATTCTATAATCTTCTGGCTGTCCCATTACCGCAATCACTTCGTCAACATCTTTCAGTCCAACAACATGTTTTTCGCTTTTTTGTTTTTCTGTCAACAATTCAGAAACACGCATTTCGATGTCTTTAATGATTTCATCCTGACCAGATGAATTGTTAAGTGATCGTTTTATGGCGTCAAAGTAGCGTGTCAATTTTAAGTATGCATCTTCATCGATGTGAAAAAACATCCCGCCTAAGTTAATATTTACTGTTTTGTTCATGACTTATTGATTTTGATTGGTGATTAGATTTACGGCATCAGATAATTCTGTCCAAGTGCCGCTAAGTTCGTTTAAAAAAGTTTGTCCTATCTCGGTTAGTCCATAATATTTTCGTGGTGGCCCAGAGGTCGATTCTTCCCAGCGATAATTTAGCAAACCGTCATTTTTTAATCTAGTTAACAACGGGTAAACGGTTCCTTCTACAACTAGTAATTTTGCGTTTTTTAAAGTGTCTAATATTTCAGATGTATATGCGTCTTTTTCTTTTAGAACTGATAAGATGCAAAACTCAAGAACACCTTTGCGCATCTGTGCTTTTGTGTTTTCAATGTTCATAATTTCATTTTGTTTTTTTTTGATTGAACAATTCGTTTTTTGATTGATGATGATTTGATTGATGATGATTTGATTGATGATGATTTGATTGATGATTGATGTTTCGGCTATAACTTTTAATTTTTTAATGTCTCGCTGAGCGAAGTCAAAGTGTTACTTTATAAAAGGTATCGTGATCGGATATTTGTATAATTCTCCGTTTGAAGCTTTTATAGAAGCGTAGATTACTAAAAAGAATTCAACAAATTTTAATAATCCGAAAAGTATAACAGCTGTAATTCCGACACTTAGCATTCCAATATTTCCTTCGAAGTTAAAATTTCTAATTACAAGATTTTCGTTGTACATGAATGCTTCGATTGGGATATTTTGCAAAACAACTGTTATAAAAATTGGTATTGCAATTAGCGCTAAAATCAATGAATAAAGCAAAATACTTAATTGAAAGTTCAATGCCTGTTTTCCGTGATGGTCTGCAAATTCAGATTTGTCCTTATAGTTGGTCCAAATGATTAGCGGAAAAATATAGTTCCCAAACGGAATTATATATTGGCTTAAAGTACTCAAATGAGTAAATGCTGCTGTATTCTTTTCTGATGTTTTTTCCATGATGAGTGGTGTTGTTGTTTCCATGATTAAAAGTATATAGTAATTTCTTATGCAAATATATGTCTAAAAAACAGTATCTTGTTTTGCATAGTACTAATTATTAACAAAAATTTAACAAATTTAAAACTGTAAATCAGCCTTTAAATTGCTTGAAATCATCTGAATCCCTTGTGCTTATTGGCCTCTTTTCGATATGTCAATAATTTATTGTGCGTGCATAGTTTTTTTGTATTTTTACATAAAAAATATATCCTATGGCACTTTCGGTATCAAAACTTAATAAATTCGTCTTATTCAAATTGCCTTCTGCATACATTTGCGGGGTACGTGTAAAAGATATAAATGATAGCAGCTGTACAGTTACAGTAAAACACAGATGGATTAATCAGAATCCGTTTAACTCGATGTATTTTGCTGTTCAGGCCATGGCGGCAGAATTGACCACAGGAGCTTTGGTGATTTCTCAAATTCAGGAAAGCGGCAAAAAGATTTCGATGTTAGTAGCCAACAATAAAGGAAACTTCACAAAAAAAGCAACAGGCCGAATTACATTTGTCTGCAAAGACGGACATTTGATTGCCGATGCCATAAAAAAAACAATTGAAACAGGGGAAGGCCAGACATTCTGGATGAAATCTATTGGAACAAATGAAGAAGGCGTTCAGGTTTCTGAAATGGATTTTGAATGGAGTATTCGAGTGAAATAGTTTTAAATCTTTTGCCACGAATTTCCCGAATTGGCACTAATTTAAAGTTGGAAAACTAAATGAGTTATTCAATTTACACAAATTAATTCGCGTTAATTCTCAAAATTCGTGGCAAAAATAAGCATAAAGAAAGGCCTCAAAATATTTGAGGCCTTTTTCTTGAAATTAGATTTTCATTTATTTTTTAACGCAGCAAGATTTTTTGTCTTTTTTATCTGTCGATGTCTTTTTGCAGCAAGATTCTTTTTTAGCTTTATCTTTTGTCGCCGGTTTGGTTTCTTGCGCCATTACGCCGATTGAAAATAAAGCAACTGTTACTACGGTGATTACTTTTGTCATTTTTTTAAATGTTTTTTGTGTTAGAGATTATAATTGGTGATCCAAATATATAAAGATTCTATTGAGTTGATTCTTACAAAAAAGTTAATGTTTTTATAATTTAATAATTCAAATTAACTCCAAAACCAATTCCCATATCGCTGTCATAATGCGTTGTGATTCCGAAGTTTCGACCAACGATATATTTTAAACCAGCCATATATTCTTTATCGGTGTTCCACATTAGATTCATTCGAAGGCGCTGAGAAAGCGGAATGTCTTTTCGTTCAAATTGCAAGCGAACATTTCCATCTGTATAAACCTCAACTTGGGCTTTTATGAGCATCGGCAACGTATATTCGAGACCTGCACTAAAAACCGAACGATTGTCTTTGGTATTTTTCTGTCCCCAAAGGTTTTGTTCCTGTTCGTCTATTCCCATTTTTCGGTATCTCCAGTCAAAACCAATAAAAGGCATCAGCCATTGATTTTTTCCAATATATCGTCCAATATGCGTTTCGGTTTCATAACCATGTTTGTCGTTATAACCCAATCTCCATTCTGTTCCGATGCTCCAACGTGTGTTGCTTAACATGGCTTCACCATCGTTTCCGTTGGTTGCAAAATCATTTTCAGCCCTAAAATGAAACATTCTGTCATCCATTTTCAGCATTTTAAAGGCCATTTCAGGATGATGAATCAACGGATTTGGAGCTGAATTTTCGTAAGTAAAAATTCGTCCCATTCCAGCCATCATGTGATACAAAATATGGCAGTGAAAAAACCAGTCGCCGTCTGCATTTGCCTGAAATTCGATTGTATCGGTTTCCATTGGCATAATATCAATCACATTTTTCAAAGGAGAATAATCGCCATGTTCGTTCAAAATTCTAAAATCATGACCGTGCAAGTGCATGGGGTGGCGCATCATGGAACCGTTGTACAAAACGATGCGAACGTTTTCTCCTTTCTTAATTAAGATTTTATCGGTTTCAGAAACCACTTTATTGTCTAGACTCCAAACGTAGCGATTCATGTTTCCGGAAAGCGTAAAACGCAATTCTTTTACCGGAGCATTTTTTGGAAGGTTCGTTTTAAAAGGAGACTTCAGCATTCCGTAGTTTAAAGTCACAATTTCGGAAGTTTCAGTGCTGTCGCTTTCCATTTTCATGTCTTCCATATTATGCTTCGAATGGTCCATTGCGGGTTTTGCATTTTCGTCTTCGCCTGAAATTTCTGGATACATTACGGCATTCATATCCATTTTATTCAAAGACATATTCATGCCCATGTCATTCATGTCGCCATTCATTTTCATCATGTCGTTCATCATTTTCATGCCTTCAAAGTATTTTAATTTCGAAAGATAATGAACAGGCTGTTTTTCTCCATTTCCTAAAAACAAAGATGCAGATCCCGTTCTGTCTTCAGCCGTAGCCAAAAAGGCAAAAGATTTATGGTTCTCGGGAATTGTAACCACAACATCATAAGTTTCAGAAACGGCAATAATCAAACGATCGACTTCTACAGGTTCCACGTCATTTCCGTCGCTGGCTACGACTGTGATTTTTCCTCCGCCATAAGTCAGCCAGAAATAACTGGAAGCACCTCCATTTGCAATTCGCAGTCTTACTTTTGAGCCTGGTTTAAGATCTGAAAACTGCTGTTCGTTTTTCCCGTTGATTAAAAATTTTTCATAATAGACATCGCTGACATCCATTGCGTTCATTCGTTTCCATTCGTTGGTCACTTTAGTCGAAAAATGTCCTTGCTTAATGGCTTCGGCATAACTTTGAGTCGTTCCTTTTTTAATCGCAAACCAATCGTTGGCGTTGTGCAGCATTCGCTGAATATTCTCTGGTTTCAAATCTGACCATTCGCTCAAAATAACGGGAATTGTCGGTAAATCATCAATTCCTTTTCGAATTGTCGGATCGTCTTTTTTCTTATTGATGATAAAAAGTCCGTACAGACCAATTTGTTCTTGTAACCCCGAATGGCTATGATACCAATATGTACCGTTCTGAATAATTGGAAAAGTATATTTATGAGTCGTTCCAGGTTCAATAGGCATTTGCGTCAGGTACGGAACTCCGTCTTCTTTATTTGGCAGAAACAGTCCGTGCCAGTGCATCGAAGTCGTTTCTTTTTTTAATTCGTTGTGCACATAAATTTCCGCAATATCGCCTTCGGTAAAAGTCAGAGTCGGCATCGGAATTTGTCCGTTTACCGCAATCGCTCGTTTTTCTTTGCCCGAAAAATTGACAATCGTATCGCGAACGTGCAAATCGTAACGCACGACTTTTTGAGCCTTCAGCTGAAAAGCAATTAAAGAAAGAATCAGTATATATTTAATTTTAATCATGGATTATAATTTTAAATCAATTGAACATAATTGAATTTTAACACATAGAGACATAGATTTTTTTGTCTAAAAAAAGAGAATAAAGAAACTAGTTTCCACACATAGCTATGTGTATTGATGCAAGTGAAACGCCTTTATGCGCAATGCAAAGTTATGTCTCTATGTGTTGAAATAATTACTCCCAATTTACAATTTTAGATTTCTCAATCGCAAAGCATTGACGATTACTGAAACGGAACTCAAACTCATGGCCACTGCTGCCAGCATCGGTGAAAGCAAAATTCCTAAAAATGGATATAAGATTCCCGCAGCAATTGGCACACCCAACGTATTGTAGATAAAGGCAAAGAATAAATTCTGTTTGATGTTTGACATTACCGCATGGCTAAGGTTTTTTGCTTTTACAATTCCGTTAAGATCGCCTTTTACCAAAGTGATTTTAGCGCTTTCAATCGCAACGTCAGTTCCTGTTCCCATTGCGATACCAATATTGGATTGAGCTAAAGCAGGTGCGTCGTTGATTCCGTCTCCAGCCATTGCTACAATTTTTCCTTGTGCTTGCAGTCGTTCAATTTCTTTTAACTTATCTTCTGGAAGACAATCGGCTTTAAAAGAGCTCAAGTGCAAATGATCTGCAACTGCTTTTGCAGTATTATGATTGTCGCCTGTCATCATGATAACCTCAACGCCTTGGGCAATTAATTCTTTAATGGCTTTTGCACTATTTTCTTTGATAGCGTCGGTAATGGCTACAAAACCTAAAACGCTATTTTCTATTGCGATGTACGAAATAGTTTTTCCTAAATTCTGTTCGGCAGTTACTTTTTGTTCTAAATCATTAGAAACAGGAGCGCCAATTTCTTCCATTAGTTTTTTATTTCCTAAAGCAACTTTTATATTTTGGATAGTTCCTAAAACGCCTTTTCCCGCAATAGTTTCAAAACCTTGAACTTCTTTGAAAGAGCTGTTTTTTGCTTTCGCGAAATTGACTACGGCCAGCGCCAAAGGATGTTCGCTATGCTGATTTAGAGAAGCAATGTTTTGAAGCAGAAAATCTTCGTCATTATTAACTGCATATATTTTTTCTACAGACGGTTTTCCTTCAGTAATAGTTCCTGTTTTATCAGTAATCAAAACATCGATTTTGTTCATGTTTTCGAGTGCTTCAGCATTTTTAATCAAGATTCCGTTTTGGGCACCTTTTCCAACGCCTACCATAACCGACATTGGAGTTGCCAGTCCGAGAGCACAAGGGCAGGCGATAATTAAAACGGCAATCGCATTGATTAATCCGTAAACGTAAGCAGGTTCTGGACCAAATTTTGCCCAGACAAAAAAGGTTACAATTGAAATGATAACTACAGTTGGCACAAAATATTTAGAAACGCGATCGGCTAATTTCTGAATTGGAGCGCGAGA
The DNA here is from genome assembly GCF_025252405.1 of Flavobacterium sp. TR2. Taxonomy (NCBI): domain Bacteria; kingdom Pseudomonadati; phylum Bacteroidota; class Flavobacteriia; order Flavobacteriales; family Flavobacteriaceae; genus Flavobacterium; species Flavobacterium sp. TR2. The sequence goes on along the minus strand of NZ_CP104307.1, from coordinate 183,519 downwards.
TCTGCTGGCATCATTCACCATCTGGATAATCTGCGAAAGCATGGTTTCTGAACCTACTTTTTCGGCAATCATGACAAACGATTTTGTTCCGTTTATAGTTCCGGAAATTACGGGGTCGCCCGTTTTTTTGTCTACCGGAATTGGTTCTCCCGTAATCATAGATTCGTCGATGCTGCTTTCGCCAGTTGTTATTTTTCCGTCAACCGGAATTTTTTCTCCTGGTTTTACGCGAAGCAAATCGCCTTTTTTAATGTTATGGATCGAAATCACTCTATCATTTCCGTTTTCAACCAAAGTCGCTTCTGTTGGAGCTAATTTTAATAATTCTTTTATGGCTCCATTCGTTTGCCCGTGTGCTTTGGCTTCGAGTAATTGCCCTAACAAAACTAAAGTGATTATGACAGTTGCAGCTTCAAAATACAAATGAATGGTTCCGTGATGCGATTTGAATTCGGATGGAAATATATCCGGAAAAAACATTCCGACAATACTAAACAGGAAAGCGACGCTGGTTCCAATTCCTATTAATGTAAACATATTCAAGTTCCATGTGATAATGGATTTGTAGGCGCGAACGAAAAACATCCAACCCGCATAAAACAAAACGGGAATCGAAAATAAAAGCTGAACCCAATTCCATTTTTCTATTGACATGATATTGTACAGCGGATTATTTGGAATCATTTCTGACATTGAAATGATGAAAATTGGAAGCGTAAACAAAATCGCAATTTTCATTTTCTTCAATAAATCCAAATAGGTTTTGTTCTCTTCGCTTTCAGAAGCCTGCATTGGGACTAGATCCATTCCGCAAATCGGGCAATCGCCTGGCTCGTTTGAAACAATTTCCGGATGCATCGGACAAGTAAATTGTGTTGCAGTTATGGCAACTTGCGGCACTAAATCCATTCCGCAGACTGGGCAGTCCCCTGGTTTATCGTATGTTTTATCTCCTTCACAATGCATGGGGCAGTAATAAACGCCATTTGCACTGTGCTGGTGTACTTTTTTAGCTTCTGTTTTATGATGATTATGATCATGATGCTCTTTTTTGTGGCTTGAGCAGCAAGATTTAACGGCAGCTTCTCCATGTTTTTTAGGAGAATCCATTTCAATAGTATAATTTCCCGCGGCAGCTAAAACTTCTTGGAATTTTTCTGTCGGAATATGTTTTTCCATGGTAATGGTAGCCGTTGGCGGATTCAGCGTAACTGCTGCATGAACGCCTTCGACTTCATTCAGAGTTTTTTCTACTTTTTTGCGGCAGCCGTCACACGACATTCCTGAAATTATATATTGATGAGTCATTGTATTGGTTTTTAAGTATTACAATGCAAATTTCCGAAGTATCTCTGAGTTTGGTTTGTAGAATTTTGGGAATGATTTGTAAGATTTACTAAATGCTGTTTTTTAACGCAAAGGGCGCAAAGAATTGCGCAAAGAGCACTAAGTTTTGTTTGTTTAAGGAGTAGAGAGTTCTCAAAGCTTTGCGCATAAAAAGTTAGCCACAGATTAAAAAGATTAACACAGATTTTAAAATCCTTTTAATCCTTATAGTCTGTGGCTAAAAAACTTTGCGAACTTTGTGTAAACCTTAGTGCCTTTGCGGTTAAATAAAAAAAACTACAAATTCTCAATCTGAATACGTTTATTATCTTTTGACTGTTTGAAAGACGTAGGAGTAAAGCCTGTGATTTTCTTGAATTGATTGCTTAAATGGGCCACATTGCTGTAGTTGAGCATATCGGCAATTTCGCTTAACGAAAGTTCATTATAAATCAATAATTCTTTTACTTTTTCGATTTTTTGGCTAATGAAATACTTTTCGATAGTAGTGTTTTCTATTTCAGAAAATAAATTGCTTAGCGAATTATAGTCCTGATTCAGATTTTCGGCTAAATAATCGGACAAGTTGATTTTAAGATCGTTGTTTTTATGATGGACCAAATCGACAATCAGGTTTTTTATTTTTTCAACCGTTTTTGTTTTTTTGTCATCAATTAAATCAAAACCTAGAGCTTGAAGATTTTCTAATAGAATCTCTTTCTGCTTATCGCTGATTTCTTCGTTTAGTTCCACTTCTCCCAATTCTACAGCAGTAGGTTGAAGTCCGAGCTTTTCGAACTCAGACTTCACTACCATTTTGCATCGGCTGCACACCATATTTTTGATGTAGAGCTTCATATTTATTTGATTGTTTCTACTACATTTCCGCAAGTAAGCATAGAAGAACCATAGTAAGGGTTTTTAACTGCTTTTTCTTTGCTTAACCAATCAGCGTCTGCCATTGGGCAATATTGTTTGTAGATTGGTTCTGTCGGACTTGAAACTTTTATCAAGTCGTAAGTGCTTTTGGATAAAGATTTGAAAGACTCGCGCTGTTTTTTAAGATCTGTTGTAGCAGAAATACTTTTGGCATCGGCAGTTAGTTTTTTCATAACTTTCATCCAAACAGTATGTTCGTTGCTTTTTAATTTATCCATTTTTACCGCAGTAATTGCAGTCAGTAGGTCTTTGGCTTTTGCCGAAGCCAATTTGCTGTCGCTTTTAATCAAGGCATCTTTTACAGTAAAGTAAGCATCATAAACCGATTGCAATTGAGAATCTGCAATTTCGACCGCTGTCAATTCAGAGTTATTGTTTTTTGCCTGAATAGTATTTGCGCTAAATAATACTGTAAGCGCCGTTGCTAAAACTATGATTGATTTTTTCATTGTATATTATATTTGGTAAAGGATTTTAATTTCCTTTAAAATTAATTAAAAAATTTGATTTCAAAAAAGACCCAATATGGGCTATCACAAATACAATAATTATATTTTAGGCTTTAGCCAAATAGAAGTAAAACCAGAAGAAATAGCGGCATTACTATAAGATGAAATAGTGTTTTTTAAAGAGAAATTGAAAACATCGTTTTGTAAATCAAAATCATTTGAAGTTAAAAGAATGTTTAAGGTTGAGGTGTTGCAGCCCGAATGGCGGCATTTTCCATCACAATTATGCTTCTCTTGTTTTGAAGTTTTCTTTTCGCAGCATTTGTTAGAACAGCTGTTTTCTTCTTTAGCGGCAATTTCTTTGGTATGTCCAGTATTGCACGCATGAGCATAACTCGGATTCAAAAAGAAAACAAGTGTTATAAAAAGCATTATTATATGGATTTTCTTGCTCAAAGAAATTGTTTTAGAAATACAAATTTAGATAAAAATGTTAGAGGAAATAACTTTTTAAGATTTCGCTAACTAGAGTTTCTTAAAATCGGTTGGTTTCATGTTCCTGCGTTTTTTAAAATAATTGGTCAAATGGCTTTCGTCGGTAAAACCAAATTCGTACGCTATCTGTTTAATCGGAAGCTGATTGTTGTGGAATCTTTTTTCGATTAAAGTCATTCTCAAATTATGAATGTATTCGCGATAGCTTATGCTGAATGTCCTTTTAAAATAAGCGCTAAAATAGGTGTGGGCAATATTAAAATGTTCTGCAATCACTTTAACCTGAACCAATTTGGGCTGATAGATGTTTTGATGAATATAGTTTGCAATCTGCTCACTGTCAAAATGTGCCGATTTCATCTGAAGATTCATGCAGCGAATGGTTTCTTTAATTAAGCCAAAAATGGAAAGAATCTGATAGAAGACAATAGGCGAAGAGGTAACATCAATATATTGGTTGTAGGTTACGATATTTTCGACTGTATTTTTTAAAATCGTTCTGCAGGGTTCGTCAAACTTCAAAACGGTTTCTTTAAGGATTTTGTCCCGCATGAAACTTTCGGGTGTGTTTACCAGAAACTCATCGCAAGTCAAATTCTGTTTGGAGTTAAAATAATTATCTGTGAATTTGATAAAAATAAATCGCGTGCTTTTCTTTATATCAAAATAATGCTCATCATCTGGCGAGATAACAAATAAATCTCCCGCTTTGTATGGGAGCAGATTATTATTCAAATGATGGATGCCGCTTCCTTTCTTGATATAAATGATTTCGTAATAGGTATGCGTATGCGGAGGAAGATGAAATTTTTCTTCTTCAAACTCATCAAGAACAAGCGTTTTGAACTGGTTTAATTTCGGCATAACTTAAATATACAATTTTATGTCACAAATTTACAACTTATTTCTGGCGTAGCGGTGTTAATTTTGCCACGTAGAAATCTATTCCTTTCTACATCACATCAAAATGAAAAAAAGTCTTATTGCACTCTCATTAGGAGGGTTAACTATTGGAATTACAGAATTTGTAATGATGGGATTGCTCCCAGATATAGCTTCAGATATGAAAGTTTCAATTCCAGTTGCCGGATATCTAATTTCGTCTTATGCACTTGGAGTTGTTATTGGAGCGCCTTTGCTGGTAATAGCAGGAAGAAATTATGCGCCTAAGAAAATGCTCTTAATTTTAGCCCTAATGCTGGCCGTTTTTAATGCTTTGTCAATTATTGCTCCCGATTATAATGTTTTATTTGCTTCCCGATTTCTTTCCGGACTGCCGCATGGTGCTTTCTTTGGAGTGGGAGCGGTAGTCGCAAGCCGTTTGGCTGATAAAGGGAAAGAAGCTCAGGCGATCTCGATTATGTTTGCCGGTTTGACAATTGCCAACTTAATAGGCGTACCGATTGGAACTTATATCGGGCACCATTTTATTTGGCGCTATACTTTTGTGCTTATTGCTTTTGTTGGCTTATTGACATTTTTGGCTATTTATTTATGGATGCCAAATCTTGAAAAGGGCGAAAGTGTAAATATGAAAACACAGCTTCAGTTTTTTAAGAAAACAGAAGCATGGCTAATAATAGGTATAACCGCAATTGGTTTTGGAGGTCTGTTTGCTTGGATAAGCTATATTGCTCCTCTTTTAATTAATGTATCAAAGTTTTTGCCAGAAGATGTTTCGTCTATCTTGATTTTGGCAGGATTAGGAATGGTGGTCGGCAACTTTGCAGGCGGAAAACTCGCAGACCGTTTTTCACCAGCTCCAACAACATTGGCTTTGTTGCTTGTAATGTCTACCGATCTGGTTTTGGTTTACTTTTTCTCCTTCAACCAATATATGTCCTTATTTCTGACTTTCTTAACGGGTGCTATTTCGTTCTCAGTCATAGCTCCAATTCAAATGCTGATGATCCGTACGGCAAAAGGCGCAGAGATGATCGCTTCTGCATCTTTGCAAGGAAGTTTTAATATTGGAAATGCTTTAGGGGCCTTTCTTGGCGGATTGCCTCTTGCTGCTGGATTCAGTTATTCTTCACCAAACCTTATTGGAGTTGGAATGTCTGTGATAGGAATGGTTATTACATTCATATTGATGAGGTTACATCGAAAGCAGCTTCAAGTGCAGCCCATATAAATTTAAAACATTCAAATTTTTAAGCCCTTAACTTTTGTTTAAGGGCTTTTTTGTGCTTGTACAGATGCAAACTTATAGTCAAAATTACTTTTTCGGTTGCTTTGTAAATTTTATTTATAGGTAAAATCATTGTAAATTTTAAAATATAAACGAAATCGCCCGATTTTTTTTAGGATAGCTTTAACTTTTTAAGTGTAAAAATAACACCTGATAATTTCGTAATTAATATTCATGTAATCGATTGTTTTTTTTGTAATAATCGAATCAAATGAACGATTAATAATAATATTTTTAATATTTTAAAGTGGAATAAATTGTATATGTCACATTAAAAAGCACTAAAATTTCTGATATGTAATTTTATTTATGAAATTTTTGGGAAATTTTATTTTTCGTTTAAAAAAAATATCTATGTTTGTGTAATCGATTACAACTTTTTTTTGATTGTTCGAAATCGATTAAGTATTGAAGAAAAAATAGAGCAGAAATAAAGCTTTAATGAAGAGGTAAACCAATTACTGTTAAAATAAAACCACAAATATTAACTATATAATGAATTGAAAGTAACCACAAAAAACCACTTAAACCCAAAAGAAAACTTTTATCAACTTAAACAATCAACCATGAACTTTAAAGAACTATTAAACAAAGGAGCAAATTTTTGCTTTAATCTTGTTTTCTTACTGTGCTTATTGATCGGCAGTCAAGTATATGCACAGGGCACAACGATAGAGGGAACCGTGAAGGATGCCGCGGGACTTTCTCTTCCTGGGGTAAACGTCTTAGAAAAAGGAACTAAGAACGGAACTTCTACCGATTTTGACGGGCATTATAAATTAAAACTGACCAATCCGAAAGCTGTATTGAGTTTTTCATTTATAGGTTTTCAGAGCATTAATGTTCCAACAGAAGGAAAGACTAAAGTAAATGCAACAATGATTGAAGATGCTAATAACTTGAATGAAGTTGTTGTAATTGGATATGGTACGGCTAAGAAATCTGATTTGACTGGAGCCGTTTCTACTATTTCGGGTAGCGATCTGAAAAAAGTGCCGGTAGCAAATGTTGCCGAAGCTTTAACAGGCCGTATAGCAGGTGTACAGGTAACTGCAGCCGAAGGTTCTCCAGACGCAGATATTAGAATTAGAGTTCGTGGAGGTGGTTCTCTTACTCAAGATTCTTCGCCATTGATTATTGTGGATGGTTTTCCTATCAACAATATGAATGATATTTCTTCATCTGATATCGAAACAATGACTGTTTTAAAAGATGCCGCTTCAACTGCAATCTACGGATCACGTGGTGCAAATGGAGTAATTCTTATTACTACAAAAAGTGGAAAAGATGGAAAAATGTCGGTGAGCTTTAATATGTTCTATGGTATGAAAAAGATAGCTAAAGATATTGATGTTTTGTCGCCTGAGGATTATACAAAATGGCAATACGAATATGCTTTGCTTTCTCAAAGCGGAACAAAAGTGCCTACTAATCCAGATTCATACACTAAGTATTTTGGAAATTGGGAAGATCATGATATGTACAATGGTTTAAAAGGTGATGATTGGCAAAAACAAATCTTTGGACGCACAGGTGAGGTACAGAGCCGTGATTTAGGAATTAGAGGAGGAACAGAAAAGCTTAATTATAACTTTAATTATGCTCACTATGATGAAAAAGCGATCATGGTAGGTTCAGACTACAAAAGAAATAACTTAGCATTAGCCTTAAAAAGTAAACTAAATGATAAGATTGATGTTGCTTTTACAATGCGTTATTCAGATACAGAGATTGATGGCGGCGGGGTAAATGAGCAAAATGAGAAATCTTCTTCAGATTCTCGTATGCGTACTGTTGTGGGATATGCGCCACTTCCGGTACCAGGCCTAACATCGGGTGATACTACTGGAGACGGAACAGATGTGCTGATAAATCCTTTTACAGCAATATCAGATAATAATGCTCAACAGTTTCGTAAAAACTTTAATATGTTAGGAAGTTTTGGATGGGAGATTGTAGACAATTTAAAACTAAAAGTAGATTTAGGTCTAGATAATTCTAATATCACAGATTATCGTTTTTATGGACAATCAACTTATTACGTAAATAATGCGCCAACAGCTGTATTGCAAGGTTTGCCTGCAATGATTATGTCAGATGGTAAACAGGAACGCTTTAGAAATGCTAATACGCTAAATTATGACTTCAAAAAAATAATGGGAGAAGATCATCATTTGACTGCTCTTATTGGGGAGGAAAGTATTACATATAGTACAAATACTGTAACAAGTACAATACATGGATATCCTAGTTTTTTTGATTTTGAAAAAGCAAAAACACTTACTACGCAGGGTACTCCTCAAGCAGTAGATAATTATTATAGCCCTGATGACAGATTATTATCTTTCTTCGGACGTGCAAATTATGACTACAAAAACCGTTATATCCTTTCGGCTACATTTCGTGCAGATGGATCTAGTAAATTTTTAGGGGCGAATCGTTGGGGATATTTCCCGGCTTTTGCAGGCGCATGGAAAATGTCAGAAGAAAATTGGCTAAAAAATAAAAGTTGGTTAAGCCTTTTAAAATTAAGAGCAAGTTATGGTGAAGCAGGTAATAACAATATCCCTGTTGGACAGCAAATTCAAATTTTTCAGTCAACACCAACAACATGGATTAATGGAGTTACCAGTGTTTGGGCACCTTCTAAAACAATGCCTAATCCTGACTTGAAATGGGAAACGACAGTTACTCAGAATATTGGTTTAGATTTTGCATTTTTCAAAAATCGCTTAAGTGGTAATTTTGATATCTACAAAAATCTAACGAACGACTTATTGCTTAATTTCCCAGTTTCAGGAGTTGGATATGATTTTCAATACCGTAACATGGGACAAAACCAAAATAAAGGTTTCGAGGCTACTATAAATGTTGTTGCAATTGAAAAAGCTAATTATGGATTGAATTTTTCATTAAATATGGCAGTAAACAAAAATCGTGTTAACTCATTGGGTATTATGAGTGACTTTGGGCAAGCTACAGGATGGGCTTCTTCACAAATTGGAGACGATTATCTTATCGCAGTTGGTTCTTCGTTAGGAAGTATGTACGGCTACAAAAATGATGGAAGATATGAAGTTGCAGATTTTGATTATGTTGGAGGAAAATATGTTTTAAAAAGCGGGGTAGTTAATACTTCTACTTCTTTAGTTGGTGATGGAAGTAGTCTTAAGCCTGGAGATATGAAATTAAAAGATATTAATGGAGATGGTAAAGTAGACATTAGCGATAAAACAGTTATTGGTCATTATAACCCTAAAAGTTCAGGAGGTTTTGTTATTAACGGTAATGCTTATGGCTTTGATTTAATGGCCGCTTTTAACTGGAGTATTGGTAATGACGTATACAATGCTGATAAAATTGAATTTTCGACAGCTACTGCTTCGGGAGAATATAAGAACTTAAATTCTACGATGGCAGATGGAAAAAGATGGACAAACTTAGATCCTGCTACGGGTCAATTGGTAACTGATCCAACAGCATTGGCAAATTTAAATGCAAATACAACTATGTGGTCTCCGTACATGAGACAAGCTATATTTACTGATTGGGCAGTTGAAGACGCATCGTTTTTAAGATTAAATACTTTAACATTAGGATATTCAATGCCAGAGATGTTTACATCGAAACTTGGAGTTTCTAAATTGAGATTTTACTTGACAGGAAGCAATATTTTTGTTTGGACGAATTATTCGGGATCAGACCCAGAAGTTTCAACAAAAAGAAAAACTCCACTTACTCCGGGGGTTGATTCAAGTCCTTATCCAAGAAGCAGACAGATGATCTTTGGAATGAATCTTAATTTCTAATTTTAAACAATCACAAAATGAAAAATAAAATAATAATAGCGGGATTGATTATTGCGGCTTTATTTAGTTCTTGCCAGCAATTTGAAGATGACTATTTAGAAACAGATGCAAAATCAACATTAGAACCATCTTTGATATTTTCTGAAGTTGCACTTGCAAAAGGAGCTATTGATGGAATAAAAGTGCCATTTGCAGAGACTAATTCTTATAGAGGAAGATTTTTACCATATTATGGATTAAATACAGATACAGAATGGTACAATACCTCACAAACAGCGGGAGATAAAGCAGATTTGTGTGTGTATGATGCGAAGCCAACCAATACAGAAATGAATACAACTAATAATGCTTTTTCAATGATGTACTCTGGTATTGAGCGTGCTAATATTTGTATTAAAGGTCTTCGTCAGTATGGGAATCCTGAACCAGGAACAGAAATGGGACAGCTATTAGGAGAAGCTTTAACATTAAGAGCGATCTATTATGCTGATTTGCTTAAATCGTTTGGCGATGTTCCTGCTCGTTTTGAACCTATCACTACTGCTACGTTATATTTGCCTAAATCTAGTAGAGATGTTATTTATAAACAATTAATTGCAGATTTAGGTGAGGCATCGACATTGGTGGCATGGCCAAATGAAACGGCTTATACAAATACGGTAGAACACGTAAATAAGGCTTTCGTAAAAGCATTCAGAGCACGTTTGGCTTTGGCTGCAAGTGGTTATCAGCAATATCCTGATGGAGTAAGAAGAAGCAGCGATCCAGAGCTTTCAGTTGCGAATATGTATGCATTGGCACTAAAAGAATCTCGTGAAGTGATTCAAAGTGGTTCTGCTCATTTAGAATCTACTTTTGAAGGATTATGGAGAAAATACAATCAAGAAGTTACTACTGCTGGAGGAGAATCGCTTTGGGAACTGCCTTTTTCTGATGGACGTGGTAGAATGTTGTTCACTTTTGCTGTAAAACACACGGCTGCTGCAGATCAATTTCAAGCGAATGGAGCTAACCGTGGAGGTGTAGCAGGTCCGTTGCCATTTGTTTTCTATGACTATGATCAAGCCGATACACGCAGAAATGTTACGTGCGTACCTTACAAATATGGTAATGCAGTAAATGGTATTGCAAAACAAGAATTGGGTACTCTAGATACATGGTACTTTGGTAAATATCGTTACGAATGGATGAAACGTTATGTGACTTCAACCAACGATGACGGGGTTAATAAAATGTATATGCGTTATGCAGAAGTGCTTCTTATTGCAGCAGAAACTGCAAACGAATTAGAAGGTCCAAGTGCAGCGATGCCTTATTTGAAAGAAATTCGCAGAAGATCATTTTCGTCGGCAGATCAAGCTGTAAAGGTTGAAAACTATGTAAATGCTTTAACTAGTAAAGACGCAATGTTTAATGCTTTAGTTGAAGAAAATAAATACGAGTTTACTGGAGAAATGGAGCGCAAACAAGCACTTATCCGTTGGAACTTGCTTAAAGCAAACCTAGATAAAGCGAAGCAAAAAATGGCAGAATTGTCTACTCGTACTGGACAATACGCAGATGTGCCGGCAACTCTGTATTATAAATATCAAGCAGATAATGTAAGTTTAGATATCTACGGACTTAATCGTGGAGAAACTACAAATCCAGGAGTATTGTATTCTTCTACTCCATGGACATGGACAGGAACTGCTGCAGATGCTAAGATAGCTTCATTGTATAAAGCAGGAGTGAACCCTGATAACAGACAATTCTGGCCAATATGGCAAGTGTTTCTTGATGCAAGCAATGGTCAGTTAAAAAATGATTACGGTTATTAAAATCTTTCAAAAAACTAATAATAAATTATAAGTTATTATGATGAAAACAATAAAAATATTTAAAGGATTAATAACCGTATTACTTCTTTCAGTGGCAGTTTCTAGCTGTGAAAGTTATAATGAAGCGTTATTAGACGATATAGGAAATACAAGAGAATTTTCTCCCATTGGACTTAAAGCCACTATCAGAAACTCAACCACAGTTGAGTTAAATTGGACGGTTAAATCAGGTGAAAATGCAGATCACTATGTAGTTGAATTTAGTGCTGATGATCCTAGTTTTACAACAATTTATAAAACGGTAAATGTTGCCCCTTCAGAACTTCCTGTAAAAGTAGCATTAGAAGGAGAAACAGTTTATTCTATTAGAGTAAAAGCAGTAACTAATGGCTTAGAAGATTCTAAATGGTCAGTAATAACAGCTACAACATTATCAGAACAGATCATGTTTCCAGTTCAAGATGCAGATATTCAAGCAACTCAGGTTACATTGAGATGGATTCCTAATAGTACTGTAACACAAATTACGGCCATGCCTGGAAATATTGTCCACACCATTACAGCAGCTGAAAAAACTGCGGGAGTAGCTACACTTACAGGTTTAACACCAGAAACTGCTTATACTGCAATTTTATTAAATGGAACAAAGAAAAGGGGGAATGCAACTTTTACTACCGGAATTGACATTGGAACTGGAATATTAGTAAAAGAAGGAGATAACTTCATTCAGAAAATTACTGATGCGCCTTCTGGATCTGTTTTAGTTTTCATGCCAGGTGATTACACAGCTCAAACAGGTACAATAGCGATAAATAAAACAATAACGCTAAGAGGTTTAAGACCAGAAAACAAGCCAAAACTAAAAGTTAATTTTACTTTGGCTAATAATTCTGCAAATTCAGCAGAAATAGTGAATTTCTCTTTAATTGATATTGATTTAAGCGGAGCAGGAACAACTGGTGGCGCGATTGCAATTAGTTCTCCAGCAGCAACAAATTTAGGAGATGTTTTAATTAGCGGTTGTTATGTTCATGATTTCCCATCTCAATTAATGTATGGAAATGCATTGGCGAAATTGAAATCGTTCTCTGTTGATAATAGTATTATTAAAAATGTAAATACTGCTTCTGGTGCTGATTTCATCGACTTTAGAACTGCTTATGTTGGAAGTGTTTCTTTAACAAAAAGCACATTTGATACTTGTTCATCTCGTGATTTCATACGTTTGGACGCAGCAACAGGTTTAACAGGAACAGGTTTAACAAGCAATGTCTTAATTGATGGATGTACAATCTATGCGCCTACATTGCCAGCAGCAAGCAGAATTTTGTATGTGCGTTTTGTTTCAAATGCCTCAATAGTACGTAATACATTACTTGTGGTTGGATCAGCTTCTTATACGAACAATGCGGCAACTGCTGCTCCAGGGTTTTCAAACAATAATAATTTTAATTCGCCTAATTTGCAGGTTACAGGAAGTAATAATAGACCAGATGCTTCTGCAACTATATTAGATCCTCAATTTACAAGTGCGGCGACAGGCGATTTTACAATTAAAAACCAAACATTAATTGATAGAAAAGTAGGAGACCCTCGTTGGATAAAATAAAAATCGTGGTTGATTAAATAGAAAAAGCGGGATGCAGTTTAGATTGCAATCCCGCTTTTTATTTTCAGCCTTAGTTTTTAGTCATGGGGGGTATTTGAAAACGAGACTGGAACTAAAATTTAAGCAATCACTCGATCAATAAATCAAATTTCCCTAATAGACCTGCAAGTGCTGCTTGCGAAACTTTAGTCCCTTTAATTCTATTTTCTGACGGATCAAATGCATAGTTTCTAGAAGTTCTAAAATCGGTTTTTTCTAAAATGCTTTCCACGAAAGTGGCACCAGAAAGATCGCAGTTTTTAAAAATTGCCAGCGATAAATCGGTATTGGAGAAATCAGCTTCCTTTAAAGAACAATCTGTAAAATTAGTTTTCTTTAGCTTTTTATAAATAAATGTTGAATAGTCCAGAATGCAGTCTTCAAAGTTCATGGCAAATAAAAAGCTATTGCAGGCACTAAAATCCAATCCCATTAATTTGCAGCCAATGAATCTGATGTTTTTCAATCCAGTGTTTCTTAAAACGGCCAATGAAAGATTGCAGTTTTTAAAAGTAGAATCCATAAAATCAATATGGCTCAAATCACTTTTAGAAAAATTGCAGTTAATGAATTCGCAGTTTGCAAATTCGGTATTGGCTAAACTTTGCTCCGAATAATCGATCGATTCAAAAGTTTGGTTTTGGTATAATTTGGATTCCATATAAAATTTGAAGGCGTGTAAGATTCTATTCTAATTCGATGCAATCAAAAACAGGATTGTTTTGAAGTAAAGCCGCAGCATTCAATTCACTGTCAACTCGCAGAATGTTGTCGCAATCTTCGAGGTCAAAATTCCACAAAGAATCGGGCAGTAATTCGTTTAGGAGAACAGAAGCCGATTCGAATTTGGCTTGGCTATCAACGGAAGTTTTAAAAACATAAATCATAATTTGCATTTTTGAGGAAGCAAATTTCTGAAAAACGTCTGCATATTTGTTAGGACTCTCTAATCAATAATTAGGATTTATCAATCATTTTTCGGTATTGGACAGGCGAAATTCCTTCTGTTTTTTTAAAGAAACGGCTAAAGTAAGATTGATCTTCAAAGCCTACTTGCGCTGCGATTTCACCGACAGAAAGCGTGGTTTGAAAGAGCAGATATTTAGCCTCCAGCAATATGTTTTCGTCAATCCATTTTACAGCTGATTTTCCTGTTATGGCCTTAACGCATTTATTCAGATGGTTTGGAGTGATATTTAATAAAGAAGAATAATAATTTACCTGATGCTGGGTTTTGATATGATCATGAATGAGCTCTTTGAATTTTGCTGTAATGGCTTCTGCGGCAGAAATGTTTTTAACCGTTTTAACAGCATTTTTATTCATTTCATAAAATAGCGTAATCAGATACGATTGCACAATATTCAAATCTGCAATTGTAGTTTCAGAATATTCCTTTTTCAATCGTTCTAAGATATTTGCAATTGGGGCAACATCCTCGGGAGCCACTTTGATTTTTGGGTTTCCAGAAATTTTCAAAAAATCGAAATCATTCAGTAATTCACGGCTGCCGTATTTTCTAATTAAAATGTCGGGATGAAATTGGCAGATGTATCCTTTATGGATATTATTGACATTATCAAGCGAAAAAATCTGACCAGCCGGAACCATAATCATTTCGTTATCGGTTGTGATAAATTCCTGATAGCCTAATTTCATCACGTGCTGACCAGAAGAAATAAAAATTAAAGTATGGCAAGAATGTTTAGAAGGCGGAACAGGATGCTGCATCTGCATCATCTCTTCAATTTCAAGACAGAAAAAATGATCCGAATTTGATTTGAAAAGCAAATGAATAGGATTGTCTTCTCCTAAAAATTTCTCTCGAAATCCTTTCGGTCCATAAGTTTTTATTTTCTCTGCCTGCTTCTTTCTCATTTTTAATAATATAATCTAAAGTCAAGCAGTTTGCACAAATTGTAATGTTTGGCATAAAGATCTTCTACCACTTCAATCAAATTGTCGTTTTCCTGATACAGACTAAAAAAAGCTTTGTCAATAGTGCTGCAGCTGGCAATTTTATTGTAGGTAGAACCATAACCAGAAATAGCTCTTGCGCCAGTTATATCCAAAAAGTATTGCGCTTCTTCTTCGTTTAAGTCTAAAACTTTAAGATTGGCAAAATGAATGATTTTACCTTTCATTTTCCCTTCAAACAATTCGGCAATTTCTTCAATGCTGTAATAATAATCGTGGAGGCAGATGTTGTTTTCCTGACCGGGCATGGCCAGATAAATAATTTCATAATCCTTGAAATTATGATCTTCATACAGCAAGATATTCAAGCTTTCTTCTAAACCCTCGATGGTGTCGCACGTTTTATGAATGCTCGAAATGCCTTGGTCAATAGCCAATTCTTCCAGACACTTTACCACATTGGTTTGGGTATGATCGTCTATATCTCGAACGCCTTCTAGGCAGAAAATAAATTTTTCATTATCCATGCAGTTTTCCTTTCTGTTTTTAATCTTTTTGGAGGTTCTAGCAAAAGTATTTTTTATATCATAAAATCCAATAGAGAAATGAGACTTTAACGTCTTTTTTGGATTTTAAATTTAGGTTAGAGCAGCGTAAATTTTTAAGCGTATTTTTGTAAACCGAAAATAAGTTACATATGATACAAATTAACCAAACAGCATCTTTTGCGATTGAAGATATATTATTCTGTTTTGCTTTAGAATCTGAAGCGGCAGAAGTTTTTAAAGGCCATAATGTCTTATTCACCGGAATAGGAAAAGTAAATGCGGCTTACGAATTGACAAAAGCCATTCTAAAGAAAAAGCCTGCTGTTATCGTAAATCTGGGTTCGGCGGGAAGCAGCTTTTTTCAAAAAGGCGATGTAATCTGCTGCACCAAATTTGTTCAAAGAGATATGGACGTTCGCGGTTTGGGTTTTGCACTATACGAAACGCCACTTTCTGGTTTGCCGCCAGTTTTAGAATATGGATTATTAATGGACAATCTTCAAGAAGGCATCTGCGGAACAGGCGATAATTTCGAAATGGAACATAAATCTGATGCCTACAATGTGGTCGATATGGAAGCTTACGCGCTAGCCACGATCGCGATGAAAGAAAATATTCCGTTTTTGAGTTTAAAATATATTTCCGACGGAGCTGATGATAACGCCGCAGAAGACTGGACGGTTCAAGTTCACAAAGCAGCAATTGCCTACGGTAAAATTTTAGGATTGATAAAAGAGACAGAAGAAGCAGTTTAAAATTGAGATAATCGCTTTTAAGAAACTGCTCCAGTGGAGCAAAATATTTATAGCGAATTAAACACCAAAATGTAAAAGCTCCAGCGGAGCGGCACACAAGCCATTTCTTAATTGAAGTGGTTTTTTTATTTAATGCAATGCTGAGAAAGAAAGAAAAAATGACAAATTACGCTTTATACTATGAAATTGATAAGTATTTGATGGGTTATTTTTCAGTAATATGGGATGTTTGTTTTACTAGTGAATTTGAGAAACTTTTTAACTTTATAAACTTCATATTTTACTAACTAATGACCTTCACAACCAAAATGATTTTAATTATGAAAAGAATAATAATGCTGTGCTGTATGTTTCTGCTGATTGGAAAAACAATAGCACAGGAAATTCCGTTGGTGTCTAATATTTCATCTCGAAACAATGTTACTTTAAACGGAAAATGGAGCTACATCGTAGATCCGCTGGAAAATGGATATTTTAATTACCGTTTAGAGCCTTTCAAAGACAACGGATTTTTCGAAAATAAAAAATGGAACACCACAGAATTGAGCGAATACAATTTTGCAACCTCAGCAGTAATGGATATTCCGTCTGATTGGAATTCGAAAGATCAAAGACTGTTTTTTTATGAAGGAACGGTTTGGTTTCAGAAAGACTTTAATTACAAGAAAGATGCAAAAACCAAAGGAATCCTTCACTTTGGAGCGGTCAATTACGATGCAAAAGTGTATGTAAACGGAAAATTGGCAGGAACACACATTGGAGGTTACACGCCTTTTAATTTTGATGTTACCAATTTATTAGTTGACGGAAATAATTTTGTGGTTGTAAAAGTCGATAACAAACGCCATAAAGACAATGTGCCAACAGTAAATATGGATTGGTGGAATTACGGCGGCATTACAAGAGATGTGACTCTGGCTCAAGTTCCGAATACGTATATCGAAGATTATCTGGTTCAATTGGATAAAAAAGAAAAAGGGAAAATTTCGGGCTGGATAAAATTGAATAGTGAAACTGGAAATCAGTCTGTCTCGGTTTCAATTCCAGAATTAAAAATCAAAAAGAGCGTTACGACCGATGCTAAAGGAATGGCCTATTTTGAGTTTAAAGCCAATCCCGTTTTATGGACGCCCGAAAAGCCAAAATTATACGAGGTAACCATTTCTAAAGCAGATGAAAATATTGCAGACCAAATTGGTTTTAGAACGATCGAAACCAAAGGCAAAGAAATTCTGCTAAACGGAAAAAAAGTTTTTTTAAGAGGTATCAGCATTCACGAAGAAGCGCCTTTTAGATCGGGAAGGGCATGGTCGCAAGAAGATGCAATTACGTTATTGACTTGGGCAAAAGAATTGGGTTGCAATTATGTTCGTCTGGCACATTACCCGCACAACGAAAACATGGTGAAAGAAGCCGAAAAAATGGGACTAATGGTGTGGTCTGAAGTTCCGGTTTATTGGACTATTTCGTGGACAAATCCAGATACGTACGCTAATGCCGAACGTCAGTTGCACGACATGATTTATCGAGACAAAAACCGTTGCGGAATCGTAATCTGGTCCATTGCCAATGAAACTCCTCATGGCGATGATCGAGATGTTTTCTTGAGCAGACTGGCAAAATACGCGCGTACGCAGGACAATTCTCGTCTGATTAGTATGGCGATGGAAGTTACTTCGAGCTCAAATAATATCAATACGCTTCATGATAATATGAATGAGTATGTCGATATTGTAAGTTTTAATCAATATTTGGGCTGGTACAGAGGAACAAACGAGTCATGCAAGGATATGCAATGGGTAATTCCGTACAACAAACCTGTTATTATCAGCGAGTTTGGGGGCGAAGCTTTGCAAGGCCTTCATGGTGATAAAAAAGAACGCTGGAACGAAGAATATCAGGAGGAATTGTACATTCAAAATACGCAAATGTTTAATCGCATTGAAGGCTTGGCTGGTGTTTCTCCTTGGATTTTGGTCGACTTCAGATCACCAAGAAGACAGCTGCCCAATATTCAGGATTTCTTCAACCGCAAAGGATTAATTTCTAGCAACGGAATTAAAAAGAAAGCTTTTTTTGTCATGAAAGACTGGTACAAACAAAAAGAAGAAGAATACAAGTAAAGCAAAAGAAAGCAGAAAACCTTCAAAGTCATTTTTGATTTTGGAGGTTTTTTTATGTTTTTTACTTAATTTTATTTGAGAAAATTAGAAGACTTTAAATGGAATTAGAAATTGTCATAAGATTGCTATTAGCAGCATTTTGGGGAGCTTTAATTGGAGCCGAAAGAGAATACCGGGGAAAAGCGGCCGGCCTTCGAACGACCATAATGATTTCGGTTGGCGCTTGTTTCTTTACATTTATGTCCCAGTGGATTGGTGGAGCTGGAAATCCAGATAGAATAGCCTCTAACATTGTGACCGGCTTAGGGTTTCTTTGCGCTGGAGTAATTTTTAGATCAGATAATAATGTCAGTGGCATTACGACGGCGGCTACGATATGGTCGGTTGCTGCAGTAAGCATGGGAGTAGGAGCAGGATATTATTTTGCATCGGCTTGTGCGGCTGTTATGATTCTTTCAATTCTTACGCTGCTTACATTTCTTCAAGATAAAATAGACTTCATCAATGAACATAAAACGCTCCGGATAACCTTTAAGCGCTCAGATAGCGGTCATGTAAGGTGCAAAGAGCTTTTTTCAACTTACAACGTAAAATCAAAACTGATCACACAGCACCGCAATTTGGATCATATAGTTTTAGAATGGCAGATACACGGTTCTAAAAAGTCTATAGATTCTCTGTACGCAGCGCTTTTGCAGGATCCTGTTTTTGAGGAATTGGTATTATAACAATAAAAACTATGAATTTTAATTTACAGCCCATTTTAGAAAATGACTTTTGCATTTTATCTCCTTTAGAAGAAAAAGATTTTGAAGCTTTGTACAAAGCAGCTTCCGATCCTAAAATTTGGGAACAGCACCCAAATAAAGACCGATGGAAAAAAGAAGTCTTTCAGAATTTTTTTGAAGGAGCCATGAAAAGTGAAGGGGCTTTTAAAATTATTGATAAAGAAACTGGAGAAGTTATAGGAAGCACAAGATTTTACGATTTCAACCCAGAAGACGACAGCATTTTTATCGGTTATACTTTTTACGCGGTTTCACACTGGGGAAAAGGCGTGAATCAAAGTGTAAAAAAGACCATGCTGGATTATCTTTTTCAATATGTTTCAAAAGTGAAATTCCATATTGGTTCAGAGAATATCCGATCGCAAATTGCAATTTCGAGAATAGGTGCCAAGAAAATAGCCGAAGAAGAAGTGGCTTATTTTGGAGAAAAGCCAAAATTGAATTTTGTATATCAAATAAACAAAGAAGATTGGTAACCTAACGAATCATTTTCGAGTTCTAGGTTTCTCTTTAATAACTGAAAAATAAGAAGTGCTAAAAGCCGAAAGACTTTTGTAGCCAACCATAAAAGCAATTTGGGTCAAGGTATATTGATTGGTGTCAAGAAGTTCAATGCTTTTTAGAATACGAATCAACTGCAAATATTTCTGAATGGTAATATTGGTATGCTGCTTAAAAATGCGCTGTAAACTCCGAACCGACATTTGTGCGAGTTTAGCCAGTTCGTCGATATCAAAAGCATATTGATAATTTCTGTTGATTTCGTTGCAAACCGGAATCAAACGATTATCTGCGGGAACTGGAATTTGAAGGGAATTGTTTTCTTTGCAAAACGAAGGCAGACTGATTAAAAGCGCATTTAAAAAGCTGGTTTTTTCTTCATTGTCAATTAATTCTTTGTCCCATTTAGAGGCATACAAAATCATTTCTTTCAAAACAGAAGGTGCTGAAAATACGTGTACATTTTGAAAAAAATCTTTTTCAGGAATCGACTTAAAAAGCATAATCATCAGATTTACTGTTTTAGATTCTGAAGTAATGCGGTGTTCTTTGGCTGAAGGTATCCAGATAACATGATTTTGAGGAACGAGATATACTTTTTCGTCCATGTGAAAATATTGATAACCCTCTTCGACAAAAGTTAGCTGAGAACGATGATGTTTGTGTTTATAATCATCATGTTTCCAATTTGTATCATACCACACATAAGCATTGGTCGTTATGTCGTCGACATAATGGCCTTCGCTTTTTTCAGATAATCCGC
Organism: Flavobacterium sp. TR2; assembly: GCF_025252405.1. Classification (NCBI taxonomy): domain Bacteria; kingdom Pseudomonadati; phylum Bacteroidota; class Flavobacteriia; order Flavobacteriales; family Flavobacteriaceae; genus Flavobacterium; species Flavobacterium sp. TR2. The sequence continues at coordinate 163,447 of NZ_CP104307.1, read as the reverse complement.
ATTTTAAACTGGCGTTTTGCATATACTTTTTGGCAAAGTTAATAAAAACGCCATTGCTATTTTTGTGAATCAATATAATTTAAAGTAACATGAGAAAACTGCAGCTTTTTTTAATAGCGATTTTTGCACTGACTAGTATTGTAATTACGGCGCAAAATAAAACGGCAAATGTATTAGTGCTCATTCATTCTGATAATGGAGGAACGTATGAACTGGCGAAAGAAATAGCAAAAGGAATAGAAAGCGAACCGAATGTTCGTGCAGTAATTAAGCAAGTAAAAGCTTCTGCAAATGCAAAACTTAAAGATGTGCCAGTTGCTACAGTTGATGAGCTAAAAACGTATGATGGAATTGCATTTGGCTCTCCCGTTTATTTCGGAAATATTAGTACACCAATGAGTGAATTTCTTTCAAAAACAGTTGATTTATGGACGAATCATGCATTAGAAGGAATGCCTGCAACCGTATTCATGTCGGCAGGAAGCGGGGCTGGAAAAGAATTGGCTTTACAGTCTTTTTGGAATAGCCTTGCCGTGCACGGAATGGTTTTGATTTCAAACGGAATTAGAGGGACAGAAAAAATAGATAAAAAGATTCCGCAAGGAAATTCGGTTTTAGGAACTACGAGCATGGCTTCTTTAAAAGATGTGCCAAGACCAACTAAAGATGAACGCTACTTGGCAGAATTGCAGGGTAAAAACTTTGCAAAAGTTGCATTGGCGCTAAAAGGAACTTTTTCGAAAAAAGAAATCGCAGAAAAGCCGCAAACGCCAATTAATGATGTCTTAAAAGAAAAGAATATCATATTGCCGCAGGTGCCAAAACCAGCAGGAAATTATCAGCCTTATGTACGTGCAGGAAATTTGATATTTATTAATCAGGTCGCTTTAAAAGACGGAAAGATTTTAAATCCCGGAAAATTAGGCGTAAATCTGGATGACCAGCAAGTGAAAGAAGCAACGCAAGCAACAATGCTTAATGTGATTTCGGTATTGAATGAAGCTCTTGATGGAGATTTGAACCGCGTGAAACGATGCGTACAGCTTACGGGAATTTTCAATACCAAAGATGATTACACTAAACACGCAGATTTAATGAATGTAGCTTCCAATTTGACGGTTGAAATATTTGGAGAAAAAGGAAAACACGCCAGAGCCACTTTCGGTGCTTCGTCTATACCCGTGAATTCTTCGGTTGAAATACAAGCCGTTTTTGAAGTGGAATAAAAATAAAAATGCTTTTTAAAAGAAAAACCCTTAGACAGTACTGTTTAAGGGTTTTCTAATTGGTATTGAAAAGATTTATTTCACCAAATACTCAATCTGATCGGCTTCGCAAAGTCTGAAATAGCCAAAAGCAAAATTATTGGCATCAGTAGTATTTACAATGTTTCCTCTAATATTTCCCGGCGGAACAAGAAATGGATTGGCACTTGAAGCTTCTAGAATTAATTTCCAGTAATTGAAGAAGTTTTTAGAAACGCCTCTGTGCGTAATTTTTAATGTGCTGCCCGCTTTCATATCTTCATGAGAATATCTCGTGCTGATTTCGTTTCCATTATAAAACTCATCATTTGTAATTTCGTATTCAGGATAAATCAAGAATGGACCTTGATAATCGGTTACATAAAAATTAACCTCATCTGCTGGATCGTTGTAATAAAAAGTCACTTCGATAACATCTTTTCCTCCAAAATCAGGAACAATTTTCTGTTCGATTTTATTGATTGGAGTAGCAGAAGTAAGTTTTTCGACAGCAGTAAAACTTTGTCCTTCGGCAGTAACAAGTAACTTGTAATCTGCGTTAAGTACAGGAACAAAATTGGTGCATTTGTACACTCCTGCTTCAGTTTCGTTAAACGTAAAAACATCGCCGTTGCTGTTTTCTACTCTCACTTGAGCGCCCGAGACCTTTGGTGTAGAACCGTTGTAATATGGAGCCGTTTTACTTATTTTTATAGTTTGTTCTTTTCCGTCAGTTCCTTTTTTCCAAAGAATTTCGGCATCGATAACCAATTTGGTTTCCCCAGTTTTAAGATCCAGATTGACCACATCCTCGCACGAAGCAAAAGAAAAAACAAAAAGAAGACTTATTAATGCCAGCGCTCTATTCATTATCGTATATTTTTTCAATTTATTCATAGCATTAAAATTTAAAATTATAAGAAACCCCAGGAACAATTCCGAAAATAGAAAGTCTTCTGGTTTCATTTGCGCCTGTATCTTCATTGGTCGTAAAACTCATAGAAGCGGCATTTTTTCTGTTGTAAATATTGTAAAGGCTAAATACCCAATAGCTCTGCCAGCCTTTCTTTTTGTCTGGTTTTGGCGTGTACGTAGCCGCAACATCTAAGTGATGGAAAAGTGGCAATCTGTTTTCATTTCGCAAAGAATAGTTTGGAACATGAATTCCTCCCATTTCATAATAGCCATTCGCATACGTTACCGGCTGGCCAGACTGCAAAGTGAAATTCCCATTAAAAGACCATTTCGGATTCAGTTCATAACTTCCCACAATGCTCAGATTGTGCAATTTGTCATATCCAGACAAATACCAATCGCCGTTTGCAATTCCTGGTTCTTCAGGAGTTCTTCCGGGAGTTTTTTGCTCAGCGCGAGATAAAGTGTACGAAATCCATCCGGTGAAAACGCCCGTGTTTTTTCTGAAAAGCAATTCCATTCCGTAAGATCTGGCTTTTCCGTTTAAAATTACCTGCTCAATATTGTTGTTAGCCAAGATATCAGCGCCGTCAATATAATCAATACGATTTTGAACATTTTTATAAAATAATTCGGTTTCTAAAGAGTAATCTCCGTCTCTGAAATTTCTGAAATAACCCATAGCATACTGATCCAAAAGCTGAGGTTTGGTAAATGGTCCGCTTGGAGTCCAAATGCTCATTGGCAGTGGAGACTGGGTGTTTGATAAAATATGAATGTACTGCGCCATTCGGTTGTAACTCGCTTTTATAGAAGTTTCGTCGTTAAACGCATAAGACAAAGCCGCTCGAGGCTCAAAATTATTAAACTTGCTGATGGTCTTGCCTTTTCCGTACGAAATGCTTCCGTTTGGCGTTCCTTCTTCATAAATTTTATACAGCGGATTATATACTACGGCCTGGCCATTTTCATAAGTATTGATCGTTTCGTCTCCCAAACGATAAAAGGTGCTGTAGCGAAGTCCGTAACGGAAATTCAGTTTTTCGGTAATCTGATTTTCAAAATCAACAAAAGCAGAAGCCTCTAAAGCATATTTTTTATCCAGCTGCATATAATTGAACTGAGAATCTGGAGCAGTCGGCTGTACAACACCTGGATTGAAGTTGTAATACAAACCATCGATGCCATAATTGATTTTGAACTTTTCTGACTGCTGAAAATTCCAATTGTATTTCAAGCCGTAGCTCTGAATGTTGCTGTCCCATTTGAAACTTTCAATAGGTATTTCTAGATTGAATCTGTAATCGCTGTAGAAAGTAGATAAATTGCTGTTTAAACGATCAGAAAATTTATGCTTCCAGCTTAAAATCCCCATGGTGCTTCCGTAAGTGCTTGCAAAACGATCGCTGATGTCGAATATATCATTTCCGAAGTAACCAGAAAAAGACAGCGAGTTTTTAGCATTAAAACGATAATTGAATTTTGTATTCAAATCGTAAAACATGGCAGAGTTTTTATTGTCACTTAGTTTTAGAAATAAATGTGCGTAAGATGCACGTCCAGAAACGATAAACGAACCTTTTTCTTTTTGTAAAGGCCCTTGAACAAGCAAACGACTCGAAATTAGACCGATTCCTCCGTTTACTTTATATTCTTCAAAATCTCCCGTTTGCTGCGTAACATCCAAAACAGAAGAAACACGTCCTCCAAATTTTGACGGAATTCCTCCTTTGTATAAATCTAAACCGTTTACGATATCAGCATTAAAAATAGAAAAGAATCCAAACATATGAGAGTCTGCGTACACAGGAGCGCCATCCAAAAGAATCAAATTCTGGTCGGCAGCACCTCCGCGTACATTAAAACCTGAAGAAGCTTCTCCTGCATTGGTAACTCCCGGCAAAGTTAAAATTGATTTTAACGGATCTGGCTCTCCCATGGCAACAGGAATTCTTTTGATTTCCTGCATTGTAAGCTTGTTAACACTCATTTGAGTGGTTTTAATGTCAACCGCTTTACTGTTCATTACAATAACTTCTCCCAATTGCTGACTGTCAGAATCTATGTTGAAGTTGGTTTTAGTGTCGTCTGAAATCGAAACCCGTTTTTCTTCATTTTTAAAACCAACATAGCTCACCTGTACGGTATAAGTTCCGTTTGGCAGATCAATGCTGTATTTTCCGTTAGCGTCTGTTACAACTCCCGTTTCCAGTTCTTTAATAAAAATATTGGCACCAATTACAGGCTGCCTTTCATCATCATAAACGTGGCCGGTCAGCTTGCTTTTTTTTTTGGCTGGCTTCTGGTTTTGAACTTTCTGCTTTACAAAAATATTGTTGCCGACGATCGAAAACTGTACAGTCGAAGTTTGATTTAATTCTGTAATAAGCTTGCTGATTTCGACATTTTTGTAGGTATTTTTCTGTGTAAAATACTTTTTACTGGTGTCGATCTGGTCTGTAAAAGCAAATTTAAAATCGGTTTGACTTTCAATCTGTTTGAAGAATTCTTTTAAAGTTACATTTTGATCTACAGTTACCGTGACGCTCTGGGCAGACATACTTAAACTGAATAAAAAAAAGCACGCTGAAATTATATGCTTCATGAAATTTTGTATTTTTGAATATTATTAAATGGATAACTTAATGTTATCTTGAACATTAGGAGGATGTGTAGTTTCGCGGCTTGCATCCTTTTTTGTTTTTTTTATTGAAAAGTGATCTGTCTTAAATCTTCATTTATTTCAAAGTTTAGGTTATACATTTCGGATAGTAATTGTAAAATTGTTTTTAAATCTTCTCTTTTATTGATTCGGATAGTGATTTTCTGATCGAGATTTTCTTTTGGAATATTGACTTTGTAGCCATAGTTTTCCTCAATATAACGACTGATAACAGATAGTGTTTCGTTGTCAAAATCTACAAATCGGCTAAACTCTGTTACCGAAACAGTTTGATTTCCGTATGTGAATTTATCGCCTGGTTTCAAAATCCATTTTTGGCTTTGGCCTTTTACATTCATCTGAACGCTTCCCTCAAAAAGTTCAACAGTCACGTGTTCGTTTTCAGATTCTTTAACCGTAAAAGAAGTTCCTAAAACAGTCGTGGTTGTTTCGTCGCAAAAAACCTGAAAAGGATGCTGTTTGTCTTTTTTTACATTAAAATAGGCCTCGCCTTCAATTTCTATTTTTCTGTTTAAAGCAAAATTGGCTCCATAAGAAATTTTAGAGTTTGGACTCAATTCTATTTTTGAACTGTCTGGTAAAACGACATATTTTATTTTCGCTGTCAGGTTTTCAATTACAGTCTCCGCAACCACAGCATTTTCATTGGTAGATTCGCTGCTGAAATAAAATCCAGTTCCAATAAGTGCAAAAAGTAAAACCGAAGCCGCAGCATAAAGATGCCAAGGCCTAAACTTTCTTTTCTTCTCAGAAAAAGTTTTGGCATGAAATTGTTCCCACGAGGCTTCTTTGTCGCTATCAGAATGAGAAAGGGGAGACTCTTCCCATAACTTTTTAAATTCCTCGTCAAATTTCTTTTTATCCATCTTTTTAGATTTTAAATGATTTGACAATGAAAACCTTGTTTGGTGAAGACACCGTAAACCATTTCTTTAATGTCTCGGTTGGTTTCGATTTTGAGGATGTTTTCGCGTCCCTGGCGATCAAAATTTATGATACAATCAGAAATGATAAACTGTAAATGAGCCACAAGCAAGCTTGCCTCTTTCTTTGTTTTAACATTAGTTTTATACGCTTCGATATGCATTTTTAGTTCTTGTTTTTTAGTATAACAAACGAGAACTAAAAAGTTCCTAATGGTTTTCGATTTTTTTTCGAATAAATTTACTGGCGAGATAAATATGATTGGCAATGGTCTTTTCAGAAAGATCCGTTAATTCTGCAATCTCCTTATAGCTAAGGTTTTCCAGTTTGTGTAAAGTAAATATTTTTTGCTGCTGTTCTGGAAGCTGATTAATGAAATTTTGAAGTTTTTCTTGTCTTTCTTCAAAAATTCCTGAGTCAGTGTCCTCATCCAACATTTCAACTTGAGAAGGATCAAGCTGTACTATTTTGTTTTCTCTGTTAACATGATTGATGATAATGTTCTTGCAGATAACAAACAGCTGTTTGTCGAACAAAACCTCCTCGTTAAGCAGTTCTCTTTTATTGTAAAGTCTTATGAAAGTTTCCTGTACAAAATCTTCGGGAGCAAATACAGAAGAATTGAATCGCTTGGCAATATTTATCAGTTTGTCATAATAGCTGAAGTAAACTTCCTTAAAAGCCGCTTCATTACCTTTTTTTAAACTTATAATAAATTTTTTATTGTCCATAACGAAAATATCGTGACTAGCTTCCTAGTCTAAACTCATTGGTTTCAATATTATTGTATTCTGAAATTGAGTAAATCGTAATCAAAAATGTAATAAGTTACAAAGAACCGTAATTTATTTAAGATTGGACGCTTTTGTGTAATAAATGTTACAATTCTTACGCTTCTTTTTTTATTTTTAAAAGCAGATTGGCAAACCAGATGCTTCTTAACATTGGTATTTTTGGCGGTATTGCAGTGCTAAACCAATTTTTATCCTTAAATTGTTGGTTACAAAATTTAACTCCTATGACGCTGCAAAGACTTTTAGTTTTAACCCTTATTCCTCTCTTAATTTCATGCACTAATAAAAAAGAGCAAGAACTTGCAGAAAGAGAAAACGCGCTTCTGGAACGCGAACAGAAATTTGCCGACAAAGAAGCCGAATATGAATTATTGTTGAAGATGAAAGACAGTCTTCAATTGGCTGTCCAGATAAAAGATACCGTGCCTAAAATACAAGTATGGCCAGATAGTCTAAAGATTAAATGGAACAGTAAAATGATTTGCAGAGAATCTAATTGCACCAATTATGTTATTGGAGACCAGCGCACAGAAGTCTGGGATTTTGCGTCAGATTCTACAGGAATGTATGCCAATGTATTAAGCAATAAAGAGATTAAAAGAGTTTTTAGAGGCCAGTACTTGGCCAATAAAATAGTGCTTGATTCTGCCAAAGAAAGTTCTGCTAAAAGCAATATTAAAATTAAGGTCGTATTGGATGATATTAAAAAGAATGTCATTAGAGGGACGCAGACAATAACAGGACAAGACAATTGTACCGCAAAATTTTCAGTAGAACTTACGCCATCTAAAAAATAATTTATGTTTTTGAGTATACATCATATAACTCTCCCGATAGAAGACCCGCTTTTAAAATTTCTTATCGAAATTGTCATCATATTGTGCATTCCTCTTTTGTTGAATAAAATTAAAGTGCCGCATTTGTTAGGGCTTATCATTGCAGGAGCTGTTGTTGGCCCTAACGGTTTTGGAGTGCTTTCAAGAGACAGCAGTGTTGTGGTCACTGGCACAACAGGATTGCTGTATATTATGTTTTTGGCTGGATTGGAAATTGATATGGCCGATTTCAAAAAAAATAAGTGGAAGAGCATCACCTTTTCTCTTTATACTTTTGCTGTCCCTTTTGTTTTGGGGCTTGTTGGCGGTTACTATATTTTAGGTTTTTCGTTATTGACTTCGGTGCTTTTTGCCAGTCTGTTTTCGTCGCATACTTTAATTGTATATCCCATGATCAGCAGTCTGGGAATTGCTAAAAATCTTGCGGTAAATGTAACCGTGGGCGGAACCATGATTACAGATGTTCTTTCTCTTCTTGTTTTGGCTGTTGTAGTCGGAATGTCGCAGGGGGAAGTGGGAACAGCATTTTGGCTGAAGTTATCCATTTCGATGGTTCTTTTTGCTTTAATTGTCCTGCTGGTTTTTCCAATAATTGCCCGCTGGTTTTTTAAGAAAGTAGAAGATAAAATTTCGCAGTATCTTTTTGTTATTGTTATGATTTACCTCGCTGCGCTTCTGGCAGAACTTGCAGGAATAGAATCTATTATCGGAGCATTTTTTGCTGGATTGGCATTAAACCGATTAATTCCGCATACCTCATCGCTAATGAATAGGGTAGAGTTTGTGGGGAATGCCATTTTTATTCCTTTTTTCTTAATAAGCGTTGGAATGCTTATTGATTTTAGCGCTTTTATACAAAGTTGGGAAACCTTGTGGGTGGCTTTAATTATGATGATTGCCTCAATTGGAGGAAAATATTTTGCAGCAATCTTAACTCAGAAAACATTTAAACTTACCAATGATGAAGGCAAACTGATTTTCGGAATGAGTTCGGCTTCTGCAGCAGCCACTTTGGCCTCTGTTATGGTTGGATACAATATCATTATTGGAGAAAATGATGCAGGCGAACCCATAAGGCTTTTGAACGACCATGTTTTAAATGGCAGCATACTTCTGATACTGGTTTCATGTACTGTTTCTTCATTCGTTTCTATGGCGAGCGCCCAGCGAATAGCAGATGTAGACAAAGACAATAAGGTATCGGGGAATAGTGAAGAAAAAGAAAATATTCTTTTGGCGCTTAACCATGAAGATACCGTAGAAAAAATGGTAAATCTGGGGCTTATGGTAAAAACATCGACCAATACAGATCGTATTTTTGCTGTAAATGTTATTAATGAAGAAGAAAATGAATCGTCGGTAAAAAATGCAGAAAAAATTCTGGAAGCAGCTGTTAAAGCAGCTTCCGCGGCAGATGTCAAACTGAATCCGATTACGCGCCATGATAATGATACAGCCAGCGGAATCAGTAATGTTATTAAAGAAAAAGAAATTACCGACCTCATTGTAGGATTGCAGGGCAGAAAAGGCTTTTCGGCTTCTTTTGTGTACAATTTGTACAACGGCTACCTTCGAAATAAAAACATAAATCTGATGGTTTATCATGCAGTCCAGCCTGTATCGACAATCAAAAAATATGCTGTGCTCATACCTGAAAATGCAGAAATGGATGCTGGTTTTTTTCATTCGATGTTAAGAATCTGGAACATAGGGCGCAATTCGGGTGCAAAAATGAGTTTCTACGGAAAAGACAAAACCATGCAGATTTTGAATAGAATTGTAAAGAAAGCATCAATAGAAGCTACATTCAACACAATTGGTTCTTGGCAGGAAGCCCAAGAAATTGCTTTTGATTTAGGAGAAGACGTCGGATTAATACTTATGATGGCTGATAAAGGAATGCATTCCTATGTTCCGCGTATGCAGGATGTGCCAGATCTTCTTAATAACAGAGTGAGCAATAAAAACTATATTCTCATTTATCCTTTTACCAAAACAGAAGTAAACACTACAGAGAAAAGAGCCGTCAGCAGTCACGACGATTTTGTAGAGATTGGTAAAGTCATTCGAAATATTTTTAAATAAAAACAAAACCCTTAAACAGAAATGCGTTTAAGGGTTTTGTTTTTTATATCGATAAGCTGATAAAAAGTATTGCCGATGATCTGCTTTATCTTTTAAAGCATTATATTCTCTTTGAAATATTATTCATTTTTCTGCTCCAAATCTGCTGCAGAAATTTGATCTAAAATATTAGTCTGATTCGGAGAAATGTAATTTTTGTTTTCAGTAACCTGCTCTTTCTTGAAAAGCAAATCTAATGCATTGTACAATTTTAATAAAACATCTTTGTCTTCTTTAGCAATATCCAAGGCAGTGTTGAAATTAAAAACATAATTATTAGAATTACGTACTTCTACTTTGATTGTTTTAGATGTGATCTTAAATTTTACTATGTCCATATGTTATCAAATTACCTTTGCAAAATAACTATTTTAATGGCAGTTATTGCGGTTATTTTTTGATTTTTTAATTACAAAGAATTTTTGCTGTCTTGTTTTAACTTCAACAGTACATCCATTGCCCTTAGAGCATCGCTTTCATCGACAAATATATGGTCGTGTAAATAGGCGGCAACGACATTGCAGCTAATATTAGCATTGCCCAAAGCCTGAGAAAAAGCAGCAGTCAAACCTACCGCGGCCAAAGAAGAATGAACTTCTAAGGTTATCCAAGAAGCAACGTAGGAAAAACTAAGATTAAGCTCTTCTGCGAAACGCTTTTCTAATACTACAGTAATTCCTTCCTTTTCTTTAAATAAAAACAAAATTTTTGAAAAAGGAATGTGATCTATAGAATCCACTTTTGTGAAAACATATTTTCCGTCATTCAAAACAGGATTAAGATTCTCTAAAATAGTATTCAAATTTGTTTCGCCTTCCATAAAATTAGGATAGATTTTTTATTTAAAAAATAATAAAAAACCCTTAAACATTTCTGTTTAAGGGTTTTATCTTCTTGTAGCGAGGACGGGAGTTGAACCCGTGACCTCAGGGTTATGAATCCTGCGCTCTAACCAACTGAGCTACCTCGCCTGGACTGCTATCATGAATTCCTGATTGCGGGTGCAAAGATAGAAATAATATTAAAGCACGCAAGCATAAAATGAAGAAAAAAAAATATTTTTAAAAATGCATTGTTTTTGGACATATATTCTTATATTTCGAAAAAAATTAAAGTAGCACATGGATTCAAAAATACGTTACGAAATCGAGTTTCCGATTAATTCTTCGCCACAATTATTGTATCAATATATATCAACGCCGTCAGGTTTACAAGAATGGTTTGCTGACAACGTTAATTCAAGAGGTGAATTTTTTACTTTTATCTGGAATGATTCGCAGGAAAGAGCACGTTTGGCTTCAAAAAAATCAGGAGAAAAAGTAAAGTTCAAATGGGTTGATGACAGCAGTAAGGATACTGAGTATTTTTTCGAACTCCATATTTTAGTTGATGAATTGACTAAAGATGTATCGCTTATGGTGGTAGATTTTGCTGATAAAGAAGAAATTGGCGAAGCTAAACAATTATGGGAGAACCAAATCTCAGATCTAAAACATCTTATCGGATCTGTTTAGCAAAAGTCTATTTTATACCTTATATTTGCCCTGAACAAAATTCAGGGTTTTTTTATGATTAATTTTAACGGAAACATAGCGCAAGAAGATACTATTTTAACTCAAAACCGCGCTTTTTTATACGGAGACGGTATCTTTGAAACAGTAAAAATTATTAACGGAAAAATCTTGTTTCTTGAGGATCATTATTTTCGGCTAATGGCTTCTATGCGAGTAGTGAGAATGATGATTCCGATGAATTTTACAATGGAATATTTTGAAGATCAGATTCTTGCTTTGGTAAACGAACAAGGAATTGCCAATTCTGCACGAGCAAGGATTACCGTTTTTAGAAATGATGGCGGACTCTATCTTCCAAAAACAAACGATATCTCATTCTTAATCAAAGCAACTCCGCTTGAAAATACATTCTACAGCATAAATTCAAACGAATACGAAGTAGATTTGTATAAAGACTTCTATGTTACAAAACAATTATTATCGTCTCTTAAAACGACTAATAAGATGATCAATATTACAGGAAGCATTTATGCGCATGAAAATGACCTTGCCAACTGTATTTTGCTGAATGACAGTAAAAATGTTGTAGAAGCGCTTCAGGGCAATATTTTTATGGTAACAGGCAAAAAGCTTATTACACCTCCAGTTTCAGAAGGTGCTTTAAACGGTATTATGCGTAAACAGATTTTAGCGCTGGCTAAAAAAGTAGACGGGATAGAAGTGTTAGAAGAAGTAATTTCGCCGTTTGACCTTCAAAAAGCAGACGAAATATTTCTAACTAACGTAATCATGGGAATACAGCCGATAACTAAATATCGAAAAAAGGAGTTTACAGCTAATCTGGCTCATTTACTAGTGCAGAAACTAAATGAATCCATTTCTGAAAATTAATTCAGATATGGATTTTCGGGTGCATTAGACCAAATAAGATAATCGCCGCCAAGCTCTATAATCTGCTCTTTCCAAAAGTGAGTAGTAGATTTGCCGATAATTTTATTTTTGTAATTATTATCAGCAATAATCCAAGAGTTTCCTTGCATCTCATTCTCAAGCTGATTTTCTTCCCAACCGGTATACCCTAAGAAAAAACGAATATTGTTTTTGCTTATAGATCCGTTGTTTATTAGATCCTTAGTGGACTCAAAATCGCCTCCCCAATAAATTCCATTTGAAATCTCAACACTATTTGGGATTAAATCTGGAATATTGTGAATAAAATAAAGGTTGTCTTGTTCTACAGGGCCGCCGTTATATATCTTAAAGTTAGCATCAATCTCGGGAATCAAGTCATTAATAGTATATTTTAATGGCTTGTTAATTATAAAACCTATTGATCCTTCTTTGTTATGGTCTGCTAATAAAATTACCGATCTGTTAAAAGATAAATCTCCAATTATTGAAGGCTCGGCAATAAGCAGGTGTCCTTTTTTTAATTTTTCTGAAATCATACGGTTACAATTTTTATTAAATTTAATCATAAAAAAATTAAAATCACAAAAAAAATCGTTAAACCGCATAAAAAAACCTTCCAGAAGGAAGGTTTTAATTATATTATAAGTTTAGAGAACTTTCTTATTAGTTCACTGCACCTTCTAATTCAGCACCAGCTTTAAATTTTACAACGTTCTTAGCTGCGATTTTGATAGTTTTTCCTGTTTGAGGGTTTCTACCGTCTCTAGCAGCTCTTGAAGATACTGACCATGATCCGAAACCTACTAATGAAACTCTTCCTCCTTTTTTCAAAGTAGTTCCTACATTACCTAAAAAAGACTCTAAAGCTAATTTCGCCGCAGCTTTTGTAATTCCTGCATCAGCAGCGATAGCATCGATTAATTCTGATTTGTTCATAATAATTAGTTATTAATTGTTGGTTAAAAAAAATTGTTAATACACAAATTTAGTAGGAAATCCGTTGCGTGCAAGTGTTTTCTTTGTTTTTAGCAAAAATTGTTAATAACTTGCTTTTTTTGTTCATAAAGGGTGTTGTTTGTCGATAAAAAATAGGTACAAACCCCTGTTTTACTGACTTTAATACACTTTTGCAACGTCAGAAAAACTTACCCCATTTAATATTTCGGAGGCAAGCATTCTCTTTTTTCCTGGAAATTGTAGACTTAATAACTGAATAAATCCATCTTTTATTGCAATCTTGATTTCTTTTTTACTGCTAATTAGCCTTCCAATCTCATAAGGATGTGATTCTGAGATTAGTTTTGCCTCATAAATTTTAATATTAAGCTCTTCGTTTTGGTCTTTTAAATAACACCAAGAAGCAGGATAAGGGCTCAAGCCGCGAATTAAATTGTTGATTTCTGCTCCAGATTTTGTCCAGTCAATTTTACAGTTTTCTTTATTTAGTTTGTAAGCCGTTTTGATATCGTCGTTATCTTCCTGAATTGTAGTCTCAACATTTCCATTTTCAATAACCTTTAAAGTGTCAATTACGGTTGTGCTTCCTAGGTGCATCAAGCGATCGTGCAATTGTCCGGCAGTTTCCTCTGGCTCAATGTCAATTGCAGAATTTAAAATCATTGCACCCGTATCAATTTTATCATCAATGAAGAATGTTGTAACGCCTGTTTTGGTTTCTCCGTTGATAATTGCCCAGTTAATAGGAGCTGCTCCGCGATAATTTGGAAGCAATGATGCATGAAGATTGAAAGTTCCGAGACTTGGCATTTCCCAAACCACTTTTGGAAGCATTCTAAAAGCAACTACAATTTGTAAATTAGCATTTAGCGCCTTTAATTCGGCTAAGAAATTTTCGTCTTTCAAATTGGTAGGCTGCAATAAAGTAAGATTGTTGGCAAGCGCATATTCTTTTACGGCCGAATATTTTATTTTTTGCCCGCGTCCAGCTGGTTTATCTGCAGCAGTAATTACGCCAACAACTTCATAGTTATTTTTAATAATGGTGTCCAAAATGCCAACCGCAAATTCTGGCGTTCCCATAAATATAATTCTCAATTTCTCCATTATGATTTTAAAGTGTATTTATTATTCGCTTGTATGATGATGTGATTGTTTTCGAGCAATTCTTGAAGAACCGATAAAATGTCTTTGGCGTCCATTTTTATCTGGTTTTCAATTTCTCTCGAAGTCAACGAAGCTGTTCTGAGTAAAGAAAGGATCTTGTCTGCAATAGAATCGGCTTCGGTAATTTTTCCTTTTTGCGTAATGCAGTAAGAACAAATGCCGCAGTTTTCTGTTGTTTCTTCTCCAAAATAATTCAAAACCAATCTGTTTTTGCAGGTTTTGGTGTCCTTTATATAATGAAGAACAGATAAAAGCTGTTCTTTTTTAACTTCATTTTGCTTTTCTAAATATTTTGAGACTCTATTTATTGTCAGGTCGTCTTCTCGAACTTCATTAAATAGTACAGTGGCATCATTATTTTTAGACTTATATTCAATGATTTCTTTTTCTTTTAGTTTTTCCAAAACAGCAATGACCTGCTCTTCAGATCGGTTTGATTTTTTCGCAATTAATCCCAGATTCAAATTAGATTTTACATCATAAACGCCGGGATAAGTTCTTAAAATCGCCAGAATAATTTCTTCGTCGCTTGGGTTCAAGCTCATGTATCGAATCACTTCTTTAGATTCAATTAAAAACTGAATGCTGATTTTCTCTGAGAATTCTTGGGACATCGTGATAATTCCCTGCTGATTCAAAAACTGTAAAGCGTTGTACGTTTTAAGAGTAGGGAACTCGTATTTGTTGCAGAAATGATTCAGTTTGAATGAAAAAGATTCGTCTAAACCTTCTCCGTAAGCAATCTGAAAGTAATTGCAGAGTTTAATGTACATCGTTTTCAGAAACTTTTTGTCTGGAAGAATGTTTAAAAACTGCTGCTCAGTCTGTATAGAATCTGAATTATTATACAAAAGAACCGAAAAAGCTTTAGCGCCATTTCGTCCTGCGCGTCCTGATTCCTGATAGTAATTTTCTAGATTTTCTGGAAGCTGCGTGTGAATTACGGTTTTAACGTTGTCTTTGTCAATTCCCATTCCGAAAGCATTTGTAGCCACTATAACTTGCGCCTGCTCTGACATCCACAACTGCATATTTTTGTCTTTTTCTTTTGACGAAAGTCCCCCGTGATAATACGTTGCCGTAAAACCAAGCGACTGCAATTGCGAAGACATATTCAAGCACGCCTTGCGATTTCGCACATATATAATAGACGGCTGCGGATTTTTCTTGAGAATCTGTTCGGTGCGGTACAATTTATCTTCGACTTCAAAAACCATGTAAGCGATATTTTTTCGCTCAAACGACTGCTGAAAGTGATTTGGATTTTTTAATTCTAATTGCGTTCTGATATCTTCAATAACTCTCGGAGTAGCCGTTGCTGTTAAAGCCAAAAACGGAATTTTAGGAAAGTATTTTTTTAGTTCTGCAATTTTAAGATAGGCAGGTCTAAAATCATGTCCCCACTGCGAAACGCAATGCGCCTCATCAATAGCAATTAAATTGATGGGCAAGTTTTTAATGCGCTCCAGAATCCAGTCCGATTGCAGTCTTTCGGGAGAAAGATATAAGAATTTGTAATTCCCGTATTGGCAATTGTCAAGAAGGTCAATCAATTCCTCAGTATGGATGCCGCCAGTAAGAGCAATCGCCTTAATATCTCTTTTCTGCAGATTCATCACTTGATCCTTCATTAAAGCAATCAGTGGTGAAATAACTAGGCAGATGCCTTCCCGCATCATGGCAGGAACCTGAAAACAAATAGATTTTCCGCCACCAGTCGGAAGTACGGCAAAAGTGTCCTGTCCATCAAGAACAGAATCTATAATTTCTTTTTGCAGCGGTCTAAAACTGTCGTGTTTCCAGTATTTTAGAAGAATATCCTGCGCTCCAAGCATGGCGTAAGTTTTAAAGTTAAAAATTTAGAAAACAGTTTCTAGTTTTTGCAACTTTAAACCATACTGCTAAATTTTGTCTAAGATATAAAGAATTCTGTTTTCAACCGTATCTTTTGGAACCTCAATCAGTTCGTAACCATATTTTTTATAGGTTTCCACAAGATGGTTTTGAATTTTAACTGCTTGATCGAAATTTTCGTAACGCTCTGCATCGCTTTGGTAAATTTCTTCCCATGGCGGCAGAATAAAAGTTTTAGAATATTTATAGTCTTCGCAAGCCTTAATAAAACTTTCCGGATATTCATCGCCAATGTAATCCATATAGGCTACAACATCTGGAATTCCGCGATCAATAAAAACCACATTATCAGGTTCTTCAAGAGCATTTTTGTATTGTTCAATACGACCTTCCAATAACATTTCGCTAAACAAAAGCGGCTGTTCCAGAAACAACTGTTCAATGCCTTCCTGCTGCGCTTTCATGGTAACCTGTCTAGAGATTTCAGGGTAGCAGCAAAAGCCACGAGCTACCAATTCGTTAATAAGTGTTGATTTTCCAGTACCAGGTCCGCCAAGCAAGACTATAATTTCTTTTTGCACTATTCTAAAAATAAAGCGCAAATTTACCTAAACTTATTTATAATTAAAAAGAATATTTATCAGAAACGAAAGATTTGATATTTTACTAAACAAAAGTTGCTGATTGAGGAAGGAAAATGGTTTTGTTTTAGCAAAGTGAAAAGTCCCGTGAGGGACGACATATTTATAGAAATATTGAATACAATAAATCAAAAGCTCCAGCGGAGCGACATATTTTGCGTGATTTATATGTCGCTCCGCTGGAGCTTTTGAATGGGGTGAAATTATTTTTCTATAAATATTTTGCTCCGCTGGAGCAGTTTTCATTTGAGTTGCCGTTGGTTTTAACCAATGGGTTTAACTGTTTTGAGATTTATGGCTTTAGCCTAATATCTGTAGCTATTTCTTTTTTATTATTTTGGGATATCTTCTAATAATTTTCCATCAAAATCAAGAATATATCTGTTTGATTCAAAATCTACTAAAAGTATAACATTATTTTTAATAGTAAACTCTTCACTGCCTTCAGGATTTACCCAAATATCTCTTCCTCCAAAACTCCAAATAATCTCTCCATTTTTTGTTATTCTGAAAATTTCTAATTCTCCATGAATAAGGAAATCTTCTTCAAGTTTGTAAAAACAAAAGTTGGTGAATTGATCAAACTCTTTTTGCCATATAATTTCTAATGAAGGAATCTTTAAACAGTAAATTTTATTTGAAACTCGAATCCATATTTTATCATCTTCAATAATGCATGAGTTTTCATATATTCCTGTCGCGCCCTCAGTTTCACAAATTATTACACTTGAAATTTCAATTCCATATTCTTTAATAATGACGGCATGCTTAGTGGTAGGTTGAAATTTACTTTCTTCAAAATAAATTTTTTGATATTGACGGAAATTATTATTTGAATTTAAAATGTAATTTTTATCATCAATAACTTCAATTTCAAAATTTTTATAATCAATTTTCATTGTTCTTCTTTGAAAAATTACTCACAAAACAAATATTTCCCAGAATCTTTTCCCTTTTTATTGGAAGGAACAATCAGATGCGATTGGAATTTTTTGTCCTTCAGAACATCATTCACAAAATCTAAAACATATTGCTGACCTTCGTGGAAAAGATAACCAGAGAATTCATGTCCGCCACCGCAGAAAGTAATGAGTTCGATGTCTTTATGCAAATCGGCCATTTGATTATAAACGGCATAAGAGCCAAAAAGAATCAGCCAGCCCGAAGCATTTGTTGGGCAAGAACGGTGCGAGCCTGCTGCGTACGAAACGGTGTCGTCATTATTTCCATGCGCCAATAACATCGGAATTGCTTTTTCTTTCGTAATCAGATTTATGTCTTGAATGGCTCCCGAACCTCCAATAAAACCTTTGTATTTGAAGTTTTCCGGCAGATTGCTTTTGTATAAATTCATCAATTTATAATCCCAAAAAGAAGCATGAAAGCCGATTTCGGCACCTGCACTAATTCCGGAAATAAATATTTTTGAAGTGTCAAGATTATATTTATCAGCATTCTCAATTAAAAAAGCTGTTGCTTGCCACATATCGCTTACGCCTATCTGAATTGCTTTTATTTTTTCTGTCAAAGTTCCTTTACAGCCAAAATCTTTTCCTTTCATATATAAACTATACGAAATGCTTGCTACGGCATAGCCATTTTGCGACATGAATTTTCCGAAATCTTTCTCACTTGTGCGCTCTCCGCCAGAAAAACCTCCGCCAAAAGCAAACATGATCAGCGGAATTTTCTCGCCTGCTTTTTTCTTTGGCAGATATAAATCTAAATCCAGCTTTAAAGTGTCATTTTGGAAATAAGTGAGTGTTTTTATTTCTTGTGCCTGAATTGAATTTAGCGTAAGAACGATAAAAAGTAAAAGGAATTTTTTCATTTGAAATGGTTTTAATCTCGCAAAAAGTCGTGAAGTCACAAAGTTTTTTGCCACGAATTTCACGAATTTTCGCTAATTTTTATTTTTTGATTTGCCAAGTTAATTAAAATTGGTGAAATTGAATTTAAGATTGAATAATTTGCGCTAATAAGTGTAATTCGTGGAAAAAAAACACCTTGTATTTTTAGAGTCAAAAAATCTAAAATCTAAACTCAGAAATCTAAATTCAAAAACCGTATATTTGCGTTTATTTTTAATTACGAATGGAGAACGATAAAGAAAAAAATACAGCCGAATTTTACGAAAGACTGAAATTGGAGCTTGATAATGCAAATACTTGGCCAGCAGAATACTTGTACAAATTTATTGTGCCATCTGTGGCAGATAATGTCGAGCGTGTTGAGAAAGCTTTTGATAGAATGGGGGCGGTGATTAAAACAACAAAATCGAAAACGGGTAAGTTTACCAGTGTTTCTGTAGATGTTACTATGCACAGCTCAGATGATGTGATCAGTAAATACAAAGAAGTTTCTACAATTGAAGGTATAGTTTCATTATAATCTTATGATCGAAAAATATAAAAGAGAAGCCGCAAAAGATGTTGTCTATAATTTGGAATATAATTCTGAAAGACAGCGCTTAATTATCCCAGAATATGGTCGTCATTTGCAAAAACTTATTGATCAGGCAACTGCAATCGAAGATGATGAAACGCGCAATAAAGCCGCAAAATATATCATTCAGGTTATGGGAAGCCTAAATCCGCATTTGCGAGATGTGCCAGATTTTCAGCATAAGCTTTGGGATCAGCTTTTTATTATGTCAGATTTCAAGCTGAATGTAGAATCGCCTTATCCGATTCCGTCTAGAGATGTTTTGCAGTTAAAACCAGAGACTTTGCAGTATCCGCAGAACTTTCCAAAATACAGATTTTATGGTAACAACATTAAATATATGATTGAGGTTGCCAATAAATGGGAAGAAGGCGAAATGAAAAATGCATTGATAATGGTCATTGCCAATCATATGAAAAAATCGTTCTTAAGCTGGAACAAAGACACCGTAAAAGACGATGTGATTTTTGAACATTTATATGAATTATCTGGCGGTAAAATCAATTTGCTGCACAGTACAGAAGAATTGCTGAATACAACAGACTTAATGCGTACCAATAAGCGTATGTCTAATAAAACAGCTTCTGGCGCACAGCCAAAAACTCAGAATAACAAGAATAACAAAGGCGGTCAAAAAAAGAATTTTCAAAAAAACAATAATCAAAAATAAAGAGGCTAAGATGCTAAGTTTCTAAGATGCTAAGATTTTAGCTCAGAACCTTAGAATCTCAGAACCTTAGAACCTTAACAAAAATCTATGGGAATTTTTAAAATCGAAGGAGGTACTCCTTTAAAAGGAGAAATCACTCCGCAAGGAGCAAAAAATGAGGCATTACAAATTTTATGTGCCGTGCTTCTAACAGGAGAGAAAGTGAAAATTAATAACATTCCTGATATTATAGACATCAATAAATTAATCACTTTGTTGGGGAATTTAGGGGTTAAAATTCAACGTAACGAACCAGGTTCAATTACTTTTCAAGCTGATGAAGTTAATGTAGGCTATTTAGAAACTGAAGCTTTCAAAAAAGAAGGAGGAGCGCTTCGTGGTTCAATTATGATTGTTGGTCCGCTTTTGGCTCGTTTCGGAAAAGGATATATTCCTAAGCCAGGTGGAGATAAAATCGGTCGCCGTAGATTAGATACACACTTTGAAGGGTTTATTAACCTTGGAGCAAAATTCAGATATAATAGAGAAGATCATTTTTACGGAGTAGAAACTCCTGAAGAAGGTCTTAAAGGTACAGATATGCTTCTTGATGAGGCTTCTGTAACTGGAACCGCAAACATTGTAATGGCTGCCGTTTTAGCAAAAGGAACGACTACAGTTTACAACGCTGCTTGCGAACCTTACTTACAGCAATTATGCAAGATGCTAAACTCTATGGGAGCTAAAATTACTGGAGTTGGGTCTAACTTATTGACTATAGAAGGTGTTGAAAGCCTTGGAGGATGCGAGCACAGAATTCTTCCTGATATGATTGAAATTGGTTCTTGGATTGGTCTTGCGGCTATGACAAAAAGCGAAATCACAATCAAAAATGTAAGCTGGGAAAACTTAGGTTTGATTCCAAATACTTTTAGAAAACTAGGAATTACCGTTGAAAAACGTAATGATGATATTTATATTCCTGCTCATAAAGATGGATATGAAGTAAAAACAGATATTGACGGTTCTATTTTAACTATTGCCGATGCGCCTTGGCCAGGATTTACGCCTGACTTGTTAAGCATCGTTTTGGTTGTGGCAACTCAAGCAAAAGGAGATGTTTTAATTCACCAAAAAATGTTCGAAAGCCGTTTATTCTTCGTAGATAAGCTAATCGATATGGGAGCAAAAATTATGTTATGCGATCCGCACAGAGCTGTGGTTATGGGGCATAATTTCGAATCTCAATTGAAAGCAACTACAATGTCATCTCCAGATATTCGTGCAGGAATCTCATTGTTGATTGCGGCGCTTTCTGCAAAAGGAACAAGTACGATCCAGAATATTGAACAAATCGATCGAGGATATGAGCGTATCGATGAGCGTTTGAGAGCAATCGGCGCAAAAATCGTGAGAGCTTAAATAAAAGTTAGCCACGAATTACACAAATTGCACTAATTTTTAATTTTTGAAATTCAATTACATGATTAAATATTAGTGAAATAAAACAGAATGTTAGTCTTCGTGTAATTTGTGTAATTCGTGGCAGAAAAAAAATAAATGTCTTTAAATGACAAACGAACAAAAAGCTATAAAAGCTACTATTTTTAGTATAGCCGGAAACACCTGCTTGGCCCTTATAAAAGGTCTCGCAGGTTTTTTTGGCAATTCTTATGCCTTAATTGCAGATGCAATTGAATCGACAACAGATATATTCGCATCTTTTTTGGTGCTGTTTGGAATCAAATATTCAAACAAACCAGCCGATGAAAATCATCCTTATGGGCATGGTCGGGCAGAACCTCTGATTACTTTTTTGGTTGTCGGATTTTTAATCACTTCTGCCACAATTATTGGTTACGAAAGTATTGCCAATATTGGAACTTCGCACGATTTGCCTAAATCTTGGACATTATATGTTTTAGGAGCCATTATTATTTGGAAAGAATATTCTTTTCGTTTGGTAATGAAAAGAAGCAAACAGACTAATAGCACTTCACTAGCAGCTGACGCGTGGCATCATAGAAGTGATGCTATAACTTCTGTGGCTGCATTTATCGGAATTTCGATTGCCTTGATTATGGGAAAAGGCTATGAGTCTGCTGATGATTGGGCGGCGCTTTTTGCAGCGTTTTTTATTCTCTATAATAGTTACAAAATTTTCAGACCTGCGCTTGGCGAAATCATGGATGAAAATCTAAATGAAGACTTAGTAGAAGAAATTCGCGTTGTAGCCCTTACAGTTCCTGGTATTTTAGGAACTGAAAAATGTTTTATCCGTAAAGCTGGAATGAAATACCATGTTGATTTGCATGCTATCGTTTCAGCAAAAATTTCGGTTAAAGAAGGGCATGATTTGGCACATAAACTGAAAGATACACTCAGAGAAAAAAATCCCGAATTAGGACATGTATTGATTCATGTTGAACCAGATGATTATTCTTAAGCTGCAAAGGTTCAAAGCTTCAAAGGGACAAAGGTTTTTTAGCTGAAACTTTTGTCAAAGATTGAAATAAAAAATCCGTTTATTCTTTTAAGAGTAAACGGATTTTTTTAAAATATATTTTTGTCAGTTTAAGCAAAGTCAAGAGCTGCGTTAGGGATTTTGACTTTGAACCTCTGAACCTTTGCGACTTTGAACCTTGTCTTAATCTAACGCATTCAAAATCTTCAATCCAAACACGACGCCGTTTTGCTGAATGCCGCTTTGATATGAGTGAACGTAATCGATTCGGAATAGTTTGAATTTCCCAAAACCTAAATTGTCTAAACCAACAGTAAACTCAGAATAAGGTTTTCGGTCGGGAATGGCTAAAGCGTGAAAACCAATATTCATAGTCGATTTTAAAAGATTCAGCAGCGGAATTTTATTCATGATAAATCCAGTATCATTGTATTCGGTGTGCATTTCAAAATAACTGTCGTTGGTGCTGTTAGAATAATAAGGCATCATATTAAAAACATTCAAATAGCGATCGCTTGTTCCGATATGAGTTTGGTTTCCATTAAAATGTCTGTAATCGATAAACGAAATATTCTCTGCATTAAAGAATTTGCCAGCTCTAAAATTGGTTCCTAGAAGCCCTTTGTTTCCAAGAGAGAAATCGTATTGGACAGAAGCGCCAATCCTTTCATATTCGTATTTTTTTTCGCTTGCAGCAAATGTTTTTTCGAAGGCCAGATAAACTGTAGGATATTTGTCGTTTTTGATATTAAATCTTCCATCAGGTCTTGAGATGTATTTATTTCCAAAGTTGATTCTCGTTGTCACAAGAGCTTTAAACAAATGGTGCTGGTCAAATGCTGGAGTTGTAAAATCATTTGGAGCCAAAGGATTATTCGAAGAATAGATGTCATCTTTTTTAAAGAAAGAATAATCGGTTGTATTGAAAAGCGGTTTTCGCTGTTCGTAGCCAACTTTTCCAGTAAGATTTATTCCGTTCGCAATATCTTGCCCGTAATTGATTTCTGCAAATTCCAAGTTGTACAGCTTCATATAATTGTCTTTAAAAAACAATGAGCTTATAGAATTGACAAATTTAGAAATAGGTTCGGCACTATTAAACTGAGCTACTTTTGTCCCTCCAGATCCCCAAATAGTCGCATAATTGATGTTGTTGAACCGATGGCTAAACTCACCAATAACACGAAAACGCTCATCTGAAAAGCCATAATTAAAAGTAGTGCTTATTGAAGTATTTGTTCCTTTTTCCTCATCCCATTTTTTAAAAGAGAAACCTGAATCCAGATTAAAACCTTGTACGGTATTGAAGCTTAAAGAAGTAATGTTCAATAAACCTTTATAATCAAAAGAGTATCTTTTGAAAGTGTTTTTGTAATCATAGCCCATTAAAACATCCCAAACCTTAAATTTGTTGTTTTTTGCGTCAATAGAATCGGTATATTTTTTTGATTTTCTAATAGTCTGCAGACTGTCTTTTTTGGCATAATCAGAGCTTTCTTCTATCGTTAGCGGAATTGGACGGATTTCATTCCAGAAAGCGTCGTCCTTCTTATTGGCATTGAGTTCAAAAGCAACAATCTCTTTTCCGAAAGTTTTCTTGTCAAAAGAAGCTGGAAATTCATAATTAGAATATACATAATTGAAATTGCCAGAAAATTTCACGCCAAAAATACCCGCATTAAAAGAAAGTGTCTGCGCATTTTTGGACCATATTTTGTTTTTTGTGTTGTAGCTAAAGCTCTGTTTTAGAGTCATAACTTCTGTAAATTCATTTTTCATTCGATAACCTTTGATGTCTAAATCAATGGCATAAATCGCAAAACTGTCATCGACAATATAAATGTAGCCCTCAAAAACGGGCTCTTTATCACGTTTTGGTATTACTTTGATTTTATTAATCTGCTGATTATTATCATCATAAAAAGTGCTTTCCAGTTTGTACTTGTAGTAATTGAATGCATTATCGGCAATAGGAGAGATGAGTTTTACGTCAAAATCTAAAGTGTTGTCGTAAAAATCATAAGTCGATAAAGCAGCTGTGTTGTAGCTATAACCGCGGTTGTTTCCAGAAATTTTAGAGGCTATAATTTTTTCCTTCAGGTTGTCTGGCTTTTCAAAAGTAACTTTAGAGATAGTTTCAGATAAATACAAAATTCCTGTTCCTGTCGAATCTAGATTTGAAGCCATATCATCGCCCAATTCTACTTTCTTGCCCAGAATTTTTTTAGGAAGGTCTTTAACTTTAAACATTCCTTTCGAATAAAAATCGGCTGTATATCTTCCGGTCTTGTCCGAGTTTTCTTTTTTATTTGCTATTGCACTTTTTATAATAGCGTTTGCAGGATTGTTTTTAGGATCAATGATGACTTCGTTTAATGCAAAACTTTCTTCTTGAAGGCTAACATCCATATTGACTTGCCTTGTGGCGGCAAGAACAGTTACTTTTTTGGTTTTATAGCCTAAATATTGAAAAGTGATGATGTTTCCTCCAATTTCTTTTACGTTCAGCTGATATTTCCCCTGTTCATTTGTAGTGGTTCCAGCATAAGTGTTTTCTTCAAAAACGGATACAAAAGGAAGCGGATTTCCTTTGTCGTCTGTTACAGTCCCTCTGATTTGGGCAAAATTGGAAATCGAAAAGAATAGAAAGGCAAATAAAGTATAGTTTCTCATACAAGTGTAGTATATCTTACAAAAATATAATAAGTTAAATCTGAGCTTATTAATAATTTGTTAAATTGAATGAGCAAGAGTTTGTCTAACTGAACGAACCCGAAGCTCATTTGCCTGCAAGTCTTCTCGCGAAGCTTCGGGATCGTTTAATGATTTTATGCTATAAGAAAGACTGGATTGCCAGCTCGTAACTCTTAAGTCCGAAACCTAAAATAACGCCTTTTGCATTTCCAGATAAATACGACTGATGTCTAAAACTTTCGCGCGCATAGGTATTCGAGATGTGAACTTCAATTACTGGAGTGGTAACCGCTTTCATAGCATCGCCCAATCCTATAGAAGTGTGTGTGTAGGCACCAGCGTTTAGAATAATTCCGTCAAAAGTAAAACCGCATTCTTGGATTTTACCAATCAATTCCCCTTCAATATTGCTTTGATAATAAGAAAGTTCGATGTTTGGGAATTTTTGTTTCAACGTTTCAAAATAATCTTCAAAAGTCTGGCTCCCGTAAACTTCGGGTTCGCGTTTTCCTAATAGATTCAAATTCGGTCCGTTGATAATGCAGATTTTCATAGGTGCTTTTTTATTTTGATAGATTGACATTGCAATTGATTTTTGCAATAGTCATTGAACTTTGTAAAAATAAAAAAACCGCACTAATAATTAGAGCGGTTTTTATAAAAGTATGTGATATTCTTTTAGAACATATATCCAGCTGAAAGTTGGAATACAGAGTTTTTAAAATCAGCTTCTTTTGAAATCTCTGTCAAACCTATTCCGTAACGAGCTTGAACAAAAAGACCTCCAACAACTTTTAATCCTAAACCTGCATTAAGAGAGAAGTCAAATGTGTTTGGATCTGCCACATCAAATTCTTTTTTCTTGCTAACAAGGAATGACGCCTGTGGACCAAGTTCTAAACTTAGAGATTTTGTCATATAGATTTTTGCCATTACAGGAATAGCGATATAACCCATTTCGTTTTTAAATTCTGAAACAGCATTTTTATAAGTTGCTCCTTGTGTAGTATATAAAAGCTCTGGTTGAATTGAGAATTTTTCTAATAATTTAAGTTCAGCTACAAGCCCTGCATGGTAACTTGTAATTCCTTCTTTGTCAACAGAAATTCCATCAAAATCAGAACCTCCAGTTTGGTTTGCAAAATTAACCCCTGCTTTAACCCCGATTTGTACAAATTGTGCGTTTACTGCCGCTGATGTTGCAATGAACATAACAGCTGCTAAAAGTATTTTCTTCATAAAAAGGTTTTTAGAATTTTAAAAAGGTTTTTAAATGTGGTATATAAATGTTATTTGTGAATCAAAACTACATATTTAGCATTTTATTGCATTATATTTTTGATTAAATAATTAATAAAATTCCCATTCAAAATGTTTTTTTGCATAAAATTTTGTGCTAATATTCTTTTAAGTTTTTGATTTCCAAGATGTCTATGCCGATTTTATTTTTGTCTTATTTTGATGTTTTTTAAGCTTATTGCTGAATTTTTTTTGTAGTCCAAGCCCTACTTTTGGCAAATATTAATCAAATAATAGTTTATACAATGAAAAAAAAATTTTTAGTTGCTATTGCGGTAATGGTGTTTAGTTTTACAAATGCGCAAAATGTTAAGTTTGGAGTAAAAGGGGGAATAAATCTTTCAACTTTTACAGGTGATATTGAAAATGTGTCATCTAAAGTAGGTTTTCAAGCAGGAGGTTTTGCCGAGCTAAAGCTTTCAGATAAGTTTTCTATTCAGCCAGAGGTTTTATATTCTGCTCAAGGTGCAAAAATTAAAGAAAATGGAGAAACTTACACTTATAAAGAAAATATTAACACAAGCTATTTGAATGTTCCTGTATTAGCAAAATATTACATTGTTAATAAATTTAGCGTAGAAGCTGGTCCGCAAATTGGCTTTCTATTAGGTGCAAAAAGCAAATGGGAGGAAACTTCTTCTGAAGGAGAAAAGTATTCTGGAAATGAAAGTGTTAAAGATTCTTTTAAAAGCGTTGATTTCGGACTAAATGTTGGTGCAGGATATGATTTTACAGAAAACATATCAGCAGGCGTTAGATATAATTTTGGAATGTCTAATATTTTTAAATCATCTGATCCTCTTGATTCCTCTGATTCAAAAATTCATAACAATGTAATTTCATTATCTGTTGGTTATAAATTCTAAAAAAAAGATGTTTTGATAATTTTTTTGAAGCTTTTCTCATTTTGGGAAAGGCTTTTTTATTGAATTTTTGTGCTCGAAATTTATTTTTTTTAAGCTGGCTTAATCTTAAATTAACAATCAATGTGTTAGTTACTATTTTATTTGTTAAATTCCTAATGTAGTTTTATGAAGAATATTTTTATATTTGACCCATTAATTTAACCCAAAACAAATTAGAATGAAAAAAATTATTTTATCTGCCATTGCTATTATGGCTTTTGCATTCTCAAATGCTCAGGAAACAAGATTTGGAATAAAAGGAGGTCTTAATATTACAACTTTTGCAGGTGGAAATTATTGGGACGCTAACTCTTTAGTAGGTTTTCAAGTAGGAGGTTTTGCTGAGATTAAAGTTATTGAAAGATTGTCTATTCAGCCAGAGCTTTTATTTTCTACTCAGGGCGCTAGAATTCAGGTGATTGGTGATAACGATTTTGATACTAAATTAAATTATATTAATGTGCCTGTTTTAGCGAAGTTTTATATCACAAAACAATTTACTGCTGAGGCTGGACCACAATTAGGATTTTTAGTTTCTGCTAAAAGTGAAGGCAGAGATGTGAAAGATGGTTTCAAATCTGTTGATACAGGATTTAATTTCGGACTTGGATATAACTTTACTGATAACTTCTCAGTTGGTGCTCGTTATACAGTAGGTTTGTCTAATATTGCAGATAATGATGCAGATACTTGGGATGAATATTACGATAGTCCAAAAAACAGTGTTTTTGCTATAACTGCGGCTTATAAATTTAATTAAGAAATTAAAAATTTTTTAAAGAACCTTCCTCAAAACAGGAAGGTTTTTTTATGCCAAAAAATTACTTACTTTGTAAATATGAATTGGAGCAGATATATAAAAGATTATCAGTCGTATTTGAGGATTGAAAGGGGATTGTCTAAGAATACAATAGAAAACTACGGCTTTGATATAGAACGTTTGTGCCTTTTTTTAGAAACCAATCAGATTGATGTTTCGCCAATAAAAATTTCCGATGAAACTTTACAGCAGTTTATTTACACGGTCGCTAAAGAGGTAAATCCGAGGTCACAGGCACGGATTATTTCTGGACTTAAAAGTTTTTTTAATTATCTGGTTTTTGAAGATTATAGAAACGATAATCCTTTAGAATTAATTGAAGCGCCAAAAACAGGCCGTAAATTGCCCGATACTTTATCGCTTCAGGAAATAGATGCTTTAATAGAAATAATAGATTTAAGCACCAATGAAGGCGAGCGAAACAGAGCCATGCTCGAAACTTTGTACGGTTGCGGATTACGTGTTTCAGAATTGATTACACTGAAAATTTCGGATCTTTTTTTTGATGAAGGTTTTGTCAAAATTACTGGTAAAGGAAACAAGGAAAGATTTGTGCCAATAGGACCGTTAACTCAAAAGTACATTGATATTTATAGAAATGCTGTTCGCTGTAATCTCAATATTAAAAAAGGAGCCGAAGATACTTTGTTTTTAAATCGCCGCGGAAATCAGCTGACTCGTGCAATGGTTTTTACTATCATAAAAGACCTTGCTCAAAAAATGGGACTGCAAAAAAGCATAAGTCCCCATACATTGCGTCATTCTTTTGCTACACATTTACTAGAAAACGGAGCAGATTTAAGATCAATTCAATTAATGCTTGGACATGAGTCTATTACAACAACAGAAATTTATGTGCATTTAGATCGGAGCTTTTTGAAGGAAGTAATGCATAGTTTTCATCCGAGAAAATAATTTACTCGATTATGCATATAATATTGTAAAAATTTATATATTGTGTTAAAATCTTGTTGTAATAAAAGCAAAAGAGTAAAAATCCATGATTTTTCTTTCTTTTTCAAGGGGAGTGCTAGAGTATTTTATTTACATTAAAAGGTAGTATATGGTTTTTGATTTGTATGGAAATGAAGATTGCTTAGAGGTAAATAATTTTTACAAAAAATTGTTGGCCGAAATGCCCGACCTGCTTTTTCAGTTTGTTATTGACGCTGATAATAATTACACTTTTCCACTTGTAAGTAAATCGGCAGATGAGATATTTGAACTTTCTGCAGCGGATTTTAATAATGATATAAAGGTTATAGTTTACGATCGAATTTTAACGCAGGATCGTGAATTTTTTTTTCAGTCTTTGGTCAAGGCAAGAAAGGAAATAAAGCCTTGGGAAATTGAATTTAGAGCAGCTCTTCCTAAAAAAGGGATTCGCTGGTTTAAAATTGTGGCTAAAACCGAATCTGCAGCAAATGGAAATGTGATTTTTTATGGTCATGTTTCGGATATAACCGAATTAAAAGATAAAGAAGAAAAGCTTCGGATTTCTGAAGAACGTTTTCAGTTTGCTCTTGATGCTTCCACGGCTGGAATTTGGGATTGGGATATGGTTACCAATAGTGTTTTTTACTCTTCATTGTCCCTTAAAATTTTGGAACTGGAATCTACTGATATTTTTGATGACCCCGAACGCTGGGATAAAATCGTTCATCCAGACGATCTTCCAAAATACTATTCAGATATTCACGAACATTTTGATAATAAGATTCCATACTACGAGAATTATCATCGGGTAATGACTTCAAGTGGCAATTACAAATGGATTTTGGATCGGGGAAAGGTTATTAAACGTGATGAAAACGGAAAGCCTTTACGCGTTATTGGAACTCATACAGATGTTTCTGCTCAAAAAGAGAAGGAGCTGGAGCTAATGAAAACAATGAAACTGTATAGCGATCAAAATAGCCGTTTGCTGAACTTTTCGCATATTGTTTCTCATAATTTAAATACGCAAGCTGGAAATATAAAATCGATTTTAGATCTTATTGATGCTGATGTTAGCAAACAGACTGTATCAGAAATGCTGGAATATTTGCGCGCTGTTTCTAACGATTTAAATGATACCATTTCAAATCTGACTCAAATCGTAAAAACGCAGAGTAATATTAATATTGCTGTAGTACCGCTTAAGCTCTGTGAGTATATCGAAAAAACTATTTCGACCATCAAAGGTTACGATAAACAGCGTAATGTCACTATTGTAAACAACGTCCCGAAGTATTTAACGATTAATTTTAATCCGGCGTATATGGAAAGTGTTTTGCTGAATTTTACAACAAATGCAATTAAGTACGCACATCCAGATCGAGATCCAATCATAACTTTTGATTTTGCAATCGAACCAGAAGGTTTTAAATCGCTTAAAATTACAGATAACGGTCTCGGAATCGATTTGAAGGTTTATGGAGATTTGTTGTTTGGTATGTATAAAACCTTTCATAAGCATGAAGAAGCGCGAGGTATTGGTCTGTATATTACAAGAAATCAAATTGAAGCGATGAAAGGAACTGTTGAAGTAGAAAGCGAAGTAGGAGTGGGGACGAGTTTTAAAATTATTTTTAATGATATGTAAGCTTGCGATAAGCTAGATATAAAAATAAAGGGCTGTCAATTGACAGCCCTTTATTTTTATGATGTTCCTTAGATTTATTTAGCAATATTTACAGCTCTTGTTTCTCTAATAACTGTAACTTTTACCTGTCCAGGATAAGTCATTTCGGTTTGAATTTTTTGTGAAATTTCGAAAGATAAGTTTGCAGCATTATCATCAGAAACTTTTTCACTTTCTACAATTACGCGAAGCTCTCTACCAGCTTGGATGGCGTAAGCATTTTTAACTCCGCTGAACCCGTAAGCTACATCTTCAAGGTCTTTCAAACGTTGAATGTATGAATCAAGAACCTGACGTCTTGCGCCTGGTCTAGCTCCAGAAATCGCATCGCAAACTTGAATAATTGGAGACAGAAGAGATTTCATTTCAATTTCATCGTGGTGCGCTCCAATAGCGTTGCATACTTCTTCTTTCTCTCCGTATTTCTCAGCCCACTGCATACCTAAAAGTGCGTGTGGCAAGTCGCTTTCTGTGTCTGGCACTTTTCCGATATCGTGTAATAAACCAGCTCTTTTTGCCAATTTCACGTTTAGTCCTAATTCTGCAGCCATGATACCGCAAAGTTTAGAAACTTCTCTTGAGTGCTGTAATAAGTTTTGTCCGTAAGAAGAACGGTATTTCATTCTACCAACAACTTTAATTAATTCTGGGTGCAAACCGTGAATTCCTAAGTCGATAACCGTACGTTTTCCAACTTCGATAATTTCGTCGTCGATTTGTTTAGCTGTTTTAGCAACAACTTCTTCGATACGTGCTGGGTGAATACGTCCGTCAGTTACTAATTTGTGTAAAGACAAACGGGCAATTTCTCTACGAACAGGATCGAAACAAGAAAGGATAATTGCTTCTGGCGTATCGTCAACAATGATTTCTACTCCTGTTGCAGCTTCAAGCGCTCTAATGTTACGTCCTTCACGTCCGATAATTCTACCTTTTACATCGTCAGATTCAATGTTGAAAACAGAAACGCAGTTTTCAACCGCTTCTTCTGTTCCTACTCTTTGAATAGTGTTGATGATGATTTTTTTAGCTTCCTGCTGTGCAGTCAATTTTGCCTCTTCAATTGTTTCTTGAATATGAGACATTGCTTTTGTCTTAGCTTCAGCTTTTAAGCCTTCTACCAATTGTTCTTTTGCTTCTTCAGCAGAAAGACCAGAAATTACTTCTAATTGCTGTAATTGGCTTTTGTGAAGTTTATCAACTTCAGCTTGTTTTTTGTCTAAAACTTCAATTTTATTGTTGTATTCAGCAGTTTTAGCTTCAAAATCTTCGTTTATTTTTTTAGCTTTAGAAAGTTCGTTAGAAACTTGAGATTCTTTATCGCGGACGCGTTTTTCTACTTCAGCAACTTTTTTGTCACGTGCTAAAATTACTTGTTCGTGCTCTGATTTTAATTCGATAAAACGCTCTTTTGCTTGAAGAATTTTGTCTTTTTTGATGTTTTCAGCTTCTAAATTAGCGTCTTTTAAGATAGAGGCTGCTTCTTTTTTAGCGTTTTTAATTAGGTTTGAAATATTACTTTTCTCGATAATTTTAGCTATTGCAAATCCTGCCGCAATACCTACAATACCAATAATGATCGTTATGATGTCCATGTTTGTTAGGGTTTATATATAAAAAAAGCCTACATTAATTGCTTGTATAAACTCGTAAAGACAAGTTTTGAGCTAACTCACTGTTCAAGTTTCCCAGCCAAAAGGAGGGCATACTATAGTAGCGACGATTTGCTCATTCTAAATTGTTAGTGTTGAGTTTACCAAATGTGAACTAATGTAGGCAGTATCTTAGTTTCTGTAAAGAACGTTTAATTTTCGAGATATTGATCTAAAAGCGTATTCAATCTTTTAATTCTTTCGATAGTCTCTTCTCCATCGATTGCATTATCAATATGTTTTTGTTCTACCTGCGATGCAAATTGCAATGCGCACATAGCTAGAACATCTTGTTTGTCACGAACCGCGTAATTTTCTTCGAACTGCTTGATCATGGCATCAATTTTTTTAGAAGCACTTCTAAGTCCTTCTTCCTGAGCCGGTTCAACCGTAAGTGGGTAAACTCGGTCGGCAATTGATATTTTAATTCTAAGCTTTCCGTCCATATTATTAATCTGATAGTTGTGCTATGCAGTAATCAATTTCGCGAATTAATGAATTTATTTTAAGCTTTGTCTCTCTCTTGTTATTGTCGCTGCCGAGCAACGAATTGGCTATCTTAAGTGTTTCATTTTGCTTCTTCAAAGCTTCCATTTCCTCAGATTGTTTCTGGATAATTTGCGCAGCTTTGGCTAGTTCTAATCGTAATACTTGATTGTTTTGTTCAAAGGCTTTTGATTTCTCAAAAAGCTTTTCAACTTTATATTCAAGAGTATCAATTATTTCTGCAATTACACTCATTATACATCCTATTCATTACTTAATCATACAAAGTTAGTATTCCTTTTTATTAATGCAATTTTTTATCGATTTTTTTACATTAAAAATAAGCAAATAAATGAAATTCAAGTTATTGTGTTTTTATGGCGATTATCTTCGGTTTTCCCCTGTTAATTTTTTATCTTAGCAAAAATGTTCCCTATGAGATTTTCTGTCCTTGCCCTTCTGATTTGTAATTTTATTTGTGCGCAAACGCAATATCCTAAAGACTATTTTCGTCCTCCACTAGATATTCCAATGCAGCTTTCCGGTAATTTTGGGGAGTTGAGACCCAATCATTTTCATGCTGGTTTTGATTTAAAAACCAATCAGAGAGAAGGTTTGAGCGTACACGCAATTGCTGATGGGTATGTTTCGCGAATTAAAATTTCGACTTTCGGAAACGGAAAATGCATTTATATTACGCATCCAAATGGTTATACTTCTGTTTATGGGCATTTGCAGACGCCAACTGGTGCAATTTTAGATTATGTAAAAAAAACGCATTACAAAGAAAAGGCGTATGAAATTGAAATGTTTCCAAAACCTGGAGAACTTCCAGTTGCAAAAGGCGATATAATTGGGCTTTCAGGAAATACGGGTTCATCAGAAGGGCCGCATCTTCATTTTGAAATAAGAGATACAAAAACTGAATTTGTCATCAACCCAATTTTCTTTGGCTTTGACCAAAATATAAAAGATACCAAAAAACCTACCTTGTCTAGTTTGTATGTTTATCCTTTGGATAATGCAACGGTAAATCAATCTAAACAGCCTTTGCTGGTTAATATGGCGCTTCAAAAAGACGGAACTTACTTGGCTTCTAAAGTTAAAGCAAACGGAAAAATTGGTTTCGGGATTAATGCCGTTGATACCGATGATGTTTCGCATAACAAAAATGGGGTCTTTAATGTTTCGACTTTTTTAAACGGAAATCAGAATTATAATTATCAGTTTAATACGTATTCTTTTGATGAAATGCGTTATGTAAATGCTTTGATCGATTATTCTAGATATAAAAAATCGGGACAACGTGTACAGAAACTTTTTATGAAAACGCCTTTTGCTTTGAGTATTATCAAAACAGATTCGCTTAGAGGTATTGTAAAAGCAGAGCCTAATCTAACTTCGAATTATAAAATTGAGGTTTCAGACTATTTTGGGAATATGAATTCGATTACGGTTCCAATTGAGTTTGATGCTGCAACACCGTTTGTAGAAGCTGAGCCTGCTAACGGGCAGTATTTTATCAAATATAATAGAGATTCGAATTTTGAGAAAGATAATATGTCGGTTTTCTTTCCAGCTGGAACTTTTTATGATGATTTTAATATGAATTTTGATGTGAGAAATAATAAAATTTATATTCACGATGATACAGTGCCTGTGCATTCTAATTTTACGATTACCATAAAAGATTCCTCTTATCCAGAAGCTTTACGAGATAAACTTTATATTGGAAAAGGAACAAGTTACAACGGTACCATTAGAAAAGGGGATGTTTTTACGGCAAAAGCCAAAATATTGGGCACATACGGATTGGTTCTGGATACGATTGCTCCAGTGGTTAAAATTGCAAAACCCATAGAAGGAAAATGGATTAGCGATCAAAAGAAAATTGACTTTACGATAAACGATTCTTTGTCTGGAATTAAATCTTACAACGGCTATTTGAACGGAAGTTGGGTTTTGTTTGAATACGAAAATAAACTCAGAAGAATTACTCATACTTTTGATGATCAGTATTTGGCGGAAGGAGAAAATATTTTGAAAGTTGAAGTTGTTGATAATGTAGGAAATACTACTATCTTTGAAACTCGTTTTTTTAGAAGTCAACAAAAATAAAACCCGAAATCTTTGAGTTATAACAGGTTTACATTCGCTTTTCTCTTTTTATTTTTCAGCTGTATCGCATTAGCTCAAAACGCCCGTATTAAGGGATTGATTTTAGATAGTGAAAAACATCCTGTTATGGGAGTAAATGTTTCTTCACAAGATGCTTTTGTGCAGTCTGACTCTAATGGCTTTTATGAAATTGTAATTCCGTCAAACAAAAAAGTCTCTCTAATTTTTACTCACGTTTCGTTAAAAATGATGAGTTTGACCGTTAGTTTGAAAACAAATGAAGTGTATGTTTTTAATCCGATCATGAGTAATTCTGAAGAGCAAATGGGAGAAGTTTTTGTTTCTTCTGGAAATAGAAAACGAGTTCAAGGAATTACATCTGTTGACACTGAAACCATAAAAAAGATTCCAGGTGCAAACGCAGGAATCGAAAATATTCTGAAAACGCTTCCCGGGGTTAATTCAAATAACGAATTGAGCACGCAATATATGGTTCGCGGCGGGAATTATGATGAAAACTTGGTTTATGTAAACGAAGTAGAAGTATATCGCCCATTTTTAATTCGTTCTGGACAGCAGGAAGGACTTAGTTTTACCAATACTGATTTGGTTCAGAATGTTGAATTTTCTGCGGGCGGATTTCAAGCTAAATTTGGAGATAAATTGTCTTCTGTTTTAGATATCACCTATCGCAAGCCAACTCAATTTGGAGCAGCATTTGAAGCCAGTTTTTTGGGCGGAAGTGCGGCAGTCGATTTGGTTTCTAAAAACAAAAAATGGTCGGCCGTAACAGGAGTCCGTTATAGGAACAACAGCCTTTTGGTCAATAGTCAAGATACAGAGACCAATTACAAACCGACTTTTGGAGATATTCAGACTAATGTGAATTATGATATTTCTGAAAAATGGCAAATGAGCTTTTTAGGAAATATTTCTCAGAATAAATATTCGTATGAACCTTTGGTGCGCCAAACTAATTTTGGAACGGCAGATCAGCCAATGGCGCTTGCGGTTTATTACGACGGACAGGAAAAAGACCAATACAATACCTATTTTGGAGCTTTAAAAACGACTTATAAAGCATCGCCTACACTTACGCTGAAATTAATTGGGTCTTTATTTCATACCACAGAAAAAGAGCATTTTGATATTTTGGCACAATATCGTTTAGGAAATGTAAATACTGAAGATCCTGAAGATGCCTCTGCAATTGATTTTACCCGCGGAATTGGTTCTCAACTAAACCATGCCCGAAATGACTTGGATGCCTTAATCGCAAATATTGAACTGAAAGGAACTAAAGACTGGAAAGAAAGCCAGTTAGAGTTTGGCTTAAAATATACAAGAGAATCAATTCGAGATCGAGTAGTGGAGTGGGAAGTGATTGATTCGGCAGGGTTTTCTATAAACCCGCCTTTGGTTATTCTTCCAAAAAATAATCAGCCTTATACGCCTTACACGGGACCGCTTTTGCCTTATCAAAATATTCGAGCGACTAATTTCAATACTATAAATCGATTTTCGGGTTATGCGCAATGGAACAAGCAGTCGGAAATTGGTTCGAGCCAGATTTGGTATCATCTGGGAGCGCGTTTTCAAGGCTGGAATGTTGCGGGAGCTTTAGAAGAAGGAAAAACACAGTTTGTAGTAAGTCCACGTGCGCAATTTGCCATAAAACCAGATTGGGATCGCGATATGGTTTTCAGGATTTCGGGCGGATTGTATCATCAGCCTCCATTTTACAGAGAATTACGTGATTTGGACGGAGTTGTAAATCCGAATGTAAAAGCTCAGGAAGCCATTCATGTGGTTTTAGGAAATGATTATGATTTTAAAATGTGGAACCGTCCTTTCAAATGGGTGACGGAGCTTTATTATAAATCGCTTTCTGATGTAAATGTATATTCGATTGACAATGTCCGAATTCGTTATGTTGCCAACAACAATGCAAAAGCTTATGCGCAAGGCCTTGATTTTAGATTAAACGGAGAATTTGTGCCGGGAACTGAATCTTGGGTGAGTTTTGGATATATGAAAACTGAAGAAAATTACGAAAACAAAGGCTACATTGCTCGTCCGACAGATCAGCGTTTGAAATTTGCGATGCTGTTTCAAGATTATATGCCAAACATTCCAAGCGTAAAAGTATATTTGAATTTGGTTTACAATACAGGTTTGCCAGGAGGTGCGCCAGCATATACTGATCCGTATCTGTACCAAAACAGATTAAATGATTACAGAAGAGCTGATATTGGTTTTGCAAAAGTTTTTGTAGATGCTAGTACGCAAAATACAAAAAAAGGCTGGCTGAAAAACTTTAAAGAATTGGCTGTTGGGTTAGAAATTTTTAATCTTTTCAATAATCAAAACGCCATTACAAATACGTGGGTTCGCGATGTGTACTCAAAAAATCAATATGCGATACCAAATTATATGACTTCGAGGGTTTTTAACGTTAAGATAAATGCGAGGCTGTAATGTAGTTTTGCGATTCTTTATAAAATTCAATAAAAACAAAAAATACAATCAAAAATAGTATATTTGATAATCGTATATAATCATTGTAGATGAAAAAGTATTTTAAATATATCGCCCTAATACTTGTCGGAACAGTAATCAGCTGCCGAGAAGAAGTTCAGAAACCAAAAGTAAGTTACGGCGCTTCAAACAAAGTAAGTGTTGCTAAAACCGATTCGACTCAAATCGAAATTGCAGATCTTCCGATTCAGTTGGAAGGAACTGATTATTTAATTCATCCAGTTGGAGACTTAAGAGTTTATGAAAGGGGTTCTAAAGCGCGTTTTGGTTCTTCAAGCGTAAATGATGTGAGTTTTACGATTTCTAATTTAGGCGAATATGAAATTACAGGATATCTTCAGAATTTAAAATTCCAAAAAGTTGATTCAGATTCTATCCGACCTTTGTCAGATAAGCCAGTTTTGATTTTAACGGCTACTTATTTGAAAACAGTTGCCGACAGAACGCATAATAATGTGATGGTTTACACGCTGACGGATTCAGATACCAATAAAGATGGTAAAATAGACACTAGCGATATCAAAACTTTATATTTAAGTGACATTAGCGGAGAAAATTTCACCAAAGTTTCTGCAGACCTTCAAGAGCTGGTAGATTGGAGCTTAATCGAGTCTAAAAATCGTTTGTATTTTAGAACTATCGAAGATACCAACCAAAATGGGCAATTTGATAAAAATGATGTGTTGCACTATAATTATATAGATTTGGCTTCAAAAAAATGGGAAGTGAAGAACTATAAACCGATCTAAGAGTTTAAGTTGTTAAGGTTCTCGGAGGCTAAGATTCTAAGTTTTTTCGCCACAGATTTTGAGGAGAAAGATTTTTATAAAAAGAGAGGCTGTTTCATTAAGTAGAAACAGCCTCTCTTTTTTAAATGGTTTTCATTAATGAAAAAGCGTTTTTCATTTTTATAAGCCGACTCGTCATTCCGTAGAAATGTCTAGTCGGTAGAAAAAAATCATGCCAGCCAATTTACGTTCCGGAACGTTTAAATGCGCTGCATTGTAAAAAAAATGTATCAAAATCAAACGTTCCAACGGAACGAAAAATAACCGTAACTATTTAATTTTTCTACCAATGAAATGTTCCTGCGGAACATCATCAGTAACTGAAAAATTAAATCTGTGGTTAAAAAAAACTTAGCTCCTCAGAACCTTAGCACCTTCAAATCAATATGTCACTTTCCAGATCCGATTTTTCAATTTCGAAACCAAAACCTAGGCGTTCTACCAACTCAATTACCAGTTTTTTGTACCAGTTTTCAGATTTCGGATGGATGTATATCTTCTCGATCAATTGATTGATGTCTACATTGATTTTTAACCCGTCGTTTAATTTGATATCGCTTTTTGAAGTGTCACTCAAGATTCGGACTTCTCTTTCGTATTGGAAACTTTTTCTTTTAAATAAAAATGGAAAGAATAAATCATCAAACGGAATGTATTCTTTTTTGTAGTCAATGTATTTTACTTCGCCAATGTACTGGTCAAAATTGTTTTCGGGTTTTACAGCTTTTTGCAGTCTTTTAATTGTGGATTGAATAGCTAGACCTTCATTATTTTTGGTAAAAATCTGCCACATGGCAAAAGATTCATATTCGTTGATGTGCCAGCTGCTGATCGCTACTTTTTCGCGATGCGTTTTGTAATAATTTAAAAACTCAGGATTGTCTACGGCAAGTTTTTTAATCTCTTCATACGTAGGTTCGCTAAAAGTTCCTTCGTATTGGTCTTCAAACTTGTCTGAACGTGACATGAAAAGTTTTTTCGAAAGCAATAAATCAAGAAATTTAGATAGGTCTAGATACTTCCAAACAATAGTATCGGGATCGTCAGGAAGTTTTATGTTGGGGTTGTTAAGATACATTTTCTGAAAGAATTAAATTTCAATCTTTAACTATCCTAAAGTTATAAAAATAAACACAGATTAAAGAAATTAAACTGAGTTTTAATATTTCCTTAATCTGTGTTAGATTATTTTTATGTGAAAAGCTTACGATTCGAAAGACTGCATCGTTACCAGCTTATTGTACGTTCCGTTTTTTGCAATCAATTCGTCGTGGGTTCCTTGCTCAACGATTTTTCCTTTTTGCATTACCACAATCACATCTGCTTTTTGAATTGTTGAGAGACGGTGTGCAATCACAATTGAAGTTCTGTTCTGCATCATATTTTCAAGTGCCACCTGCACAAATTTTTCGCTTTCAGTATCCAATGCCGATGTTGCTTCGTCTAAGATCATAATCGGCGGGTTTTTAAGAACGGCACGAGCGATAGATAGTCGCTGTTTTTGTCCGCCTGAAAGTTTGTTTCCGCTGTCTCCGATATTGGTGTAGATTCCTTGCGGAAGATCTTTTACGAATTCATATGCGTTTGCAATTTTTAGCGCTTCGATAATTTCGTCGTCAGTAGCGTCTAATTTTCCTAAAGCGATATTTGCTTTAATAGTGTCATTAAATAAAATACTGTCTTGTGTTACTAGCCCCATCAAGCTGCGAAGCGATTGCAGGTTCATGTCTTTAATATTGATGCCGTCAATAGAAATAGATCCATCATTAACATCGTAGAAACGAGTCAATAAATTTGCAATCGTACTTTTACCGCTTCCAGATTGTCCAACAAGCGCAACGGTTTGTCCTTTTTTAATTTTAAGAGAAAAATCTTTTAAAACAGTTTCTTCCTCATATTTAAAGTTTATATTTTGAACCGTGATGTTGTCATCAAAAGTTGTTTTTTCGATTGCATTTTCTTTAGAAACAATAGTGTTTTCTTGTTCTAAAATTTCAAGAACACGTTCTGCTGCGGCATTTCCTCTTTTTACTCCGTAAGAAGCTTTAGAAATGGCTTTTGCAGGAGTTAGAATATTATAAGCTAATCCCATATACGCGATAAATGCAGCACCTTCTAAAGTTTTATCAATCAAAACCATCTGGCCTCCATACCAAAGCAAAATGGCAATAACTGTAATTCCCATAAATTCACTGGCAGGAGAAGCCAAGTTCTGACGGTTGCCAATGCTATTTGATAAAGTAAAAAAGCGTTCTGTAGAATCTTGAAAAACTTTATTAAAATAGTTTTCAGAATTGTATCCTTTTACCACTTTTAATCCGCCAATTGTTTCCTCGATTGTAGAAAGAAACTTTCCTTGTTCTTCTTGGGCTTTGCTAGATTGTTTTTTAAGCTGTTTTCCGATTAATGAAATGATGTATCCAGAAACAGGAATAAAAATGAAGACGAATAAAGTCAGTTTGGCACTGATAATAAGCATCGTAGCTATGGTAAAAACAATCGTTAAAGGTTCTTTTACAATAAGCTCTAGGATTGCTAAGAAGGAGTTTTGAACCTCGTTTACGTCTGCTGAAATTCTAGAAATTACATCTCCTTTTCTTTTTTCAGAATAAAAAGCCAATGGAAGTTCTAATGTTTTTTTGTACAATGCATTTCGCATATCCTTTAAAACGCCATTTCTCAAAAAATTGATGAAAAACATAGCCAAATAATCAGCTAAATTTTTCAATAAAAAGATTGAGATGATTATGGCCACCATGACAGACAATACATAGCCAGATTCATGAGTTCCTTTTGAGGTGGTGATATAATAGCTTAAATAGTTTTCCCCATATTCTTTAATGTGCAAAAGGCCATTGTATACGGGCTTTACATTGTTTTCTTTGGTTTTGTCAAATAATACCTGAAGCATCGGTATTAAAGCAACAAACGAAAGTGTGCTGAAAAGCGCATACAAAATATTGAAAAAGATATTTAAGAACGCATACTTCTTATATGGGTATATAAAAGGAACTATTTTTTTGAAATTACTCATTTATTTTTGAATATTATTTTTCTGCTTTGCTAATGCTCTTTTAAGTCATAGCAATATTTTTTTGTTGTAATTAAATTTGTTCTGGAAAATTTTTACTGCACAAAATTAATTTAATTGGTGTGGTTTCAATTTCTTTTTGCTTTTTTTTATTAAAAAACTCTGATTTGCATTTGTTCAAAATGTAAATCAGAGTTGTAAAAATTGAACTTAATCAATTGTGCAGACATTGTCTGCAAAATTGCAATATGAAGAGTTTGTCACTCATTGTTATTATTTCAATTGCATATCTGCAATGATATTCTGAATTTTCTGGTCTAAGAAACTTTCTGCTTCATCAAAATCTGAAACTGATTCGATTTCAGCATTTACACTAATGTAGAATTTAATCTTAGGCTCAGTTCCGCTTGGTCTTGCACAAATTTTAGATCCGTCTTCTGTGTAATAAATCAATACATTCGATTTCGGAATATCCATAGTTGATTCTGAACCGTCTAATAAATTTAAAGCAATAGACGATTGGTAATCTTCGACCATTATAACTCTTTGTCCGTTAATTTCTTTCAGAGGATTCTCGCGCAAATCAATCATCATTTGGTTGATTTCCTGTAAACCTTCCATTCCTTTTTTTGTTAAAGAAACTAAGAATTCTTTGTAAAAACCATTTTCAACATAAAGCTGTAAAAGTTCTTTGTAAACAGAGCTTCCTGCTGCTTTGGCTTGAGCGGCAACCTCGCAAATCAATAAAGTAGCGGCAACAGCATCTTTGTCTCTAACGGCATCACCAACCATAAATCCGAAACTTTCTTCGCCACCTCCAATAAATTCAAGTTCAGGAAAATCTTTGATCATTTTTGCGATCCATTTAAAGCCAGTCAGACCAACTTTACACTCAACTCCATAACTTGTCGCCAATTCCATCATCATTGGAGTTGAAACGATTGTTGAACCAACGAACTGTTTTCCATTAAGTTTGCCTGCTTTTTTCCATTGTTTCAATAGGAAAGAAGTCATTAAAACCATCGTTTGGTTTCCGTTCAACAAAATCATTTTGCCGTCATTGTTGCGAACAGCAACTCCTAAACGGTCGCAGTCAGGATCTGTTCCTACTACAATGTCAGAATCTGTTTTGTCTGCCAGAGCCAAAGCCATAGTTAAAGCTTCTGGTTCTTCTGGATTTGGAGATTTTACAGTTGGGAAGTCTCCATCTGGTATAGCCTGTTCAGGAACAATATGAACATTTTTATATCCAGCTTGAGCTAAAACATCTGGAATTGATTTTATAGAAGTTCCGTGCAATGAAGTGAAAACAATGTGAAGATTGTCTTTGGCTTCAGCTGGAGTACTAAAACTTGCATTTTCGATAGACGATTTTATAAATGCCTTGTCAAGTTCTGTGTCAATATACTGAATCAAACTTTCGTTTGCGTTAAATTTGATTTTGTCATAACCTAAACTTTCAATCACATTGACAATTTCTTTGTCTTGCGGAGGAACAATCTGTCCTCCATCTTGCCAATATACTTTATAACCGTTGTACTCTGGCGGATTGTGAGAAGCCGTTAAAACAATTCCGCATTGGCATTTTAAATATTTAAGAGCAAAAGATAATTCTGGAGTTGGTCTCAAATCAGAAAACAAATAAACCTGAATTCCGTTTGCAGAGAAAACATCGGCTACCACTTTTGCCAGCGTATTACTGTTATGACGGCAGTCATAAGCAATAACAACTTTCAATGGTTCGTTTGGAAAAACCTTATGCAAGTAATCAGATAATCCCTGAGTGTTTTTCCCAAGCGTATATTTGTTGATTCTGTTATCTCCAACGCCCATTACACCGCGCATTCCACCAGTTCCAAACTCTAAGTTTTTGTAAAAACTCTCTTCAAGTTCTTTTGGCGAAGTAGTCATTAATTCCTTAACAGCGGCTTGCGTTTCCTGATCAAATGTTGGTGTTAGCCATTCATTTACGGCGTTTAATATATTTGGTGCGATATTCATGTAATGTCTTTTTAAAATTTTAATTAAAGATAAGTTTTTTTTCAGGAGCTAATCCTGCTGTACACTATATCTTTTGTGGTGAACCCCACCACAAAAGGATGCCGTTCCCATCAGGGCTAGGGCTTTCCGTTAAAAATTAACCTCTCGGGCTACTTTATATCGAGCTTCATTATTTTTTGTTCTTAAAATAATTTCGCCCAAGAATCCTGCTAAGAATAGCTGAGTTCCAAGAACCATTGTAGTTAAGGCAATATAAAACCACGGATTGTTTGTAACCAGGCTATATTTCATTCCGGTATACATATGGTATAGTTTTGAAATTCCAATATATCCAGCCGCTAAAAAGCCGATAATAAACATTAAAGAGCCCATAGCGCCAAATAAGTGCATTGGTCTTTTTCCGAATCTTGATAAAAACCAAATGGTAATCAAATCTAGGAAACCGTTTATAAAACGTTCCATTCCAAATTTAGTTTCACCATATTTTCTAGCTTGGTGAATGACTACTTTTTCGCCAATTTTTCCGAATCCTGCATTTTTAGCCAAAACAGGAATATAGCGGTGCATTTCTCCAGAAACTTCAATGTTTTTTACCACAACATTTTTGTAAGCTTTCAATCCGCAGTTGAAATCATTCAGCTCAACGCCAGAAGTTTTTCTAGCCGCCCAGTTAAACAATTTTGACGGAAGATTTTTTGCCACAACAGAATCGTAGCGCTTCTTTTTCCAGCCAGAAACTAGATCGTATTTCTGAGCCGTAATCATTTCGTACAATTCAGGAATTTCATCTGGGCTATCTTGCAAGTCAGCATCCATTGTGATAATAACATCGCCTTTAGCTTTTGCAAAACCAGCGTGTAAAGCCTGAGATTTTCCAAAATTTTTCATGAAACGAATCCCTTTTACATTTGGGTTTTCGTTAGAGAAACCTTCAATAATCTGCCAAGAATTATCTGTACTGCCATCATCTACAAAAATGATTTCATAAGAGTAATTGTTAGACTGCATCACTTTAATGATCCAAGTATAGAGTTCTTTAAGTGATTCCTCCTCGTTTAGAAGCGGTATAAGTATAGATAAATTCATTTATATTTTTATTCTTGTGTAGATTTGCTTTTAAAAAATGCGGCGAAAATTAATCCGAAAATTGCGCTTATAACCATAGCAAAAACAGATCCTTTTAATAATTCAAAAGTAGAATACGGATTGCTTTCTTTCATTTTAGCAACAGCTTCGTTAATTGCAGAGGCTGGCGTGCCAAATTTCTGCATCATACCAACAGTATATTTGATCATAATTTCGCTCAAAGTGTCTTTTGCGCCCGGATCAATTACATTAAATAATACAATGTTGAAAGTTGTAGAGATTAAAATACCAATTACTGCAGCTATAAAATAAGTAGTAAAAGCATCTTTAAAAGGAAAAACACCGTTTAAATCTTTCTTAGTTTTAGAAAGTAGGATGATACTAATTGTAAGACTTATTACGATTCCTAGTATTCCCATCCACCAAGCTGTAAATAAGTTTAAATCAACAGCATAGATTGTAGCGGTAACCAAAGCCGATGCAATTCCGATCATTACACCATACGTAACTCCATTCTTTTTTATAACTTCATTAATCATATTTCGCTATGTTTAAAATTAATCCACAAATATAGTAATTCCCACTATAATCGGATATAAAAAAAGCTTTTCGAAATAAACTAAAAAAAAGTAGGCTAACTGTTTGTTTATTAAAAAAGAATTGTAAATTTGCACACTCAAAAATAATTAAATTTTTAAACAAAAAAGAGTGTTATTTGTTTACACCTTTTTCTAACCATGAAAAAGCTTCAAAATAAAGATACTCCA
Organism: Flavobacterium sp. TR2; assembly: GCF_025252405.1. Lineage (NCBI taxonomy): Bacteria > Pseudomonadati > Bacteroidota > Flavobacteriia > Flavobacteriales > Flavobacteriaceae > Flavobacterium > Flavobacterium sp. TR2. Next base: position 118,516 of record NZ_CP104307.1, on the reverse strand, counting down.
AACAATAAATAAAAGAAAAGATGAAAAAAGGAATTCACCCAGAAAATTACAGATTAGTTGCATTTAAAGACATGTCGAATGATGAGGTTTTTATCACTAAATCTACTGCAGATACAAAAGAAACAATTGAAGTTGACGGAGTTGAGTATCCAGTTGTAAAAATGGAGATTTCTAGAACATCTCACCCTTTTTATACTGGTAAATCTAAACTTATCGATACTGCAGGACGTATTGATAAATTCAAAACTAAATATGCTAAACACGCTAAAAAATAATAGCTGTTTTAAATTATACAAAAGCCTTCCAATTCTGGAAGGTTTTTTTTTGTTTTTTTATTAGCCACGAATTCACGAATTATTCTTTTGTAAAGCTTATGTTTAAAGTATTTGTGAAATCAGTAGTATGATGTAATTTGTATCAATTCGTGAATTCGTGGCTATTTACATATAAACTTGCTTAATGTAAAACATAAATATTTGTAACTTTGAAGCCAGGTAACCAAATCAAATTTTAACAAACACTCAATTATTTATGAACTACATTCTTTTCGACGGTCCCGTTCGGAATGCTTTATTACCCTTTACTTTTACACGGCCAGTAGCTGATATTTTGGTAGGAATTATGACAATTCGCCAGAAATGGGAAAAATATCTTGGTTCTACCATCACTACGATAACTGAAGAATATTTGTCTGAAAAATTTCCGATGGTTGAAATGGAGGAAAATATAATGATCAACGCAGCATATTTGCCAAATGATACGCTTGCTGAGATGGTTTCTAATTTGACAGAAAATCAGGCAATTTTTAAAGGAGAAGACGTAATTGCATTTTTTGCGAACGAAAATCAGGAAGAAGTCGATTTTGATTCTTACGAAATTATTCATTACAACGAAGATTGTATTACTATTGAACATACTTGGGATATTTTCTCTAAAAATGATGCTGCGATTCGTCAGGATTTTAAATATCTGACCGAAGACCGTACATCTCAGCCAATTCCTAAAAGTGTCAATGTAATTTCGCCAGAGAATATTTTTATCGAAGAAGGGGCAAAACTAGAGTTTGTGACTTTAAATGCATCGACCGGTCCTATATATATAGGTAAGAATGCTGAAATTATGGAAGGAACCGTAATTCGCGGACCATTTGCTTTATGCGAAAATGCAATGGTAAAAATGTCGGCTAAGGTTTATGGCGCTACAACGGTTGGGCCTGGATCAAGAATAGGAGGAGAAGTGAAGAACTCAGTACTTTTTGCCAATTCAAATAAAGGTCACGAAGGATTTTTAGGAGATTCTGTATTAGGTGAATGGTGCAATATTGGCGCAGATTCTAATAATTCGAATCTGAAAAATAACTACGAAGAAGTGAAATTATGGAGCTATGAAACAGAAGGCTTTGCTAAAACGGGACTTCAGTTTTGCGGTTTAATGATGGGAGATCACAGTAAATGCGGAATCAACACAATGTTTAATACGGGTACTGTAGTTGGTGTAAGCGCTAATATTTTTGGAAGCGGATTTCCTCGCAACTTTGTTCCAAGTTTTTCTTGGGGTGGTGCGGCAGGATTTACGACTTATGTAACTAAAAAGGCTTTTGAAACAGCAAGATTAGTGATGAGCCGAAGAAATATAGAATTCGATGCAACTGAAGTAGCAATTATGGAACATATTTTTGAAGAAACTAAAAAATGGAGAAAAGACTAACTTTAATGAGATGATTAGAAAATTAGTCAATTAGATAATTTTTTGCAAACCCGACAGGTGTTAAAAAACTGTCGGGTTTTGTTATTTTAAGGTTTTAGAGAATTTTCTAATTTTCCAATTAGCATATTTTCTAATTGAACCTATTTATCAATTTTAATAAAATCTCCTTTTAGGTTGAATTTCAATTCTAAACCGTTGCTCAATTTAGTTTCGTAGCCAGAACTTCCAAGTTCTATTTTGGTTACATCTTCTTTAGGGAAATTAGTTTTTATATAAGATGCAATTTTTTTCGGAATAATAGATTTTGGAATTTTTCCAGTTTTAGCATCCACTTCTTTCCAGTTTCCTTTTTTGTCAAATTCAATTTCAATTTTATTGTCAAACTGAACTTTGTATTCTGTAGAAAGAATTTCTTTGTCTTCCAGTATATAGCTCGGTTTTTTAGATCCAAAATGTGTTTTTAAGAATGTTTGTGCGTTTGCTGGTAGAGCTTCTTTTTTAATTACAGTTTTTTGTGCGTTTGCAGAAAACCCAAATAGTAATCCTGCAATTAGGCAAACGGTCAGTTCTAGTTTCGCTTTCATATTTTACTGATTTATAAATTCTTATACAAGGTAAGGCGAAAATTTCAAAATAGGAAAAAACCATTTAGGTTTCGTTCTTTATTGTTAAAGCATTATTTAATTAATAATTTGCCTAATGGACACATTTTCATAATTATCTAATTTTCAAATTGCCTAATTATCTAATTAATCTATCTTTGCAGCACGAAAAAAAATGGGTGGTCAAATAAACGATTAACCGATTAAACAAATTAACAAAGACAAATGATTACAGTTAACGATATTTCGGTTCAGTTTGGCGGAACTACACTTTTTAGCGATGTTTCTTTTGCTATTAATGAAAATGATAAAATTGCCCTTATGGGTAAAAATGGTGCGGGAAAATCGACACTTTTAAAAATAATTGCGGGTGTAAATAAACCTTCTACAGGAAATGTTTCGGCACCAAAAGAAGCTGTAATTGCTTACCTGCCTCAGCATTTGCTTACCGCAGACGGTGCGACTGTTATGGAAGAAGCGTCAAAAGCTTTCAGCGACATTTTTAAAATGAAAGCTGAAATCGACGATATCAATGAGCAGCTGACCGTTCGTACTGATTATGAAAGTGACGAATACATGAAATTGATCGAAAGAGTTTCTGACTTAAGCGAGAAATTTTATGCTATTGAAGAAATAAATTACGAAGCCGAAGTTGAGAAAATTTTAATCGGTTTAGGTTTTGAAAGAGAAGATTTTACACGTCAGACTTCGGAGTTTTCAGGAGGATGGAGAATGCGTATCGAATTAGCAAAAATCCTTTTGCAAAAACCAGATTTGATATTGCTGGATGAGCCAACCAACCACATGGATATCGAAAGTATTCAGTGGTTAGAAGATTTCTTGTTGAATCAGGCAAAAGCGGTTGTGGTGATTTCGCACGATAGAGCGTTTGTAGATAATATTACAAATAGAACTATCGAAGTTACTATGGGAAGAATTTACGATTACAAAGCAAAATACACTCATTACTTAGAATTAAGAAAAGACCGCAGAATCCATCAGCAGAAAGCATATGATGAGCAGCAGAAAATGATTGCAGAAAATCGTGCTTTTATTGAGCGTTTTAAAGGAACATTCTCTAAAACAGATGCCGTTCAGTCTCGCGTGAAAATGTTGGAAAAACTAGAAATCGTTCAGGTTGACGAAGTAGATACATCAGCTTTGAGGTTAAAATTCCCGCCTGCGGCACGTTCTGGACAATATCCGGTTATTGTAAAAGAAATGTCAAAAGCTTACGGAGATCATGTGGTGTTTAAAGATGCAAACATTGTAATCGAGCGCGGACAGAAAGTGGCTTTTGTTGGAAAAAATGGTGAAGGAAAATCGACAATGATTAAAGCCATTATGAAAGAAATTGGCGTTGACTCAGGAAGCGTAGAAATCGGGCATAATGCGCAAATTGGGTATTTTGCTCAAAATCAAGCGGCTCTGTTAGATGAAAATGCAACTATTTTTGAAACAATTGACAGTATTGCGGTTGGTGATATCAGAACGCAAATCAAAAATATCTTAGGAGCTTTCATGTTCCAAGGAGATGATATTACCAAAAAAGTAAAAGTGCTTTCAGGAGGAGAAAAAACGCGTCTGGCAATGATCAAATTGCTATTGGAGCCTGTTAACCTGTTGATTTTGGATGAGCCTTCGAACCACCTTGATATGAAAACCAAAGATATTATAAAAGATGCTTTGAGAGATTTTGACGGAACTTTGATCTTGGTTTCTCACGATCGTGATTTCCTTGATGGATTAGCAACTAAGGTGTTCGAGTTCGGAAATAAACGCGTAAAAGAACATTTTGAAGATGTTGCCGGTTTCTTAGCGCATAAAAAAATGGACTCGATGAGAGAGATAGAAAAATAAGTTAAAATACTTCTAGATTAAAAAAAAAGCATAAGTTAATTCTTATGCTTTTTTTTGTTTGTAAGAATGGCTGAAAAAATAAAGATTCGTAAAATTACAAAACATGATTTATATCAGGTTTTTAATAAATGCATCGAATTAAATTTACAGTAAGAATAATCTTTCAAAGATTGTAATTTTTGTAAATTTAATTTTATAGTTATGAGTCAAAAGTATGTTTTTTTTGGTTTTAGGTTTTATTTCCTTCTTTTGTTGTTACCTCTTTTGTCTATTGGGCAAACTGCAGATTCTAAGTCGCAGGAAGAAGTAAAATATCCACAATTTAAATTTCAGGGGCTTTTTCAGGCGCGCTATTTAAACGGTTTTACGGATGGGATTGATGCTGCAACAGGGCTTCATCATTCAGATGGAAATGCGGTAGAAAATACATTTGATATTAAAAGAATGCGCTTAGGGGTTACAGCAAAATTAGTCGATCATCTTGATGTTGTTGTTTTAATGAATTTGGCCGATTTCAAATCTGACCCCAAAGGAAAAGTTTTAGAAAATGCTTTTGTAAGATATGTTTTTAATGAAAAAATTGGTTTTCTGGTAGGTCAGTTCAGACCAGCATTCGGAATTGAAGAACTGAATCCGGCCGATATTTTAAAATCATTTGATTACTCAAACCAATATGCGGAATTTGGAAATAATGGCTGGACAAGTTTTCAAATTGGGGCTTCAGTTTTTGGTGCCTTTGGGTTAGGTAAAGTCCCAGTAACATATGCAGTTTCTGCTGTAAACGGAAACGGGAAAGACCAAGTGTCTGATAAAGATAATGGCAAGCAATACTCTTCACGCCTTGGCTTTGGGTTAGACAAAAAACACAACATTAATTTAGGAATAAATGGCGGAACTGGTGAGGTGTTTAACCATAAAGTATTTGCTGTTGGGCTCGATTTCACAGCTGATTTTAAATTGGCAGATAAATTACTGCTTCAAACCCAACTTGAAGCAAAACAAGGAACAAATCACTTTTTATATTATTCTCTTCCAATAGCTTCAAGAACTAAAAATCTAGACGATTATCAGATGAGAGGCGCTTATTTTTTGCCCAATTTGAGATATGAGTTAAAACATAAAAATTTGACAGCGATTGAGTTCTCTTGCCGATATGAATATTTTGACAGGAATTTTAAAATTGATTCCAATGCAAGGCAAACTTACACGCCAATGGCCAGTTTAGAATTTGGAAAAGGGTATACGGGCAGAATTGAGATGGGGGTGCAGTTTGATAATTACAAACAGAACATTCCAAATACTACAGCATACGATAGCAACTTGTTCATTATACAATTTCAAGGGCGATTTTTTTAAAATATAGCGATTTAATTACAGCATCATGAAAGAAATAAATATTAAAAACTCATTAATTACACTTGTTTTTGGTTTAGCTATTTGGTTTGTGCCCGTACCAGATGGGCTTTCGCCAGAGGCTTGGCACCTATTTGTTATTTTTATCTCAACAATACTTGGGATTATTTTAAAAGCCGCACCAATGGGTACCATGTGCATGATTGCGGTTGCGGTTACTGCTTTTACGCAGGTTTTGGCGCCAGAAAGTGCTGGAGATTCAATTACGTTGGCTCTAGGAGGTTTTGGGAATAAAGTAATTTGGCTCATCGGAATATCGTTTTTTATTGCCAGAGGTTTTATTAAAACAGGACTTGGAACTAGAATTGCTTTTTTATTCATAAAAATATTTGGAAAAAGTTCACTCGGCTTAGCTTACGGTTTAGGGTTGGCAGATCTAGTTTTAGCACCTGTCGTGCCAAGTAATACGGCAAGGGGTGGAGGAATAATTTACCCGATTATGAAATCAATGTCTATCAATTTTGGTTCAGACCCAGACAAGCCTGAAACGCATAGAAAATTGGGATCGTTTCTCACATTAAGTAGCTATAATGTCAATCTAATTGCTTCATCAATGTTTTTAACGGGGACAGCCAGTAATCCGATGTGTCAAAAATTTGCAGAGAATTTAGGTATTAAGATTAGTTGGACATCATGGGCGCTTGCGGCATTAGTTCCGGGTATGGCTGCTTTTTTTGTAATACCATTTTTGCTTTACAAAATTTATCCGCCTGAACTGAAAAATACAGGCGATGCTCCAAAGGTAGCGGCGCAAAAACTGAAAGAAATGGGAGCGATTTCAAAAAATGAATGGCTGATGCTTTTAACTTTTGCTATTTTACTATTTCTTTGGATGACTGGAGATCTGTTTTCGATAGATGCTACAACAACGGCATTCATAGGTTTGGTAGTTTTATTGCTAACTTCTGTTTTAACTTGGGAAGATGTAAAAGGAGAAAAAGGAGCTTGGGATACCGTAGTATGGTTTGCGGTTTTGGTAATGATGGCAAGTTCTTTGGATAAATTAGGATTTATAAGCTGGTTTAGCGAGATCGTGAAACAGCATATGATTGGGATGAGCTGGGAAATAGCTTTTATAATTATCATTGCAGTATATTTTTTCAGCCATTATATTTTTGCAAGTGCAACCGCTCACGTTGCTGCTATGTATGCTGCCTTGCTGGCAGTTGGGGTATCTCTTGGAGTTCCAGGGTTATTTCTGGCTTTTATGTTAGGATTTGTAGGATCGCTTTACGGAACATTAACGCATTATGGGCACGGACCAGCGCCAGTTTATTTTGGAAGCGGATATGTAGATTTGAAAAATTGGTGGATAAAAGGATTGATTACAGGACTTGTAATGTTACTCATTTATCTGACTATTGGAGGTTTATGGCTGAAAATTTTAGGTTTTGTCAATTAAAAAAATAAAAGATGTTTTTAAAAGCACAAGTTCAAACTTGTGCTTTTTTATTTTAGTAACAGTATTTTAATGCAATTTTTTTTACATAAAATATCTTTTTTTGTTACTTTAGTGTTTCCATTTCGCATTGACTATAAGCAGTTAATTTTTTGGTTTTAAGAATTAAGAGCAATTTCTTTAAATCGCTCTGTAAGCATTAATATTTCCATTTATTTTAAGCCTATGAGTAAAAGTCTACTAATGCCATTTTTTTTCCTGTTTTTTATAACGCCAACTTTTTTACACGCCCAAGGTGACTTGAATCAGGGAGCTGATAAAGCGGATAAAAAAGAGAATGAAGAAGTAAAGTATCCGCAGTTTCAGTTGAAAGGACTGCTTCAGGCGAGATATTTAGAGAGTTTTGGAGATAATGTAGATGTCTTGGGAACTCAGCACTCAACAGGAGATGCTACGCAAAGTTCCTTTGATATTAAAAGAATGCGTGTCGGATTAAATACCAAATTAAGCGAAACCACAGAAATTGTAATACTGGTTAATTTAGCAGATTTTAAATCGGATACAAAGGGGAAAGTTCTGGAGAATGCCTACGGAAAATATACTTTCAATAAATATATTGCTTTAACAGGAGGACAATTTCGTCCAGCCTTTGGTATTGAAGAGCTTGTTCCGGTAGATATTATTAAGTCTTTCGATTTTTCGAATCAATATTATGAATTCGGTAAAAACGGATGGACCAGTTTCCAAATTGGAGCATCGGCAACAGGAGCTTTTGATATTGGAAAAATCCCAGTAAATTATGCCGTTTCAATTTTAAATGGAAATGGAAAAAATGTAGAAATGGACAAAGACAACGGAAAACAATATTCTTCGAGATGGGTTTTGGGATTGTCAAAAGAACATAAAATTAATTTAGGTCTAAACGGAGGTTTTGGTAAAGTTTTTAAAGAAGATGTTTTTGCAATTGGAGCAGATGTTACCGGTGATTTTAAATTAACCGATAAGTTTAGTTTTGATTTGCAGATAGAATATAAGCAGGGAACAAATCATAACTTATATTATTCTTTGCCAGCCGATGGAAGAACAGATAATGTTGCCGATTATCAAATGCGCGGTATCTATTTCTTGCCAAACTTTAGATACACCGTAAATTATCAAAAACTTACAGCGCTTGAATTGTCATGTCGTTACGAAACTTTCGACCCAAGCTATAAAATCAATTCAAACGTGCGTACCACTTACACGCCAATGGTTAGTTTAGAATTCGGGAAATCGTATACAGGCCGTATCGAAATGGGATTCGAAATTGACAGATTCGATAAAAGTATTCCAGGTACAACGACCTATGATAACGATTTATTTTTAATTCAGTTACAGCTCAGAATTTAATTCACTTAATTTTTGTTTTTATGAAAGAAGTAAAAATTCCTCAGACTTTAATTACGCTGGCAGTTTTAGTTGCCATATGGTTTGTTCCAGCTCCAGAAGGCGTTGTGACAGAAGCTTGGCATTTATTTGCCATTTTCGTAGCTACCATTTTAGGAATCATCTTAAAAGCAGCTCCGATGGGAACGATGTGTATGATTGCAATTGCCTTGACAGCCATGTCTCAGGTATTGGCTCCTGGAGATCCTGGAAAATCGATCACATTAGCATTGAAAGGATTTGGAGATAAAGTAATCTGGCTTATCGGAATTTCGTTTTTTATAGCAAGAGGGTTTATAAAAACAGGTTTGGGAAATAGAATTGCTTTTCTATTCATAAAAATATTTGGGAAAAGTTCTTTGGGGCTTGCCTATGGCTTAGGATTGGCAGATTTAGTCTTGGCGCCAGCCGTTCCAAGCAATACCGCTAGAGGAGGAGGAATTGTTTATCCTATTATGAAATCTATGTCTATGAGTTTCGGCTCAATGCCAGACAAACCTGAAACGCATAGAAAATTAGGAGCTTATTTGACTTTGAATAGTTATAATATGAACTTGATTGCTTCTTCAATGTTTTTGACAGGAACGGCAAGTAACCCAATGTGCCAGAAATTTGCGCTTAATTTAGGAATAAAAATAAGTTGGATGTCATGGGCAGCGGCAGCAATTGTTCCTGGGTTGTGCGCTTTTATTGTAATTCCGTTTGTTTTGTATAAAATTTATCCTCCAGAACTAAAAAAAACTGGCGATGCTCCGCAGATTGCAACTCAGAAACTGAAAGAAATGGGGGCAATAACAAGAGATGAATGGATGATGCTGCTGACATTTTTTATTTTGCTTTTTCTTTGGATGACAGGAGATTTGTTTTCTATTGACGCCACCACAACAGCCTTTATAGGATTAGTGATTTTGCTTCTAACTTCTGTGCTGACTTGGGATGATGTAAAAGCCGAAAAAGGAGCTTGGGATACTATTGTTTGGTTTTCTGTTTTAGTAATGATGGCCAGTTCGCTCAATGAGTTAGGTTTTATCGCGTGGTTTAGCGATTTGGTAAAAGCAGAAATTGGCGGACTAAGCTGGCAGATGGCTTTTCCGATTATTGTCTTAGTCTATTTCTTTAGCCATTATCTTTTCGCAAGTGCAACCGCACACGTTGCAGCAATGTATGCGGCCTTACTTGGTGTTGGCGTTTCGCTCGGAATTCCGGGATTATTGCTAGCTTTTATGCTTGGTTTTGTCGGATCTCTTTACGGAACTTTAACCCATTATGGCCACGGTCCAGCGCCCGTATTCTTTGGGAGCGGTTACGTTGACCTAAAGAGTTGGTGGGTCAAAGGGCTTATAACGGGTTTGGTTATGCTCTTAATATATATGACAATAGGAGGATTATGGCTCCGAGTTATTGGATATTTTTAGATTCTAATTCCAGGAGGAAGCAATTCTTTATATCTAGGATTTTTTTTGAAAAACGAAACAATCTTTGGATGAATTGGAACTACTCTGTAATTTTTTTCAGAACTTAAGTCTAGTATATTTTTAAGTAAAGTGTTGATCGTTTCTTCGTTCTCGTATGAATCAGGCTTGTTGATTTTGGTTAAAAAAATCTTTTTTTCTTGAAATTGATATTCAACTGCTATCATTCCTTCAGGAATAATAGTTTCGAATTGGCGTGCAAATGTGTTGTCTTTGATTTCCATAGTTACAGAAGTTTCCATAGTAATTTCTTGTTAGGTTATTGGTAAATAGTGAATTTGGGACTCGAAATAGTATTGAAAGAAAATTCTTTATAAGAGCTAAAATCAAAAAATATTTCGAAATGCAAAGGTAATCATTTGATTTTCAATATTAAATTATTTTTTGCAGCTATAAACTTTAAGTTATTGTTTTGAAGTTTGTTTTTTTAAGCCAAATGCAATAAATAGGTCTAAAATTTGATTATCATGATATTAAAAAAAGTAACTTTATTTTTTAGAATAAATATCCTAATGGTAATTTCATTTTAATATTATGAGTAAGATTCCAGTTTATTTTATGCCGGGTTTGGCAGCGAGTTCATCTATTTTTGAAAGAATAAAATTGGATGAAAATATTTTTGAAACGCATCTTTTAGAATGGGAAATTCCAAATCCGAAAGAATCCTTATCAGATTATGCACTTCGAATTAGCAAAAATATCCAACACGAAAATCCTGTTTTAATTGGGGTTTCCTTTGGCGGAATCTTAGTGCAGGAAATTTCGAAACATATCAAAGCGCGTAAAGTAATTATTATTTCGAGCGTTCGAAGCAATCTGGAATTTCCTAGAAGAATGAAAATAGGGAAGAGAACAAAAGCTTATAAACTTATCCCAATGCAGCTGATTCTTAATATTGAAAAGCTTGCCAAGTTTTCTTTTGGCGAAAAAGTCAATAAGAGAATAAAATTATATGAGAAATTTCTATCTGTTCGCGATTTGGGCTATCTGCAATGGGCTGTAGAAAGCGTAATCTTATGGGATAGAGATAAAATTGACGAAAATGTAGTGCATATTCACGGAGATCAAGACGAAGTATTCCCGATTAAATACATTGATAAATGCATTTTGGTAAAAGGAGGAACGCATATTATGATTCTCAATAAGTATAAATGGCTGAATGAGAATTTGCCTTCGATAATTTTGGAGTAAAATTCCAAATTCAGAACCTTTGCCAAAGTTTGAAACTTTGGCAAAGGTTTGCGTAAAGTAACCAGAAAGCTTGTCCTCCTGAGCGAAGTCGAAGGATGCGCTAAGTAGCTCCATAAAGTAATTCAAGAAAAAATATGAGAGTTAGTGTAATTGTTTTGGTGTTAATTTTGGTTGGATGCAAATTTCCCAAGAAAGATTTTGATTTTACTTTTTTTAAATGGAACATTCATGAAACGTATTATCTAAAGTTTAATTCATCGGACACACTTTATTATGTAGATGTTTCTGGATATAATAAAGAAGAAAGTTTTTTTACAATTTTAAATAAAGAGGAAAAGGAAAGGATTCAAAATATATTGGATACTTTATCCTTTCCTAAGGAGGAAAGTTTTGAAAACAGTAAAGTTGAGGATGGGCAAACTAATGCTTTTTTGTTAAGGAGCGGAAATCAGTTTAGAAAACTTAAGATTCATGGTCATAATGGACCAAATCGATTTTGGCTATTTGGAAAATCATTAGATAAATTGAGAATTAATCATCAATTTATTAAAACGAATAAAAAAGTGGATTTAAAAGAAATAAAAAAAATGGTAATTATGCCAATTCCTTCCGAATTTGTTGTTGATACTTTGGCCGATTGAATATATTAGACATGAGGTCCTTCGACTCCACTCGGGAAGACATAAAATGAGAAAAAATATAAACTCAATGTCTACAATTAAAAAATCCCAAACTCTCCTGACACTTCGGGATGCAATTTGGGATTTTAAATATTTTGGAATTTAAAAAAATCTTTAGATTTTTTTCATCTGTTCTTTCATCATAGAGATTTGCTCTTTCAGCATACCTTGTTTGTCTAATTTTTTAGCTTCGTTTAATAAATTAGTCGCTTCAAGTTTTCTTCTGCGTGACATTGCTACTCCTGCAAGGTTTAATTTAGCAACAGCTAAATCCATATCCATTGATAGCCCAAGTTCGATTGCTTTTTTGAAATGTTTCTCTGCTTGGTTGATATTAGTTTGAGATAACATGATGCCTTGTAGGTAATTTAAGTATCCTTGTTGTTTTCTTACTAATGCACCTTCTGGATTTTTGATATATGATAACCATTTATTTGCGCCTTCGAAGTCTTGTTTTCTTAATTTAAGGAAGGCTAAAAGGATAAATTCGTTTTTGAAATAAAGAAAAATCGGAATTGCAGTCAATAATATAAGAAAGATTCCATTTCCGATATTACTTTCTGTAAATTGCCAGATGCCCGCCACTACTAGAAGTCCGGCCAAAATAAGTTTAATATTTTTGTGAAACATAATTAATGTAAATTTGTGATTGCAAAGATAGTAAAAGGAATTAAAAATATTTTTATAAAAGTACTTGCCAGAAAAAAAAGTCTTTGTATATTTGCACTCGGTTTTTGAACAACGATATCCAAAACCAAATAAACGAGTTAATAGATACCATTTTTAAAGATACAAAGCAATGAGCAAAAGAACATTTCAACCATCGAAAAGAAAAAGAAGAAATAAGCACGGATTTATGGACAGAATGGCTTCTGCGAATGGAAGAAAAGTTCTAGCGCGTAGAAGAGCAAAAGGAAGACATAAATTAACTGTTTCTAGCGAGCCTAGACACAAAAAATAATGTTTGTATAAACATACATAAGGCGATTACTTTTTTAGTATCGCCTTTTTTTATACCTTTTCGGTAAAAATTTTTCCAACTTTCTAGTTTATAATGCACTAGAGAGGTTTTAAATCGTAAATAACTACACAATACATACAAAATGCCTAAAGACACATCAATAAAATCAGTTTTAATAATAGGTTCAGGACCTATTGTTATTGGCCAAGCTTGCGAATTCGATTATGCGGGATCTCAATCTGCACGTTCGATTCGTGAAGAAGGAATTGAGGTTATCTTGATTAACTCGAATCCAGCGACGATTATGACCGACCCATCTATGGCCGATCATATTTATTTGAAACCTTTAACGACAAAATCGATTATTGAAATTCTTAAGGAACATCCGCAAATTGATGCAGTTTTACCAACAATGGGAGGACAAACTGCTTTGAACTTGTGTTTGGAAGCTGAGGAAAAAGGAATCTGGCAGGATTTCGGAGTAAGATTAATCGGTGTTGATGTAAATGCAATTAATATTACTGAAGACAGAGAGCAGTTTAAGCAGCTTTTAGAAAAAATTAATGTGCCAACTGCACCAGCAAAAACGGCTACTTCTTACTTGGAAGGAAAAGAAATTGCTCAAGAGTTTGGTTTTCCGCTTGTAATTCGCCCTTCGTTTACGCTTGGAGGAACTGGAGCAGCGGTAGTTTATAAAAAAGAAGATTTTGATGAGCTTTTAACCCGCGGACTTGAGGCTTCTCCAATTCACGAAGTTTTGATTGACAAAGCTTTAATGGGGTGGAAAGAGTACGAGTTGGAGCTTTTAAGAGATAAAAATGACAACGTTGTAATTATCTGTTCTATCGAAAACATGGATCCAATGGGAATCCACACCGGAGACTCGATTACAGTTGCGCCAGCGATGACTTTATCTGATACAACTTTCCAAAAATTACGTGACTACGCTATCTTAATGATGAGAAGCATCGGAAATTTTGCAGGAGGATGTAACGTACAATTCGCAGTTTCTCCAGACGAAAAAGAAGATATCGTAGCAATTGAGATCAATCCTCGTGTGTCTCGTTCTTCTGCTTTAGCATCAAAAGCAACTGGATATCCAATTGCGAAAATCGCTTCTAAACTAGCTTTAGGGTACAATTTAGATGAGTTGCAAAACCAAATTACAAAATCTACTTCGGCTCTTTTCGAACCAACTTTAGATTATGTAATCGTAAAAATACCTCGTTGGAACTTCGACAAATTTGAAGGTTCAGATAGAACTTTAGGCCTTCAGATGAAATCTGTAGGTGAGGTTATGGGAATCGGGCGTTCTTTCCAGGAAGCGCTTCATAAAGCAACCCAATCACTAGAAATTAAGAGAAATGGTTTAGGCGCTGACGGAAAAGGATATAAAAATTACGAACAGATTATCGAGAAACTAACTTATGCAAGTTGGGATCGTGTTTTCGTAATCTATGATGCAATCGCAATGGGAATTCCGTTGAGCACTATTCACGAAATTACAAGAATCGATATGTGGTTCTTGAAACAATACGAAGAGCTTTATACTTTAGAAAAAGAAATTTCAAACTACAAAGTTTCAAATCTTCCTAAAGAATTGTTGCTTGAGGCGAAACAAAAAGGTTTTGCAGATAGACAATTAGCTCACATGATGAGTTGTTTGGAAAGTGAAGTGCACACTTTACGTATGGACATGAACATCAACCGTGTGTTTAAACTGGTTGATACGTGTGCGGCTGAGTTTAAAGCTAAAACACCTTATTACTATTCAACTTTTGAGGCAGAAATCGAAAAAGCAAACGGAGAGCGTTACGTAGATAACGAAAGTATCCTTACTGATAGAAAGAAAGTAATTGTTTTAGGTTCTGGGCCAAATAGAATTGGGCAAGGGATTGAGTTTGATTATTCTTGTGTGCACGGAGTTCTAGCGGCTAAAGAATGCGGTTACGAAACGATCATGATTAACTGTAATCCTGAGACAGTTTCTACAGATTTTGACACTGCTGATAAATTATACTTCGAGCCAGTTTTCTGGGAGCATATTTACGATATCATCCAGCACGAAAAACCAGAAGGAGTTATTGTTCAGCTTGGAGGTCAGACTGCTCTTAAACTTGCAGACAAGCTTTCTAAATACGGAGTGAAAATCATCGGAACTAGTTTTGATGCGCTTGACTTAGCTGAAGATAGAGGACGTTTCTCTGACTTGTTGACTGAATTGCATATTCCTTTCCCAAGATTTGGAATTGCAGAAACAGCAGATGAAGCTTCAAAATTAGCTGATACTTTAGATTTTCCACTTTTAATTCGTCCTTCTTACGTATTAGGGGGTCAGGGAATGAAAATTGTAATCAACAAAAAAGAGCTTGAAGAGCACGTTATCGATTTGTTGAAAGCAATTCCAGGAAACAAATTATTGCTGGACCACTATTTGGCTGGAGCTATCGAAGCAGAAGCTGATGCAATTTGTGATGCTGATGGAAATGTTTACATCATCGGAATTATGGAGCACATTGAGCCTTGTGGAGTTCACTCTGGAGATAGTAACGCAACATTGCCTCCTTTCAACTTAGGAGAATTTGTAATGCAGCAGATTAAAGACCACACGCATAAAATTGCTAGAGCTTTAAAAACGGTTGGTTTGATCAATATCCAGTTTGCAATTAAAGACGATACAGTTTATATCATCGAAGCAAATCCAAGAGCTTCAAGAACGGTTCCGTTTATTGCAAAAGCTTACGGAGAGCCTTATGTAAACTACGCAACAAAAGTAATGTTGGGGCACAATAAAGTAACTGATTTTGATTTCAACCCGCAATTGAAAGGTTATGCAATCAAACAGCCCGTTTTCTCTTTCAGTAAATTCCCGAACGTAAACAAAGCGTTAGGGCCAGAAATGAAATCTACAGGAGAAAGCATCTTGTTTATTGATGACTTAAAAGACGATCAATTCTACGAATTGTACTCTAGAAGAAAAATGTATTTGAGTAAATAATCTCAGATTCTATTATAAAAGAAAAAGCTCCAATTATGGAGCTTTCTTAATTTTATAAGTAAGATGATTTTATTTTTTAAGCAATTGTTCTAAAGGTTTTAACTGCTCCATATCTATTTTTGAGTTTTGCAAAACAGACATTAACGTCATAATATTATTTGGGTTCATATCTTCGCCTAACACACGAACTACTGCAAAACCATTTTCTTTTCTGTTGGCAAAAATGACAAACTCTTTAATGTTGTCGTCGCTTCCAACGTAGCTTACAGATGCGCCTTCTTTTCCAGACCCAAACTTCATCAATTCTTGATATTTAGGATCTTTTAATATGGTTTTTACTTTGTTTCTTTCTGCTTCAAACTCTGTTTGATTATTTTGATTAGCTTTAAAAGCCAAAATGTTCATTTTGTCAAACGAATTTAAAGCTTCATTCTGTTCGGCTGATAATTTTGCTTTGTCAACATTCAAAATGTTTGGTGAAATATCCAAAGCTATAAAGTCTTTTTTCTCCGAATTCTCAACAAAATATTTTTGCAATGATGGTTCAGAATTACAGCTCCCCAAAGATATGAGAGCTGTAAGTGCTAAGATGAAGATACTTGTTCTCATTTTATTTTTTGCCTTTAGAAGCTTTCTTTAAGTCTGTACCGCCAGGAAGCTGCATTTTGTCTGTTAATACTGAAATCTCGTTTAAGTCAAAGTTCCCAGTTAGAGATAGTAAAACGGTTTCATCATTTTTTGCACCGTCCACATACATTAAAAGTTCTTTTATCTGTGTGTCTGTAGCGCCAGATTTTACCATAATTCTAACGTTTTTTCCGCCATCGTTTACTCGCATTAATTCTTCTAAACCGGCAGTTTTCACATATCTATCGGCAGTAGCTTTCATGTCTGCTTCGATTTTTGGATTTTTAGTGGTAAATACTTTTAAGTAATCCAGCTTTTTGATTAGTGCAATATATTGCTGCGTCTCCTTGTCAGAAGTATCAGTTTTTACTTTGCTCATTAAATCAAACATTTTTTTGTTTACAATTACAGAGGTTACATCATCCTGACCATCAAATTTGTCAAAGGCACTTTGTGCATAAAAAGTGGTGGAAACTAATGCGAAGACTAAAGTTATAATGAAATTTTTACTCATGCTTAGTTTATTGTTTTTTTGGTATTCGTGAATCGTTGATTTCATGATTATTTTTTTGTTTAATTACTGTTTAAAAATTTTGTTTTTTGATTGTTCGTATTCTTTAATGTAGTGTACACTTTCAATACCTACATTAACATTGTTTGATAATAAAGCCAAAGCCTTTTGAGTTGCTTTTAAAGCTTCTTCGGGATCATCGTAAGTTCCTAATTCGGTTTGCGAAGCTACTGCAGTAGTGTCGTTTTTTTCGCTAACAAAAAAGTAAGTTCCGATTCCCAGCAAAACAACAGCAGAAGCTGCAATCGATAACCACGCTACATTTCGTTTCTTAGTTTCTAGTGGAATTTCATACGTCGATTTCTGTTCTTTTGCTTGAGAGAAATATCCAAACATAGGTTTGTACTGCTCCAAATGCTGCGCAACATTTGATGAAGAAAAATATTCTTTTAATTGATTTTCTTCGGCAATAGAAGTTTCTCCCTGAAAGTATTTTTCTAATATATCTTCTATTTTATTTAGTTCCATAAAGGTGTGTATTTGTCATTGATTCTCTAATTTTTTTTCTTGCTCTCGAAAGTGCCACTCGTATTGCGGTTTCGTTCATATTTACGATTTTGGCTATTTCTTCAAATTCATATTGTTCTACATCCCGAAGCTGAATTAATAGCTGCATCTGTTCTGGCATCTCGTTTATAATTTTTTCAACCCATTCTAAACTGTCTTGGTCTTCTAATTTTTTGTCCAATTGCGGCTGCCGATCGGTAAAATTATTGTGGACAATCTGAAGGTTACTGGCTCTTTTCGATTTTAATTGGTCAAGGCAGTAATTTTTTGTCATGGTCATAGCCAATGCTTCAACACTATTGTAGCTTTCTAGATTGTCTTTTTTGTTCCATAATTTTACCATCACTTCCTGAGTTGCATCTTCTGCTTCTTCAGTGCTGGTAAGCAATCTTTTTGCCAGACGAAAAACTTTGTCTTTAAAAGGATTTATTAATTCTATAAATACAACTTGGTTCATTAATATGATGGTTAATCGTTAGCTTATATATTCAAGACGAGGCACAATTATATTTGTTACAGCAAAAAATAAAAAACTTTTTTATGTAAAAAAATACTGCTTTTAATGATGAAGCTAAAACTAAAGATACTACTTTTACGTTTATTCAGAATATAGATAACCTACTTGATATGAAAACAACTTTAAAGAGTGTTCTTTTTCTCTTTTTATTCGCATTTTCTTTGCAATCTTGTGAAGATCAGGATGATGTTGCAGCTCCAGCAGACTTGCAGGTCAACAATTTTATTTGGAGAGGATTAAACGAAGTTTACTTATGGCAGCAAGATGTGCCAAATTTAGCCGATGGACGCAATTTGCAGCCCGATTTTAATCAGTTTTTAAAAGGGTATTCGCATCCCGAAGATTTGTTTGAAGATTTATTGTATAGGCCAGAAAGTAAATATCCAAACGGTGATGCGGTTGATCGCTTCAGCTGGATTGTTGACGATTATACTGTTCTAGAACAGGAGTTAAGCGGTGTCACAAAAAATAATGGTGTCGATTTTAGACTGAGCCGCGTGTCTTCAGGATCAAATGATGTGGTAGGTTTTGTACGATATATTATACCCAATTCAGATGCGTCTACAAAAGCAATTAAGCGAGGCGATTTGTTTACGAGTGTAAATGGAACAAAACTTACGGTTTCAAACTACCAAGATTTATTGTTCAATAAGGACAGTTATACGCTAAACTTAGCAGATTATAATGGAAGCAGTTATGTTTTGAACGGAAGGTCGGTTGATTTGACTAAAACGGTTTTAGAAGAAAATCCTATTTTCATTAATAAAGTCATTACTTCTGGAGGGCGTAAAATTGGCTATTTAATGTATAATGGTTTTTATTCGGGTTATGACGATAAATTAAATCAAGCATTTGGAGAATTAAAAACACAAGGAATTACAGACTTGGTTTTAGATCTTCGATACAATGGAGGAGGAGCGGTAACTTCAGCAATCAGGCTTTCTAGTATGATAACAGGGCAATTTGACAATCAGGTTTTTGCCAAAACTCAGTTTAATGCGAAATGGATGAAAGATATGACTGCTGACGATTTAGAAAGTTTGAATTACAGGTTTGTGAATAATATTGATGGCAAAGCGCTAAACAGCTTAAATTTAAGCACAGTCTATATTATTACAACTGCAAGTACAGCATCTGCGAGCGAGTTAGTCATTAACGGATTAAAGCCGTATATTAATGTGGTTCAAATTGGAGAGACTACAACAGGTAAAAATGTTGGATCGTATACAATTTATGATTCGGAGACATTATTTACAAAAAAAGGAATCAATCCAAATCATAAATATGCTATGCAGCCTTTGGTTTTTAAAATATCAAATTCTGCTGGTTTCGGAGACTATGCACAAGGTTTGCAGCCTACTTATGTGCAAAGAGAGTATTTGGATACTTATGGTGTTTTAGGAGAAACATCTGAGCCTTTGCTTAATCTGGCTATTTCAAAAATTACAGGATCTACTGCGAAAAGAATTCTTAATGATTCTGAACCAGAACATCCGTATTTAACAGATTCGAAAATCATAAACGGATTAAGACACGGAATGTATTTTCAGAATGCTCCAAAAAAATAAAATCTAATAAATAGAAAAGGCTTTCATCTCTGAAAGCCTTTTCCATAAAAAAAACAAAAACTAATTCTAAGGATAAAATTAATCGTTAAAGTAGAATCCGTTTGGACCTACACCGACAGTTAATTCTTTTAATAAGCTTCCGCTCAAGTTATAAATGTATGCTTTGCTGTCTGTTTTAAAGTTTCCGCCGTCTGAAAGGAAAATACGGTTGTCATTTACTGCAAATCCATATAAATAGCCTATGTTTGAAGAAGCTTCAAAAATTGGACTAGCAGCAGCTGTTGTAGCAGATGGGCTGATAGAATATACAGCATTTCCTACGGTGTAAAATACTTTGTTGTCTTCTATATCCAAATATCCAGCTACTCCTTGAGATTGTGGAATTTCGATTTTAGAAACTGATTTGTCAGCGATTTTTACTTTTATAATTTGGCTGCTTTCCGTATAAGATGGGCGTAAGATAAAAAGAGTTCCATTTTCTTCTTCAATAGAATCTGAACCAGAACCAATTGTTATTGGATTTTCTAAAGTCTTTGTGTTGATATTGTAAATTGAAAGCTTGTCGCTGCCCATAGGATCTGTAATGTATAATTTTCCGCTTTCTTCCACAATTCTATTTCCAGTGGTGTTTAATGCAATTTTTGATTCAACAAGATTTGTCGCCAAATTGATTACAGCTATATAATCGTCTGTAACAGAATCATAAGAATTTGCATTTGTCACATACGCTTTTCCGTCTTTTACAACACCATATCTTGGGTTAGCCAATCCGCTGTCAACTTTAGCGATTAACTTAAAAGAATAACGGTTTACAATATTTATTACGTTTGATCCACCAGCGATTATGTACGCTCTATCTCCGCTAAAAAATATGTTTTGAGCAAATCTTCCAAGCACGTCAGAACCATTTTCTGTTTTATAGGCGTCTTTTGTAAAAATGCTAAAATCATTGCTGGAAAATGATACTGTTCCAGCATCTGTGCTTCCTTCATTTAAAATAAAAAAACCATTGTCGTAAGCACCTTTCGGGCCATCGTTGTCATCACTTGAACAAGAAGCAAATAACGAGATGCTTAACGCTATTAAAAGTAATTTACTGAACTTCATATATTAAAATTTTAAGGTTAAATACATATTGAAATTACGACCAGGCATTGGTCTGTTTTCTAGACTTTCGTAATCCTTATTGAAAAGGTTTAAAACTTGAAAGCCTACTTTGAAAGAATCTAAAAACTTAAGATCATAATCGATTCCGATGTTTGAAACGGTATAATCATTAATGATTTCATCAGGATTGTTATCGGCTCTCGTGTAAACAAAACCGTTATAAAGAATTTGATAATAAGCATTTATTTTATTTCGAGAATACGAAACAGCTCCTGTTGCTTTATTAAATGGAACAAAGAAAATCTGATTTTTCGTTTTTTCATCCTGCGAAACGGTATAGGCATAAGTGGCATTTAAAGCAAAATTGTTTTTGCCATAACTTTTTTTCCAGCCTAACATGGTTTCTGTACCATAACTATTTACTTTGTCTTGATTTTGTGGAGTCCAAATGCCGTTTGCGCCTGGAACCCATTGCAGCATATCTGTAATTTTCATATAATAAAAATTCTGCGTCCAAGACCAATTTTTGAATGTAAAAACGTTGCCAATTTCGCCCTGATAAGAACTTTCGGGTTTTAAATTTGGGTTTCCTCCTTCGTCCCAATACAAATCGTTGTAAGTTGGAATTCTAAAATTTCTAGAAACATTCAGTTTTAGATTGTACCAATCGTTAAATTTATAAGAAGATCCTAAATTGAATAAAACGGGCGATTTGTAATTATCTGTAATTTCTTTTCTAACTCCGAATTCATTTTTCCAATTAGCGCCAAAATCTTGCGTAACCAACAAAGAAGCAGAACTTATTTCGCGAATATGACTGCCAAAGCTTGTTCCGTAACCATTTGTTCTGCTGTAATCTACAATTCCGTTAAGATGTGTTTCTTTAAATAAATGATAATCAACATCTAACTTTGTAATTAAGTTTTCGGTTTTTCCGTACGTGTAAAATTTTAAAGAGTTATCAGCAAAATATTGATAGTTTTCAAAAATGTAAGCAGTTTTGAAGTTGGTTTTCACTTTTCCGAAACTTCCATCGTATTCCAATAAGTTTCTGTTAAACCCATTTATGTATTTGCTTTTCGTTTCAGATTCTGTAACCAAAGAAGTATTGCGGTCGGTGTTTGAAGTCTGGCTGTAAAGTTTTAAAATATGATTTTTGTTGAATTTGTAACCGGCATTAGCGCTCAAAGTAACAATATCGTATTGCCCGTTCTGATTCCACCTCTGTTCGCCTCTCCAAGTATATCGATTTAAATATTTATAATCGTTTGTCGAACTGTTTTTTGACAATCCGATTTGAGCACTCCATTTTTTGTTAGAAATAGAAGTTTTATAATTAATTCCAATCGTATTAAAGCTTCCGTAATCTAGTCTTAAATTATTCTCAAATCGATTAAAGAATAACAAATCGTTGTTTAAATGCACAGTTCCTCCAACTGCTCCGCTTCCGTAAATGACGCTTCCGCCGCCTGCTTTTACACTTATTGAGTTGTAATCTGCGCCCGAAATGGTATTAAAATCGGTGCTTCCATTCATTTGTGAATTAATATTGATTCCGTTCCAGATTACGGCTGTTTGAGAAGAAGTAGTGCCTCTAAAAGAAACTGTAGAAAGCATTCCGCGACCATATTCTTTAAAATATATTGTAGAATTAAAGTTTAGAAGATCGGTTAGAAGAGCTTCGTTTTTATTGACAACAGAATCATTTAATTTTAAAACAGACTGTGAAACTGAATATTTTTTTAAGTTTTTGTCTGAAACCAATACCTCTTTCAAACTGGTAATAGAATCGCTCTGCGCCGAAATAATCTGGCACATTACAAATAAACAAAAAGCAAAAAGTCGTTTTAAAGTCATAATTTCTTCACTCTTTTTCCCGAGAGGTCGATAATTGTTACAAAGGCAGGTCTCCTGGCTCGCGTCTTGCTGTTTACCTTCCCATCGCGCGGTGCACGACAGTGGTTTGTAGTTAACAGCAAGCATTCTTTTTAGAACTTAGCTTACAGTTGCGGGTACAGCTCAAGAATTTACTTGATTCCCTTTTAATGTATTTTTAAATTAAAAACACAACCTTAATTTGCTGCAAAGATAAAGTTAAAAATATTGATTATTCAAATTTGTTTTGCGTTTCATGAAAAATTATAAATTATTTGCATTAAAAATCGATTTTTATAACTTCTCCGAAATCAACTTTATTGTTGAAGGCATCCTTTAAAGGCAGTGAACTTTGATGGCACAGAATGCTTCTGATGATTCCGGCATGAGCCACAATAATAATCGGCTGCTTTATTTTTGAAATTTTATCAGATAAAAAGTGACCTACTCTTTCATGCAGTTCGACAAAAGATTCTCCGTTTGAAACTTTGATATTGACAAAATCTTCCATCCAAGGATTGAGTTCTTCAGGCGGAATTTCGTTCCAGCTTTTCAATTCCCAATCGCCAAAATTCATTTCTTGTAAGCGCTCGTCTTCCTGATAAGAAATGGCTTCTATATTTTTTTGAATGTGTTTTGCTAAAATAACACAGCGCTGTAAGGGACTCGAGAAAATAAGTGCTTCTGAGGGAAGTTTAGAAATAATGCCATCAAAAATTTCATCAAACGGAGTTATAATATCAACATCTGATTGTCCGTAACAAATTCCTTTTTCGCAGACTGTTTCGGTATGGCGAACTAGATAAATTTCCATAAAAATAAAATGCTTAAGTAAAATACCACTTCACAAACCTGCTGTGTTGCTCCAAGGCAATCTCCAGTGTAGCCGTCAATCCATTTTTGAAAATATCGGGCTAAAAAATATCGTGCTGCAAAAACGGGAATTAGTATTAAAAGAAATTTCAAATCGAAATAAGAAAATACAATCAGCGGAAATAAACCAAAAAAGAAAGAACCAAAAACTTCTTTCCAAGTATATTGTTTTGCAATCGGTTTGCTTTTACTGGAAGCATCATCACGAGAATATTCATGTGTGAAAATAATGCTGATTGCTCCTAAACGGCTCAGAGAATGTGCAGATATAAACAATAAGAAAATGAAAAAATAATCTTTTTCAAAAAGTAAAACAGATTCTGAAAGCAGTTTGAACTTCAATAAAAAAAGCAAAACCAATCCAATTGCTCCATAAGCACCAATGGCACTGTCTTTCATAATCATTAAGATTTTTTCTTTGGTCCAGCCTCCGCCAAAACCATCGCAGACATCCGCAAAGCCGTCTTCATGAAAGGCTCCTGTTGTTAAAATAGAAGTAATGATTGCCAGTATTACAGCAATTTCAGCAGATAGAAAAAATGAGAAAAAATAAAAAGCCAGAAATGAAATACTCCCAACAATCCATCCAATAAAAGGAAAATATCTCGTTGCTTTGTTTAAATAATCTGGATGATGTGTAATGTTTTTGGGGCATGGAATTCTAGTGTAAAACATTAGACAGGTGAAGAAAATGTGAAGTTCTTTTTTCATTTGATTATGATTATTTGGCTAAAGCCTTCTTTAGGAGCAAATTTATAACCTCCAGATAAATCTGGAGGCAATTCAAAAGTAAAATTAAAAAAAATGTTTTTTTGATGAATTTCCAACATCTTTAGATGTTGGTTTATTTATGGAGATTCAGAAAGGCTTTAGCTAAATTTTTTTAATAGTGTTTTGAACTTAAATTTGATTGTAAATAGATCATATTCAGTTGGATTATGATTATTTGGCTAAAGCCCTCTTTGAGGCAAATTTATAACCTCCAGATAAATCTGGAGGCAATTCAAAATTAAAATTAAAAAAATGTTTTTTGATGAATTGCCAACATCTTTAGATGTTGGTTTATTTATGGAGATTTAGAAAGGCTTTAGCCGATTTTCTTTTTTTTTAACAGTGTTTTGAACTTAAATTTGATTGTAAATAGATCATATTCAGTTGGATTATGATTATTTGGCTAAAGCCCTCTTTGAGGCAAATTTATAACCTCCAGATAAATCTGGAGGTAATTCAAAAGTGAAATTTTAGAAAAAATATTTTTTTGATGAATTGCCAACATCTTTAGATGTTGGTTTATTTATGGAGTTTTAGAAAGGCTTTAGCCAAATTTTTTTTAAGAATGTTAGAACTTAAATTTGATCATAAATTCTTCATACTCTTCTTGAAATGTTTTCTTTTTGTGATGTTCTTCTTGATTTTTAATATAATCTCGAACTTTATCTACTATAGATTCTGAAACTGAAACGGCAAAATATTCATCCTGCCATTCGAATTTATTTTTTGTTAATTGATTTTTATTAATCCAATATGAAGATTCTCCTTTTAAAAGCTGTATTGTTTTTTGAATATTTTGATCATTCCCTAATGAAATTAAACAATGACAATGATCTGAATACCCACTGATGAAATCAAGATAGATTTCTTTTTTTAAAGCATTTTCTTGTATGTGTTGCCATACTTTTCGGCGAAGTTCGATTGAATTTAAAAACGGAAATCTGTTTTTGGTGCTCCAGACACAGTGAATGTAAATTTTAGTAAAAGGCATATATAGCATTTAAAAATAACTTCAAATTAGAAATTCAAAGTTATAAACTTTAAATCTAAAAAGAAAGTTATTTCCTACTTACTCCCGCGCTTTCAAAACTAGCCATTTCATTTAAAAAAGCTTCAGCCGATTTTAAAATAGGAAAAGCGACAGCGCAGCCAGTGCCTTCTCCCAAACGTAAATCCAGATTTAAAATAGGTTTTGCTTCCAAATAATTTAATAATTCAGAATGTGCTTTTTCAGCAGAACAATGGCAGAAAACAGCATTTTGTTTGATATTTGGGTTTATTTTTGAAGCAACCAAATACGCTACAGTACAAATGAAACCGTCAACCAGAATTAGCATTTTATTTTCAAAAGCAGTGAGCATACCGCCAGCCATTTGAAGGATTTCAAAACCCCCAAAATAAGAGAGTTGCGACATCAATTTGGCTTGACCGGAATAACTTTCGATTGCCTTCTTGAGCAAATTTTGTTTTAAGAGCAATTTTTCATTTTCGACTCCAGTTCCTTTTCCGACACAATCTTCAATAGGGAAACCTGTTAAAATACTCATTAAAACAGACGCAGTAGAAGTATTTCCTATGCCCATTTCGCCAAACCCAATGCAATTTGAACCAGACTTTGCGATATTTTCAACAATCGATTTTCCTTTCTCAAAACACAGTTGGACTTCAGATTCGCTCATAGCTGAAACATGAAGAAATGATTGGGTTCCTTTGGCAATTTTTGCATCGATTAATTTTGCATTAGTCGGAAAATCATAATTAACGCCAGAATCGACAATAGACAATTCAATATTATTCTGATTGCAAAAAACGTTTATAGCCGCACCGCCATCCAGAAAATTATTGACCATTTGTCTCGTAACATCTTGCGGATAGTCGCTTACGCCATGATTTGCGATTCCGTGATCGGCAGCAAAAACTACAATATTTGGTTTTACGATTTTCGGATTCAAAGTTCCAAAAACCGTTGCCATTTGGAAAGCCAAAGATTCTAAAGTTCCCAAAGAACCAACAGGTTTAGTTTTCGAATCTATTTTGTCTTGTAAAAGGGTGCTGAAATCAGATTTGTTTTCAGTAGAATTTTCTGATCTCAATTTAAAAGCGGGAATATTTATTTGATGAATTTCATTGATTTCGGTGCAAATGGGAGCTTCCGATTTTTGTTTCCAATGCAATTGCTGCAGCATTGGCTGATTGTTATAGTTTGTTGCTGGTTTTCCGATGCAGAAATAGCCAAGCGGTTCGATATTTTCGGGTAAATCAAGTATTTTTTTAAACTGGTAATAGTTCAGAATCGAAACCCAGCCCATTCCATAACCTTGTTCTGTCAACGAGAGCCAGATATTCTGTGCCGCACAAACCGAGCTGAATTTTACCGCTTCATTACTGCCGATTGTTCCAATTGTAAACTGATTTAAAACAGAACGGTCATAAGCAATGATGAGCCCGATCGGAGCTTCTTCAATTGCTTCTAGTTTAAGCGATCTGTAAAGTTCTTTCTGTTCGAGATTGTCTGTAAGTGCTTCGGCTTTTTTATTGTAATCTAAAAAAAGCTTTTTAATAGACGTTTTAACCTCATTAGATTTAATGAGATAATATCTTGTCGCATCGGTCAGCCCAACAGATGGAGCCCAATGCCCTGCCTGTAATGCTTTCTGAATTACTTCATCAGGAACTTCATCGGCTGTAAAATGTCTTGTGTCGCGGCGGGATTTTAATATATCGTCTAAATTACTCATTTCTTTAAATTCCAAATTTTAAATTCCAATTTCAAAATATGAAAACGGAAAGATTCTAGTAAAGGTAAAGCATAGCTTTGGAATTTGGAATTTAAAAACTGGAATTTCGTTTCAATTTATTGGAATTTGGAATTTCTGTATTGAGATTTAACCTTTTATTTTAACTGGAATTCCAGAAACCATTAATACAACTTGATCTGCGTTTGCAGCAAGAAACTGATTCATCCAGCCTTGAAGTTCTACAAACTTTCTCCCGATGTGCGTTTCTGCATGAACGCCCATACCAATTTCATTTGTTACAATAATGATATTGGCATTTTCGTGTTTAGCAATAGCGAGAAACTCTTTTTGGGCTTCTTCCAGGCTCAAAGCCACATCATTTTTAGTATCGATAAAAAAATTAGTAAGCCATAACGTTACGCAATCTATCAAAGCTGTTTTTCCAGAAAAATCAATTTCGCTTAAGTATTTCTCTTTTTCAATATTTGTCCAATGTTCGTCTCTTTCCTGCTGATGGCGGTCAATTCGATTTTGAAAATCAGCATCCCATTTTCGGGCGGTTGCTACATATAAAGGAGAGTTGGAAAGTTCTAAAGCAAGTTTTTGTGCGTATCCGCTTTTTCCAGAACGTTCACCGCCTGTTATTAGGTAAATCATTTTGTGTAATGGTTAATTATTAATTGTTAGTTGTTAATTTTTTTGCGTCTAATTGATTTTTGGAAGTTTTAAGTATACTGGTTATTAATTTTAGTATTGTAATTGCATCGTCATAAATGTTTTCGAATTCTTTTTCGCTGAGATAATCAGTGGCTTTTAATAATTCGAGCCAATAGACAGTTTCATTAGCTTCCTTTTGAGCAATTGCAAATTTATGAATAAAATCACTTTTACTTTCAGCATGCTCAGCTTCTCGAATCATTGCACCAACACAAGTGCCAGATCTTAAAAGTTGTTTAGCAAGGATAAATTCTTTTTTACTAGTATTTAAATATTGATAAAGTTTGACAATCCTTATTGCAAAATCAAAGCTTTTATTTCTAACAATGTTATTTTTCATAACTAACAATTAACAATTTATAATTAACAATTAATAAGGGCAATGTCGGCAGTTATTTCCGCAGCAGGTTCCTCTTTTTAGGTGAAACCAAGCTTTAAAGACATAATTGCCATTTTCGATGTAATAATCAATGCCTTCAATTAAATGATCGGTTTTGGGCAATAGCATAGCCTTATTTTTAAGTGCTTTTTTAGGAGTAACAGTTTCGATATAAGCGTCAATTTTATCTTCGCAGGCTTCCTTAAAACACATAGGGCAAAGGCAGTCGCCTCCTTCTGAAAGATTGAAAATAGGCGGATAATCATTACACCAGCACTTATTTTCGGGTGAAGTGTCGCCGCATGAAAAAGCGGCCTGACAACTGGAGCAGATTTTTGTTCTTGTGACATTCATCAAATAAATGGCTATTTGTTTAAATTTGTACGAATAAAGGTAAACAAAAAAAATAGAAATTGATTTACCTTTGTGCCCACACAAAACATAAAATATGAAATATTTTTTCCATAAATTACCAGTCGTTTTTTTACTTTTTATAGTAATTGGATGTAAGAAGAATGAAGCGCAAGATGTTGTAAAATCTACGGCTGACAAAGAAAGCATCGAATTTGCGTCGGGACTTTCAATTGTAAAAAACGAGGGCTATTCAATTGTAAATGTGGTAAATCCGTGGCCAAATGCTAAGGAGAAATTCACTTACATTTTAGAGGAAAAAGATGCGCAAATTCCAGACAGTTTAAAAAAATATCCAGCTATAAAAGTTCCGTTAGAAAGTGTTGTGGTAACTTCAACAACAAATATTCCTTTTCTAGAAATGTTGGAAGTTGAGAATAAATTGGTCGGATTTCCGCACACCGATTATATTTCTTCAGAAAAAACAAGAGCTTTAATTGATAAAGGTTCGGTGAAAAATGTTGGACAAAATGAAAAATTGAACATCGAACAATTAATAGAATTATCGCCAGATTTGATCGTAACTTTTGGTGTTGATAATAACAATCCGATGTTGGATAATCTTAAGAAAAGCGGTTTAAAGGTTTTGATTCAAGGCGATTGGATGGAGCAGTCTCCGCTAGGAAAAGCCGAATGGATTAAGCTTTACGGGGCTTTGTTCGGAAAAGAAGATAAAGCAAAAGAACTTTTTGATAAAATCGTAGAAAGCTACAATCAGGCAAAAAAACTCGTTGCCGATAAACCTGCAACTTCAAAAGTATTGTATGGCTCTATGTATGAAGATGTTTGGTACGTTGCCAAAGGAAACAGCTGGGTGGCGCAGTTTATGGAAGACGCAAAATCTAATTATTTATGGGCCGATCTAAAAGGAACAGGAAGCGAAGGCCTGTCTTTTGAAAAAGTGTTGGATAAAGCGAAAACGGCAAATGTATGGATCGCTTCGGGATCGTTTAAAAGTTTGGATGAATTGCAAAAAGCAAATCCGCATTATGCAGAATTTGATGCTTTCAAAAATAAAACAGTTTACAACTTTGAAGGAAAGATGGGAGCAACAGGTGGAACGGTTTATTATGAACTGGCTCCGAGCCGTCCCGATTTGGTTTTAAAAGATTATATCAAGATTTTTCACCCAGATTTATTGGCGGGCTACGAATTTACTTTTGCATCAAAACTGAATTAAATTGGCGAATAAAAAAAGAAATACCATTTTATTTGTCGTATTGACTTTGGGACTTTTTATAATGTTTTTTGCCAGCATTAGTTTAGGATCAGTTACAATTCCGTTAAAAGATGTTGTAGCAAGTCTAACAGGGAGTCAGGCAACAAAATCGACTTGGGAATATATTATCATTAATTATCGTTTGCCAAAAGCTATTACAGCTGTTTTGGTC
This sequence comes from Flavobacterium sp. TR2, assembly GCF_025252405.1. Classification (NCBI taxonomy): domain Bacteria; kingdom Pseudomonadati; phylum Bacteroidota; class Flavobacteriia; order Flavobacteriales; family Flavobacteriaceae; genus Flavobacterium; species Flavobacterium sp. TR2. The sequence continues at coordinate 88,756 of NZ_CP104307.1, read as the reverse complement.
GGAACAGGACTTTCAATGAGCGGACTTTTGATGCAGACTTTGTTTCGAAACCCGCTTGCAGGGCCTTACGTTTTAGGGTTAAGTTCTGGCGCAAGTCTTGGCGTTGCTTTTGTGATTTTGGGAGCAGGATTTCTGCCTTCTTTTTTAAGCGTAATTGCGTTATCGTCTTACGGAATCGTTTTGGCTTCTACTTTAGGAAGCACGCTGGTTCTTTTCTTGGTCTTAGTTGTTTCGCAAAGATTGCGAGACACAATGGCTATTTTGATCGTAGGATTGATGTTTGGAAGTTTCACCACTGCAATCGTAAGTGTTCTGACTTATTTTAGTACGGCAGAACAGCTTCAGAAATTTACTTTCTGGTCCATGGGAAACCTCGGAAATCTTTCTTGGACAACCATCGGAGTTTTAACTTTCTGTGTTACCATCGGATTGCTTTTAAGCGCCAAAAGCATCAAACCGCTGAATGCTTTGCTTCTTGGAGAAAACTATGCAAAAAGTATGGGTTTGAATTTTAAACAGGCAAGGTTAGTCATCATATTTGCAACCAGTATTTTATCTGGAGCCATTACAGCATTTGCAGGTCCAATTGCATTCGTAGGTTTAGCGGTGCCTCATATTGCAAAATTGACTTTCCAGACGAGTAATCATACCATTTTATTTTGGAGCACTTTATTTTTCGGTTCGATAATAATGCTGTTTTGTGATATCGTTTCACAAATGCCAGGCTTTGATGTCACACTTCCCATAAATGCAGTTACATCTATAATTGGCGCACCAGTTGTTATTTGGCTTTTAGTCAGAAAAAGAAATTTTTAAGTTAAAACCTACAAAATAAAGCGTATCTTAGTTTTTTAAACACATAGAAACATAGTTTTAAAAGCCGGTTAAAGGCGTTTCACTTTTTTTAAAATAAACATAGACTTTGTGAAAAATCAACTTGTTTCTCGACTAAATTAAGATAATTGTAACTCAGAAGTTTTAATGTAATTGGGGCGTGTATAGAGGTGCACAAAACTATTGGAAGAGGATTGTTGGAAAGTGTCTATCACGAATGTTTGAAAGAAGAATTGAGTCATCGTAAAATAAATTTTCTGATAGAAATAAAGGTGCCACTGGTTTACAGAAATAAAGAATTGAATACGAATTTAAAATGTGATCTCTTTATTGAAAATTGCCTAGTTGTAGAATTGAAAGCTGTATCAGAATTAAATCCATTGTATGAAGCGCAGCTTATGACGTATATGAAACTTTTAAGAGCTCCTAAGGGCATTTTAATTAATTTTAATTGCTTTAATATTTTTAAAGAAGGCCAAAAAACATTTGTAAATGAATATTTCAAATTGCTGCCAAAGTTCTAAGTTCAAAAGCTATGTGTTAATTTACAAGTAAATTTTAAAATCAACTTTCAGTAAAATACAAATCTATGTTTCTATGTGTTTAAAAAATTAACTCGAAATGAAAAACATCCTATCAACTTCTAATCTAAATATTGGATACCAATCCAAGAAGGGAGTTACGACTATTGCTGAGAATCTTAATCTTAACCTTGAGGCTGGAAAACTAATTACTTTAATAGGCGCAAACGGAATAGGGAAGTCTACATTATTGCGAACGCTTACTGGGATTCAGAAACCTTTATCAGGAAATGTTTATTTGAACGAAAGAAAGATTTCAGATTATCAGCCTCTAGAATTGGCGCAAAATCTTAGTTTGGTTTTAACCGAAAAGCTCCCGCCAAGCAATCTCTCTGTTTTCGAATTAGTCGCTTTGGGCCGACAGCCTTACACCAATTGGGTCGATAAATTGTCTGATGAAGATGTTTTAAAAGTTGAGAAAGCAATGCAATTGACGCAAATCGAGCACTTAGCCTCAAAAAAACATTTTCAAATTAGCGATGGGCAATTGCAGAAAGTTTTAATAGCAAGGGCTCTAGCTCAAGATACACCGTTAATTATTTTAGACGAACCGACGACGCATCTTGATTTGCTGCATAAAGTTTCCTTGTTTAAATTATTAAAGAAACTGACACAAGAAACTCAAAAATCTATATTGTTTTCCACACACGATATCGATCTGGCTATTCAGTTAAGTGACGAAATGATTATGATGACGCCAGAAAATATAGTGCAAGATCAGCCGTGCAATTTAATTTCGAATGGAAGTTTCAGCAATTTGTTCAAAGACGAACATATTATTTTTGATGCTGAAAAAGGGAAGTTTATTGTGAATTAGTTTTGTTAGGAGCAAATCCTGCTGTCCGCTATATCTTTTGTGGCGAACCCCGCCACAAAAGGATGCCGCTTCCATCAGGGCTAGAAGTCCCGTTTTCAGAAGAAGCTTTTTCGATTAAACAGTTAAACGATTAAACTTTCTTCAATCCAATTTGTCTCTTGGCTTCACCAACCACAAAAGCAACCGAGTTGGCAATATTGAAACTGCGAATAAGCGGAGACATCGGAATAGTTAAATGATTTTCGAATCTTGCCATAAATGCGGCACTCAAACCAACGCTTTCTTTTCCGAAAACCAGCCAGTCGCCATCTTGAAATTCATTTTCTAAATAGGATTTATCAGAATGCGAACTCATTAAAAAAACGCGAGAATGATCTGGAATCTGCGCAATCCATTCCTCTACATTTTGATATTCCGTAACATCAAGATGAACCCAGTAATCCAGTCCGGAACGTTTTAGATTTTTGTCATTAATAACAAATCCGAAAGGATGAATTAAATGGAGACGGCTTTCTGTGCCTACGCACAATCTGCCTATATTTCCGGTGTTATTTGGTATTTCTGGTTCTACAAGAACTACGTTTAGCATCTTTATTTTAGTTATGAATTGTGAGTTATGGATTATGGGTTACTGAAAATTATCTAATTGAAAATCGGATACTTCCAAAACTTCACCCGCTTTTAGGTTTTGCAAATATACATTTCCTATTCGAACACGCACGAGACGCAGCGTAGGAAAACCAACTGCGGCAGTCATTTTCCTAACCTGACGAAACTTTCCTTCATTTATAGTGATAGAAGCCCAAGAAGTTGGACCATGACGTTCGTCTCTTATTTTTTTTGCTCTTGGGCCAAAATCTGGAACCTCAGTGACAATAAAAGCAGAGCAGGGTTTGGTTTTGTATTTTCCTCCGTCAAAACCAATCTCGACACCTTTTTGCAACTGTTCAATCGCTTCAGGAGTTATTACGCCATCAACCTGAACGTAATATTCTTTATCGACTTTTTTGCTTCTAATTTGTTCGCTGACTCTTCCATCGGTTGTCAGCAAAAGCAAACCTTCAGAATCTTCATCCAATCTTCCAATTGCCATTGTGCCTTCTGGAAAATTGTGCAATTCGCCCAAAAGCTTTTTCTTTCTTTTTAATTCATAAATAAATTGGCTCAAATAGCCGTAAGGTTTAAAAAGAATGAAGTGTCGGTGCATTTTTAATTTTTTGCAAAGATAGTTCCTTTCCTAAAATTAAGACCAATTTACTGCTTTTGCGTTTTCATTTTTTTAAGCCATTGATAGACAAACCAGATAGCGGTAACAATAAAAATGGCAATTAAAATCGAGTAATAGTTTTCGAAAAAATCATGAAAGTAACTTCCAATTAAAATATAAGCGGAAGCCATGCAAAGTTTGATCAAGATAAATTCAGAATTAGACCAACTGGTTTTGATTTTGAAGAAATTCATAATAATTGAGGTTGTTAAGTTGCTTTGAATAAAGGTAATAAATAAAAAAGCAGATGGCAATTATAAAAGAAAGGCAATAAAAATTCATAATCTTTTCGCATTTACAATTCGTAATATTATAAAGTAATCGTAAAAAAGAATAATGCTATGGAAACAAATGATTTAGGAACAAAAAAGATAAACGGAACGCAGAAAAATAGTGATGAATCTAAAGGAAAAAACGTTTCGCACGATAAAGAATTAAAAGACGCAAAACTCAACAAAGAGTTAGTCACAGATGCAGACGGTGATAAAAAGATTGTGGAAAGGGCTCGAAATGAAAATGAAGATATTAATGCAACGCTTCATCAAATAAATCCTGATAATCCAAATGCAAATCGTGGAGTTGAAACAGAAGAAGAGGCAAATAAAACAGTAGAGAATAAAGACCGTAATTCTGATATAACTCCAAATCGATATCCAAATTCACATCCAGATAATCATAAGAATCGCGGAAACATGAAACTGGATGGAGAAAAATAAGACAATACGGAATTTTGATCAAAATTGGGCCAATTTAATGTCAAATAACATAACATTAGCGGTTAGCGTTAATGTTGTTTTAAACTCTTTTTAAAGTTTTTCTATCGGTTGATATCTTCGTAAATTAGAGGAATCAATTAAAAACATATATAAAATGGCACTTTTAGAAAATAAAGTAGCTTTTGTTTCAGGCGGCGGTTCGGGAATCGGACGCGCGGTGGCAGAAGCCTACGCTCGAGAAGGAGCAAAAGTTGTAGTATCTGATATAAATGTAGAACACGGTGAAGAAACCGTAAAAATGATAAAGGAAAAAGGAGGAGAAGCTTTTTTTGTAAAAGGAGACTCGTCTAGCGCAGCCGACAACAAGCATATGGTTGAGGTTGCCGTTTCCAAATATGGCCGATTGGATATTGCCTGCAACAACGCAGGAATAGGAGGGCCGGCAAAACCAACTGGCGAATATGAACCAGAAGCTTGGGATAGAGTTATCGCATTAAATTTAAGCGGTGTTTTTTATGCTTGCCGCTACCAATTGGAGCAAATGGAGAAAAATGGCGGAGGAAGCATTGTAAATATTGCTTCAATACACGGGCAAGTTGCTGCGCCAAATAGCGTCGCTTATACCGCAAGCAAGCATGGCGTTGTGGGTCTGACTAAAAATATTGCCGTAGAATATGCGCAGAAAAATATTCGTTGCAATGCTGTTGGACCAGGTTATATTGAAACAGCACTTTTAAAAGATAATCTCGATAAGGAAAGGCTGCAGGCAATTGCTGCAAAATCTGCAATGAACCGATTAGGGACAGCAGAAGAAGTTGCGGAATTGGTAGTTTTTCTAAATTCTGATAAATCATCATTTACAACGGGAAGTTATATTATTGCCGATGGCGGTTATACCGCGGTTTAATAATTTTTAGAGAATATTATTTTGAATTAGTAAAAGCAGTAAGCGAAAGTTTGCTGCTTTTTTTATTTTAAAAACCCATATTATTTGTAAGAAACGTAGCGTTTTCGGGGGTTCTTTCAATGTTAATTGTTTTGAATAATGTTTTGTTTTGAGTGTTTTTTGTTGGTTTTATTTTATTATATTTAGTGTTCTGATAAGTTTTGGTGAAAAATATTTATAAAACACTAAACATTAAGTTTATGGTTTTGTAATATTAGCTTAACTTTAAAGGCAATAAATTTGAATTCTAAAAACTCTATTCTTTAACGTATGAAAAAACTCTACTTTTCGCGCCTTCTTTTGGCTCTTTTATGTTTTTTTTGTCTTTTTTCGGGGAATCTTTTTGCACAGTCAAATCCAACTCCCCAAAGTATACCTTATCTTCAGAAGTTTGACGGATTAGCGGCAAATTCTACTACTTATCCAGCTGGTTTTCAAGGTTGGCTGGTAAGCGCAACTCAGAATACATCAAGTTACAGTACAGCGTTATCTGGTGATAAGGCTTTAATAGCTAACAGTACGGCAAATATTAATAGTGGTAATATTCACAACTACAATGGAAAAATAGGTTTCTTAAATACCACTTCAGCTGATCTTTCAATAGGTTTTGCTTTTTCAACATTTGAAAAAACGGATATTTGGGTTATGTATGATGCGATGATCATACGAAACCTTTATGACGGAGCGTCTAATAATCGTCTTCAGGAAATGGCTTTGCAATATCGTGTTGGAACTAGCGGACCTTTTATAAATGTACAAGGTTCTGAATATTCTAATGATAGTAAAACCGTGCAGACTGGATCAGTTACCGAACCATTAGATAATCGTGTAACAAAGAAAATAGTTAAATTGCCATCTGATTGCGATAATCAAACTGTAGTTCAGATAAGATGGATTGCAAGATTGATGTCGGGATCAAGTGGTTCTCGCCAGTCTTTTGCAATTGATAATATCGATATTAGAAGTGATAATAAGGCGCCTATTACTGAAGCAGGTTATCCGAAAGTAAGCAATGTTTTATCTTCAGGTTTTGACTTTACTAATAAAATAGATGAGGTAGGAAAAACGTATTATGTTTTGCTGCCAAACGGCAGTGCTGAGCCAACGCCAACACAAATAAAGGCAGGCCAGGACGCCGCAGGAAATGCAGCTTTGCAATCTGGTTTCTTAGATATAACAGATCAATCGCAGGAGTATAAAAAAAGCTTTACGGGATTAGCTTTAAATACAGGATATTCTATTTTTTCTGTATCAGAGGATCTTTTCGGACATCAACAAACGGCAGTTAGTAAAGTTGATGCGGCAACTTTGAGTGTGGCAAGTCCTGAAATTTCTACAACGACTTCTACTTTAGATTTTGGTATTTTAGAATCTAATCATGACTTTAAAACTTTAAGCTATCAGGTTCAGGCTACAGATCTTACGGATAATTTGGTTTTAACTTCTTCGGCAAATTTTACAATCTCTAGAGATAATAACACTTTTGCTTCATCACTGACATTTTTTCCTGCTGATTTTGCTTCTAACGTAACTCCAACAGTATATGTAAAATTTACGCCAAATGCAGTTTCTGGTTTCAGTGGGCAGATAACACATGAATCTACAGGAGCGGTAACAAAAACAGTGGCATTGGCTGGAATTGGAATTGATCCTTTTAAACAGAATTTTGACGATCCTAATGTTTTAGCTAACAGTGGCTGGACACAGTATGATGAGGCAGGGCCTTTAAATAAATGGGGGTACACTGCTGTTGCTCGAAATGTAAATTCTGGAACTGGAGCCGTTTTAGTTAATGGATATTCGGATACTGGAGCAAGTAAAGACTGGCTGATTTCGCCTAAATTGCGCTTGAATAATTTTGGCAACTTCCCATTGTTATCTTTTTACTCTCGTAAATTTTATGCTGGGCCTGGTTTAAAATTAATGGTTTCAACCAATTATGATGGCGTAAGTAATCCAAATACGGCAACATGGGTAGAAATAGACGGTAAATTCCCGACAAACACAGGAAGCTATGTGCAATCTCAATACATTAAATTGACAGATTATAAAACAGATCATACTTATCTGGCTTGGGTTTATGAAACGACAAAGGGAGGAACAAACTTTGCGTCTGAATGGTCATTTGATGATTTTGCTGTAACAGACGAGGCGGGTTATGTAGATTTGAATCCTGTTTTAGATTTTGGCGTTGTCAATGTAAATACAATTTCAGATGCCCAATCTTTTAATTTTAAAGCAGAAGGTTATGGAGACATTACAATTGCCGCTCCAGCATCATACAAAATATCGGCAGATAATATTTCGTTTTCATCAAGTATCGTAGTTACAGCTGCCGATGCTTTGGCGGGAAAAACGCTTTACGCGAAATTTGAGCCAACAGTAAAACAATTTAAAATATCAGGTTCTTTAACAGTAACAGGAAGTTCATTAAACAAACAAGCTGGAGCCTTGACAGGATCTTCTCTGCCAAAATCAGAAACTTTTGATGTGGTTACTTATAATTTAGAATTTTTTGGTTCAGATAATCCTAGTAATGGACCTGCAGACAATGCACTTCAAATCGAAAACGTGGCAAAAGTGATGAATAAATTGGATGCTGATGTTTATGTGGTTCAAGAAGTTTCTAGCGACGCTGCTATAGACGATTTAATTCTGAAGCTAAATGTAAACGGAAAAACATTCAATAAGACTACTTCTCCAGTATGGTCATATTCATGGGACCCGAATTCAGACCCAAGTTTTCCGCCTCAAAAGCTAGTCGTTATTTATAATACTCAAACTGCTACTTTGAAAAAAACTCGAGTAATGTTTAAAGAGTTTTATGACGAATTGGTTGCAGGCACTAAAACTTTGGCAAATTATCCGCTTCCGGCAAGTAACCCACCAGTGCATCCAAGTTCAGGATTCTTCTCTTCAGGGCGTTTGCCTTATATCGTAACTTTAGAAACCAATCTTAACGGAGTTAAGAATGAAATTAAGGTTATAGACGTTCATGCCCGTGCAAACAGCGGTTCTGACATGACAACATATACCAGACGCAAGTATGATACGCAAGTTTTTAAAGATAGTTTAGATGCGCATTATCCAAATGACAATTTAATTATTTTGGGAGATTACAACGACGATGTGAAAAAATCAGTTTTTGGCACCAACAATCCATCAACTTACGAAAACTTTGTTACAGATACCAGCAACTATAAAGCGCTTACTTTAGAAATAAGCCAGGCTGGTGCTTTCAGCTTTTTAACTTCGGGCGGATTCTTAGATCATATTATGATTTCTAATGAATTGTTCGATCAATACATAGATCAGTCAACAGCGGTTTACGATCCAAGAAATGATATTGCAAATTACACCACAACAACTTCAGATCATGGACCTGTAATTGCTCGTTTTCAATTGAAAAGTGTTCTTTCTACGCCAGATTTCGGAAAAAACAATTATTTTGTAAAAGCGTATCCAAACCCTGCAACAGATGTTTTGAATTTTGATGTTAAAACAACGCAAGGAAGAGATTTAAAAATCAGATTATACGATTTTAATGGTCGTGCGATTGGAAACCCGATTAGCGTTAAAAATGAATCTGAAGTGAGTACCGCAGTTATTGCTGTAGGCAATTTAGTTTCTGGAGTTTATTTCTATACCGTTACAGAAAACAATAAAGTGATTTTTAAAGATAAAGTTATTAAGAAATAATAACGATTTTCTTTATAACTCCTGAGGGGTGAAATATTTGTAGCTTCCATGTAGCTTTATGCTGTAAACATTTATTATTTGCTATAAATATTTCGCTTCTATGAAGCTTAAAAAAACAAAGGCAGTCATTTTGAGACTGCCTTTTTTATGAAAATATCTTTTTGAATTTTTCTAAATCAAAATGACCAGAATCTGAAAAGTTGAAAAAATAATCCAACTGCCAACGCTGCGTTTTCTGCGCTTGTTTGCTTGTGGTTTCATCCCAAGGCGGATAAACTCTTGTCGCTCTGATTCCTTCTTTTGCTTGGGTAGAAAAAATACCTTTTTCCAATAATGTTTTTTTTGGGAAAACAAACTGTCCCCAATTTTGATCTTTTCGAACCGTTACAATCACAAAATCGATAGTGTCAGAATAATCAAAAGGTTCAATTATGCCTTTTTGATTTCTTTTCCATAAAGTAACAAACTGACCTGTTTTGGTTGGGGTGATTTTTGATTCTCTATAACAGATGTTTTTATTGTTGAGCATAAATCGATATGCGCTGTATTCTTCGCTTTCGTTTTCTTTTTGCAAAGAGGCTAGCAATAATCCTGCTTGATCAAAAGCGATTTCTTTGCTTAGCAATAAATCAGGCGAACCAATAGTAAAACTCATAAATTCTATTCTAAAAAATTGCCTGAAAATTACTGAAAATTGGCTTTAGAAATTAACATTCAATCCAAAATTTAATCCCCATTGGAACTGATTGAAAGACTGGCTGTTTAACGGATTGATATAATAATTTACAGCAGGCTCAACAAAAACATTGGTTTTTTTGTACACGCGATATTGAACTGTACTGCTCAAAGTAGAACCATAAACGTAATCATTGGCATTTATATTCTCTCCAATAGAATGTCCGTCTAGAGCTACATTGTTAGAAATTAATTTACCCACAAAACCTCCAGTATTTAAGTTAATGCTAGCTTTATTTTTATTAAAAACAGAATAAGAAACCTCAAGAGGCATTTCTACATATCTTAAATTCTGATCCAATTTACCCGTTTGCACGTTTTCGTTTTTCATAGCTTCTTTGGTACTATTCGAAATCAAAAGATAATCTTGGCTTGTCGGGTCTGCAGTGGCAACGGGACTGCTATTGCTGTCAGCATATAAAGTTCCTGGATTAAAAAAAGCATTGTTTTTGGCGCTTACATACGATACATTGGCAACGCTCTGGCCTAATTCGCTAATTTTTAATCCAGAACCTACGGCCCATTTTTTGTTAATGCTGTATTTTGTTTTTACACCATAAGAATTAGACTGTTTCGAATCGTTTACGTTTCCTAAAGTTTTATCGTTTTTAGTATTTTCAGAACTTGCCACACCTGCAAATACGGCAACGGCCCATCTTTCGTTTTTATTGATCAGATTATCTTTTTTCTCTTTTTCTTCTTTTTCCTTTTCAGGAGCCAAAATTCCTTTTTCTAAATTCTGAAGTTCTGCCAGTTGCATAGAATCTGTTTTGCTTAAACTGTTGGCAGTTTTCAGATCGTCTTTTATGATGACAGCTTTATCAGTTCGCTTCGTTTCGTTTTTACCCGAAAATGAATTGTTAGAATTATATCCATTGCTTGCAAAAGGATTGTTATGGGCAGCAGCATTCTGATTATTGAAGGCAAGGTTTTTATTGTTTTTTGCGCCAAGCTGTTCTTCAAAAATAGAATTTGAAAGCTGTTTTTTTGCTGTAGAATTGAATTTGCTTTGTTTTCCAAATGCAATTCGCTCTTCAGAAATTCCTTTGCTGGAAGATTTTGCGTTGTTTTCTAAAACAGATTTTTTAGAAGATTTTAGAATAGATTTTTCCTCTGACGCGCTAGGGTTCTGAAATGCAACAGATTGGTTTGGAGCATTTGCAGGAACAGCAGCATTAGATTGAGAATCTTTTTTATTGGTTTTGCCCTTAGAATTTGCTTGAGCTACAGAAGTCTCATGAACTTGAATTCCTGATTCATTATTGAATTGATTTTTTACGCCATTTTCATTCAAAGAATCAATTTTTTTGCCGGTATTTTTATTTAGATCTAGATTCTTGCTTTTAGAATTATCTTTTGCGTTTTTGTCAAGAACAATGCTATTGCTATTTTTTTCTAAACCGCCATTGTTGAGGTTATTATTTTGAGACGAATCGGTAAAATGTAAAATTGAAGGCAGAAGCAACCCTAATAATAAGCATGCAGCAGCCGACCACCAAAGAACAACTCTCTTCTTCTTTTTTGGTTTGTCTAATTTTTCTTCAATCTGACTCCATAATTCAGGAGGCGGAACACTCGAGAAGTCTTCCATTGATGAAAAAATATCTTCTATTTTTTGCTTCTTCATGCTGTTTTAAAATTTTTTATGCTCAAAATTCGCTTTTGTAATAAATGTTTGGCGCGATTTAGGTTTGATTTCGATGTCCCTTCGGAGATTTTTAATAGTTCGGCAATTTCTCTGTGCTTCATTTTTTCGAATACATAAAGGTTAAAAACCGTTCGATATTGATCTGGCAAATCCCGAATGTATTCCAGCAGTTTTTCCTGTTCTATCGGAATAGCTTCAAGTTCCTCTTCTTCAACAAAATCCGTGTCGGGATCAAAAACATCTAAAAAGAAACTCTCTTTTTTCTTTTTATTTAAAGTTTCGATGAGTTTGTTTATAAAAATCCGTTTCAGCCAGCCCTCAAAACTTCCTTCAAATTTATATTGGCTTATTTTCTGAAACGCAATTACAAAGGCTTCCTGAAAAACATCTTTCGCATCATCTTCATTCTTCATATACTTCAAACATATCCCATACAGAACAGGAGAGAACAGCTGATAGATTTTCAGCTGTCCCTCTCTGTCATTTTTAATGCACAGTTTGATATATTTTTCTAAATCGTCTTTCAAGAAATGGTTTAAATTTGGTTTTGCAAAAATAGTTTTAAATAGCTTACCAAACTATCTTTTAAAAATAGTTCGAGTACCGTCTTGACCGTTGCTTACAATTGTTAGGTTTTGATTGTCAAGGTTTTCTATTACATAAGTTTTGCCTTCAAATGTAATGAGATCATGTCCTGAATTATCAGCAGATTCTTTGCCTTTTTCTATTTGATAAGCGCTATTTCTAATTTCTACATTGTTTTTATAGGTAATAACCCTTCCGTTTTCTGTAAAAACAACTTTTTTAGTAAATCCGATTGTCTGTGGTGTTGCCACGTAAGGATTATCAGATCCTCCAATAGATTTTTGCCAAATCCAAGTGTTTACAATTGATCTTGCAGCATCTCCAGAATTATGTACAGAAATCATTGAAGTAAAAAGAAAACAGATAGCAAAAGATAAAAAGAGTTTTTTCATGACTATACTATTTTAAGCTTACAATTTTTTCCTGAATCGCTTTTTTGAAAAGTTTTATTTCGGTGCTTTGATCTTCAGTATCATTATTGTCGATGTAAACTTTAGTAACGTTTGCTCCTTGACGAAGTTCAAAATAAATTCCGCCTTGGTCAGCAGCGTCAGGCGCGCCATACGTTTTTGTCTGTCCTTTTAAAGCCAAAATCTCTGCAGGAACATTTTTTAAGAATGCAGTATATTCGCCTCTCTTAATTGTTGGCGTATATCTGTATTGTCCAAAATCATATTGGCCTGCTGCAACGTTTAAGAATTTTAACGTATTGTAATCGTTGATCTGATAGAATTTTTGGCAGTCACCACCCGTACATAGATTACTGAAACTTCCAATAATCATATTGTCAGGACTTTCTTTTGTTTTATTGAAAATCATTCCTTTTGATGTTTTCGGGATCAAAACAAAATCAGAAGGATAAGTAGTAGCTTGAGTTACGTTTTCTCCTTCAGCAGGAACCTTTTCGTAGTAATTCACAACAATTTCGCAATTGTTTTCTATGATAGAGCTAATCACGATGTCGTAACCGCTTGTAGGTTTAGCGCCAGCAAAAATTCCGACCAAGTATTCTTTTGAAAAATCAATATTTGGGTCGCTTGCTACAGGACAGCTGTTAGGGTGTTTTGTAAAATACTCATCCATTTTTTCTTGAGATCCAATAGCAACTGCTGCTGGATTGTTTGGTTGCGTTTTTACGCTATAATTGCATGAGAAAGGAAAACCGGTAAAATTTACAACTGTATTAGCTCCGCAATCTACATAGTTATTTCCATCATTAAGGGAACAGGCACTAAATCCAAAGGCTACAAACAAGCCCAACATTAATTTTTTCATAATCTTTTTAATAGGTTTATATCTTGTAGATAGCGTTTTAAAAAAAAGGTTGCGTTGAGACTAAATTTTTTTTGAAAAAAATAAAATGTTGGTTTAGTTTGAATTGAGCATGAATTAGTGAAATTTCTATTTTAAAAATTAAGTACTACGTATTATTGAGTACTTTTACGTAAAATTAACTTAGTTATGACCGATTATTTACCGTTTTTATTAGGTTTTGCTGTGGCGCTTTTTGCAGGCATATACGTAGGCAGAACGCTTTCTGTATCCAAATTTCAGTCAGAGAAAGCCATTTCTGAAGAACGATTAAATGCATTAAACGGGCAATTGCAAATGCTGAAAGAACAATTTGAAAGTGAAAAAAATAATTTTCAGAAACAATTGCAGTTCAATATTTCTGAGAAAGAAAACATTCGAACCGAGAAAGACAGCTTGGCAATCCAGCTTTCTAAAAAAGAAGTAGATTTTGAAAATTTATGGGAACGCCATAAAGAGCAAAAAAGCGAAATCAATGAGCTTCAGGAAAAATTCACCAAAGAATTTGAAAATCTAGCCAATAAAATCCTCGAAGAAAAATCGGCAAAATTTACCGAACAAAATACCGTAAACATGAAAAATATCCTGACGCCTTTGCAGGATAAAATTCAGGTGTTTGAACAAAAAGTAGAGCAAACCCATAAAGAAAGCATCGATTATCATGCGGCACTTAGGCAGCAGATTATTGGTTTGAGCGAAATGAACGCGCAAATGAGCAAGGAAACCTTAAATCTGACTAAAGCGCTAAAAGGCGACAGCAAAATGCAGGGAAATTGGGGCGAATTGGTTCTGGAACGTGTTCTGGAAAAATCGGGATTGGAGAAAGGAAGAGAATACGAAGTGCAGCAGAGTTTTACCAATAGCGAAGGAAATCGCGTTTTGCCAGATGTTGTAATCAATCTTCCTGACGGTAAAAAAATGATTGTCGATTCTAAAGTTTCTTTGTCGGCTTATGAAAAATGGGTGAATGAAGAATCAGAGCTTTTAAAAATAGAATTTCTTAAGGAACACGTTATTTCCATAAAAAGGCACGTGGAGCAGTTAGGAAACAAAAATTATCATGATTTGTATCAAATGGAAAGCCCAGATTTTGTCCTGCTTTTCATTCCGATGGAACCCGCTTTTGCCGTTGCCTTAAACGAAGATCCAACATTATACACCAAAGCTTTTGATCGAAATATTGTCATTGTAACGCCAAGTACGCTTTTGGCTACATTAAGAACTATCGATAGTATGTGGACCAATCAGAAACAGCAGGAAAATGCCTTAGAAATAGCAAGGCAGGCTGGAGCTCTTTATGACAAGTTTGAAGGTTTTGTAACCGATTTAGTCAGAATTGGGAATAAAATAAAAGACACCAAAACGGAATACGAAAGCGCCATGAACAAATTGGTTGATGGAAAGGGGAACCTGATTTCGAGTGTAGAAAGGTTGAAAAAAATGGGAGCAAAGGCAAAGAAATCGCTTCCAGACAATATCATTGCACGAGCAATAAATTCAGATGAAAATGAATTATTGAATTAAAATAATAGAATACAGCTAATCAAAAAAATACCAAAAACAAAAACATGACTACAGACTTTAAACCCGTTTCTTCTTCAAAAGTTAGCATATCAGAATTGATGCTGCCATCGCATACTAACTTTAGCGGAAAAATTCACGGAGGATATATTTTGCAATTACTGGATCAGATTGCTTTTGCATCGGCATCCAAATTTAGCGGCAATTATTGCGTAACAGCTTCTGTTGATACGGTAAACTTTCTGAAACCGATTGAAGTTGGAGAGTTGGTGACCATGAAAGCTTCTGTGAATTACGTGGGAAGAAGTTCTATGGTGGTCGGCATTCGCGTAGAAGCAGAAAATATTCAGACCGGAGTGATTAAACATTGCAATTCGTCTTATTTTACAATGGTTGCCAAAGATAAAGAAGGCAAAAGCGTTCAGGTTCCGGGATTAATCTTGTCAAACTTAGAAGAAGTGCGTCGTTTTAGAAAAGCAATAAAACATATTGAAGTTCGAAAAGAAGTGGAAGAGCACGAAAAATTGGCCAATATAAATTCGATCGAAGATTTAGCGAGCCTAGAAAAATATAATGTCCTCTTAGAAATCAGCTAAAATTTCTTATATTTATTTGATGCACATTAAATATTAGAAATTATGGTCAAGTTTGGATATACGATTTTATATGTTGAAAATGTCGAAGAAACGATTTCGTTTTATGAAAACGCATTTGGTTTTTCGAGAAAATTTGTCACGCCAGAAGGAGATTATGGCGAGTTAATTACAGGAGAAACAACACTTTCATTTGCTTCGAAAAAATTAGCCTCAAAAAGTTTGCCTGATGGCTTTATCGAAAGCACTTTAGAAGACAAACCTTTTGCCATAGAAATTGGTTTTGTAACAGATAATGTTCCTGAAGTTTTGCAGAAAGCAACTTCTTTTGGCGCTGTTATAGTCTCAGAACCGATGGAAAAACCTTGGGGACAGATTGTTGCATACGCACGAGATTTAAATGGTTTTTTGATTGAAATTTGCACAGAAGTTAAAGGTTAATGTATTCGTTATAAAAACGAAGGTAAAGTCCGTACGGGACATTTTGCCATTTGTTTACCAATATGTAATTCCTAGCGGAATTATTATGATGAAAATGTCGAGATAGAGGACATATTTAGTAAAAAAATATCCCGTAGGGATTACACACTGATAGATATGTAATTCCAGCGAAACATTTCAAAAATGTGTAATGAGTAAATATCCCGTAGGGATTACACATTGGTAGATATGTAATTCCAGCGAAACATTTCAAAAATGGGTAATAAATAGATATCCCGTAGGGATTACACATTGGTGGAAAAAAAAATATGCGTCATCAACATTTTGTCGCGTAGGGACATTTTATTTTTTTATGTCATTTTCGTTCAAAAATTCACAAATTTTTAGCATTACTCGCAGAACTTTCAATGGAGAAATTTCGTAACTTTAAGTGTAATTATTGGGTTACGGAATTTTTTCACTGAGTATTGCCGTTCGATTTTTCAGATTAATCAGAATCTGATTTTTTATTTTCTCTTGGTCAGAATAAATTGAATGACATAATTGTTTAAATGTAGACGATTATGAAAACAACTACCTTACTATTTTTACTTTTTACCGCCTTTTCTGTCCTTGCCCAAGACAAGTTTTTTACCAATACAGGAACAATAAACTTTGAGGCTTCTGTTCCTATGTTTGAGGAAATTAGAGCAGTAAATAGACAAGTTGCCATACTTTTAGAACCTAAAACAAGTACTTTTATCTGTACTGTCATTGTCAAAAATTTCCGATTTAAATTAGATCTCATGCAAGAGCATTTCAATGAAAATTATATGGAAAGCAATCGTTATCCTAAAGCAGTTTTTAAAGGTAAGATTGAAAAATTTGATTTGAAAGATATTAATGAAGTTGAAAAAGAATATCAGATAAAAGGAAAGTTAAACCTGCGCGGCAAATCGAAGGAGATTACTGTGAATGCTTTGATTAAAAGAGTTCCAGAAGGAATCCAGATCATTTCAGATTTTCCAATTGTAGTATCCGATTTTAATATTCATATTCCAACTCCTATTGCGGCAAAAATTGCAACAACTGCCAATACAGAATTGACGGGTATAATCCGCAGCGATGAGACCATGCTTACCTTGAAGTAAAAACTACTTTATGCAATTTATAAGCGACTTTTCTAAATCGGTAAATTGAAATTCAAAACCTGCTTTCTGAATTTTCTCAGACGAAACACGCTGTCCTGTTAAGACCGCTTCGCTCATTTTTCCAAGTAGAATTTTAAGGACAAATGGCGGCACTTTAGGAAGCCATATAGTGTAATCGTAGAGTTTGGCCATGGTTTTAGAAAATCTCGCATTTGTAGTATTGTCGGTAATGCAAGCATTGTACGGACCTTCTAGTTTGGTATCTTCTATACTTTTTAAATAAATCTGGCACAAATCTTCAATATGAATCCAAGGAAGATATTGTTTGCCTGAGCCCAAAACTGCGCCAAAACCAGATTTAAATGTAGGAATCATTTTTTTTAAAAAGCCTTCGTTTTTGCCTAAAACGATGCCAGTCCTAATTTTGACTGTTCGAATATTTAAAGAACCGATTTTATCTGCGGCACTTTCCCATTTCTGGCAGGTTGTGCCTAGAAAATCATTCGCAGGAGCAGAATTTTCGGTGCAAATTTTATGGCTTGTAATAGCGCCGTAAATTCCGATGCCTGAAGCAGAAACAAAAGCTTCCAGTTTTTTATTGTTTTTCTCTAAAATAGAATAGATCATTTCGACCGGTCTTACGCGGCTTTCAATAATAGCTCTTTTGCGCCTTCTGGTCCATCTTTTTTCGACTATTCCTTCGCCGGCAAGGTGAATAATGTAATCAGCATTAAGAATCGCATTTTTATCAATATAATTCTTCTTGATGTCCCATTTGTAATACGTAACTCTTTGCGTATTTTTTCTCTCAGAACGGCTCAAAACAGATACAGAAAATCCAGCTTCAATCAGGACATCTGTCAAATGTTTTCCGATGAAACCGCTTCCGCCTGTTAATAGAACATTTTGAGCCATAATAGTTTATAATATATTTAACAGTCTAACTTGTTTAAGGATTAGTAAAGGTACTTAAACAATGTTTACCTTTATGGCAAATTCTAAATTTTAATAAAATGGCGACTAAAAAAAAGGTAATTACCAAAGATGATATCGTTTCAAAATATATGGAAGAAGTTCTGGAAAAAGGGCAAAAACCAAAATCAGTTTATCATTTTGCCAAAGAAAATGATTTTACAGAAGCTGAGTTTTATGCTTTTTTTGGAACATTAGAAGGTTTAGAAAAAGAAATATTCAGGCTGTTTTTTGAAAATACAGTCAATCTGCTGCATAAGAATGAAGAATATCAGCAATATGATATGAAGAACAAAATGCTAAGTTTTTATTTTACTTTCTTTGAAATCCTGACTGCCAATAGAAGTTATGTCTTGCAATCGCTAAAGATTGATAGAAATCCGCTTAAAAATTTAGTTCAGTTGACTTCGCTTAGAAACAGTTTCAAAGAATATGTTTCTGAAATCCTGACAGATGATTATAGACTGGAACAAGAAAAATTTCAAAAATTTCAGGAAAAAGCTATTCAGGAATCCTCATGGATACAGCTCATGATGGCAATCAAATTCTGGATGGAAGACGAATCTCCTGCTTTCGAAAAAACAGATATTTTTATTGAGAAGTCAGTAAATGCCTCATTTGAATTGATGAATGTTGCGCCAATGAATCATCTGATAGATTTTGGGAAATTTTTGTTCAAAGAAAAAGTATACAGCAGATAATGAAAACAATCGATTATATTCCGACCTCAAAAATTGAGCGGGCAGGAAAATTGGTTCAGACAGGCGCTAAAATCGGTGTAAACTATGTAAAACATTATGCCGAAAAAATTGTTAACCCAGATCTGACCCGTGATAAATTAAATGAGAACAATGCCGAAGATATTTATGATGGACTAAAAAGCTTAAAAGGAAGCGCCTTAAAAGTGGCTCAAATGTTAAGCATGGACAAGAACTTTCTGCCGCAAGCCTACGTAGAAAAGTTTTCGTTATCTCAGTTTTCTGTTCCACCTCTTTCTGCTCCATTAGTTTTAAAAACTTTCAAGAGCAATTTTGGAAAAACACCGTACGAGATTTTTGATGAATTTAACCCAAATTCTGTAAATGCGGCAAGTATTGGTCAAGTGCATTTGGCGAAGAAAGGCGATAAAAAACTTGCCGTAAAAATTCAATATCCAGGTGTTGCCAACAGTATTTCGTCCGATTTGGCTTTGGTAAAACCAATTGCCATAAGAATGTTTAATCTCCAAGGAAAAGATTCTGATAAATATTTTAAAGAAGTCGAAGACAAGCTGATTGAAGAAACCAACTATTTGCTGGAATTAAAACAAAGCCAGGAAGTGGTTGATGCTTGCAGTAAAATCGAAAACATCAATTTTCCGAACTACTATCCGGAGTTTTCATCGGAGAAAATCATTACGATGGATTGGATGACGGGAATTCATCTTTCTGAGTTTACAGCAAAAAATACCGATCAGACAGCGGGCGATAAATTAGGTCAGGCACTTTGGGATTTCTATATGTATCAAATTCATGTTTTGCGAAAAGTTCACGCAGATCCGCATCCGGGAAACTTTTTAGTTGACGATCAAAATCAGTTAATCGCTTTGGATTTTGGCTGTATGAAACAGATTCCAGAAGATTTTTACACACCGTATTTTGAATTGATCAATAAAAATGTCATTACAGACCAAAAGCTTTTCAACGAGAAATTATTCGAATTGGAAATTCTTCGCCAAGACGATACTCCTGCTGAGGTAGCATATTTTACCGAGATGTTTCATGATTTGTTGTCGCTTTTTACAAAACCTTTTCAAAATGAAACTTTCGATTTTGCCGATGAAGAGTTCTTTAACGCTATTGCGCAATTAGGAAAACGCTTTTCAGAAGATACAAATCTGAAAAAAATGAACGGAAATAGAGGTTCTAAGCACTTTATTTACATGAACCGCACTTTCTTTGGTTTGTACAATTTAATGTTCGATTTGAAAGCTAAAATTGTGGTGGATAATTATTTGAAGTATTAGGTTTTTTTGTTTCAGGTTTCAAGTTTCACGTTGACCGAATTTTAAACATAGAACTTTGTCAAAGTTTAAAACTTTGACAAAGTTTTTTTTTGTCTAGTTTGTCTTCCTGAGCGGAGTCGAAGGGTCGCAAAGAGAGGACACGCAGTACTTAACCTGAAACCTGAAACCTGAAACCTGAAACCTGAAACTTGAAACTTGAAACCTGAAACAAAAACAACATCATTTCAAAATCCCAGCCTTATAAGTCGCAATTGCGCGATCTCTAGCAAAAGCATGATCGATCATTGGTTCGTTGTAGCCAAGATCAAATTCGGGAATCCATTTGCGAATGTATTCTCCTTTTGGGTCAAACTTTTGCTGTTGGATTTCAGGATTGAAAACTCTAAAGTATGGTGCGGCATCGCAGCCTGTACCTGCTGCCCATTGCCAATTTCCTACGTTTGAGGCCAATTCAAAATCCAAAAGCTTTTCGGCAAAATAAGCTTCGCCCCACTGCCAATTGATGAGCAAATGTTTGCAGAGAAAACTCGCCACCACCATGCGAACGCGATTGTGCATATAACCAGTTTCTTTTAACTGGCGCATTCCAGCATCAACCATTGGGTAACCTGTTGTTCCGGAGCACCAGCGTTTAAAATCATCTTCGTTATTTCTCCATTGGATGCCGTCATAATTAGATTTGAAATTATGATTGACACAATTTGGAAAACTGAACAAAATCTGAATAAAAAACTCTCTCCAGATTAATTCGCTTAAAAAAGTCTGATTTTTTCGGTTTGCCCAATTTACCAGTTTTCGAATGCTGACCGTTCCAAAACGCAAATGAGGCGAAAGATAAGAAGTGCTGTCCAACGCAGGAAAATCTCTGGTTTCTTTGTAACTCGCAATCTGCGTTAAGTTATGAGGCTGAACATTTATGGAACTTCTTTCAAAACCAATGGCAGCTAAATCGGGAAAGTTAAATTTATTTTTGGCAAAATTGGACTGAAATGGAATCGAATCGTATTCTGGAGCCGAACCAGAAAAATTATATTTTTCAAGCCATTTGTTTTTGTACGGAGTGTAAACCGTATAGGGAAGTCCGTCTGCTTTTGCAATTTCTTTTTCCTCAAAAATAACATGATCCTTAAAAGAAAACGATTTGATGCTATTTTCTTTTAGCAGTGCAGTTATTGCAGCGTCTCGTTTAATCGCAAAAGGTTCGTAATCTTTATTGAAGAAAACGCTTTGAATGTCAAATTCTTCTGCAAGTGACTTCCAAACTTCTTTTGTTTTTCCTTTTTTAATTAAAATGGAAGAATCAATTTGGCTCAATTCTGAATTTATCTTTTCAAGAGAATCGTAAATGAAAGTTACTCTCGCGTCATTTTTTGGAAGATGGTCCAGAATATCATCATCAAAAATAAAAAGAGGCACGACAGGATAATCAGCTTGCAGCGCATGAAATAATCCTGCATTGTCTTCTAAACGCAAATCACGTCTGAACCAGAAAATGGTAACTTTTTGTTTTGTCATTGTTGTTGGTTTTCTGCCACGAATTCACGAATTGATGGCATGAATTTTTGAGTTTATATTTTTTAAGCTTTTTTAGAATTAAACAATTCTTCGATTTTATTAAATCTATAATCGAAAATGCTTTTGAGTTTGTTTTTTACGATTAAGCGGTTCATGATTCTTCCCAAAATTCCGAGCGGAAGAGCGTAATGAACAATGTCTGTCATTTTTGTTCCTCCATCTGGCGCCGGTTCAAAGAAGTGTTTGTGATGCCATAATTTATAAGGCCCAAAACGCTGAATGTCTACAAAATACTCATTTTCCTTGCAGGCCGTAATTTCGGTTACCCAAGAAATTTTGATTCCGAGAAGCGGTTTTAAGGTATAAGTGATTATTTGTCCATGATACATTAGTTTTCCATCGTAATCTTGAATTTGGAAATTCATATCGTCTAGCGTAATCGTTTGAAGGTTTTTAGGGCTCGAGAAGAAATCCCAGCAATCTTCTACGCTTGCATTTATATGCTGTATGGTTACTATCTTGTGTAATTTCATAATCAAATTGTTCTTAAAATATGCGAGCGTTAAGGATTACTTCACTGTCTAATGTTTTAAGCTACATCTTATAATATTTAAACGGCACGAAAAGCATTCCAAAACATTCTCCTTTTTCTTTGTTAAGGTGCTTATGATGTATTTTATGTGCTTTTCTGAGTCCGATGAGGTATTTGTTTTTGGTGTTTTTAAACCATTTAAAGCGCTGATGGATCAAGACATCGTGAATTAAAAAATAACAAACTCCGTAAAGCGTGATGCCACAGGCAATGAAAAACAAGTAATTGAACCCGCCTTCAACGCCAAAATAGAATAAGATAATGCTAGGAGTGGCAAAAATGACGAAGAAAATATCGTTGCGCTCAAAAGTGTTTTCATATTTCGGCTGATGATGATCGGCATGAAAATACCACATAAAACCATGCATCACGTATTTATGAGTTAGCCAAGTAACACATTCCATGAACAGAAAAACGCCTAAAAAGATTAAAAAAGAAATCATTTTACAAATGTTGAGGTTTTAAAATTATCAATTTATTGTTTTTGAGTGTAGCTTTAGATTATAAAAGGTTGACTCAAAAGGATTTTGTTTTGTTTTTAAACAATTAGAAATATAGATTTTTATTATTCCCAAAAAAATATAGAAAGAAACTAGTTTCTAATACATAGCTATGTTTGCTCATGCAAATGAAACGTCTTTTGTAGACATAGTATGCTATGATTCTATGCGTTTAAAATTAAACCAGCTTCAATTTATAAGTCACAAAAGACTGCGCTAAAAGTCCCGCTTTAGTATAATTGGAAACCCGAATTCTAGAATTTCCAATTTCGTAATAAGGAGTGTTTTTTAGCTTTTGGAGTAATTTTTTATAATAAACGTAAGCAGTATAAACGCCAAATTTTGCTTCGATTGGCAATTTTACAATTCCCTGATAAGCAATTCTGAAATCTTCTTCAATTTCTTTGATGATTTGGTTTTTTGAATCTTCGTTAAAGTTATTCAGATTCACACCGGGAAAATACGCTCGGTTCAAGATCGTGCTGTCATCTTTTAAATCCCTCAAGAAATTCACTTTCTGAAAGGCAGAGCCCAATCGCATGGCTTCATGTTTTAGCTGTTCGTATTTGTGCTCTTTTCCAGAAACAAAAACCTTTAGGCACATTAAGCCCACAACATCGGCAGAGCCGTAAATGTAGTCTATATATTCAGTTTGGGTCTGATAATTGGATTTGATAAGATCCATTTTCATGCTTTTAAGAAATGCCTGAACCAAATCGTCTGTGATGTTGTATTCTTTGACAGTGTGCTGAAATGAATTTAAAATCGGATTTAAGCTGATGCCCAATTGCACTGCTTTGTAATATTCTTTTTCAAAATCTTCAATAAGATATTCCTTTTCGTAATCATGAAAAGAATCTACAATTTCATCGGCAAAACGAACAAATCCGTAAATGCTGTAAATGGCATCTCGAATACTTGGCGAAAGCATTTTAACAGCAAGCGAAAATGATGTACTGTAACTTTTGGTTACCAGTTTGCTGCATTTGAAAGAAACGGCGTCGAATAGTGATTTCATTTTTTAAGATCTAAAAGATTTTTGAATTAATTCAGCGGCTAGTTTTCCTGAAATTAATGCGGGCGGAACACCCGGGCCAGGAACGGTTAATTGTCCTGTGAAATATAGATTCTTGACCTTTTTGCTTTTTATTTTCGGCCTTAAAAAAGCCGTTTGCAATAAGGTATTGGCCATTCCGTAAGCATTTCCTTTGTAAGCGTTATAGTCATTTACAAAGTCATTTTTGCAGAATGATCTCTTAAATATAATGCTATTTTTAATTTTTTGTTGGGTAAGTTCTTCAAAACGAGTGATTATCTTTTCAAAATATTCTTCTCGCAATGCTTCAGTATCTTCGATTCCGGGAGCAAGCGGAATTAAGAAAAAACCAGACTCCATGCCGTCTGGCGCTGCAGTTGCATCTGTTTTGGACGGAAAATTAGCGTAGAATAAAGGGGCGTCAGGCCATTTTGGATTGTCGTAAATATCTGCCGCGTGCTGATTGAAATCGACATCAAAAAACAAAGCGTGATGCGAAATGTTTTCTATTTTTTTATTGAAGCCAACAAAAAATAGGAGAGAAGAAGGCGCAAAAACTCTGCTTTCCCAATATTTTTCAGAATACATTCGATGCTCTTTTTCGAGTAATGTTTCAGAATGCTGATAGTCGGCACCGCTTAAAACAATATCTGCTTTTATAATTTCTCCATTTATTACAATTCCTGTGGCGTTTTTGTTTTCAACGATTATTTGATCAATTGAAGCATTGGTTTTGATCGTAACGCCAAGTTCTAGAGCCAATTTTTCGATTCCTCGAATAACGTCAAACATTCCAGTTTTTGGATGCCAAGTTCCTAAGCCGAAATCGGCATAATTCATAAAATTGTAAAACGAAGGCGTTTTGGTTGGCTTAGCTCCAAGAAATAAAACCGGAAATTCGAGAATCTGGACTAATCTTTCATTCTTGAAATTTTTTCTAATATCAGAGCTTACAGTATTAAAAAACTGATTGAGTTTTAATGCGGTTTCTTTTGTGATTAACTCAAGAGGAGAAATCCCCGGACGATAAACCAGATTCTTAATTGCAATGTCATAATTGCTTTTGGCTTGATCGATAAAGTTTTGCAATTTTTGGCCACTTCCTTTCTCAATTACCTCAAAAGAATGTTTTATTTCCTCTAAGTTGTCACAAATGCTGACAAAATCATTAATTCCAAAATAAACCCTATAGGCTGGATTTAATTTTATCAGTTCGTAGTAATCGGAAGGTTTTTTGTTGAAATCCTGAAAAAAGCGTTCAAAAACATCGGGCATCCAATACCAGCTCGGGCCCATATCAAAAGTAAAACCATCTTCTTTAAATTGTCTTGCGCGCCCGCCAATTGTACCATTTTTTTCATAAATAGTAACCTTGTTTCCTTGCTGGGCAAGATAACACGCGGCTGCCAAAGAAGAGAAGCCTGAGCCTATTATTTGGATAGTTTTTCTCATTTGTTTAACAAATATAAGAAAAACTTAAACAAAAATATCTTAAAGCATATTAATAGTTTCTTCCATCGAATCAAAAATGCGGATTCTGTCGGTTAAAACTTTGCTGTCTATGTATTCCACCATCTTACCCATAAGCCAGATTTCATTGTTATTGTGCAATAATTTCTGTCCCATCGATTTTACATATTGATTAATTACGCTTCGATCCGGCTGAACAGTCATAAAAGAAATAAATGTAATGTTCTCAAAATGTTTGGTTAAATCCTGTAAATTCTCGATTGGCATACTTTCTCCAAGATAAATGGTTTTGTAGCCTTTATCAAGAATCTCGTATTGCAGATACAGCAATCCGATCTGGTGAATTTCGTTTAACGGAAGTGATAAAACAAAAATTCGGTCGGTTTTAACCGGCTTTCTAATTTGAAGACTCTCAGTATAAATCAATATTTTCTGCTTGATTAAATGACTCATAAAATGTTCATTTGCAGGAGTGATCGTTTCAGACTGCCATAACAATCCCAGCTCTTTTAATAGAGGCAGAAAATGTTCTTTAAAAACTTCTTTAAACGTTTTTTCGGTAATAAGCCAATCGAATGTATTGAAGAATAACTCTTGGTCAAAGTTCATCATTGCCATTTTAAAGGAAGTGATGGCGTAGTTTTGAGAGTTTTTTCTAGAAATTATTTCACGTACCAGCTGTGGTATTTTTTCTTCAGGATAAGTTGCAATTTTAGAAATTTTATAGCCGTATTCGTGCAGTAACGTAATGTTTAAAAGTTTCTGCAGGTTTTGGAGATTGTAAAATCTAATATTTGTATCGGTTCGCATAGGTTCAAGAATGTTGTATCTCTTTTCCCAGATGCGTATGGTATGCGCTTTTATTCCAGATAAGTTCTCAAGATCTTTAATGCTGAAAACAGTTTTTATATTGTTTATCATTTTTCGCGATTAAGTCAACAAATGTAAAATAAAATCTTATATTCGACCTTAAAACTACATTAAAAAGATAGAGAATTAGGGGTTTACGTATTTAAAATATATTTTTTACCTAAAATCAGGTATATATTTTCTAAGAAATATATTACTTTGATAAAAAGAACGGCCTGCATATTTTATTATGCAGGCCGTTTTTTGGATTTTTAGATTTTGATTATTTACAGAAAGTCGCTTTGTTTTTTATTGCACTCTGGCTTCCCAATTCGATTGCTTTTGTAAAATCTTTGCATGAATTTTTTTTGTCACCGATTTTATTGTAGGCCAAACCTCTTAAATTGTAAGCAATATAATCTTTCGGATTTAAACCTAAAGAAGAGGTGCAGTCATCAATTGTTCCTTGATAGTTTTGCAGTTTGTAGTTAACATTAG
This sequence comes from Flavobacterium sp. TR2, assembly GCF_025252405.1. Lineage (NCBI taxonomy): Bacteria > Pseudomonadati > Bacteroidota > Flavobacteriia > Flavobacteriales > Flavobacteriaceae > Flavobacterium > Flavobacterium sp. TR2. Next base: position 62,495 of record NZ_CP104307.1, on the reverse strand, counting down.
CTCTGCCAGTAAAAGCATCAGCATTCATGCTGTCTAGCTCTATCGTTTTGCTGAAGTCGGCTTGAGCTCCTTTTAAGTCATTTAATTTGAGTTTTGCCACACCGCGGTTTTGGTAGGCTTCGACAAATTTAGAATTCATACTGATGGCTTTAGTATAATCGGCAATTGCACCTTTGGTATTGCCGGCCTCAGCTTTTTTCATGGCTTTATCAAAATAGCCAGTTGCAGATTGTGCCCAGATAGAGCACGTCATCATGATTAATGATGCTAATAGTAGGTTTTTCATAAAACTAATTTGGGATTAGTGATTTAATTATTTCTCAACGAATTTAAGAAAGTTTTTATTTTGTAAGAGAATTTCTTTTTGAAATAATGGCTGGAGATTGAAGAAATTGTACAAGGAAAATTTAAAGCCGTTTTATAAAACGCTAATTTTTGGTTCTGATAGTTCTTAAAAAGAAAAAGGTCAAGTAAAATAAATTACCTGACCTTTTGTGACCCGACTGGGGCTCGAACCCAGGACCCCATCATTAAAAGTGATGTGCTCTACCGACTGAGCTATCGAGTCTTTTGTTTTCTTCAATGAGGGTGCAAATATAAGTACTTATTTTAGCTTTTCAGCTGTTTTTTGAAACGAATTTTAAATTAATTTCAAGAAAAAATCTAAAGTCTTATTTTACAATGAAATAGATTTTGTGTTTTTTTGTGACCATGGAGGGATTTGAACCCTCACGCCCTTACGAGCACCACCCCCTCAAGATGGCGAGTCTACCGTTTCTCCACATGGCCTAAAAAGGAAAAAGGTCGAGTAAAATAAATTACCCGACCTTTGTGACCCGACTGGGGCTCGAACCCAGGACCCCATCATTAAAAGTGATGTGCTCTACCGACTGAGCTATCGAGTCATTGCTTTCAAGAAATTTAATTTGTTAATCACAAAATTTGTGACCCGACTGGGGCTCGAACCCAGGACCCCATCATTAAAAGTGATGTGCTCTACCGACTGAGCTATCGAGTCATTTAATTTCTTGAATGCGGGTGCAAATATAAGGAGTTTTTTTTGAAGTTTCCAAGCTATTTTATCATAAATTTGTCTTTTTTTTGGAAAAATCTCCAATTGCTTAGTTTATAAGGTTTTATTAATATGAAAAAAATTGTACTGTTAGGTTATATGGGTTGCGGAAAGTCAACAATAGCCCAAAATTTGTCAAAAATTACAAATATTCCATTCTTAGATTTGGATAAATGCATCGAAGAAAGAGCAAATTTATCCATAAATGAGATTTTTGAAAAGCATGGGGAAGTCTATTTTCGAAAATTAGAGCATGAAATGTTTGTCGAATTGCTGCAGTCTTCTGAAAATAATATAATAGGTTTAGGTGGCGGAACTCCATGTTATGCCAATAATCATGAATTGCTAAAAGGAGACGATGTTGTATCTATATATTTAAAAGCATCGATCGATACCTTATATAATAGATTGGTTTATAATAAAAGCAAACGTCCTTTGATTGCAAATATGAATGAGGAAGAAATGAAAGAGTTTATCGCGAAACATTTATTCGACAGAAGTTTCTACTACAATCAGGCAAAACATAAAGTTTCGGTAGATGATAAATCTGTCGAAGAAACGGTTCAGGATATTTTAGAAATTTTAGCTTAAAAAAGCATAATCGCCATTTTCTGAATTGAAGACCACTTGAACGTGTTCCAATAAAGAAGTAGAAAGCGAGATTCCTTTAAAATCTGCTTTTACAGGATATTTTTTATGATTTCGGTCAACAAGCACGGCTGTTTTGAATTTTTTAAGCGGAACGTCTAAGAAATGACGGACAGCGTAAATTAATGTAGTGCCTGAGTTTAAGACATCGTCAACCAGAACCAGGCCTTTGTTTTTGTATTCTTCAGGGCTTAAAGAAGTCTGTATCGCTTCTTGCGGATTTTGTTTGTTTATTTTCACTTCGCAGATAGAAACCTTTAAGGTAGAAATGCTGCTGAGCGCCGAAGCAATCTTTTCGGCAAAAACAAATCCGTTCGAAGCTATCCCAGCAATGACAACTTCTTCTTCGTCTACAAAAGTCTCGTAAATTTGGTAAGCGATACGTTTTATTTTATGCTCGATTTCTTGATGGGTAAGAATAATATTGCTGCTCATGATGTATTTTTTTGCTAAGATAATTAATTTATCCCGATGGCTTCGGGACCAATATATAAAATCAAAATTCCAATCTTGGCTTTTTGACTCTATACTTTTTAGGATATGATTTTATAAGATTTAGAGATTTGATGAATTTGGAATTTATTCTGTTTCTTCTTCGTCATCGTAAATTTCGTCTCCGTAATCGTCGATGTCTCTTCGGTCTTTTTTGGTTGGACGTCCAGCACCGCTTCTTCTATAATGTTCTTTGGATAGTTTTAATAACTCTAAATGAGCAAAAGCCTCTGGCGGGGTTTCGTTTTTCTGGTATAAATCGACCAATTTTGCCCCAACACGATTTTGCGGAATATCTAAAACTGTTATAATTTGTGTAATTTGATCTTTTCTAAATGTAATTCGGTCCGTAGGGAAAACTTCTTTTGAAGGTTTTGCAATCTGTCCATTTACAGTGATTTGATTCTTTTTGCAAGCCTCAGTAACCATGTTTCTGGTCTTGTAATAACGAACGCACCACAAGTATTTATCTATTCTCATAATTTTTCTAAAATCCAAGTTAAATTCTTTACAAAAATAAATCAATATTGTATCTTGCGCACCTAAAAAAATGATAATAATGAATAAATTTAAATATTATTTTGTTTTGTTACTTGCTGGTCTTGCCATCGTTTCTTGTAATAAAAAGGATGATGATGAGGTGGTAGTGGTTCCTTTGAGGGATTATGCGGTGCAGTATAAAGCAGATAATGATTCGATTGAAAAATATTTAAAGACTAATTATATTGTTGTAGATAAAACTACTTTCGATGTTACAATAGCAAAGATTCCAGCAGGAGGAACTCAAGTTTCTATTTGGGATCAGCAAGAGTATCCTTTGAAAATTAGACCTGTTTCTAGCCGTGGTGTTGATTATAAAGTTTATTATCTAAGTTTTAGAGAAGGTGTTGGTGAGAGACCGTGTAATTTTGACGAGGTTACGGTTTCATATACAGGAACTTTTTTAGATAATAAGCAGTTTGATAGTTCTTACGGAGTTGAGCGTAATTTTAATTTAGATATTTATGTCACAGCACCTATTGTAGATGGATGGCCTGAGATTATGCCGCAATTTAAAACAGGAATTCGTAATCCAGCTGGTGCCGATGGAAGTTTTACATATGACGGCTATGGTGCTGGAGTAATGTTTTTGCCTTCAGGGTTGGCATATTATGGAAATCCTCCTGCAGGTATTCCGCAGTACACTCCTTTAGTGTTTAGTTTTAAATTATTAGCTTTAAAACGATCAGATATTGAGTACAACGCTTCTACGCAAACAAAAGTAGGCGATGGTGTGCCAAGTTATTTGGAAGATCTTAATGGTGATGGATATCTTTATGATCCGAGAGATACTGCAAGATATCCTACTTTGTCAGACGACAAAATAGAAGATACTGATAAAGACGGAATTCCTGACTTTTTAGATTTGGATGATGATGGAGATGGCTATACAACTAGATTTGAACTTACAAAACCTAGTGGTCAGGTAGGTTGGGGAACATTAGATGGGGCGCCTTTTTATTTTGGTATAAGAAACTATTATCCTTGGGATCCTATGACTGATGACGCTAGCACGCCAAATGTTGATGAAACTGAGCCAAGAGGAATTCCTAGAAGGCCTACTGGTAAACTTAAAGATGAAAATGCAGCTGAATCTATTGATAATCCGAGAAGTTTTGTTCCTGAAGATTATACAGCAGCTGGACGATTAAGAATTCATTTGGATAAAACATATCCTTATCAAAAGAAATAATAAATAGTATTGAAAAATGAAAAGTCTCAAAATGTAAATTTTGAGGCTTTTTTTATGGGTAAATCTAGCTGGAAGATTTTGATCTGTTAGTTTGTTTAAAGAAAAGACAAGGCAATAAAAAACCTCGAAATTTATATTTCGAGGTTTCTTTATAAGTAGGAAAGTTAAAAATTACTTTCTTTTGATTACTCTTTCTACAGCTTCAACAATTGCTTGATTGTTTAATTTGTATTTCTCCATTAATTGTTCTGGAGTTCCAGATTCACCAAAACTATCTTGTACCGCTACAAATTCTTGCGGAGTTGGATTGTTTAAAGCTAAAACGCCTGAAACGCTTTCTCCAAGACCTCCAAGGTAATTGTGCTCTTCTGCAGTAACTACGCATCTTGTTTTAGCAACCGATTTAAGGATTGCTTCTTCGTCAAGAGGTTTAATAGTGTGAATGTTGATTACTTCTGCAGAAATTCCTTTTTCTTCTAATTTTTCAGCAGCAATAAGAGCTTCCCAAACTAAGTGTCCAGTTGCAATGATAGTTACATCAGTTCCTTCGTTTAATAAAATGGCTTTTCCAATTACGAATGGCTCGTCAGCAGGAGTAAAGTTAGGTACTACTGGACGTCCGAAACGCAAGTATGCAGGACCGTGGTGATCTGCTAGTGCAATTGTTGCAGCTTTAGTCTGGTTGTAATCGCAAGTATTGATTACTGTCATTCCTGGCAACATTTTCATTAAACCAATATCTTCTAAGATTTGGTGAGTTGCTCCGTCTTCTCCTAAAGTTAAACCAGCATGAGAAGCACAGATTTTTACATTTTTATCTGAGTAAGCAACAGATTGACGAATCTGATCGTAAACTCTTCCTGTAGAGAAGTTGGCGAAAGTTCCTGTAAAAGGAATTTTACCTCCAATTGTTAGACCTGCAGCGATTCCGATCATATTTGCCTCAGCAATTCCGATTTGGAAAAAACGCTCTGGGTGATTTTTTTTGAACTCATCAAATTTTAATGATCCAATTAAGTCAGCACATAATGCTACAACATTTTCGTTTTTTTGACCTAATTCTGTCATTCCCGCTCCAAAACCAGAACGAGTATCTTTGCTTCCTGTATTTTCGTATTTTTTCATTTTTGTTTTTGCTATACGCAATAGGCTGTAGGCAATAGGCTTAAAGCTTAGTGCTTACTGCTTAAAGCTTTTTTTAGTAATCAACTTGATCTTTAGAGTAGTTTTGCGCTAGTGCATTTTTTAATTGCTCATCATTTGGAGCTTTACCATGCCAAGCGTGTGTATGCATCATAAAATCTACACCGTTACCCATTTCTGTATGCAATAAGATGCAAACTGGTTTTCCTTTTCCTGTTCTTGATTTAGCATCTGTTAAACCAGCAATAATGGCATCGATATTATTTCCTTCTGTGATTTCTAATACATCCCAGTCAAAAGCTTCAAATTTTGCGCGAAGGCTTCCCATTGCCAAAACTTCGTCAGTTGTTCCGTCAATTTGTTTGCCGTTAAGGTCAATAGTAGCGATAATGTTGTCTACTTTTTTGGCAGAAGCATACATGATAGCTTCCCAGTTTTGGCCTTCTTGCAATTCTCCGTCTCCGTGCAAGCTATATACTATATGATTGTCTTTGTTTAATTTTTTAGCTTGAGCTGCTCCCAAAGCTACAGATAAACCTTGTCCTAATGAACCAGATGCCATACGAACTCCAGGTAAACCTTCATGAGTTGTTGGGTGTCCTTGTAAACGAGAATTTAATAATCTAAAAGTAGCAAGTTCTGAAATTGGAAAATAACCGCTGCGTGCTAAAACGCTATAAAATACTGGTGAGATATGACCATTTGAAAGGAAAAACAAGTCTTCTCCAATTCCGTCCATATCAAAACCTTCTTTGCGGTCCATAATATTTTGATATAGTGTAACCAAAAATTCAGTACAACCTAATGAACCGCCTGGGTGTCCAGAGTTTACAGCATGTACCATTCTAAGAATATCTCTTCTTACTTGGATCGTTAAATCGCTTAATTGTTGTGTGTTAGGCTTCATTTTATATGTAAAAGTTAAACTGGAGCAAAAGTAATTGTTATTTTGCGGGGAGACAAATGATTTTTTGCTTTAGTTTTACAGCAATTGTTAAATTTTGCTATTTTTTTTACATTATGAGAAAAAATGTAACGGGTGTTTTGCTTTTTAATGCCTTGTAAGTGTGTTTTTTACGGTTTTTTGCAAAGTGTAAAAAAAGCCCTGCAATTTTGTAGGACTTTGTGTAGGGAATTAAGGAAAAATTGCCTGTCATTCGGTGTCGCCTTCGCTGTAATAATTGTTTTCTTCGTCTTCAGAGCCTATTTCTTCTTGCTCGTCGTCTAGTTCAGCACCAGGAATGTCCAAGTCATTTCCAATTTTATCGCTATTTTGTTTCCATTCGTTGTTATTATCAGTGATGGTTTTATCTCTTGAAATATTTTCGGGATTAATGTCTTCTAATTTATCTTCACGGTTGTAAATGTCTTCATTTTCCGGATAATTTAGATTTTCCAGATTTCTTTCTATTTCATTTTCTTTTGCTGAGTGATTGTCTTCTGAATTTATCATGATTTCTAGAATTAAAATGTTATTGTTAAAGTTATGAAATCTATATTGTAAGTTTTTACATTTTTAAAATCAGAGTCTTATACTATTTGCATGAAAGAAAATGATCTATCGGTAGTTCTATAATTGTCCAATTTCTTTCCAAGTGACCAATTGGATATTGTGTTCTTCTAGTTTTAATTTGCATTCCTCGCTTGTAAAAAAATCAAAGTCAATTTGACGCCATTCCGAACCAAAATTTGGATGGTTGACAGTAATTCCCTGCATTTCAAAATCATCAAAAGCGGGATGGAGCAAGAAAACATTAAATCCAGGAATTACATTGTCTAAAGCTTTTTCATACGATTTTTTAAGTTCCCCTTTTTCAAAATCATGATAATATCCAATTAAGAGATTGTCAGCTAAAAGAGTGTTTTCAAAATTGTATTCTTCATCAGACAAAGAAACAGATTCTACAAAGCTTTTATTGATGAAAACAGGCAAATTATACGTTCTTCCAAGCTCTTTGTAAATCTCCAAAATTTCTGGCGTTACGCCTACGCTGCACATATGCGAGTCGAGATGTGTAGGCTGAATGCCAAATTGCAAAGCTTTTTCAATTTGAGCTGTAAGTTCTTTTTTTACCTCAGAAGGCTTTGCATTGTTTTTGAAATCTTGTCTGGTTTTGTAAAAATAACCGTTTTGATCAACTAGACTCGAAACTTCAGAAATTGGAAGGACAGGGCCAAATTTATAATTTTCCCATTCGCAAGTCAGCGTAAGATGAATGCCGCAGTCATAATTCGGATTGCTTTTAGCAAATGTTGCCATTTCAAAAAACCACGGACAAGGTACCATTATGCTGTATGAATTTACAGAGCCGTTTTGAAGAGCCTTTATTGTTGCCTGATTTTCTGAATGTGATAATCCAGCGTCATCGGCATGAATCATTAATAATTTTGTGTTTTCAGGGTATCCTAGTTTTTGCGCTAAGTTCATAATTGCTTTGTTTGGGTTAATGGCGTGTAGATTTTAATCGATTTTGTTTTTATAGTGTTGCATCTTTCAGAACCTCTTCATTCTGATGTTACTAGAAGCCATTTTTAACTGATTTTATTCAAATTTAAAAAATTCTAAAGTTTAGGTTTTAGATTGTTTTTGAATTAACTCAATTTTATAATTTACAAATTATCTAATTAATTAAATTTCCGTGAAATTAACTTATCTTTGCCGTCCCGAACGGTCGGGAGAAAAATGAAACAAATGAAGTTCGATTTATTACAAAAAGATCCGCAGTCTAAAGCAAGAGCGGGAAGTATAACTACTGATCACGGCGTAATTGAAACGCCTATTTTTATGCCGGTTGGAACGGTTGCATCTGTAAAAGGGGTGCATCAGCGTGAGCTTAAAGAAGAAATAAATCCGGATATTATTCTTGGAAACACATACCATTTATATCTGCGTCCTCAGACCGAAATTTTAGAAAAAGCGGGTGGATTGCATAAATTTATGAATTGGGATCGCAATATTTTGACCGATTCTGGCGGATATCAGGTATATTCACTTTCATCAAATAGAAAAATTAAGGAAGAAGGAGTGAAATTCAAATCGCATATTGACGGTTCATATCACTTTTTTACACCAGAAAATGTAATGGAAATTCAGCGTACCATAGGAGCTGATATTATTATGGCTTTTGACGAATGTACACCTTATCCTTGCGATTACCGCTATGCGCAACGTTCTATGCATATGACGCATAGATGGTTGGATAGATGTATCAATCATTTGGAAAAAGTGCCTTATAAATATGGTTATGAGCAAACATTCTTCCCGATTGTTCAAGGAAGCACTTATAAAGATTTGCGTCGCCAGTCGGCTGAATATATTGCTAATGCAGGACAGCAAGGAAATGCAATTGGTGGACTTTCTGTTGGTGAACCAGCTGAAGAAATGTACGCAATGACAGAAGTTGTATGCGAAATTCTTCCAGAAGACAAACCTCGATATTTAATGGGGGTTGGAACTCCGATTAATATTTTAGAGAATATCGCGTTAGGAATTGATATGTTCGATTGCGTTATGCCAACTCGTAATGCTAGAAACGGAATGTTGTTTACGGCAAACGGAACCATCAATATAAAAAACAAAAAGTGGGAAGCCGATTTTTCTCCAATTGATGAAATGGGACACACTTTTGTTGATACAGAGTATTCAAAAGCATATTTGCGCCACTTGTTTGCTGCTAATGAATATTTAGGAAAACAAATTGCTACGATTCATAATCTTGGATTTTATATGTGGTTGGTTCGTGAAGCTAGAAAACATATCTTAGCAGGCGATTTTAGACCATGGAAAGAAATGATGGTTAAAAATATGAGCCAAAGACTTTAATTAAAAAGTTTCAAGTTTTTTAGTTTCAGGTTTCAAGTTTCAAGTTCTATTGAGAACTTGAAACTTGAAACCTGAAACTAAAAACAAAACAAACCAAAAAATCTATGCTAACAATAATAGATAAATACATCTTAAAGAGATATCTAGGGACTTTCTCTGTCATGTTGCTTTTATTTGCGCCAATCGGAATTGTTATTGACGTTTCGGAAAAGGTGAATAAAATGCTTGAAAACAAGATTCCGTTTGGAGATATTGCTTTCTATTATTACAATTTTACCATTTACTTTATTAATTCCCTGTTTCCGATATTTTTGTTTTTGTCGGTAATCTGGTTTACATCAAAATTGGCCAATAATACTGAGATTATTGCTATTTTGAGTTCGGGAATTTCGTTTACACGTTTCTTGCGTCCTTATATTATAGGCGCAACAATTGTTTCGATCTTTGTATTGCTTATGGGATTTTTTATTGTTCCTGCAGCCAGTGAAGGTTATAATAATTTTAGATATACGTATCTGAAAGGAAACGGAAAAGAACTCATGCGAGGCGAAAACACTAATGTTTTCAGACAAATTAACGATCATGATTTTATTTTCGTAAACAGTTTTAATGAAGAATCTAAAACGGCTTTCAATTTTACTTTAGAGCATTTTGAAAAGGAAAAACTGACCTATAAAATCACAGCGAGCCGCATCAAATGGGATCCTAAAAAGAAGATTTACGTTTTATACGATTATACCAAAAGAACAGTAGGGGAGTTAAATGATGTAATCGAAAAGTACCCTGAAAGAAATGTGCCTTTTAAATTTGAATTGGCCGATTTAACGCCTGTAGTTTATATTGCCGAAACGCTGACTTTAGGTAAATTAATTGATTTTATTGAAAAAGAAAGAAAAAGAGGTTCAGGAAATATCAATACCTATTTGGTTGTTCTTTATAAAAAATATAGTATTCCGGTTTCGGCATTTATTCTGACGATTATTGCAGTTTCAGTTTCTTCTATGAAACGCCGTGGAGGAATGGGAATGAACCTTGCAATTGGAATTGCAATTGCGTTTTCATTTGTGTTTTTTGACAAAATCTTCGGTACGCTTGCCGAAAAATCTACATTCTCACCTTTATTAGCTGTTTGGTTCCCGAATATTGTTTTCGGAATCTTAGCAGTTTACTTATTACGTAATGCGAAACGATAATTTAAAAAGTTATTTAAATCTTCACTTAATTGTTTTTATCTGGGGTTTTACAGCCATTTTGGGCGCTTTAATTACAATTGATGCCGATAATCTGGTTTGGTACAGAATGCTGATTGCCATGATTTTTCTGGGCGGGTTTATTGCATTTAAAAAACAGTCTTTTCAAGTTCCTGTAAAAGAATTTTTCAAGCTGATTTTTGTCGGATTGCTGATTGCATTGCATTGGATTTTCTTTTTTAAGGCAATTCATGTTTCAAATGTCTCCATCACGCTTTCCATTTTTTCTTTAGGAGCTTTTTTTGCCTCATTATTAGAACCCTTGTTTTATGGTCGAAAAGTGCTTTGGTATGAAGTTTTCTTCGGACTCATAATTATTGCAGGTTTAGGATTGATCCTTCAGGTTGAAATAAAATACCTTACGGGTGTTTATTATGCCTTGGCAGCAATCATTTTAGGAGTTTTGTTTACTTTAATGAACGGGAAATTAATTTCAGACCACGAGCCTTCTGTAATTACATTTTATGAGTTTGGCGCAGGAGTTTTCTTTATCACGATTTATTTTTTGTTTCAAGGAAAATTCACTCCAGATTTCTTCCAAATGTCTTTAAACAATTGGGCTTTATTATTGATTTTGGCTTCAATCTGTACGGCTTATGCGTTTACCGCTTCGGTAAAAGTCATGCAGCGATTAACGCCCTATACTGTCATGCTAACGACTAATTTGGAGCCAGTTTACGGAATTGTATTGGCGTATTTTATCTTAGGCGGAAAAGAAAAAATGAGCGTCGAATTTTACATCGGAGCCGTTATAATAATCATAACAGTTATTTTAAACGGTGTATTCAAACATTATCAGAGTAAGAAAGAAAACTTGTAATAGATTACTTATTTTTAAATTACATTTTTATACTTTAAATAACAATTAACTTCGCCAATGATATAATATTTTTATATTTGCGGTTCGATTTACAAACAAAATTCAAAAATCCATGGAATATTTAGATTTTGAGCTTCCAATTAAAGAACTTGAAGAACAGTTAGAAAAGTGCGTTATTATTGGAAAAGAATCTGACGTTGACGTAACGCCAACGTGCAAGGAAATCAACAAAAAATTAGTAGAGACTAAAAAAGAAATATATAAAAACCTTACGGCTTGGCAGCGTGTGCAATTGTCAAGACACCCAAACAGACCTTATACTTTAGACTATATCAAAGCAATCTGCGGCGATACGTTCTTAGAACTTCATGGAGATAGAGGTTTTAAAGATGATAAAGCAATGGTGGGCGGTCTTGGTAAAATAAACGGACAATCGTTTATGATTATCGGTCAGCAAAAGGGAACTAATACAAAAACACGCCAATACCGTAATTTTGGTATGGCAAATCCTGAGGGATACCGTAAAGCTTTGCGTTTGATGAAAATGGCAGAGAAATTCGGAATTCCAGTTCTAACTTTGGTAGACACTCCGGGTGCATATCCAGGACTAGAAGCTGAAGAAAGAGGGCAGGGAGAAGCTATTGCTAGAAATATCTTCGAAATGGTTCGTCTGCAAGTGCCAATCATTACAATTATTGTAGGTGAAGGTGCTTCTGGTGGAGCTTTAGGAATTGGTGTTGGAGACCGTGTTTATATGTTGGAAAATACTTGGTACTCTGTAATTTCTCCAGAATCTTGCTCTTCTATCTTATGGAAAAGCTGGGAGTATAAAGAGCGTGCAGCAGAGGCATTAAAACTGACTTCTTCTGACATGAAAAAACAAAAACTTGTTGATGATGTGATTCCAGAACCGCTTGGTGGAGCGCATTATGACAGAGAAACTACTTTTAAAACAGTAGCGGAATATATTACAAAAGGATATAACGAATTGAAAGACTTATCAACAGCCGATTTAATTGCCCAAAGAATGGACAAATACAGTAATATGGGCGAGTTTAAAGAGTAAATTCATATAATATGATTAAAAATCCGAAGCCCTGCGGTTTCGGATTTTTTTTTGGTTATGAACAAATCGGTATTATTTATAAACAATTATTAGTTATAACTCGATAGCAGATTTTTTTTTAATTTTGCTACTTTCGCTATATGGAAAATTTCAAAAATTTAAACCCAGTTAAGGTCGACAAAACCACAATTATCAACTTAGAAAAAGGGAAATTGCCGCCACAAGCTCTTGATTTAGAAGAGGCTGTGCTTGGTGCAATGATGATTGATAAAAAAGGGGTTGATGATGTGATTGATATTTTGCAGCCTGATGCTTTTTACAAAGATGCTCACAAATATATTTTTGAAGCGATTTTACAACTTTTTACCGAAACTCAGCCAATCGATATCTTAACAGTTTCGACTCAGTTAAAGAAAAACGGAAAGTTGGATTTGGCGGGTGGAGATTTTTACTTGATACAGCTAACGCAAAAAATTGCTTCTTCGGCGCATATCGAATTTCACTCGCGTATCATTCTTCAAAAATTTATTCAAAGAAGTTTGATTAGAATTTCTTCAGAAATTATTGAAGCGTCCTATGATGAAAGTGCAGACGTTTTTGATTTATTGGATCAAGCTGAATCTAAATTATACGAAGTTACACAAGGAAATATCAAGCGTAGCTCTGAAACCGCACAGAGTTTGGTTCTACAAGCTAAGAAGAAAATTGAGGAGATTTCTAAAAAAGAAGGATTAAGTGGTGTAGAAACTGGTTTTCATAATCTGGATAAGCTAACCTCAGGATGGCAGCCGAGTGATTTAATTATTATCGCGGCGAGACCAGCGATGGGAAAAACGGCATTTGTACTTTCTATGGCTAGAAACATTGCTATACAATATGGTCATGGAGTTGCTTTATTTTCTCTGGAGATGGCATCTGTTCAGTTAATTACGAGGCTTATTTCTTCTGAAACAGGATTGTCATCAGAAAAATTGCGTACCGGAAAATTGGAAGCTCACGAATGGACAATGTTGAGTACTAAAGTAAAAGATTTGGAGAAAGCGCCTTTATTTATTGATGATACCCCTTCGCTTTCTATTTTCGACTTAAGAGCAAAATGCCGTCGTTTAGCGTCACAGCATGGTATTAAGATTATCATTATTGATTATTTGCAGTTGATGACTGCAGGAGGAAATGCTAAAGGAGGAGGAAATCGTGAGCAGGAAATTTCGACAATTTCCCGAAACTTAAAAGCTTTGGCAAAAGAACTTAACGTTCCGGTTATTGCACTTTCTCAGTTGTCGCGTGCTGTAGAAACGCGTGGTTCCAGTAAACGTCCATTGCTTTCGGATCTTCGTGAATCTGGAGCAATTGAGCAGGATGCCGATATCGTTTCGTTTTTATATCGACCAGAATATTACAAAATTGAAGAGTGGGATGATGAAGAGGCTTCGCCAACTGCTGGTCAAGCTGAAATTATGATTGCAAAACACCGTAATGGTGGTATTGAAAACATTCGTTTAAAATTCTTAGGACACCTAGGAAAATTTGATAATCTTGATGAATTTACGGGCAGTTATGATGATTTGCCTTCAAAAATGAATCACGATGATAATTCGTTTATTACTAATAATCTGCCTTCGGCCAACGAAGCGTTCGGAAGTAATTTAAATGATGACGATGACGACAGCGATGTTCCGTTCTAAAATATTAAAGCCTTATTTTTAAGGCTTTTTTTATGCATTAATGTTAATTCTTACAATAAAAATCAGTAGTTTAGCCAAACCAATTACAAACTAACAATTTTTTATTAACCAATTAACAAATTTAAATTATGAATGAAGAAACTTTTCCGGGACCTATTCAGATTCCTGTAGAAACCGCAAATGAGTGGGAAAAAAGATACGACGATGATAACGCTATCGAAGACTCTAAGAAAAAAGTAAAAGCTTTCCTAATACCAAGAAAAAGTTTGGAAAAAGTGCTTGACCTTGAAACAGAAGCTGTTTGGGCTTATTTAGGGATCAATGATCAAAAAGAAAAAACATTGCTTTTTGTAGGTGCCGAATATAATAAGGAAACTAAAAAATGGGATAATGTTTATGGAATCGGCGAAGGAATGGACGGTGAAGTAGGCGGAGGAGATGTCGTATATGATGGCGCAAGACCTAGCCCACCGTATTAATTAAAAGTTTTTAGAATGGATGATTTTTTAATATATTCAAGTTATTTGATTTTATTGATTAATCTTGTACTATATACATTTAGCTTTTTCCAAAAGGAAAAAGCTAATGTTTTTTTTGTCTCTTATTTGGCCTTTTCAACTGTGTTGCAATTTTCAATGGAGCTGGTGTATCACTTAGGTATGAATAATTTATTTCTCGTTAATATTTTTTTTATAGGCCAAATGATCATACTAGGACTTTTTTATAACTCACTATTTTATAACAAAGCTCAAAAAATTTTCGTCAAGGTTTCTTTATTAATTGCTTTGTTGATTTTATTAGTGCAATTCTTGATGGATTCGAGTCAGTTCTTAAAGTTTAATTTATTCGAAATTACTTTAACTTCCTTACTTATAGTTGTTTTTGCACTACTTCATTTTTATAATATGCTTACAGAAAACAAAAAGTATTATTATATCAGCATGGGAATAGTTTTTTATTTGCTGGCTAGTACGGTTTTGTTTTTAATTGGCAATCTTTCAACAGGATTAAGCGCTGATTTAAAGTATTTAAGCTGGCAGTTAAATGCTTTCTTGCTCATAGTCTATTACTTGATTATTTTATTTGAATGGAAAGTAAGTTTTTCGGAAAGCACAAGTCTCGAAAACTAGTTTGTAATTATATAAACGTAAAATAAAGATATGAATACAGGTCGCATTCCTGAGAAAGAACTCGTAGCCATAATATTATATATCTCTTTGTTTTTTATAATTGTTGCAGTCGCATTAATTATATTCTTTTATTTTTCTAGAAAAAAAATCATTCAGAAGGAATTAGAGAAAATAGATTTAATACTTCGGTATCAAAAAGAGCAATTGCACGCTATTATTGTAACGCAAGAAGAAGAACGCAAAAGAATTGCGCAAGATCTTCATGATGATATTAGTTCAAAATTAAATATAGTTTCTTTAAATAGCCATTTGCTTACGGCTCCAAATCTAACTGAAGCAGAAACGGCGGAGATTACAGAAAATATAATCAATTTGACTACCAAAGCTTTAGATAATTCTAGAAAAATAGCACATAATTTATTACCGCCTGTTTTCGAAAAATTCGGTTTGCACGCAGGCATAGAAGAATTATGCGGGGAATTTGAAAGCAGTAAATCAGTTAAGATCTATTACAAAAACGAGATTGATTTTGATGAAAAGGACATAGACAGGCATTTGCACGTTTTTAGAATTCTGCAGGAATTGATGAATAATTCCATTCGTCACGGAAAGGCGACAGAAATATGGATTTCTTTTTCTAATAATGACGGAACAAATACTTGTTATTATGAAGATAATGGCGTTGGCTTTGATTGCTCAAATGCAGAAAGCCAAAAAGGCTTAGGGATGAAAAATATTGATAGCCGAATATCATTTTTGGAAGGAACAATAGAAATTAACTCTGAAATTAATAACGGAATTGTTGTAAATTTTACTTTTTAGGTCGAATTAAGTGATTTATTAAGGTTTTTAGTCAATAAAATAAGGTATTTAGACTTTTTCTAATTCATATTTTGTAATTTCGGTATACCAAATTTAACGACCAAAAACAAATAAGATGAATGCTGCTATTAAAATTGCCCTAGTCGATGATGAAATTTTGTTTCGAAAAGGAATTTCTTTTTTACTACAGAGAGAAGAAAATATAGATGTTATTTTTGAAGCTTCAAATGGCGATGAGCTTATTTCGCAATTAAATGAAAGAGAAATAAAGCCAGACATTATAATAATGGACTTAAAGATGCCGGTCTTAAACGGAGTCGAAGCCACCAAAATTATTAAAAAACTGTTCCCCGATATTAAGATTATTGCGTTGACCAGCTACGACACAAAATCTTTTATTGCAAATATGATTCAAGTTGGCGCAGTAGCTTACTTAATAAAAAATACTACCCCAAAAGATTTGATTCATACAATTAACGAAGTTGCAAAGAAAGGATTCTATTATAATGAAAATGTTCTAAAAACAATTCAGGAAACCATAGTTTCTCCGAAAAATACAAGAGGCGGCTTAGAGACTAATTTTCTTTCACCGCGCGAAATCGAAATTTTACAATTAATCTGCCAACAGAAAACAACTGCAGAAATCGCAGAACATCTTTTCTTGAGTCCGAGGACCATAGAGGGGCATAGAAATAATTTATTGCTTAAAACAGAATCACGAAATATTGCAGGTTTGGTTGTGTATGCTATTCAGAATGAATTGGCTGTTTTGACAATCTAGAAAATTACGCTGTCAGAAATTGAATCGACAATACATAATACAATATGATTGTGATTACAAGGACGCATAGTCCTATTTTCTGAATTATATTCAGACCCTTTTGTTGGTTTTTGCTATCATTAAACTTCATAATGGTTATTATTTACAGCGATTAGTTCTATAAACCTGGGATAGCAAATTTATAGAGAATAATCTACCAAAGTATAGGTGTTTTTACCTGTTTTTTAATTGTTTATAATCATTCTTCATTGCAATTATTTTATTTAACATTCCATTATGCCACAAAAGGGGCGAAGCATTTATTTTTTGCAGTTACCTTTTATATCTTTACTAAAATAATTTTCTGATGAATAAGAGCTTATTCTACATTTTTATATTGCTAACTGCATTTAATGCAAGGGCTTCGTTTATCTTACTTCCGATGGATGAATCTACACAGCAAAATCATTTAAAGGCATACGGAATTACTTATTGGTGTTTGAGTAGAGATTATAAGGCGAGTTGGCTTTTAAATTACCGTGGAGGTTCTTTTTTGCTTCCTGACGCTGATGAAATTAGAAAAGAATGTAAAATAAGAGGTGTTAGTTTTGAAGTGATTTCAGATAGCGAACAAGCCTCTATATTGAATGAAATTTCGAGCCCTTCTCAGAATATGGAATCTGTAATTCTGGAAAAAGCTCCTAAAATAGCCGTTTATACTCCAAAAGGGAAACAGCCTTGGGATGATGCTGTGACTTTGGTTCTTACTTATGCCGAAATTCCTTTTACGCCAATTTATGACGAAGAAGTTTTAAGCGACCAATTATTAATGTATGATTGGCTGCATCTGCATCACGAAGATTTTACCGGGCAATACGGAAAATTTTATGCAGCTTACAAAAATACGCCTTGGTATATAGACCAGAAAAAAGATGCTGAAGCTTTGGCGGCAAAATTAGGATATGCAAAAGTGTCTCAAGAAAAAGGTGCAGTTGCAAAAAAAATTAGAGATTTTGTAATTGGCGGCGGGTTTATGTTTGCCATGTGCTCTGCGACAGATAGTTTTGATATTGCACTTGCTGCAGATGGCGTAGATATTTGTGAAACTATGTTTGACGGTGATCCAAGCGAATCGAATTATCAATCAAAATTAAATTATAATAATTCTTTTGCCTTTAAAAATTTTACTCTAGAAAGAAGGCCAGAAGTGTATGAATTTTCAGATATCGATATGACAACAAAAAGGAGAGTGTTGATGGAGAAAGATTATTTTACGCTAATGGAGTTTTCTGCCAAATGGGATCCGATTCCGAGTATGTTATGCCAAAATCATACGCAATTGGTAAAAGGCTTTATGGGACAGACGACTTCATTTGATACTTCATTGATAAAATCAAATATTCTCATTATGGGTACGTGCGAATTGAATGGAGAATCGAGATATATTCATGGAGAAAAAGGCAAGGGAATGTTTACTTTTTTTGGAGGACATGACCCAGAAGATTTTCAGCATCAGGTTGGAGACCCGCCAACGGTTTTAGATTTGCATCCGAATTCTCCAGGATACAGATTGATTTTGAATAATGTTTTGTTCCCGGCAGCTAGAAAAAAGAAGCTTAAAACCTAAATTAGTTTAAAGAAAATTCAAACCAAATCGGAATGTGGTCTGATATTTTTCGTGCTTCTTGGAGTGAATCAAAACCTTCATAAAATTTAATGATTCCAGAATTGATGACCTTTACATTTGCTGTATTGTAAAAGATATTATCAAATTCAGAGGCAAGGCAAACATTGTTTTTGCATTTATGTTTGAGAGTCGTTTTTTGATTTTTTAAAACAGGTGCATACCCCATTTTTTTTAACGGATTAAAAACAGAATGTTTTTCGGGGCAGTTGAAATCGCCTAAGAAAACGAGATTTAAATCTGGATATTCGTTTGGCAGAAATTTAAAATATTTGATTTCGGTTTCGGGCTGTTTTTTTTGCGTAATGGCATGAAAACTAACCAGTGTGATTGTTTTTTTGTTAATTTCAAATGTGGCAAAATAGGGCTCACGATCAATTTCTAAGTTAAATTTTCTCTCTAGCCAAGGTTTGCTTTTCAATTTAGCTTTATGAGTTTTCCAAATAAATGCATAACGTTCCGTTTTGTAACTGCTGCTAGAGGTAGGATCGCTTATTCTGTAATCCCATTTGTTTCCTTTTTCGTTAAGTAATTCTGCAAGCTTAGCAACGGTTTGCGCACCTCCATTACCAGCAACAACTTCTTGAATGGCAATGATATCATAGCTGGAAATTGTTTTGGCAATATTATTTAAAACGATATCAGATTTAGATTTTCCAAAGTTCTGAATATTCCAAGATAGGACTTTGGTTTGCGCAAAAGATAAAAATGTAACTAATAATAAGAGAAGGCTAAGATTTTTTTTCATGTAAAATTTAATGCAACTAAGATATAGATTTTCTCTTTCTGCAATAATTAAGCCTTACTTAAAACTGATTAATGTTTTTTATATCGATTTTTTAACGCTGTTCCAATAATGATAATTTGCAGCACTAACAATGCTGGAATAAATATTATTTTCCAATCGATCTCGAGCCAGCCCGTTTTTTCAGAAATAAGCGCGAAACTAATTGATAAAAAGAGACAAAGTAACATTGTTTTCATAATAATTTTGTTTTGTGTAGTATTAATTTTAGAGAAAATAATACTTGCTTTACTTTTTGGTTTCATTGGTAGGCTGTAGGTTATTACAAATTTAGAGGTCTAAAAAATGTAATCCTTACGGAAACCCGTAAAGCGTGATAAAAATTACACCAATCCGAAATCTTTTGCGATTGCAATCAAATGCACATTGTTGTTCGCTTTAAAGTAAATTTTCAATTTATTGATTCTTTTCTCGATACTGCTCGTTCCGTTTGGCGTTATAGACAAGTCTTTAAATTCTTTAGAAATGCTTTCTAAAATGTAGCCTTGTGATAAAAGCTTTAAAATTGAAATATCGTATGATTCTATTTCAATTAGAGACTTATCGTTGAAACTAAAAGACAAATCAGAAGAAAGTATTTTTTCTTCATTATTGAATGTGCTTTCAATAGCATTTCTTAACTCAGCAATACTATTTCTTCCTTTAGAAACATACGCATTGATGCCTAATTCATTAAAAAGAGTTTTAATTCTGTAGCTTTTGTCTTCTATAGAAAATACAATCTTTTTTAATTCTGGCTGTACATTATTTATAGCGCCAATAAGTTCATCACCGCTATTTAAATTTACCTTTCTATGATCAGATTTAAATGATAAATCGGTAATTAGTAAATCATATGGTTCTTTGTCTGCCACTGCCTTTTTTACTTTAAGCAAACCTTCGTCGCAATACTTCACGTGATGAATTACAGGAACTTGCAACTCTTCTAGCACTTGAACAACTGCAATGCTGATACTGTCTAGATCTTCGGCAACTAAAACTTTTTTAAACATATATTGTGTTATATTGGTAATTTGAAACTTATTTTAAAACCACTTTCTGAATTTGCGTCAAAATTAATTGTTCCTTTTATTGTTTCAATACGGTTTTCCACATTTTGTAGTCTTTTTTCTAAAATACTATTTTCTGAAGTAATCTCATTACTATTATCAGTGTAATAAATTACTAGGTTTTTGTCTATTTCCTTGGTAATAATGCTTACTAAACTCGAACTGTTAGATTTTTTCATGTGGAATAATAATTCTTGTAAAATTCGATAGAGTATTATTTTTTTATTCTTGTCAATTTTATTCCAAGGAATTGAATCAAAGCCATTGAGGATAATATTTACATTTTGAGTTTTGTATTCTGAAATCATTTCCTTTAATGCGCCCACGTATCGATCATCTGTGAGAACTTTGCTATTTTCTCTCGATATGTTTCTAGTTTTCGAATAAATGCTATTTAAACTATTGAGCAGTTTTTCTTTATTGCATTTGTCTTCTAGATTATAATCCTGAATAAATAATAATGTCTCATATATGTTTGAGTTAAGTTCACTATG
Organism: Flavobacterium sp. TR2; assembly: GCF_025252405.1. Lineage (NCBI taxonomy): Bacteria > Pseudomonadati > Bacteroidota > Flavobacteriia > Flavobacteriales > Flavobacteriaceae > Flavobacterium > Flavobacterium sp. TR2. The sequence goes on along the minus strand of NZ_CP104307.1, from coordinate 42,020 downwards.
CAATTTCTGAGATATTCTCATTTCACTTTTAAGCATAATGTCGTTTTTTTCCCGTTTGCCTTTCGTAGTGATATAAAATATTAAAAAAAGGATAATAAATAGACTTAAAGAAATTACGACGTAAGAAATATAGCTTCTGTTTTTTTGTCTTTGCAATTGTAATTCTCTCTCTGCTTTTTGATTTTTGAGTTCAAAGTTTTCTTCTTTATCTTTCTTTGAGTCGTATATGACGTCAGCAAATTGATTTTTTGCCGTTTTTCTGCTTAAATAGAGGCTATCATTTTTTCGAGTATAAATTTTCCAGTATTTTTTTGCATTTTCGGCCTTGTCCATCTCAAGTAGATCGGCTAATCTGTCGATTTCATTCCCAGCTGATTTTGCTCGTTTTGCAGCATGATATGATTGCTCCGCATAAAATTTTTTAAGTTCTGGATTATAATATTTTGAATAATAAAGATAATAGCCAAAATAGTTGGCAATTAGCTCAAAATCATTATTGTATGGAATAGTTAATTCCAAACTTTCGTCAAGACATTTTAAAGCTTGTTCTTTATGGTTTCCAAGGCCTATGTACGCGAGAGCTAAATTATACAACATACCTGAACGTACAATGTTTGTATTTGAAGGTGTAACTTTATCTACAATTTTGTACTTGGATATTGGTTCTAATATATCTTTTGCTTCTTGGAATTTTTTTTGTTGGACATAAACAAATGCAATTTCAGATAATATTCGCGCTTTTCTAAATGTGGATATTGCTGTTTTTAATGCTTTTCTATGGTAATAAAGCGCTTTTTCGTTATTATAAGTATAAAAATAGTTGAAAGCCATAAACGTGTAAGCATTAATGGCATATTTTTTACTAGATGTTTTTTCTAAATAAGGAAATGCTTTTATAAGGTTAGTTTCCGCTTCATAAAAATTGCCATATCGTTGCAAGATTTCGACCATGTAGTTTAATGAACCAACATATTCATCTGCATAATCTTCTTTCGGATCACATAGCAATTGTGTTTTGTTGAAGTAAAAATAGGCACTGTCATATTTTCCGGCATCAAAAAAAACATGAGCTTTTTCTAATGTTTTTTTTATTTTAATTGATAGATCGATTTTAGGAAGTTTTTTTTGCTGTTTTTTTGTTTCAGAAAACTGTACGAAAAAAAGTGCAGCTAAGATCACACAAATGATCAGCAAACAAAAAAGAATAATTTTCTTTTGAAAAAAGCGGAGCAAGTTTTTAATCATTATACTGGGAATTTAATTAAAAGCTTAAAACCTTTTCCAAAATCTGAATGAATTTCAACCTCACCTTTTATAGCTCGAATTCGATTTTCAATATTATGCAAACCATTTTTATGAACCATTTTGCTTGAATCAATTCCTTTTCCGTTGTCGGTATAATTAATTATAATAGTGTTGTTTCTCTTTTTAAAAGTGATGGCAACTAAAGTGGCGTCACTATGTTTTTTCATGTTGACCAGCAATTCTTGGATGATTCTGTACACAGATGTTTTTTTAATTTCATCCAACTGATTCCATGAAATTTCATCTAATCCATTTATTAGTAAGTTTATTTTAGGCGTATTAAACCCGGAAATCATTTCTTTAAGTGAAATTGTAAAATTTTGATTGCCTAAAATTGGATTGTTTTCTTTTGATACATCCCGTGTTCGAGAATAAATATCATCTAGTTTTTTCAATAAGTGGCTTCGGTTTTCTTCAGCAGAAAGATTTCTATTCTCAACAAAAGCCAGTGTATGATAAATGTCATTAGCCAGTTCGTCATGCAGTTTTTTTGAAATTCTAGTTTCGCTTTGATAAGCTGCTTCAATTTTTTGACGATTATTTCGTGCATTTAAATAGTAATAAACAAATACAATCAAGCATGATACTAAAATAATGATGATATATGAGATAATATTTTTACTTTCCTGTTTTTCTAATTGAAGTTCGTTTTTGATTTTTTGAGCCTTTAATTTTAAGTTTTCCTCTTTCTCCCTTTTAGAATCATATTTCATTTTTGCAAATTGATTTTTTGCTTTTTGTCTGAAGGCATAAATGCGATGATTCTCTTTTATATAAAGAAGAGCCTTTTCTTTTATCTCAGCGGGAGAATTAGTGTTTTCTATAATAAATTTTAATGCAAGTAAGCGATTATTGCTATTGTCAGATAATGTGTAGTTTTTGTAGCTTAATTTGGCATACATCATCGCTAAAGACTTATTGTTGTGATAATATTGGGCAAGATTATAATACGTTTTGCCTAAACCATCTTCATTCTTTGCCTCAGAGTTTATTTGTATGCTCTTTTCAAAAAAAGCCAAAGCTTTCCCATTCTTGAGTTTGAAATAACAAAGACCGATATAATCTAGTACTTTGGCATAATATATTGGCTTTTCCTGTACAATTTTTTCTTTGCTTATGGATAAGAAAATTTGCAGTGCTTTATTGTATTTACCTTGGTCAAGATAAATAGTAGCGATATTGTTTTTTGCTTCAAGTATATTGATTCTGTCTACCTTCAGAGCAAATGCTTTGGAGTAATAGTAAATAGCATTTGGATAATCGTAAGTATAATAATAGTTTCTGCCCAAAACACTGTAAATGTTCCATACGTGATTTGGATCGTTTATTTTCTTTAAATAAGGAACTGTTTCTGTTGCTGTCTTAGTGCTTCCAATAAAATCTTCGTGGTCTTGCTGAATTTCGGCCATATAGTACATACAATAAACATAGCTTTTGGCATCTTCATTAGGATTGCATTTTGTTCTTGCTCTGTTGTAAAAATAAAATGCACTATCAAACTTTTTATTTTTGTAGAATGAATCAGCTGCATTTATATTCTTTTCGATTTCGACCTTATTATTTGTAGTATCTGCCGTAAAGTTTTTTCTTTTCTGACAGGCAAAAAAAAGCGTAAAAATTAGAATTATGTATAGTGAAAATTGTATTCCTTTTGGTTTCATGCGCCAAAAATAAATAATTCCAGAAACCATGAAAGAGTATAAATACGGTATTTTCAATTATTTTCATTTTTTCTTTTTTTTAATTCTGATTATTAAATAAATACGAAAAGCCCTTTTTTTATAAGGGCTTCAAAGCGTTATGAGCTTGTAAATATTCTCTTTATAAATTATTCTGCTCTCATTCCGGTTGTAATTCCGATTCTGTTCCAAGCATTAATTGTGATGATCGCTAAAATGATTTCGGCAAGGTATTTTTCATCAAATAATTTGGCTGCATTTTGATAAACTTCTTCAGAAACGTGATTGCTTATTAAAGTAATTTCTTCAGTCAAAGCTAATATTGCTTTTTCTTCTTCAGAATAAAAATCGGCTTCTCGCCACGCGCTTAGCAGATATATGCGCTCCTCTGTAACCCCTAGTTTTCTGGCATCGGCAGTATGCATTTTGATACAATAAGCACAGCCATTGATTTGTGAGGCGCGAATTTTAATCAATTCTTTATGAACAGGAGTTAATGAAGTTGAAGAAATATATTTTTCTAAACCTAACATGGCTTGATAAGCTTCTGGAGCAACATTCGGGATAACGATTCTTGGTTTCATTTTTATATGTTTTAAAAGTTCATTACAAAGGTCAGTAATGTATGCTTTTAAAAACTTGAACTACTTCAAGAAATTCAAATCAGACTTTTCCGGCTCTTATTTTACTCATAAATTCAGCCGAAAATCTAAATAGGAAGCAAGCATATATTGCGGAACGCGCTGAACAAATTCAGGGAAATGGTCATTAAAATGATGGTATCTTTCTTCAGCAGACATCGTAAACAAGAATTTAATTCGCATTTGCATCGCACCGAAGCTTTTTTGAGTAACGATTCTAAAGTATCTTTCAAGATTTGGAATTTCAATCAGGAGCGACTCTAAAACCGTTTTATCGAGAGCAATAACTTCTGAGTTTTCAACTGCCTGCAAATAAAAACTAGATGGTGTATGATTATGATAGCTCAAATAATCGGTTATCCACCAGTTTTCAATGCCAAATTGAAGAGTTTGTTCTGCACCTTTAGAATTAATGATATACTGGCGCATACATCCTTTTGCGATAAAATACATTGTATTGCATATTTGCCCTTCCTGCAATGCATGATCTTTTTTCTTAATCCGCGAGATAGCAAGACAAGACTCCAGCAAATCAATCTCAGAAAGCTCTAGATTAATAAACTTTTGAATATGATGGATAAGCGCGTTCTGCATTTTAAAGAAAGTTAATTATAGTAAATGTAATTTATTATTTGGTAAAGATTGTCGTAAAAACAAAAAACCATCCGAATTAACGGATGGTTTTTTTATAATAAGTAAGTAATCTTAAATTGAGTTTATAAAACGTTTTATTTTACTTTATTAAGAATAGCTTTGAAAGCTTCTGGGTGGTTCATAGCTAAATCTGCAAGAACTTTACGGTTCAATTCGATTCCATTAGCTTTAACTTTACCCATGAATTGAGAATAAGACATTCCCTCTAATCTAGCTCCAGCGTTGATACGTTGAATCCATAATGAACGGAAATTTCTTTTATTCTGTTTTCTGTCACGGTAAGCGTAGCTCATCGCTTTCTCTACCGCGTTCTTAGCAACTGTCCAAACGTTTTTACGTCTACCAAAGAAACCTTTGGCTTGCTTCATTATTTTTTTTCTTCTTGCTCTTTTAGCAACTGAATTTACCGATCTTGGCATAATTTTAATGTTTTTTTGTAGCAGGCGTCCTGAATTGAATCAAAGGAACTTAAAGCCATACTCCAAGGTTATATAAATAATTTTTTAACCTAAAGAAGATCTTTAGTCAAATGTCGAAAGCCAAATGTTGAAAGAAAATTTCTTTTGACTTTAGGACTTTCTAACTTTAGACTTATTAGATAATTCTTAATTGTTGTTTGATGCTTTTCATATCTGTTTGGTGAACTAGCGCTGAGTGTGTCAAAGCTAATTTACGTTTTTTAGATTTTTTAGTCAAGATGTGACTTTTAAAAGCATGCTTTCTTTTAATCTTTCCAGAGCCAGTAACTTTAAAACGTTTCTTAGCGCTAGATTTTGTTTTCATTTTAGGCATTTTTCCTAGTGTTTTAATTTATTCTTACTTACTTATATTTTTTAAGCTTTAGGCTTTAGGCTGTAAGCTTTAGGCAAATGTTTTTTGCTTAAAGCTTACAGCTTATTGCTTAAAGCCAAATAATTATTTTTTCTTTTTAGGAGCAATGAACATAATCATTCTCTTTCCTTCCAAAACTGGCATAGCCTCAACTTTACCGTGTTCCTCTAAATCTTGAGCAAGACGTAATAATAGAATCTGACCTTGATCTTTGTAAATGATAGAACGTCCTTTGAAGAAAACGAAAGCTTTTAATTTAGCTCCTTCTTTTAGGAATTTTTCAGCGTTCTTTCTTTTAAACTCATAATCATGCTCATCTGTCTGAGGACCAAAACGAATTTCTTTTACAACAACTTGAGATGATTTAGCTTTAAGTGCTTTATCACGCTTCTTTTGTTCGTAAACAAATTTCTTGTAATCCATGATTTTGCAAACCGGCGGTTCCGCATTTGGCGAAATTTCAACTAGATCCAATTCAAATTGATCAGCTAAACGTAACGCATCAGCGATTTTAAAAACTCCAGGTTCAATGTTTTCACCTACAAGACGTACTTCAGGAACACGAATAAGATTGTTTATTCTGTGCGCATCTTTTTTTTCTACTCGAGGTTGAAAACCTCTGTTACTTTTTATTGCTATGACTTTCTAATTTAAGTTAAACTGTAAATACTTTTAATGTCTTTTTTATTTCTTCGTCTACAATCGAAGCAAATTCTTCGATAGAAACTGTGATATTGCCTTTTCCTTCTTGCCCGTGACGACGAATAGAAATCGTACCGTTTTTCTCTTCTTCCTCACCAACGATAAGCATAAATGGAATTTTCTGCATTTCTGCATCTCTAATTTTCTTACCGATAGTTTCATTTCGGTTGTCAATTAGGGCGCGAATTTCGTGATTTTCTAGCAAATCTAAAACTTTTTTAGCATAATTTTCGTATTTCTCGCTCAAAGACAAGATAATAGCTTGCTCAGGCATTAGCCAAAGTGGGAAATTTCCTGCGGTATGTTCTAGTAAAATCGCTATAAAACGTTCCATAGATCCAAAAGGAGCTCTGTGGATCATAACAGGGCGATGTAATTCATTATCAGCGCCTTTGTATGTCAATTCAAAACGCTCTGGCAAATTGTAATCTACCTGAATCGTTCCTAATTGCCATTGTCTTCCCAAAGCATCTTTTACCATAAAATCTAGTTTCGGACCGTAAAATGCAGCTTCACCATATTCTACAACAGTATTAAGACCTTTGTCTTTTGCTGCATTAATGATAGCATTTTCAGCCTTTTCCCAGTTTTCATCTGTACCAATATACTTGTCTCTATTTTCCTGATCTCTCAATGAAATCTGAGCGGTGAAGTTTTCAAAACCTAACGAACCAAATACATATAGTACAAGGTCAATTACTTTTTTGAACTCTTCATCCAACTGCTCTGGAGTACAGAAAATATGTGCATCATCCTGAGTAAATCCTCTAACACGAGTTAAACCATGTAATTCGCCAGATTGCTCATATCTGTAAACAGTACCAAATTCAGCATATCGCTTAGGTAAATCTTTATATGACCAAGGTCTTACATTGTAAATCTCACAGTGGTGAGGACAGTTCATTGGTTTTAGTAAAAATTCTTCACCCTCAGCAGGAGTATGAATTGGTTGGAAACTGTCAGCTCCATATTTCGCATAGTGCCCAGAAGTAACATAAAGCTCTTTCTGTCCAATATGTGGACTCACAACTTGCTCGTATCCAGCTTTCTTCTGAGCTCTTTTTAAAAATTGCTCCAAGCGATCTCTTAATGCAGCTCCTTTTGGCAGCCATAAAGGCAGTCCTTGACCTACTTTTTGAGAAAAAGCGAATAATTCAAGTTCTTTTCCTAATTTACGGTGATCACGGCGTTTTGCCTCTTCAAGAAGTTCAAGATATTCAGTTAAATCTTTTTGCTTAGGGAAAGAAGTTCCGTAAACACGAGTTAACTGTTTATTTTTCTCGTCACCTCTCCAGTAAGCACCAGCAACGCTCATAATTTTCACAGCTTTGATAATTCCAGTGTTTGGAATATGTCCGCCACGGCATAAATCAGTAAAAGTTGAGTGGTCGCAGAATGTAATAGTTCCATCTTCAAGGTTTGAAATCAATTCAGTCTTGTAAACGTTATCTTTATACATCTCCAATGCTTCCGCTTTAGTTACCGGACGCATTTTAAAGTCAAACTTTCCTCTTGCAATTTCAAGAATACGATCTTCGATTTTTTTGAAATCAGCCTCAGAAATTTTCTGATCTTCAAAATCTACATCATAATAAAACCCATTAGCAATTGCTGGTCCTAGAGTTAATTTAATTCCAGGGTACAATTCCTCAAGCGCTTGAGCCATTACGTGCGAAGTTGAATGCCAGAAAGCTTTTTTACCTTCAGCATCATTCCAAGTATATAATATAAGATTACCGTCGGTCGTTAATGGAGTTTCGGTTTCAATAGTTGTACCATTAAAAGATGCAGAAATAACATTTCTTGCAAAACCTTCGCTAATGTTTTTAGCGACCTCCATTGGAGTTACGCCCGAAGCGAACTCTCTAATTGACCCATCGGGTAAAGTAATCTTGATCATTGTTTATAATTTTGTGAATGCAAATATACATGATTACAAAAATACATACAATATATATGTACAAGATTACTTTATTATAATAAGTATGTTTTCTTGCGCTACATATATAAGAGCAATTCGCTTTTACAACCCGACAGGTTTTGAAAACCTGTCGGGTTTATTTGTATAGGTATGTTCGCAATCAAATTCCCGTTTTTCTGTAGAGACGCACTGCAGTGCGTCTTATGCTCGACATATATAAGGGTGGTTTTTGAAATTAGGTTTTTTCAGGAGCTGTTTCCCGCTATGCGCTGCAATCTTTTTGGGCCGAAACCCGGCCCAAAAAGGATTTCTCCCGAGGCTTCGGGACTATCGGGGCTAAAAATGCGGTTTCAGGAGAGGCGTTTGGGGAAATGGAAGATTTCGAAATCATGAAAAAACTTTTGAAAAAGGCGCCAAATGCTGAAAATCCGATAAAAACTGATGCCGGGAAGTATGGCAAAATAAGAAAATGCCAGCCATTCCAAGAAAAACCTTACGCGCTATGAAAAATATCCAGAGTGTAAACTCCGTGTTATGAGAAGGTTAGGAAAAAAGCGGAAAAAAGATTTAAAATAATCGTTGAAAAGAGTTGGAAAAGCGGAAAAAGGCGCTACTTTTGCACCCGCAACAGCGAAAAACGCTCTTAGAAATTCCGGCAGCTTCAGAAGATCAGCGAAAAGAAATTTTCGAAAAAAAAGATTGGAAAAAGCTTGCGGGAAAAGAAAAAGCTTTTTACATTTGCACCCCGCAAAACGCGGAAAGTCCATTGAAAGATCGGAAGGGGAATTGGAAAAGTGAGGCGAAAAAAAGCTTCAAAAATTTTTTAAATTTTTCTTGCAGGAAACAAAAAGAATTTTTAGTTTTGCACCCGCTTTGAAACACAAGTGGAATACAGAAGAAACAACGTTCGTAGACATATTGAATTGACAGCCGTCTTATCTTAAAGATAAGACAACAAAAGAATAAGAGTAATGGAATCGAGAGATTCGAAAAGAACCGATAGAAGAGGCATCGATAATATAATATTAAAATATACGATGAAGAGTTTGATCCTGGCTCAGGATGAACGCTAGCGGCAGGCTTAACACATGCAAGTCGAGGGGTATGCCGATTTATCGGCAGAGACCGGCGCACGGGTGCGTAACGCGTATGCAATCTGCCTTCCACAGAGGGATAGCCCAGAGAAATTTGGATTAATACCTCATAGCATCATGTTCCGGCATCGGGATATGATTAAAGTCACAACGGTGGAAGATGAGCATGCGTCCCATTAGCTAGTTGGTAAGGTAACGGCTTACCAAGGCTACGATGGGTAGGGGTCCTGAGAGGGAGATCCCCCACACTGGTACTGAGACACGGACCAGACTCCTACGGGAGGCAGCAGTGAGGAATATTGGTCAATGGACGCAAGTCTGAACCAGCCATGCCGCGTGCAGGATGACGGTCCTATGGATTGTAAACTGCTTTTGTACGGGAAGAAACACTCCTACGTGTAGGAGCTTGACGGTACCGTAAGAATAAGGATCGGCTAACTCCGTGCCAGCAGCCGCGGTAATACGGAGGATCCAAGCGTTATCCGGAATCATTGGGTTTAAAGGGTCTGTAGGCGGTCTTGTAAGTCAGTGGTGAAAGCCCATCGCTCAACGGTGGAACGGCCATTGATACTGCTGGACTTGAATTACTGGGAAGTAACTAGAATATGTAGTGTAGCGGTGAAATGCTTAGAGATTACATGGAATACCAATTGCGAAGGCAGGTTACTACCGGTGGATTGACGCTGATGGACGAAAGCGTGGGTAGCGAACAGGATTAGATACCCTGGTAGTCCACGCCGTAAACGATGGATACTAGCTGTTGGTGGCAACATCAGTGGCTAAGCGAAAGTGATAAGTATCCCACCTGGGGAGTACGAACGCAAGTTTGAAACTCAAAGGAATTGACGGGGGCCCGCACAAGCGGTGGAGCATGTGGTTTAATTCGATGATACGCGAGGAACCTTACCAAGGCTTAAATGCAGACTGACCGATTTGGAAACAGATCTTTCGCAAGACAGTTTACAAGGTGCTGCATGGTTGTCGTCAGCTCGTGCCGTGAGGTGTCAGGTTAAGTCCTATAACGAGCGCAACCCCTGTTGTTAGTTGCCAGCGAGTGATGTCGGGAACTCTAACAAGACTGCCAGTGCAAACTGTGAGGAAGGTGGGGATGACGTCAAATCATCACGGCCCTTACGCCTTGGGCTACACACGTGCTACAATGGCCGGTACAGAGAGCAGCCACCTCGCGAGGGGGAGCGAATCTATAAAGCCGGTCACAGTTCGGATCGGAGTCTGCAACTCGACTCCGTGAAGCTGGAATCGCTAGTAATCGGATATCAGCCATGATCCGGTGAATACGTTCCCGGGCCTTGTACACACCGCCCGTCAAGCCATGGAAGCTGGGGGTGCCTGAAGTCGGTGACCGCAAGGAGCTGCCTAGGGTAAAACTGGTAACTAGGGCTAAGTCGTAACAAGGTAGCCGTACCGGAAGGTGCGGCTGGAACACCTCCTTTCTAGAGCCTGAAATGTTAGCCGGAAGGCACGTTTGGGAAATGGGATGCCAAGACTGCAGGTTTTGGATCTTGAAATTGCATTACTCTTGCTGTTAATTTAAAGAAATAAACTTTTAAGTAAAAAAAAAACAGAGTCTCGTAGCTCAGCTGGTTAGAGTACTACACTGATAATGTAGGGGTCGGCAGTTCGAGTCTGCCCGGGACTACTTTTTAAAGCTTAAAGAGAAGGAAATTCTGGATGCTGGGATTCGCCAAAAGAAATTAGAGAAGAATAAGAAATCTAAAATCTGAATTCAAAAATCTAAAATTGAAAATGGGGGATTAGCTCAGCTGGCTAGAGCGCCTGCCTTGCACGCAGGAGGTCAACGGTTCGACTCCGTTATTCTCCACCAAGGGCTATAAGCTATAAGCTGTAGGCCGTAAGCTGAGAAAGCCTAAAGCATACTGCTTTAAGCCTAAAGCATAAGAAAGTTCATTGACATATTGGGATAAGAAAATAATAAGAAAGTAGAAAGCGTTTTTATTAGCGATAATAAAAACAAAGAAAAACGGTCATAAATGATTTTATGATTGGTGCAATAAGCAAAATAAGGGCGCATGGGGAATGCCTAGGCTCTCAGAGGCGATGAAGGGCGTGATAAGCTGCGAAAAGCTGCGGGGACGGGCACACACCGACTGATCCGCAGATACCCGAATGGGGCAACCCGCTATATTGAAGATATAGCACACCGATAGGTGGGCAAACCCGCTGAACTGAAACATCTAAGTAGGCGGAGGAGAAGAAAACAAAAGTGATTCCGTAAGTAGTGGCGAGCGAACGCGGATTAGCCCAAACCAGAGCTGTTACGGCAGTTGTGGGGTTGTAGGACCGCGATATTTCATGCATAAGGAACCGGAAGCTTCTGGAAAGGAGCGCCATAGAGGGTGACAGCCCCGTACGGGCAACAAATGTAATGGATAGCGGTATCCTGAGTAGGGCGGGGCACGTGAAACCCTGTCTGAATTCGGCGGGACCATCCGCTAAGGCTAAATACTCCTGAGAGACCGATAGTGAACCAGTACCGTGAGGGAAAGGTGAAAAGAACCGTGAATAACGGAGTGAAATAGATCCTGAAACCATGCGCCTACAAGCGGTCGGAGCCCTTTAGTGGGGTGACGGCGTGCCTTTTGCATAATGAGCCTACGAGTTAACGCTGCTGGCAAGGATAAGTGGTTAAGCCATGGATCCGCAGCGAAAGCGAGTCTGAATAGGGCGCTTTAGTCAGTAGTGTTAGACGCGAAACCGTGTGATCTACCCATGGGCAGGTTGAAGCTGTGGTAACACACAGTGGAGGACCGAACCGGTTGACGTTGAAAAGTCTTCGGATGACCTGTGGGTAGGGGTGAAAGGCCAATCAAACTCGGAAATAGCTCGTACTCCCCGAAATGCATTTAGGTGCAGCGCATAAATAAGTTATATAGAGGTAGAGCTACTGATTGGATGCGGGGGCTTCACCGCCTACCAATTCCTGACAAACTCCGAATGCTATATAATGTTTCTATGCAGTGAGGGCTTGGGTGCTAAGGTCCAAGTCCGAGAGGGAAAGAACCCAGACCATCAGCTAAGGTCCCCAAATATATGCTAAGTTGAAAGAACGAGGTTTGTCTGCCCAGACAGCTAGGATGTTGGCTTGGAAGCAGCCATTCATTTAAAGAGTGCGTAACAGCTCACTAGTCGAGCGGACGAGCATGGATAATAATCGGGCATAAGCATATTACCGAAGCTATGGATTTGCATGTATTTGCAAGTGGTAGGGGAGCATTCTGACAGGGCAGAAGGTATTCCGTAAGGGGTGCTGGACCGGTCAGAAAAGAAAATGTAGGCATAAGTAACGATAATGCGGGCGAGAAACCCGCACACCGAAAAACTAAGGTTTCCACAGCTATGCTAATCAGCTGTGGGTTAGTCTGGACCTAAGGCGAACCCGAAAGGGACAGTCGATGGCCAACGGGTTAATATTCCCGTACTTCTTATTGCTGTGATGGGGTGACGGAGTGATGAAAGCGCCGCGAACTGACGGAATAGTTCGTTAAAGCACCTAGCTATATCTTTTATAGGCAAATCCGTAGAAGATGGCGAAATGCGATAGTACTCGGAGTCTTCGGACAAAGAGATAGTGCGCCTAAGGGCTTCCAAGAAAAACCTCTAAACTTCAGGCAGTAAGAACCAGTACCGTAAACCGACACAGGTAGTTGAGGAGAGAATCCTAAGGTGCTCGAGAGATTCATGGCTAAGGAATTAGGCAAAATAGACCTGTAACTTCGGGAGAAAGGTCGCCCCGAGCAATCGGGGCCGCAGTGAAGAGGTCCAGGCGACTGTTTATCAAAAACACAGGGCTCTGCAAAATCGCAAGATGAAGTATAGGGCCTGACACCTGCCCGGTGCTGGAAGGTTAAGAGGAGATGTTATCTTCGGAGAAGCATTGAATTGAAGCCCCAGTAAACGGCGGCCGTAACTATAACGGTCCTAAGGTAGCGAAATTCCTTGTCGGGTAAGTTCCGACCTGCACGAATGGTGTAACGATCTGGACACTGTCTCAGCCATGAGCTCGGTGAAATTGTAGTAACGGTGAAGATGCCGTTTACCCGCAGTGGGACGAAAAGACCCTGTGCACCTTTACTATAGCTTAGTATTGACCTTGGATAAATGATGTGTAGGATAGGTTGGAGACTATGAAGCGGCGTCGCCAGGCGTTGTGGAGTCATTGTTGAAATACAACCCTTTGTTTATCTGAGGCCTAACCCCGCGATGTGGGGGACAGTGCTTGGTGGGTAGTTTGACTGGGGTGGTCGCCTCCAAAAGAGTAACGGAGGCTTCTAAAGGTTCCCTCAGTACGCTTGGTAACCGTGCGTAGAGTGCAATGGCATAAGGGAGCTTGACTGAGAGACATACAGGTCGATCAGGTACGAAAGTAGAGCATAGTGATCCGGTGGTTCCGCATGGAAGGGCCATCGCTCAAAGGATAAAAGGTACGCCGGGGATAACAGGCTGATCTCCCCCAAGAGCTCATATCGACGGGGGGGTTTGGCACCTCGATGTCGGCTCGTCACATCCTGGGGCTGGAGAAGGTCCCAAGGGTTGGGCTGTTCGCCCATTAAAGTGGCACGCGAGCTGGGTTCAGAACGTCGTGAGACAGTTCGGTCTCTATCTACTGCGGGCGTTAGAAATTTGAGTGGATCTGATTCTAGTACGAGAGGACCGAATTGGACAAACCTCTAGTGTATCTGTTGTCCCGCCAGGGGCACCGCAGAGTAGCTACGTTTGGAAGGGATAAGCGCTGAAAGCATATAAGCGCGAAACCCACCACAAGATGAGATTTCTTTTAAGGATCGTGGAAGATGACCACGTTGATAGGCTACAGATGTAAAGGCAGTAATGTCACAGTCGAGTAGTACTAATAATCCGTAAGCTTATGCACAGACTTTTTCCTCCCGGGCAATCGGGAGGAAGGAACTTTCTAAAAAATAAAGCTTATTTGTTTCTTTATCCCAGTATGTTAAAATATTTGCCCGTCGCGGGCAGTCTTTAAGCCGAAAGATTAAAGCCGAAAGGCTTTAAGACTTGTGACTTTGGACTAAAAACCTTAAGGTGGTTATTGCGGCGGGGCTCACCTCTTCCCATCCCGAACAGAGAAGTTAAGCCCGCCTGCGCAGATGGTACTGCAGTATTGTGGGAGAGTATGTCGTCGCCTTTCTTTTGAAAACCCCATCCGTTACGGATGGGGTTTTTTTGTATGTGTCTCGTCCTGAAAAAAGTTGACTATAATTAACTTAATTATGTCACTAACAAGAGAAGTATTTAAAAGAATTGTGCTTGCTTACACTTAGTGAGGCATTCAAAAAACAGGTTGTAAAAGAATTTGAACTGGGATTATTTTGCAAGGCAGATCTTCGCCGTCGTTACCAAATCAGAAGTCATAGCTGTATCGACAGTTGGTTAAGAAAATATGGTAAATTTACATATCTGAAAAAACTAACACTGGGACGGCCTGTGAAAGATCCTCAATCTCAACGCATCAAAGAACTCGAAGCTCAATTAGCTAAGAAAGAGCGAGAATTATTGGTCTTTAAAAAGTTTATTGAAATAGCCGAACGCGAGTTAAAAATCGAGATTGTAAAAAAGTCTGGTTCCAAGCAGTCCAAGAAATAAATCGTATATACAGGGTTAGCTCTTGTGAAATATGCCGATTGTTTGGATACAGTAAACAAGTATATTACAAACGCAAATCACATCTGTTAAAGTCAATTCCTGACAAAGGGCATCTCAAATCTTTGGTAATGTCGGTTCGTCAAAAGCTGCCAAAAACCGGTGGCAGAAAACTGCATTATATGCTGAAAGATGATTTAAAAAGATATCAAATAAAGATTGGCAGAGATAAATTGTTTGATTTTTTACGTGATGAATATTTATTAGTCCCTAAAGCTAGAAGATATTACAAGACAACAAATTCAAGACATTGGATGCGTAAATATCCAAATTTAATAAAAGAAATCAAGCTCAATAAGCCTGAGCAGGTTTGGGCTGCTGATATTACTTATCTAAGAACTAAAGAACAAACGTATTACCTGCATTTGATAACAGATGCATACTCGAAGAAAATTGTAGGTTATAATTTATCGGATAATTTAATGGCTTCTTCTATATTAGAAGCTTTAAAGATAGCTGTTGGCAATATGAAATACGGTAGAAATCTCATACATCATTCAGATAGAGGTCTTCAATATTACAGCAAAGAGTACACGGAATATTTATCCCAAAGCAAGATTCTGATAAGCATGACACAAAACTATAATCCATATGAAAATGCAGTCGCAGAAAGAGTAAATGGTGTTTTAAAAGAAGAATTTGGATTATCTGAAATCTTTGAAGATTTTGAAAATCTGAAAAAGCAAGTTCTCGAATCTATTTTATTTTATAATCAAATAAGAGTGCATTTATCAATAAATATGCTGACTCCAAATCAAGCACATTAACAAAATCAAATCAAACTCAAAAGATGGAACAAAAATAAATCGGAACAGAATTATTTTTGTTCCGATTTAACTAATTTTATATTACTAATCGAGTCAACCTTTTTCAAGACAACTCATTTATATATAATATAAGTATGTTTTGCCATGCCGATCGGAGCCGAAGCCATTTAAGATTTGCGGTTTTAAGTATAATCGGGAGCTATTTCCCGCTATCGGCTCCAATCTTCCGCTTTTTAAGAAAAAAGCAGAAGGATTTCTCCCGAGGTTTGGGGACTGTCGGGGCTATGGATCCGGTTTTCGGAAGAAAGCGGAGAAAAGCTTGGCGCCTTTAGAGCCAGAAAAGCGGGAAAAACGGCTTTCGCGCCTTAGCGGCTTTGCGGCGAAACGCCCCAACGGGAAGAGATATACAGAAAAGTCTTACAAGTGTTTAAAAATATCTAAAACGTAAACGATCCGCTGTCAGCGCATTAGGAAAAAAGCGGAAAAAAGATTTAAAATAATCGTTGAAAAGAGTTGGAAAAGCGGAAAAAGGCGCTACTTTTGCACCCGCAACAGCGAAAAACGCTCTTAGAAATTCCGGCAGCTTCAGAAGATCAGCGAAAAGAAATTTTCGAAAAAAAAGATTGGAAAAAGCTTGCGGGAAAAGAAAAAGCTTTTTACATTTGCACCCCGCAAAACGCGGAAAGTCCATTGAAAGATCGGAAGGGGAATTGGAAAAGTGAGGCGAAAAAAAGCTTCAAAAATTTTTTAAATTTTTCTTGCAGGAAACAAAAAGAATTTTTAGTTTTGCACCCGCTTTGAAACACAAGTGGAATACAGAAGAAACAACGTTCGTAGACATATTGAATTGACAGCCGTCTTATCTTAAAGATAAGACAACAAAAGAATAAGAGTAATGGAATCGAGAGATTCGAAAAGAACCGATAGAAGAGGCATCGATAATATAATATTAAAATATACGATGAAGAGTTTGATCCTGGCTCAGGATGAACGCTAGCGGCAGGCTTAACACATGCAAGTCGAGGGGTATGCCGATTTATCGGCAGAGACCGGCGCACGGGTGCGTAACGCGTATGCAATCTGCCTTCCACAGAGGGATAGCCCAGAGAAATTTGGATTAATACCTCATAGCATCATGTTCCGGCATCGGGATATGATTAAAGTCACAACGGTGGAAGATGAGCATGCGTCCCATTAGCTAGTTGGTAAGGTAACGGCTTACCAAGGCTACGATGGGTAGGGGTCCTGAGAGGGAGATCCCCCACACTGGTACTGAGACACGGACCAGACTCCTACGGGAGGCAGCAGTGAGGAATATTGGTCAATGGACGCAAGTCTGAACCAGCCATGCCGCGTGCAGGATGACGGTCCTATGGATTGTAAACTGCTTTTGTACGGGAAGAAACACTCCTACGTGTAGGAGCTTGACGGTACCGTAAGAATAAGGATCGGCTAACTCCGTGCCAGCAGCCGCGGTAATACGGAGGATCCAAGCGTTATCCGGAATCATTGGGTTTAAAGGGTCTGTAGGCGGTCTTGTAAGTCAGTGGTGAAAGCCCATCGCTCAACGGTGGAACGGCCATTGATACTGCTGGACTTGAATTACTGGGAAGTAACTAGAATATGTAGTGTAGCGGTGAAATGCTTAGAGATTACATGGAATACCAATTGCGAAGGCAGGTTACTACCGGTGGATTGACGCTGATGGACGAAAGCGTGGGTAGCGAACAGGATTAGATACCCTGGTAGTCCACGCCGTAAACGATGGATACTAGCTGTTGGTGGCAACATCAGTGGCTAAGCGAAAGTGATAAGTATCCCACCTGGGGAGTACGAACGCAAGTTTGAAACTCAAAGGAATTGACGGGGGCCCGCACAAGCGGTGGAGCATGTGGTTTAATTCGATGATACGCGAGGAACCTTACCAAGGCTTAAATGCAGACTGACCGATTTGGAAACAGATCTTTCGCAAGACAGTTTACAAGGTGCTGCATGGTTGTCGTCAGCTCGTGCCGTGAGGTGTCAGGTTAAGTCCTATAACGAGCGCAACCCCTGTTGTTAGTTGCCAGCGAGTGATGTCGGGAACTCTAACAAGACTGCCAGTGCAAACTGTGAGGAAGGTGGGGATGACGTCAAATCATCACGGCCCTTACGCCTTGGGCTACACACGTGCTACAATGGCCGGTACAGAGAGCAGCCACCTCGCGAGGGGGAGCGAATCTATAAAGCCGGTCACAGTTCGGATCGGAGTCTGCAACTCGACTCCGTGAAGCTGGAATCGCTAGTAATCGGATATCAGCCATGATCCGGTGAATACGTTCCCGGGCCTTGTACACACCGCCCGTCAAGCCATGGAAGCTGGGGGTGCCTGAAGTCGGTGACCGCAAGGAGCTGCCTAGGGTAAAACTGGTAACTAGGGCTAAGTCGTAACAAGGTAGCCGTACCGGAAGGTGCGGCTGGAACACCTCCTTTCTAGAGCCTGAAATGTTAGCCGGAAGGCACGTTTGGGAAATGGGATGCCAAGACTGCAGGTTTTGGATCTTGAAATTGCATTACTCTTGCTGTTAATTTAAAGAAATAAACTTTTAAGTAAAAAAAAAACAGAGTCTCGTAGCTCAGCTGGTTAGAGTACTACACTGATAATGTAGGGGTCGGCAGTTCGAGTCTGCCCGGGACTACTTTTTAAAGCTTAAAGAGAAGGAAATTCTGGATGCTGGGATTCGCCAAAAGAAATTAGAGAAGAATAAGAAATCTAAAATCTGAATTCAAAAATCTAAAATTGAAAATGGGGGATTAGCTCAGCTGGCTAGAGCGCCTGCCTTGCACGCAGGAGGTCAACGGTTCGACTCCGTTATTCTCCACCAAGGGCTATAAGCTATAAGCTGTAGGCCGTAAGCTGAGAAAGCCTAAAGCATACTGCTTTAAGCCTAAAGCATAAGAAAGTTCATTGACATATTGGGATAAGAAAATAATAAGAAAGTAGAAAGCGTTTTTATTAGCGATAATAAAAACAAAGAAAAACGGTCATAAATGATTTTATGATTGGTGCAATAAGCAAAATAAGGGCGCATGGGGAATGCCTAGGCTCTCAGAGGCGATGAAGGGCGTGATAAGCTGCGAAAAGCTGCGGGGACGGGCACACACCGACTGATCCGCAGATACCCGAATGGGGCAACCCGCTATATTGAAGATATAGCACACCGATAGGTGGGCAAACCCGCTGAACTGAAACATCTAAGTAGGCGGAGGAGAAGAAAACAAAAGTGATTCCGTAAGTAGTGGCGAGCGAACGCGGATTAGCCCAAACCAGAGCTGTTACGGCAGTTGTGGGGTTGTAGGACCGCGATATTTCATGCATAAGGAACCGGAAGCTTCTGGAAAGGAGCGCCATAGAGGGTGACAGCCCCGTACGGGCAACAAATGTAATGGATAGCGGTATCCTGAGTAGGGCGGGGCACGTGAAACCCTGTCTGAATTCGGCGGGACCATCCGCTAAGGCTAAATACTCCTGAGAGACCGATAGTGAACCAGTACCGTGAGGGAAAGGTGAAAAGAACCGTGAATAACGGAGTGAAATAGATCCTGAAACCATGCGCCTACAAGCGGTCGGAGCCCTTTAGTGGGGTGACGGCGTGCCTTTTGCATAATGAGCCTACGAGTTAACGCTGCTGGCAAGGATAAGTGGTTAAGCCATGGATCCGCAGCGAAAGCGAGTCTGAATAGGGCGCTTTAGTCAGTAGTGTTAGACGCGAAACCGTGTGATCTACCCATGGGCAGGTTGAAGCTGTGGTAACACACAGTGGAGGACCGAACCGGTTGACGTTGAAAAGTCTTCGGATGACCTGTGGGTAGGGGTGAAAGGCCAATCAAACTCGGAAATAGCTCGTACTCCCCGAAATGCATTTAGGTGCAGCGCATAAATAAGTTATATAGAGGTAGAGCTACTGATTGGATGCGGGGGCTTCACCGCCTACCAATTCCTGACAAACTCCGAATGCTATATAATGTTTCTATGCAGTGAGGGCTTGGGTGCTAAGGTCCAAGTCCGAGAGGGAAAGAACCCAGACCATCAGCTAAGGTCCCCAAATATATGCTAAGTTGAAAGAACGAGGTTTGTCTGCCCAGACAGCTAGGATGTTGGCTTGGAAGCAGCCATTCATTTAAAGAGTGCGTAACAGCTCACTAGTCGAGCGGACGAGCATGGATAATAATCGGGCATAAGCATATTACCGAAGCTATGGATTTGCATGTATTTGCAAGTGGTAGGGGAGCATTCTGACAGGGCAGAAGGTATTCCGTAAGGGGTGCTGGACCGGTCAGAAAAGAAAATGTAGGCATAAGTAACGATAATGCGGGCGAGAAACCCGCACACCGAAAAACTAAGGTTTCCACAGCTATGCTAATCAGCTGTGGGTTAGTCTGGACCTAAGGCGAACCCGAAAGGGACAGTCGATGGCCAACGGGTTAATATTCCCGTACTTCTTATTGCTGTGATGGGGTGACGGAGTGATGAAAGCGCCGCGAACTGACGGAATAGTTCGTTAAAGCACCTAGCTATATCTTTTATAGGCAAATCCGTAGAAGATGGCGAAATGCGATAGTACTCGGAGTCTTCGGACAAAGAGATAGTGCGCCTAAGGGCTTCCAAGAAAAACCTCTAAACTTCAGGCAGTAAGAACCAGTACCGTAAACCGACACAGGTAGTTGAGGAGAGAATCCTAAGGTGCTCGAGAGATTCATGGCTAAGGAATTAGGCAAAATAGACCTGTAACTTCGGGAGAAAGGTCGCCCCGAGCAATCGGGGCCGCAGTGAAGAGGTCCAGGCGACTGTTTATCAAAAACACAGGGCTCTGCAAAATCGCAAGATGAAGTATAGGGCCTGACACCTGCCCGGTGCTGGAAGGTTAAGAGGAGATGTTATCTTCGGAGAAGCATTGAATTGAAGCCCCAGTAAACGGCGGCCGTAACTATAACGGTCCTAAGGTAGCGAAATTCCTTGTCGGGTAAGTTCCGACCTGCACGAATGGTGTAACGATCTGGACACTGTCTCAGCCATGAGCTCGGTGAAATTGTAGTAACGGTGAAGATGCCGTTTACCCGCAGTGGGACGAAAAGACCCTGTGCACCTTTACTATAGCTTAGTATTGACCTTGGATAAATGATGTGTAGGATAGGTTGGAGACTATGAAGCGGCGTCGCCAGGCGTTGTGGAGTCATTGTTGAAATACAACCCTTTGTTTATCTGAGGCCTAACCCCGCGATGTGGGGGACAGTGCTTGGTGGGTAGTTTGACTGGGGTGGTCGCCTCCAAAAGAGTAACGGAGGCTTCTAAAGGTTCCCTCAGTACGCTTGGTAACCGTGCGTAGAGTGCAATGGCATAAGGGAGCTTGACTGAGAGACATACAGGTCGATCAGGTACGAAAGTAGAGCATAGTGATCCGGTGGTTCCGCATGGAAGGGCCATCGCTCAAAGGATAAAAGGTACGCCGGGGATAACAGGCTGATCTCCCCCAAGAGCTCATATCGACGGGGGGGTTTGGCACCTCGATGTCGGCTCGTCACATCCTGGGGCTGGAGAAGGTCCCAAGGGTTGGGCTGTTCGCCCATTAAAGTGGCACGCGAGCTGGGTTCAGAACGTCGTGAGACAGTTCGGTCTCTATCTACTGCGGGCGTTAGAAATTTGAGTGGATCTGATTCTAGTACGAGAGGACCGAATTGGACAAACCTCTAGTGTATCTGTTGTCCCGCCAGGGGCACCGCAGAGTAGCTACGTTTGGAAGGGATAAGCGCTGAAAGCATATAAGCGCGAAACCCACCACAAGATGAGATTTCTTTTAAGGATCGTGGAAGATGACCACGTTGATAGGCTACAGATGTAAAGGCAGTAATGTCACAGTCGAGTAGTACTAATAATCCGTAAGCTTATGCACAGACTTTTTCCTCCCGGGCAATCGGGAGGAAGGAACTTTCTAAAAAATAAAGCTTATTTGTTTCTTTATCCCAGTATGTTAAAATATTTGCCCGTCGCGGGCAGTCTTTAAGCCGAAAGATTAAAGCCGAAAGGCTTTAAGACTTGTGACTTTGGACTAAAAACCTTAAGGTGGTTATTGCGGCGGGGCTCACCTCTTCCCATCCCGAACAGAGAAGTTAAGCCCGCCTGCGCAGATGGTACTGCAGTATTGTGGGAGAGTATGTCGTCGCCTTTCTTTTGAAAACCCCATCCGTTACGGATGGGGTTTTTTTGTATGCGGAATTTTGGTCCGCAAAAAAAAAGCTCTTGCAGCGCCGCAGGCCCGAAATCCCTCTTCCGTAGGGCTGCGTTAGGGATGGGAGCGGCATTTTTTTGCGGGATATGCAGGGCTTCTTTTTCCCGCAGACCCCGCCCGCAAAAGATACAGCGGACAGCACGGCCCGAAGGGAAACGCTATAAGCATTTGAAGCTTGGTGCTAAAAGTGTTAAATTATAGTCAATTGTTGGAGGTTAAATATTGATAGTTTAGACTTTTTGGATTTGAATGAGTATTTTTGTGTTTAAATTACTTTTTAAATATGAAGAAAAATATTTTATTGTTAGCGCTTCTTGCTGTAACGGGCTTAAGTGCGCAACAACGTCCTAAGTTAGTTGTGGGTATAGTTGTCGATCAAATGAAAATGGAGTATTTGTACCGCTTTTCAGATGATTTTTCTCCAAATGGCTTTAAAAGATTAATGAATGATGGATTTACTTTCCAAAATATGCATTACAATTATATGCCAACTTATACTGCTCCTGGACACGCTTCAATCTACACTGGTACAACTCCGGCTACTCACGGAATTGTTGGTAATGAATGGTTCAGCAGAACTCTTGGTAAAGAAATGTATTGTACTGATGATGCCAGTGTTAAAACTGTAGGTGATGGTACGGCAGAAGAAGGTGCTATGTCTCCTAAGAATCTTCAAAGTACTACAATTACAGATGAAGTTAGAATGGCTACTAATTTTACTGGAAAAGTTATTGGATTAAGTTTAAAGGATCGTGGTGCTATATTGCCAGCTGGACATTTTGCAAATTGGGCATTTTGGTATAGTAAAACGGGATCATTTATTTCAAGTAGTTTTTACGGGGAAAAATTGCCAGAATGGGTGTCTGAATTCAATAATGAAAAAAACTACTTAAAATATATTAATAAAGGTTGGGATTTGTATAAACCTGCTTCGGTTTACAATGAAAGTCTTCCAGATAATAATCCGTACGAAGGTAAACTATATGGAAGTGCAGCTCCTGTTTTTCCTTACGATTTGAAATCTATGTATGAGAAAAATGATGCTGGAATTATTAGAGCGACTCCTTTCGGAAATGACTTGTTAGCTGAATTTGCAAAGAGGGCTATTGAGAAAGAAGATTTAGGGAAAGATAATATTACTGATTTTTTAACGGTTAGTTTTTCCTCTACAGACTATGTAGGGCACTTATTGGGGCCAAGATCGATGGAACTTCAAGATACTTACTTGAGATTGGATCAAACGATTGCTGATTTTTTAGCTTATCTTGATAAAACGGTTGGAAAAGGAAATTATTTACTTTTCTTAACAGCTGATCACGCTGGAGCTGAGAATGTGATTTACTTAAAAGATCGTAAATACAATGTGGATAATTATCCTTCAAAAGATGTTAAGAAAAGTTTACAGGATTTTTCAACTAAGACTTTTGGTGTAGATTTGATTCAGAATTATTCAAACTTTAATGTTTTCTTCAATAAGCAAATTATTAAGGATAAGAAATTAGACCTTGATAAAGTCAAAGATGCTTTTAAAAAGTTTTTAATTACTCAACCGCAAGTAAAGAAGGTTTATGCAGAGGAAGAAGTTTTAGCTAATGCTGGAAATGATTATGCTCTTAATTTTGTAGCAAAAGGTTATGATGTTACTCAAAATGGAGATTTAGTAATTGTTGATAAACCTGGTATGATTGAATATACACCGACAGGAACATCTCACGGTACAATTTATAGCTATGACACGCACGTTCCTGCTATTTTCTATGGTTGGCATATCAAAAAAGGGGAATCTTACGATAAAAAAGCGATTACGGAAATTGCTCCAACTATAGCACAGAAAATTAAAGTTACTTTTCCAAATGGAACTGAGGCTAAAGTTATGACTGAAGTTTTAGACAATAAGAAATAAAAGTATCCTATTTTGAAAAACCTGTCTTCATGACAGGTTTTTTTATGTCACAAAAAAAAAGGCTTTTCAATTAAGAAAAGCCCTTTGTAATAGTGATTTAGTAAGCACTTATTAAGTATTAGCACTATGCGTTTGCTAATACTATTTCTTCGTTAAAAGGAAGATTCCAAGCTTCTGCAACTCCTTTGTAAAGGATTTTTCCATTTGCTACGTTTAATCCTTTATTTAATTCTTCATTTTCTGCACAAGCTTTTTCCCATCCTTTGTTTGCTAATTGTACAGCGTATGGTAAAGTTGCGTTTGTTAAAGCTAAAGTAGAAGTGTAAGGAACAGCTCCTGGCATATTAGCTACACAGTAGTGAACGATATCATCAATGATGAATGTTGGGTTTTCGTGAGTTGTAGGAGTACAAGTTTCAATACATCCTCCTTGATCTACGGCTACGTCAACAACTACAGTTCCTGGACGCATTAATTTAAGCATATCACGAGTAATTAAGTGTGGCGCTTTTGCTCCTGGAATTAAAACTGCTCCAACAATTAAGTCTGCATCTTTAATCGCTCTTGTGATGTTGTAGTGGTTAGACATTTCTGTGTTTACGTTTGCTGGCATGATATCGTCCAATTGACGTAAACGTGGTAAGCTTAAGTCCATGATAGTAACTTGAGCACCTAACCCAGCAGCCATTTTTGCAGCTTGAGTTCCTACGATTCCTCCACCTAAAACTAATACTTTTGCTGGTGGCACACCTGGAACACCTCCCAAAAGAATTCCTCTTCCTTTTAATGGTTTCTCTAGGTATTTTGCTCCTTGTTGAATTGCCATACGACCAGCAACTTCAGACATTGGAACTAATAATGGTAAACTTCTGTCTGTTTTTTCTACTGTTTCGTAAGCTAAACAAACGGCACCTTTTTCAAGCATTGCATGAGTTAATTCTTCAGAAGAAGCAAAGTGGAAATAAGTGAATAATAATTGATCTTTTTTGATCAATGGGTATTCAGAAGCGATAGGCTCTTTTACTTTAATGATCATTTCTGCAATTGCATAAACTTCTTCAATAGTTGGTAAAATTACCGCACCAGCTTGAGCATATTCTTCATCTGCGAAACCACTTCCTAAACCAGCAGTAGATTGTACATAAACTGTATGTCCGTGTTTTTTCATTTCTGAAACACCTGCAGGAGTTAAAGCAACTCTGTTTTCATTATTTTTTATTTCTTTAGGAACACCTATTATCATTTTGTTATATTTTTTTGTTTTTATTGAATTTGTTTTACAAATCTACAGATAGAGAATAAATTATGGTTTAATGCTTAATAAATAAGAAAATATTATTTTATTTTTTATTTTTACAGAAAAAAATTCTGTTTAGAGGCAGGATTTATTCCTCAAAAAGAAAAAAAGACTAATTCGCTCTATTTTTAATCAAACGTTTTCGTTATGGCTTTAGATGAAATTGACAGAAAAATATTGCGCCTTTTGCAAGAAGACGCGCATTACACTTTAAAAGACATTGCAAACAAAATAAATTTGTCTTTAACTCCTGTTCATGACCGAGTGAAACGTCTTGAAAAAGATGGTATTATCGAGAAATATGTGACGCTTTTGGATAAGAAAAAACTCGGAAATAATTTGACAGTTTATTGCCAAGTTACGCTAACAAAACAGACTTATGATACATCGGAAGGATTTAATCAGTCAATATTGAATTTGCCTGAAGTTGTCGAATGCAATTACGTTTCAGGTAACTTCGATTATATGCTGAAAATCATAATTCCAGATATGGAAAGCTATCATCATTTTCATCAAAAAAAATTATCGGTTCTGCCTGAAGTTTCTTTAATAAATACGGTTTTTGTGATTTCGGAAGTAAAGAGCACTACGGTTCTTCCTATTTAGGCAAAACAAAAAACCATCAAGAGAATCCTGATGGTTTTAAGAAAAAAAGTTAGTTTGGTTGAATTAATAATAAGTATAACGTCTTACTTTGGCAATATATTTTGCTAAGCGAATTACTTGATGGCTGTATCCATATTCGTTATCGTACCAAATATACAATACAATGTTTTTTCCGTCTTTTGAAACAATGGTTGCATTACTGTCATAAATAGATGGGGCAGAAGTCCCAACAATGTCAGACGAAACCAATTCGTTATTTAAAGAATATTTAATCTGCTCTACCAGTTCTCCTTCAAGAGCATATTTTTTCATGATTTTATTAATTCCTGCAATCGATGTTGCTTTTTTAACTTCTAAATTTAAAACAACAAGAGATCCATTAGGAACAGGAACGCGAATAGCATTTGAAGTTAATTTGCCTTCTAGCGTTGGTAAAGCTTTCGCTACAGCGCTTCCAGCTCCAGTTTCAGTAATAACCATATTCAAAGCCGCTGCTCTACCGCGACGGTATTTTTTATGCATATTATCAACTAGATTTTGGTCGTTTGTATAGGCATGAATTGTTTCCAAATGTCCTTTTACGACTCCAAGAGTTTCTTCAACCGCTTTTAAAATAGGTGTAATAGCATTTGTTGTGCAAGATGCGGCAGAGAAAATATTTACTTCATCTGGATTAAAATCATTATGATTAACGCCATGCACAATATTTGGAATACCTTTTCCAGGAGCAGTTAACAAAACTTTGCTCGCTCCGTTTGATGTTAAATGCCTTTTTAATGCTTCTTCGGTAATAAATGCTCCAGTATTGTCAATTACCAAAGCATCGTTGATTCCAAATGCAGTATAATCGATTTCTTCTGGCGAATTTGCTGTAATGATGTGAACGGTTGTTCCGTTTATAATTAAGGCATTGTTTTTAGCATCGGCTATTACAGATCCTTGAAAATCTCCGTGAATTGAGTCGTATCGCAATAGAGAAGCTCGTTTCTCTAAACTTGTTGCGTCATTTTTATCACGAGTTACAATTGCTCTTAGGCGTAATTGGTTTCCTTTTCCAGTTTTAGACATTAGCTCTCTTGCCAATAAACGTCCAATTCTTCCGAAGCCATATAAAACAACATCTTTTGGTTTGATTTCTTTTGAAGATTTTGCTTTTTTCAATTTTTCAATAACAAAATATCTCGCGTCAGGATATTTTTCATCTTCTAAACGATACTCATAAGTTAGTTTTCCAAGATCTATTTTTGCTGGCGGAAGATCTAAAGACAAAACTACTCTTGCGATTTCAACCGAATCAAAAATGGTGATTGGTTTGCCCACAAATTCACCAGCATATTGATGAAGATTAATAATATCGCTAACGTTTTTATCCAGTAACTGATTCTTGAATAAAACCATTTCGATTGATTTGTCATACCATAAGTCGCTTATGATTTTGATTAATTCGACACCTGCTTTTCTTCGGTCGACTTGTAAGGATACCTCTTTTTGGTACAATGATTTGTTACTCATAATTGAAAAAATAAAATGCTCACTATTTTAAAATTTTGCGCAAAAGTATCTATTTCAATCGATTTCGTAAACTATTTTAGCATTTATTTTTGAAAATAAAAAAGCCACCTTAAATTCTTAAGATGGCTTCTTTTAGTTTTGAACCTTGGCATCAGTTTCTCCGTTTTTTGATTCAGAAAACCGATGTTCAGTATTGTAAGTTAAATTATGATTCTGAAAACCTCTCCATTTCTGTTGATCATTTCAATTCGAACGCTTTGACCTTCGTCTTTTTTGCTTAAAAGTTTTGAAACTGTTTCAACGTTTGTTGCTTTTACATTGTCAATGCTTAGAATAATATTTCCTAGCAATTCGTTTTGATATTGCATTAAATTCTCATTGGTGATGTTTTTAATTTTTACACCATAGTCAATTCTGAACTTTTTCTTGTCGGCTGCGTCAATGTTCTCTAATTCAATTCCTTTAAATTCAGCGCTATAAAATTCGTTTTTACTTAAAGTAACAGGAACAGTTTTAGTTTTTCCGTCTTTAATATACGTTACTTTTACAACATCGCTCGGACGTTTTGTATTAATGTATCCTGATAAATCTGCGTAAGTGGCAATGTTTTGATCATCCAATTTTAC
Organism: Flavobacterium sp. TR2; assembly: GCF_025252405.1. Lineage (NCBI taxonomy): Bacteria > Pseudomonadati > Bacteroidota > Flavobacteriia > Flavobacteriales > Flavobacteriaceae > Flavobacterium > Flavobacterium sp. TR2. The sequence continues at coordinate 14,516 of NZ_CP104307.1, read as the reverse complement.
AATGATATCACCTTTAGTTAAACCAGCTTTTTCAGCTCCAGAATTTTTTGAAACCCTATTAATATAGAATCCTTGTGTTTCTGTTACTCCTAATTCTTTAGAAGCTGTTGCATTCAATTCGCCTCCTTCAACTCCAAGAATACCTCTTTGTACATTTCCGTATTCCATAATATCCTCAATAATTTTTCTGGCAATATTTGAAGGTACTGCAAAAGAATAACCAACGTAAGAACCTGTCATTGAAGAAATCATAGTATTAATTCCGATTAATTCACCTCTAGCATTTACTAACGCTCCACCGCTATTACCTGGGTTTACAGCAGCATCAGTCTGAATGAAAGATTGGATTCCGCTTTGGTCTAAATTTCTGGCTTTCGCCGATACAATCCCTGCAGTTACAGTTGAAGTTAAATTATAAGGATTTCCAACTGCCAACACCCATTCGCCGACTTTTACATTATCCGAATTTGCAAAAGCAGTGTAAGGAAGCTTTTCATCAGCATTGATTTTCAAAAGAGCAATATCCATTTTAGAATCTGTACCGATTAATTTTGCTTTGTAGGATTTTTTATTGTTTAAAGTAATTTCAATTTCTGTAGCATCTTTAATTACGTGATTGTTCGTAACAATGTATCCGTCTTCAGAAATAATTACGCCAGAACCAGTTCCTACTTGTTCTTGCTGTTGCTGTCCGCCGTATCCGTAGAAAAATTCAAGCATTGGATTGCTGACAGTTCTTCTAGAAACATTTTTTACGTGAACAACGGTATGGACAGTTTTGTCTGCGGCTTCGGTAAAATCTAGTATTTCAGCTCCTAAACCAACGTTTTTTCCGTAAGAGTTAGGGGCAAGAGTTACAACAGAATTTCCTTTTCCAAAAAAAGAATTGTTGCTTTCAAATAATAACTTGTAAGCACCAAGAGTAATAGCACCACTTAATAATGACACTAAAAATAAGGCTGAAAATCTTTTCATATTAGAATTTGTAATTAAGTTATTAGAATTAAAGTTTCATGTTTTATTTAACGTAAAATTACTTCAAAAAATTATTTGTAAAAACGGTTTAACGCTCTTTAACAATGATTAACATTTCATTAATTAATAGTTCGTACTTTTGCATTTCTAACAACTAAAAAATGCAAATAGAATTTTATAAATACCAAGGTACCGGAAACGATTTTGTAATGATTGACAACCGTACAAATTTCTTTCCAAAAGATGATGTGAAACTTATTGAGCGCCTGTGCGACAGACGTTTCGGGATTGGAGCAGACGGATTGATTTTACTTGAAAATGATACTGAAACTGACTTCAGAATGGTTTACTATAACTCTGATGGAAATCAAAGTTCGATGTGCGGAAACGGCGGCCGCTGTCTTGTTGCTTTTGCTAACCAATTGGGAGTGATTGATGACAAAACTACGTTTATCGCTACTGACGGGTTGCATCACGCGTCTGTGAATGCTGACTCAATTGTTTCTTTGCAAATGATCGATGTTAACGAAATTCAGAAAAAAGATTCTTATACTTTCCTAAATACCGGTTCGCCGCATCATGTTCAAATTGTAGATGATTTGGAACATTATAATGTAAAAGAAAATGGTGCCGCAATTCGTTATGGTGAATTGTATGGAGAAAAGGGAAGCAATGTCAATTTTGTTAAAAAGGTAGATAACGATACTTTTTCTTTAAGAACATATGAGAGGGGAGTTGAAGATGAAACTCTTGCCTGCGGAACTGGAGCCACAGCAGTGGCGATTGCCATGAATGCCATTGGAGAAACAGATAAAACTTCGATAAATTTAAATGTTGAAGGCGGAAAACTAGTTGTTTCTTTTGATAAAGACAATGATGGTTATACAAACGTTTTCTTGACAGGACCTGCAAAATTCGTTTTTAAAGGAACAATTGAGATTTAATGGATAAATTCCAAATTTTTTAAATTCCAAATTCCAATTTAAAATTTTCAGATGATAACATTAAAAGGCGATTCGATTTATTTGCGGGCACTCGAACCTCAAGATTTAGAATTCATTTATTCTATAGAAAATGATGAAAATATCTGGGAAGTAAGCAATACGCAGACTCCATACAGCCGTTTTTTGATTAAGCAATATTTAGAGAATGCCCATCAGGATATTTATGAAGCAAAACAGCTTCGTTTGGCAATCTGTCAAGATGAAGATTTTCCTGCAATTGGGTTGATTGATTTGTTTGATTTTGATCCTAGAAATAATAGGGCAGGAATTGGCATTGTCATTCAGAAAGAAGAAAACCAAGGAAAAAACATTGGTTCTGAGGCTTTAGAGCTTTTAATAAAATATTCTTTTCATAATTTAAACCTGCATCAATTGTATGCAAATATTGGTGTGCAAAATGTAGCGAGTATTGCACTTTTTACTAAATTTGGTTTTAAGAAAATCGGAATAAAGAAAGACTGGATTTTGTATCATAACCACTATCATGATGAAGCAATTTTTCAGCTAATTAATAAACAAATTTAAATTTTAAGCTTTGAGTCTAAAAAAAATAATCACTATAAGTGCTGTAGCCATCATTTCAGTTTTGTTGATTTATGGTTTTATATTAATAAGTAAAATATTTAGTTCTAATACTAAATTTGAAGAAAAAGAAGTGTACGTCTATGTGCCAACAGATGCAAACTATGCTGATGTAAAGAAAATATTGGCGCCTTACGTAAAGAATTTTGACAATTTTGAATTGGTTGCCGAAAAAAGAGACTATCCGCAAAATGTAAAATCGGGTCGTTTTCTTTTAAAGAAAGATATGAATAATATCGATCTAGTGCGAGCAATGCGTTCTAATATTCCGGTTAAGTTGGTTTTTAATAATCAGGAGCGTTTAGAAAATTTTGCTGGAAGAATTGGAAAAGAAATTGAAGCTGATAGTTTATCTCTATTGAAAGCGATTAAAGATTCGACATTCTTAGCAGCAAACGGATTTAATGAAGATAACGTTTTTGCAATGTTTATTCCAAATACTTATGAGATTTATTGGAATACATCGGCAGAAAAGTTCCGTGATAAAATGATAAAAGAATATCATAATTTTTGGACAGCTGATAGAATCGCTAAAGCAAAAGCACAAGGTCTAACACCTGTACAGGCAACAATTCTGGCCTCAATTGTGCACAAAGAATCTGTTAAAAAAGATGAAAGGCCTCGCATTGCCGGAGTTTATTTAAATCGTTTGCGATTAGAAATGCCTTTGCAAGCAGATCCAACAGTTATTTATGCTTTAAAATTAAGAGACAATAATTTTGACCAAGTTATTAAAAGAGTTTTTTACAATGATTTGGTAATGAGGTCTCCTTACAATACTTATGTCAACAAAGGACTTCCCCCTGGACCAATCGCGATGCCTGATATTACAGCATTAGAAGCAGTTTTGAATCCTGAGAAGAACGATTATATTTATTTCTGTGCAAGCGTTGACCGTTTCGGATATCACGAGTTTGCTGCAACACTGGCAGAACACAATGTAAATGCAAAAAAATATTCTGACTGGATCGCAAGTCAGGGAGTAACTAGATAATTTAATTGTCCGTTAAAATATTTATAATCGAAGCCAATATTGCTTCGGTTTTTTTTATTTCTTTTGAAGTAAAATGCTTTTGGAATTGAAAAATTATGAAATTGCTATTTTGTATGTTTTTTGCGTTGAAGTAATAAAAAAATAAACATTTTTTAATGTCAAATTTTATAAAATTCAGAAAGCGGTTTTCAAGATTTGCATAAAAAATGATGATTTTTACATAAGTAAATTCTTTCTTTTTGGTGAAATTTGCTTAAAATTTATATAAAAAACGATTTTTTTTGATCTCAATTTTCGGTTTTGGAGTCGAAAAATAGAAACTCAAAATCTTTCGGAATCCATTACTATAACTGGGATGAAAGCGATTTACGATTTTACGTAAAAAACGCTAATGCCTTGGTTTTAAGCATATTTTTAAAATAGCTTATCTTTGCAGCGTAGAAATTTCAAGAGGGTGACAGCGTCTTGAAGAAAAACAATTTATGATAAAGAAATGGTATTTTTATGCGAGTTTAGTCGTTATTATTACATTTTTAAGTTTGGGATTTATTCCCTCAGAAAAAGAAACCAAACCTTGGTTTTTAATTGAAAAAACAGATGGATCAGAATACATTTTTCCATCAAAAGAAAAGGATGATTATCCAAACACCAACGTCCCATACACAGGAAATCATCTTATAGGATTTAAAGAAGCAGTAGCTTTTAAAGAATCGCAAGGGCAATACAGACTAGTAAATTCCCTTGGTTATATGGGTAAATATCAATTTGGTTCTAAAGCTTTGAGAGCAATTGGAATTAATGATAACAAAGCCTTTTTAAAAGATCCTGCTCTGCAGGAAAAAGCTTTTATGGCTTTATTGGCCAAAAACAAATGGATTTTACGTAACGAAATCGAAAAGTACGAAGGCAAAATCATCAGCGGTATTGAAATTACCGAATCTGGAATTTTAGCCGCAGCGCATTTAGGCGGTGCAGGTTCTGTAAAGAACTTTTTCAAAAATAAAGGAAGCAGACATTTTAGAGATGCTTTCGGAACATCTTTGAAAAGCTATATGAGAGATTTTGCAGGTTACGATCTTTCTTTTATAGAGGCTGATAGTAACGCAACAGTAAACGACTAAATGAAAAAAAGAAAAATCCCTTTTAAAAGGGATTTTTCTTTTTAATCGATTAAAGCTTCTAAGATTTTTATAGCCGCTTCGCTTATTTTAGTTCCAGGTCCAAAAACCGCCGATGCACCCGCATCAAACAGGAATTGATAGTCTTGAGACGGAATAACACCGCCCACAATTACCATAATATCTTCTCGTCCGTGTTTTTTTAATTCTTCAATAACTTGAGGAACCAATGTTTTGTGTCCAGCGGCAAGTGATGAAACTCCCAAGATATGAACATCATTTTCGACAGCTTGTTTTGCCGCTTCTGCCGGAGTTTGAAATAAAGGGCCAATGTCAACGTCAAAACCTACATCTGCATAACCTGTTGCAACTACTTTTGCACCACGGTCATGGCCATCTTGTCCCATTTTAGCAATCATAATTCTAGGGCGTCTTCCTTCTTGTTTTGCAAAAACATCTGCCAGTTGTTTCGCCTTTTCAAAATTCTCGTCATTTTTTATCGCTGCACTATACACTCCGCTAAAAGATTTAATTTGTGCTTTAAAACGGCCAAAAACAGTTTCCAATGCCGTACTGATTTCACCTAATGTAGCTCTGTTTCTAGCGGCTTCAATCGCATTTTCTAATAAGTTTCCTTGCCCAGTTTGCGCACAATGGATTAATTTTTCTAGTGACTTATTTACTTTTTCAGTATCTCGAGTTCGTTTTAATTCTTCAAGACGTTCCACTTGCTGCTTACGAACTAATTGATTGTCTACATCAAGAATATCTAAAGGATCTTCTTTTTCTAAACGGTATTTGTTAACGCCAACAATAATATCTTGTCCGCTGTCAATTCTTGCCTGTTTTCTTGCGGCAGCCTCTTCAATTCGAAGTTTCGGAATTCCTGCTTCAATTGCTTTGGTCATTCCGCCGAGTTCTTCAACTTCCTCTATTAATTTCCAAGTTTTCTCAACAATGTCGTTTGTCAAACTTTCAACATAATAACTTCCTGCCCAAGGATCTACCGTTTTAGTGATTTTAGTTTCCTCTTGAAGAAATATTTGAGTATTTCTGGCAATTCTCGCAGAGAAATCTGTTGGAAGCGCGATAGCCTCGTCTAAAGCGTTTGTATGCAAAGATTGCGTTCCTCCAAAAGCGGCAGCAGCAGCTTCTATGCAAGTTCTGGCAACATTGTTAAACGGATCTTGTTCTGTCAAGCTCCATCCGCTGGTTTGGCAGTGTGTTCTCAGTGCCAATGATTTATCGCTTTTAGGATTAAACTGCTGTAATAATTTTGCCCAAATCATACGGCCGGCCCTCATTTTGGCAATTTCCATAAAATGATTCATTCCGATGGCCCAAAAGAAAGATAGTCTCGGGGCAAAATCATCAATCGTCATTCCTGTTGATAATCCGGTTCTAATGTATTCTAATCCATCGGCCAAAGTATAGGCTAATTCAATATCTGCAGTTGCTCCAGCTTCTTGCATATGGTAGCCAGAAATAGATATCGAATTGAATTTCGGCATTTTTTTGCTCGTAAATTCAAAAATATCTGCGATAATTTTCATTGAAGGAGTTGGAGGGTAGATATAAGTATTTCGTACCATAAACTCCTTTAAAATATCATTTTGAATTGTTCCGGCCAGTTTTTCGGGACTAACGCCTTGCTCTTCTGCGGCAACAACGTAAAAAGCCATAATAGGTAAAACGGCTCCGTTCATTGTCATGGAGACAGACATTTCATCTAACGGAATCTGATCGAAAAGCACTTTCATGTCTTCTACAGAATCAATGGCTACACCTGCTTTTCCAACATCGCCAACAACTCTTTCATGATCTGAATCATAACCGCGATGCGTCGGTAGGTCAAAAGCAATAGATAGCCCTTTTTGACCTGCAGCTAAATTTTTTCTGTAAAATGCATTGCTTTCTTCAGCTGTAGAAAATCCTGCATATTGGCGAATGGTCCACGGGCGTCTGACATACATGGTAGCGTATGGTCCGCGTAAGTTTGGCGCAAAACCAGCTCCGAAATCAAGAAATTCCAACTCTTCGATATCTTTCTCCGAATAGTTTTTTTTGATTTCAATTCCTTCAGCCGTCGTAAAGTTGTCTGTCGAGTTTTGTTCTTGACTTTCAGCTTTCGACTTTTGATTTTGAAGAGTAATATGTTTAAGGTCTTTTCTAATCATTGAGACACTTTTTTTGAATTTTTAATTAATTACGTTTCCAGAGATTATTCCAATTCCAATCTTTTCTGCTCCATTTTCTCTGCCAATCTTTTTTCTATAATTGGAGTAATTAATGTTTTTCTTGGTTTGATTTTCACAAAAGGAAACAATTCTAAATCATGTTTCATTCGGTCTTCTTTGTTCGGGTATTTATTCGTGCCTAACAAAATTTCTTTTTTAGAATCGAATAATTCCTGCTCTTTATTGGCACTTTCTTGAATTTTCTTTTTAATTATGCCATCATTTAAAAGCTTCAAGAAACCGCCGTTTGCTTCAATATCTTTAAATAAAGCCAAGCTTTTTTCTGCCAATTGCATGGTTAAACTTTCGATATAATAACTTCCATCAGCAGGATTGTTTACTTTATCAAAATAACTTTCGTGCTTTAAAATCAAAAGCTGGTTTCTTGAAATTCGATCCCCAAATTCGTTGTCTTTATGGTACAACGCGTCGTAAGGTAAATTGGCAATGGCATCTGCGCCCCCTAAAATTGCAGACATACACTCGGTTGTCGTACGCAGCATATTTACATTGTAATCGTAAATCGTTTTATTGCGTTTTGTTGGGGTTGCCAATATATGACATTTGATTTTCGAATTATACTCCGCAGCGATTAAATCAAAAAGCATTCGAAGGGCGCGAAGTTTAGCAATTTCGAAAAAATAATTTGTTCCGACAGAAACTTCAAAAACTATAAATTTTGTATTATCAGCAAAACGGTTCAAATATTCGTTTGCTTGTGCTAAGCTGTATGCAATTTGCTGTGTGATGTTTGCTCCAGAATTTTGATATAAACCTAAATCTACACTCAATAAATTTAAATTGGCTGTATTTTTAAAAAGTAAAGCTAAGGTTTCAAAATTATTTTTCTCAGAAGTTGTAAACCAATTTCCCTCTCGCGCCAAATGCCCAATTGGATCAAAATTGCAGTAAAAATTAGCTTTTTTCTGGATTGAAATAGTGTCTAATTTTTTAACGAAATCGATTGAGATAAAACTGAAATTAAAGTAAACGGTTTTGTTTTCTAAAGGAAGATTTTCTAGTAGTTTTTGAACATCAATTTTATCATTTTCGATTGTAAAACGAAGGCTTTCTGCACCTCTTTCCAAAGTGTTTAAAGCTCTTTCGATAGATTTTTCTACATCAAAAACAAAGATATTCTGGCAGATTTTAAAATCTGACGCTTGAGTATTTACATCTGCAGCTTTTGTAAACTCGTCGCTGTGGTAAAATGGTTTTACCTGAATATCTTCTGGTGAATTCCAAATAACAGTTTGATTGTAATCGGCTCCATCTAATTCAAACTGAATTTTTTGTTTCCATTGTTTGGATGAAATCGGATTAAAATCGTCGAATAGGTTAGTGGCCATTGTATTTTTTTTGATTATTCTTTTTCTTGGATAGTATCTCCTTCAAATTGTATGATATAAATATCTTCGCTGTCTTTTTTCATGAAATATTTTTCGCGAGCGTATTTTTCAATTTGTTCTGGATTTTTGAGCAGTTTGATCTGCTCCTGATCTTTTTTGATTTCGTCCTGATAATATTTTTTATTATCCTCAAGTTCGTGTATCTGCTCGTCTAAAAAGCGATGGTCAAAATAAGAGTAATTATCTAAAAACAACATCCAAACAATAAAAAACAGCAAAACCCAAACGTATTTGTTTCCAAGGTATTTAAACCATCTTTTGTCTTTGTATGGATTTTTAAATTTCATTTTAACGAATATTTCTTTTGTATTTTAGTGTTGTCTTTAGCCCTGATTACTTTACCGAGTCGTTGTTTTTTATTTGTGTTCAGTGAACTTCGTTTGAGCCGGTATCTCCCGATTTAGAAAACAAAGCTTTTTTGCCGTAGGTTTTCTTTATCGGGAACAAAAGCGAAAGCGGGAACCAGCTCCTAGATTATTATGGTTTAAATTTACGATAAAAATTATGAAATTCTCTGATTAATTACAGCACGAACTACATCAATGGCTACCGTATTGTATTTGTCATTCGGGATAATGATGTCTGCAAAAGCTTTAGATGGTTCTATAAATTGCTCATGCATAGGTTTTAACGTTGTCTGATAGCGGTTTAAAACTTCGTCAATATCACGGCCTCTTTCAGAAATGTCTCTTTTTAAACGACGAATTAATCTTTCATCAGAATCTGCGTGAACAAAAATCTTGATATCGAACATATCGCGCAATTCAGGATTTGTTAAAATTAAGATTCCTTCCACAATCATTACTTTTCTCGGATGTGTCGAAACCGTATCGTCGGTTCTGTTATGCTGAATAAAAGAATATACAGGCTGATCGATAGTCTCACCAGCTTTTAACGCTTTTAAATGTTTTACCAATAATTCAAAATCTATGGCACGAGGGTGATCAAAATTGATTAATGCTCTTTCGTCAAAAGATAAATTATCGGTTTGTTTATAATATGAATCTTGAGAAATTACGCCAACTTCAGTGTCTGGCAATTCGTTCATAATTTGGTGTACTACCGTTGTTTTTCCACTTCCTGTTCCTCCTGCAAGTCCAATAATGAGCATAAAATTTTTGTTAGATATTTGTTTGACAAAATTAATAATTTAACTGAATTCCTAAACATATTATGTGATTTAACCATATAACTAATGTAAGCAAATTTAAGTAGCAGAATATTTAAATAAAACAGTATTTAGCTGAACTAATATTACTTATATGGTTAAAATGATTATTAATTATATGCTAAAAAGTATAAAAAAAATCCCGAAAGTAAACCTTCGGGATTTCGTGCAATCAGTATAGATTAAAAAAATATTCTGAATTTAGTAAGCACTTGTAATTATTTATTCTTTTTTGCTTTAATCATCATTTCAAGCTGATCCCAAAGTTCTTCTGGAATTGCTTCTAGCAAGTTGAATTGTCCAGCGCCTTTTAACCATTCGCCGCCATCAATCGTGATAACATCTCCATTGATGTAAGATGAAAAATCGGAAACTAAATAAGCAGCCAAATTGGCTAATTCCTGATGGTCTCCAACTCTTTTTAGCGGCACTTTTTTAGCCATATCAAATTTTTCTGAAAGGTCGCCAGGCAGTAATCTGTCCCAAGCGCCTTTTGTTGGGAAAGGTCCCGGTGCAATCGCGTTAGAGCGAATTCCGTATTTAGCCCATTCTACGGCAAGACTTCTGGTCATTGCCAAAACTCCCGCTTTTGCCGTAGCACTAGGCACAACATAAGCAGATCCTGTCCAAGCGTAAGTAGTTACTATATTCAAAATCGTTGCCGAAGTCTGTTTGGTGTCGATCCAGTGTTTTCCAAAAGCAAGCGTACAGTTTTTAGAACCTTTAAGCACGATATCTATTACAGTATCAAATGCATTTGCAGATAGTCTTTCTGTTGGAGAAATAAAATTTCCTGCAGCATTATTTAAAAGAACATCAACTTTTCCAAAAACTTTTAAAGTTGCTTGCAGCATATTTTCTACTTCTTCGTAATGGCGAACATCACATTGAAGAGGTAGACATTTACCGCCAGTTTGGCTTTCCAGTTCAGCAGCTGTTGTTTTTAGTTTTTCTAAATCTCTAGAAGTAATCGCTACTTGAGCGCCCAATTCTAAGAAATATTTTGTCATTGCTTTTCCTAAACCGCTTCCGCCCCCAGTAACTACAATAACTTTGCCTTTTAAGGCATCATCGCGTAACATTTTATCTGTATAGCTCATACTTTTCTTTTTTTACAATATTAATTAAAAAAATAGGATGCACGCATAATATTGTTATAAAATTTTAATAAACTTTATATTTCGCACAGTTTTTTTGCTGCTGATTCGAGAGTCAAATTATCTTTTGCAAAGCAGAAACGAATCAATTTCTGGTCTTTATGATCGGAGTAAAATGTTGAAATTGGAATTGCTGCAACGCCATGATCGATGATTAGATTTTTGCAGAAAGAACATCATCTTCATCTGAAATGTTGGCATAAGAAGCAACCTGAAAATAAGTTCCCTCGCAAGGTTTCAATTCAAATCGGCTGTTTTGAAGCAGTTTTTGGAAATAATCACGTTTTTCCTGATAGAATTTTCCGAGTAGATTGACATCAACAACATCTAAATATTCGCTGATGGCAAATTGTGAAATGCTATTTACGCTAAAAACCAAAAACTGATGCACTTTCTTGATTTCTTTCATTAAATATTCTGGCGCAATCGTATAGCCAATTTTCCAGCCTGTTATATGAAATGATTTTCCAAAAGAAGAAACCATTACACAACGGTCTAAAAGGAAATCTTTGGTATGTGCCGAGATATGTTTTTCTTCGAAAGTAATATACTCGTAAACTTCATCGGATAAAATGATAATGTTTGGATATTTTTCAAGAAGATTTTTTAACTGAATAAAATCATTTTCGGTTAAAATTTTCCCCGTCGGATTATGCGGATTATTGATAATCATCAAGCTTGTTTTTTCCGAACAAGCTTTTTCGATTCTTTCCCAATTTGGCGTATAATCGTCATTTAAAGCTACTCGAACGGGTTTTGCTTTACAAAGTAAAACAGGAGATTCGTACGAATCATAGCTCGGGTCGAGAATAACTACTTCGTCATTTTCTTTTACTAAAGCCAAAATTGTGGTGAAAATTCCCTGCGTTGCGCCCGCTGTAACCAAAAGTTCAGTATCTGGATCGATTGTTCTGTTATAAGAATCCTGAGTCAGCTTCGCAATTTTGTTCATCAGGGGCGGATAACCTGCCATTGGTGTGTATTGATGCACATTTTCTTTAGCTAATCGGGCAACAATATCTGTCAGTCTTTCATCTACGGGGAAGTTTGGAAATCCTTGAGAAAGATTTATGGCATTGTATTCGGCTGCCATTTTTGACATTACCGTAAAAATGCTTGTGGTTACTTTTGGGAGTTTGCTCATGGTGAAGTCTGATTAGGGAAACTTTTTGAGATATAATCGTTAGTTTGCCACTACATTTTATGAATAATAAAAATCGCAGGACGTTTATCAATGTCAATTTTTAATTTTTTCCAATCTGAAACTTTCATGGTTTTTATGAATTCTGTTGGCAAAGTAATATCAGCGGCAATGCAAAGATGAGTTGCTGGACTTAAAATCTGCAAAAGGTCTTCAATCAGTTTGTTATTTCTGTACGGAGTTTCAATGAATAGTTGAGATTGGTTTTTATCATAAGATAATTTCTCGAAATGACGAATTGCCGATTTTTTCTCGTCTTTATCAATTGGCAAATAACCATTGAAAGTAAAACTCTGTCCATTCATTCCAGAAGCCATCATGGCCAGTAGGATAGAAGAAGGACCGACTAAAGGCACAACTTGAATTCCTTTTTCATGTGCCAGTTTTACAATTGCAGCACCAGGATCGGCAACTCCAGGGCAGCCGGCTTCGCTCATTAGCCCCATGTTTTTTCCATCCAGCAAAGGTTTGATAAAATCGTTATGTTCGCTGGTTTCTGTTCTTTTGTTTAAAGTAAAAAGCACCAGTTCAGATTGTTTTTTTTCGGGATAAACTGCTTTTATTGATTTTCGGGCTGTTTTATCATTTTCAACAATATAATGGTCGATAACTTCTATCGTTCTTCTAACAGTTTGCGGCAAAACATCCATCGGATCGCTTTCGCCCATTGTAGTTGGAATTAGATATAATTTTCCGAAAGATTTCATGTGCTTTTGTTTAAAATTAAAAAATTCAACTATCTCTTTTTTAGAAACAATTGAATCTGATTAGGAGTGTTTTTTAAGAAGCTGATCTGCAATTAGATCAGTCACTTCGTCTAACATTTTATAAACGTTTTCAAAACCGTTGGCAGAACCGTAATACGGATCAGGAACATCGACGTTTTCGTTTGGGAATAAATCGTTTAAAATTAAACGGACTTTATTTTTATGTTCTGGAGTTTTAGCCAAATGGAGAACATCTCTAAAATTTGAATTATCCATCACGTAGATATAATCAAATTCATCAAAATCAGAGACTTTTATCTGTCTTCCTTTTTGCGAGCTGATATTGATTCCGTATTTTTTGGCAACTTCAATAGAACGTTTGTCAGGACAATGGCCCACGTGCCAAGAACCTGTTCCTGCAGAATCAACTAAAAAAAGATCTTGAGGCAATTTAGAGGCTAAAATTCCTTCCGCTAAAGGAGATCTGCAAATATTCCCTAAACAAACCATTAAGATTTTTACAGGCATGGGGCGTATTAAAGCGTTAGTTTTTTATTGATGTCTTCAACAAACTTTTTAAATTGTTTGTCTGTAGAAACTAAGTTGTCTACTGTTTTGCAAGCATGAAGAACAGTTGCGTGATCGCGATCTCCAATTTGCGAACCAATATTAGCCAAAGAAGCTTTGGTGAATTTTTTAGCAAAGAACATGGCTAATTGTCTTGCTTGCACCACGTGCCTCTTTCGAGTCTTAGATTGAAGTGTTTCAATATCTAATTGGAAATAATCTGAAACGATTTTTTGGATATAATCGATAGAGATTTCTCTTTTAACGTTTTTAACAAATTTCTCTACAACGCTTTTTGCCAGTTCGATCGTAACTTCTTTTTTGTTGAAAGAAGATTGGGCGATTAACGAGATAATTGCGCCTTCCAATTCTCTAACATTTGATTTAATGTTTCGAGCAACATATTCTAAAATATCTTCTGGCATTTCAACACCATCACGATATAAAATATTTTTTAAGATTGAAATACGAGTTTCGTAATCTGGCTGATGCAATTCTGCAGACAATCCCCATTTGAAACGAGACAATAATCTCTGCTCGATATCCTGCATATCAACAGGAGCTTTGTCAGAAGTTAAGATTACTTGTTTTCCGTTTTGGTGCAAATAGTTGAAAATGTGGAAGAATACGTCTTGTGTTCCAGATTTTCCAGATAAGAACTGAACGTCGTCAATAATTAAAACATCGATTAGCTGATAAAAGTGAATAAAATCATTACGATTATTCTTTTTAACAGAATCAATGTATTGCTGTGTAAAAATTTCAGCAGAAATGTATAAAACGGTTTTTTCTGGATATTTGTCTTTTACTTCTACACCTATAGCGTGCGCTAAGTGTGTTTTCCCTAAACCAACTCCTCCAAAAATCAATAAAGGATTAAATGAAGTGCCCCCTGGTTTATTGGCAACCGCCATACCAGCAGAACGGGCTAATCTATTGGAATCTCCTTCTAAGAAATTGTCAAAACTGTAGTTCGGATTTAACTGAGACTCAATTTTTAAATTTCTGATTCCAGGAATTACAAAAGGATTTTTTAGTTCGGGATTTAAGTTTTTAAACGGAGCATCAACCTCTTGCGGTTTCATTGGCACTCTGTTGGCACTTGGCAGCTGCTCGGTAAACGGCTGTTTATTGCCATAAGTGTTCTCCATTTTAATTTTATAGAGTAACTTTGCGTTTTTTCCCAGTTCTTTGGTAAGCGCAACTTTCAATAATTTTACGTAATGCTCTTCGAGCCATTCGTAGAAAAATTTACTTGGAACCTGAATGTATAATGCGTTATCGGTTAGCTCAACTGATTTGATTGGTTCGAACCAAGTTTTATATGCTTGGTCTTGAATATTATCCTTTATAAAGGACAAACAGTTTTCCCATACCGATTGAGCAGTTTTAGTCAT